>NZ_JASJOY010000091.1:0-48667 GCF_031426985.1 Hydrogenophaga sp.
CCAGACCGGCAGCGGCAAGACCGCCGCCTTCCTGCTGCCCGTGCTGCACACCCTGCTGCAACAGCAGGCCGCTGCCGCCGAAGAAGAACGCCTGGCGTTCGAGCAGGCCACCGCCGACGCACTGGCCAATGGCGAGCCGGCTCCCAAGCGCACCAAGCGCAAGGACCCGACCAACCCGCGCCACTTCAAGGCCGCCACGCCCGGCGCCCTGGTGCTGTGCCCGACGCGCGAACTGGCCCAGCAGGTGGCGCACGACGCCATCGAGCTGGTGCGCCACTGCCGCGGCCTGCGCATCGCCAACGTGGTGGGCGGCATGCCCTACCAGGTGCAGATCGCCAAGCTGCAGAACGCCGACCTCGTGGTCGCCACCCCCGGCCGTCTGCTGGACCTGCAGCGCTCGCAGCAGCTCAAGCTCGACCAGGTGCGCTTCCTGGTGGTGGACGAAGCCGACCGCATGCTGGACCTGGGCTTCTCGGACGACCTGGCCGAAGTCAACGACCTGACCGCCCAGCGCCAGCAGACCATGATGTTCAGTGCCACGTTCGCGCCGCGCATCCAGCAACTGGCCATGCGCGTGATGCACGACGGTGGCAAGCACGTGCAGAAGGTGCAGATCGACACCCCGCAAGAGCAGCACGCCAACATCAAGCAGGTGCTGTTCTGGGCCGACAACGCCGACCACAAGCGCAAGCTGCTGGACCACTGGCTGCGCGACACCACGATCGACCAGGCCGTGGTGTTCTGCAGCACGCAGGTCGAATGCGACGGTCTGGCGACTGACCTGCAGCAGGCTGGCTTTGCCGCCGTGGCGCTGCACGGTGCCCTGAGCCAGGGCATTCGCAACCGCCGCCTGATGGCACTGCGTGGTGGTCAGGTGCAGTTCCTGGTGGCCACCGACGTCGCCGCTCGCGGCATCGACGTGCCCACCATCACCCACGTCTTCAACTTCGGCCTGCCGATGAAGGCCGAGGACTACACCCACCGCATCGGCCGCACCGGCCGTGCCGGTCGCGACGGTCTGGCCGTCACGCTGGCCGAGTTCCGCGACCGCCGCAAGATCTTCGACATCGAAGCCTTCACGCACCAGCGCATTGCCGTGGAAACCGTGGCCGGCCTGGAGCCGCGCCAGCGCCCGCCGCAAGCCGAGCCGTTTGGTCGCGGTGGCCGTCCGGCCGGCCGTGGTGGCAACGACCGCTTCGGCGGTGACCGCCGTGGCGCGCCGGCACCGCGCGGCCCGCGTTTCGAAGGCCGTGGCGACGCGCCGCGCTTCGAAGGCCGTGGTGAACCCCGTTTCGAGCAGCCTCGGTTCGAGCAGCCGCGTGGCGACGCGCGTTTCGACAACCGTGGGGACACCCGCTTTGATCCGCGCGGTGACAACCGTGGTGACCAGCGCCCGGCCGCCGGTCGTGGTGGTTTCGGTGACCGTCCCCAGGGCCGCCCGGCGCCGCGCGCCAATGCTGGCTTCTCCAGCTTCGGCCGCACCGACAAGGGTGCTGACCGTGGTGGCGACCGTTTTGCCGATCGTGGCGGTGACCGCTTCGCCGACCGCGGCAGCTTCGACCGCGGCGCTCCGCGCGGCGACGCACCACAGCGTCGTTCGGAAGGCGCTCCGTCGCGTCCGATGGCCCGCCGCACGCCGCGCTGATCGGTTGATCTCGCCATGAAAAAAGCCGCTGTGAACACAGCGGCTTTTTTGTTTTTTGGTGGAGACGAGGAGGATCGAACTCCCGACCTTCGCATTGCGAACGCGACGCTCTCCCAGCTGAGCTACGTCCCCACGTGGGCGGATTCTAGCGCCGTGCAGCGTTTCAGCACATGCCGTTGCGGCTGGCCAGTTCCATGAACAGGGCCGAGTGGTCGAGGTCCGACAGGCCGTGCTCGGCCGCTTCGGCGTAGAGCTTTTCAAACAAGGTGGTGATGGGCGCGTCAAAGCCGATCTCGCCGGCCGTGGCCACGGCGTTGCGCATGTCCTTGAGCTGCACCGTGATGGCCGCACGTTTGGCGAAGTCGCGGTCCACCATGCGCTGGCCGTGCACCTGCAGGATGCGGCTGTCGGCGAAGCCGCCGGTGATGGCCTGCCGGACCTTGCCCATGTCGGCGCCGCCGCGTTCGCACAGCAGCAGGGCCTCGGCCACCGCGCCGATGGTGATGCCCACAATCATCTGGTTGGCAAGTTTGGCCAGTTGGCCGGCGCCGGTGGGGCCGACGAGGGTGGCGCGGCCGAGCACCGCAAAAGCCGATTGCGCGCGTTCGAAGTCGGCCGGTTTGCCGCCGGCCATGATGGCCAGCGTGCCCGCTTCGGCGCCCACGGTGCCGCCGGAGACCGGGGCGTCCAGGTGCTGCACGCCCATGGCGGCCAGCCGCGCGGCGTGGTCGCGCGCCTGGCGTGGCTGGATGGAGGACATGTCCACCACCAGGGTGCCGGCGCGCAGGCCGCTGGTGGTGCCTTGCTGGAACAGCACGTCTTCGACCGCGCGGCCGTCTTCGAGCAGGGTGATCACGAGATCGGCCGCGGCGGCGGCCTGCGCGGGCGTGTCGTGCACCTGCGCGCCGAAGGGCTGCAGGCGCTCGGCCTTGGCTCGCGAGCGGTTCCAGGCGTGGACGGTGAAACCCGCTTCGCACAGGCGGCGGGCCATGGGGTGGCCCATCATGCCGATGCCGAGCACGGCGAGGATGGGGCGTGGGGTGGTGAGGGTCACGGCAACAAACGGCGTCTGGGGTGAGGGGCGGTCAGTGTAGGGCGGGGGCAGCCTTGCTGCCGGGTGGTGTTCAGCTGGCTGCAAGCTGCAGAAAAAAGCGGACGCCAGGCTTGCGGCCCGGCGTCCGCGCAAAGTGGTTCAACGAACCACGGAGTTGTCGGTTGCGGCGACCCCGCCCAGTTGTTCGGCCAAGTGGGCGCTGGCCTGCTCGCTGTGTCGGCGCATCAGCGCCTCGGCGCGCTCGGCGTCGCCTTGCGCCACGGCCAGTGCGATCGCCTCGTGTTCGTCCCACACCGGCTCGCGCAGGGCCGAGCTCTGCAGCGCCTCACCCATGGCGCGGCGGATATGCTGCCAGTGCAGCAGCGCGCTCTGCTCGATCAGCGGGTTGCCGGCCGCCTGGTACAGCGCGCTGTGGAAGGCGAGGTCGGCGTCGATCATGGCCTTGACGTCGCCGCGTGCCACGGCATCGCGTCCACGGCTGAACAGCGCCGGATCCAGCCGCGTGCGGCGCTCGGCGGCGCGGCGCACGGCCAGGGTGTCCAGCGCGCCGCGCACCTCGTACACCTGGACCAGCCAGCGTGGGTCCAGCGGCGTGACCTGCAGGCCGCGGCCCGGGGCGTCCTGCACGAAGCCGTCTTTCTTGAGCAGGCGCAGCGCCTGCATCACCGGCTGGCGCGAGACGGCCAGTTGTTCGGCCAGTTCTTCCTGGGTGATGCGCTGGCCGGGCGCCAGCGAACCTTCGCTGATGGCGTCGAGCAGCGCACGGTAGACCTGGTCGGCCAGGTCGGGCGCGGTGGTCAGCTGCAGCAGTTGGGCGGTCATGGGTGGGCTCTCTGTACTCTGTATACAGAATACATCAAATCGGCGGCTGTGTCAGCGGATCGGGGTGTCGCGCCCGCCGCCGGGTCGCCAAAACCCGCGTGACACAATGTTTTGCATGAACGCCACCACCTCTTTCGACCCGGCCTGGCTGGACACCCAGTACAACAACCGCGCGCTGGTGCCCGAACACGGGGCGATCCTCGAACGCTGGGCCCGCGATTCGGCCGCGGCGCGGCAGCGCCTGGGCGGGCTGGTCGATGTGGCCTACGGTCATGGCCCGGGCGAGACGCTGGACATCTTTCCGGCGCCGCCCCGCCCCGACACAGCGCCGGCCCCGGTGCTGGTGTTCATCCACGGCGGCTACTGGCGCGCCCTGGACAAGTCCGACCACAGCTTCATCGCCGCGCCGTTCGTGAAAAAGGGCGCCTGCGTGGTGGTGCCCAACTACGCGCTGTGCCCGGCGGTGACCGTGCCGGACATCGTGCTGCAGATGGTGCAGGCCCTGGCCTGGGTCTACCGCCACATCGCGGTGCACGGCGGTGACCCACAACGCATCACGCTGGTGGGGCATTCGGCCGGTGGGCACCTGGCGGCCCTGTTGCTCAACTGTGCGTGGCAGCAGGTGGCTCCGGACCTGCCGCCCGATCTGGTCAAGGACGCGCTGTCCATCTCCGGCCTGTACGACCTGGAGCCGCTGCGCCACGCGCCGTTCATCCGCGACGCCCTGGGGCTGACGCCGGCCGACGCGCTCAAGGCCAGCCCCGCCGGCATGCCCGCGCCCGATGTGGGCGAGGGGCGCGGGGTGCTGGTGTCGGTGGTGGGAGGGGACGAGAGCGACGAGTTCCGCCGCCAGAACCGCCTGATCCGCCAGGCCTGGGGCGACGAGGCGGTGCCGGTGTGCGAAGAGATGCCGGGGCGCAACCACTTCAGCGTGGTCGACGCCCTGGTCGAGCCGCGGCACCGGCTGCACCGGCTGGCGCTGCAGATGCTGGACATTTAGCCCACCCCTGCGCCGCGCTGCGCGCGTCACCCCCTCAAGGGGGGCGATGCGAGTGGCCCGGCAGAGCCGGTTCCACCGCATCCCTGAAAAGGACACGCGCTCAGGCCAGGTTGATATACGAGGGGGAGTTGTTCCAGGGCACCGCGGAACCGGCTTTGCCGGGCCGCCAGTGCCGCCCCTTGGGGGGTGACGCCGCAGGCGGCGCGGGGGGTTACATAAACAGGTGCTCGCCGGCGTTCTCGCCGCCGAGGATCACGTAGTTCACTTTCTTCAGATCGGCCAGCTGGGTGCCGCCGGCGTAGCTGATCGAGCTTTGCACGTCTTCCTGCATCTCGCGCAGCGTGTCGGCCAGTTTGCCTTTGACGGGTTCGAGGATGCGCTTGCCTTCGACGTGCTTGTACTCGCCCTTGTTGAAGTCGCTGGCCGAGCCGTAGTACTCCTTGTAGAGCTTGCCGTCGACCTCGACCGTCTGGCCCGGTGATTCTTCGTGGCCCGCGAACAGCGAGCCGATCATCACCATGGTCGCGCCGAAGCGCACGCTCTTGGCGATGTCGCCGTGGTGGCGGATGCCGCCGTCCGCGATGATGGGCTTGGTCGCCACGCGCGCGCACCACTTCAGCGCCGACAGCTGCCAGCCGCCGGTGCCAAAGCCGGTCTTGAGCTTGGTGATGCAGACCTTGCCCGGGCCCACGCCCACCTTGGTCGCGTCCGCGCCCCAATTTTCCAGGTCGATCACGGCCTCGGGCGTGGCCACGTTGCCGGCGATCACGAAGGCCTGCGGCAGCTTTTTCTTGATGTGCTCAATCATCAGGCGCACGCTTTCGGCGTGGCCGTGCGCGATGTCGATGGTGATGTAGTCGGCGCCCACGCCGTCGGCGGCCAGGCGGTCGATCACGTCGTAGTCCGGCGCCTTCACGCCCGAGCTGATGGAGACGAACAGGCCCTTCTCGCGCATGCGCTTCGCGTAGGCCACGTTGTCCAAGTCGAAGCGGTGCATCACGTAGAAGTAGCCGTTGGCGGCCAGCCACTCGCTGATGGACTCGTCCAGCACCGTCTTCATATTGGCGGGCACCACCGGCAGCTTGAAGCGCCGGCCGCCGAATGTGATGGAGGGGTCGCACTCGCTGCGGCTTTCCACGCGGCATTTGCGCGGCAGCAGCAGGATGTTGTCGTAGTCGAAGATTTCCATGTGGGCCTTTCAGTCACCCCCGCATTGCACGGCGGGGTGGGTTGATGAAAAGGCGCTTGGAACTGGCCGGCGCTTGATTCCGGAGCCGGAAAAAAGAAACCGGGCGCAATTGCTTGGGCCCGGTGATTGATTCTAGGCCGATGCCACCCGCCGTGGGGGTGTCTGGGGCCATATGATGGCTATACGTCGGGCCATATGGCGGGCCGCTTCCTACAATCCCCGGATGCTGTTTGAAGACCCCACCCCGTTGATCGCCGGCCTGAACCCCGAGCAGGCCGCCGCCGTCACCCTGCCACCCGAGCACGCGCTCATCCTGGCTGGGGCCGGTTCGGGCAAAACCCGGGTGCTCACCACCCGCATCGCCTGGCTGCTGCAGAGCGGGCAGGTGGGGCCGGGCGGCATCATGGCCGTGACCTTCACCAACAAGGCGGCCAAGGAGATGATGACGCGGCTCTCGGCCATGTTGCCGGTCAATGTGCGCGGCATGTGGATCGGCACCTTCCACGGCCTGTGCAACCGGCTGCTGCGCGCCCACTACAAGGCGGCCAACCTGCCGCAGACCTTCCAGATCCTGGACACGCAGGACCAGCTCTCGGCCATCAAGCGCCTGTGCAAGCAGCACAACGTCGACGACGAGCGCTTTCCGCCCAAGCAGCTGCAGTACTTCATCAGCGGCTGCAAGGAAGACGGCCAGCGCCCGCGCGACGTGGTGGTGCGCGACGACGAGACGCGCCGCAAGGTCGAGATCTACCAGCTGTACGAAGAGCAGTGCCAGCGCGAAGGCGTGGTCGATTTCGGCGAGCTGATGCTGCGCAGCTACGAGGTGCTGCGCGACAACGACCCGATCCGCGTGCACTACCAGCGGCGCTTCCGTCACATCCTGATCGACGAGTTCCAGGACACCAACCGCCTGCAGTACGCCTGGATCAAGATGTTCTCGTCGCCCCCCATCGAAGGGCTGCCGGTGCCCGGCAACGCGGTGTTTGCGGTGGGCGACGACGACCAGAGCATCTACGCCTTCCGCGGTGCGCGTGTGGGCAACATGACCGACTTCGTGCGCGAGTTCCAGGTGCAGCACCAGATCAAGCTGGAGCAGAACTACCGCAGCGCCAGCAACATCCTCAACACCGCCAACGAACTCATCGGCCACAACAGCCGCCGCCTGGGCAAGAACCTGCGCACCGATGCGGGCGCGGGCGAACCGGTGCGGGTGTCCGAATCGGTGAGCGATTTCGCCGAGGCGCAGTGGATGGTGGACGAGATGAAACAGCTCGAACGCGAAGGCATGGCGCGCAGCGAGATGGCCGTGCTCTACCGCAGCAACGCGCAAAGCCGCGTGGTCGAAACCGCCCTGTTCAACGCCGGCATGCCTTACCGCGTCTACGGCGGACTGCGCTTTTTCGAGCGCGCCGAAATCAAGCACGCGCTGGCCTACCTGCGCCTGCTGGAGAACGCGCACGACGACACCAGCTTCCTGCGCGTGGTGAACTTCCCGCCGCGCGGCATCGGTGCGCGCAGCGTGGAGCAGCTGCAGGACGTGGCGCGGGCCAGCGGCTGTTCGCTGCACGACGCCGTGAGCGGCGTGACCGGCCGGGCCGGCGCGGCCATCGGCAACTTCGTCGCGCTGCTGGACGTGCTGCGCGAGCGCACCCAGGGCATGACCCTGAAAGAGATCATCGAGCTGGTGCTGGACAAGAGCGGCCTGATCGAACACTTCCGCGCCGAACGCGAGGGTGAAGACCGGGTGGAGAACCTGGAGGAGCTGGTCAACGCGGCCGAGAGCTTCGTGATGCAGGAAGGTTTCGGCCGCGAGGCCGTGGCGCTGCCGGTGGACGAGCACGGTGCCGGCCTGACGCAAAGCCCCGTGAGCCAGGGGCTGGATCCGAACGCACCGGTGCTGGACGAGGCCATCCCTCCGCTGACCCCCGACGCCGAAACCGGCGAGACCCTCAGCCCGCTGGTGGCCTTTCTCACGCACGCCGCGCTGGAGTCGGGCGACAACCAGGCCCAGGCCGGCCAGGACGCGGTGCAGCTGATGACGGTGCACGCCGCCAAGGGGCTGGAATTCAACTGCGTGTTCATCACCGGGCTGGAAGAGGGCCTGTTCCCGCACGAGAACGCGATGAGCGACCGCGACGGGCTGGAGGAAGAACGCCGCCTGATGTACGTGGCCATCACCCGCGCGCGCCAGCGCCTGTACCTCAGCCATTCGCAGACGCGCATGCTGCACGGCCAGACCCGCTACAACATGCGCAGCCGTTTCTTCGACGAGCTGCCCGAGGCCTGCCTGAAATGGCTCACGCCCCAGCAGCCGGCCTGGGGTGGCGGCGGGAGCGCGGGCGGCGGCGGTGCGCCCTGGGGCGCCAGCCGGGGCAGTGCCTATGGTGGTGGCGCAGCGCGCGGCGCCCAGCCGGGCTGGTCGCCGGGCTTCCTGTCCACCGGCAGCGGCAGCCCGCCGCCCAAGGCGGCCGAGCCCGACCGCGGCATCGGCATCCGCACCGGGCAGAAGGTCTTCCACACCAAGTTCGGCGAAGGCAAGGTGCTGGCGCTCGAAGGCGCGGGCACCGATGCGCGGGCGCAGGTGAGCTTCAGCCGCCACGGCGTGAAGTGGCTGGCGCTGAGCGTGGCCAAGCTCACGCCGGTGGACGACTGAGCGACATCCCACGCAAAAAAACCACCGGTGCTGACGCACCGGTGGTTGTGAAACAGTTGCTCAGCCTCTGATCGCTCACGCGAACTGCGCAACCTTGGAGATCAAGGGAGAAAAAGCGGCCCCGCGGCATGCGGGGCCGTCTGTGCACGATCAGAAGTCGTGGCGCACGCCGACGGCGAAGATCTTGGTGTCCGCGCTCTTCACGCCAGCCGCATTCTCTTCAGAGACCTTGCTGTAGCCGCCGTACAGGCTGGTGCGCTTGGACAGGGCGTACTTGGCTCCCAGACCAAAGCCCGACGATTCGTTGGCCTTGGCGCCGCTGATTTTGGTTTCGCTCGAAGCGTA
The DNA here is from genome assembly GCF_031426985.1 of Hydrogenophaga sp. GTDB lineage: Bacteria > Pseudomonadota > Gammaproteobacteria > Burkholderiales > Burkholderiaceae_C > Hydrogenophaga. The sequence goes on from NZ_JASJOY010000091.1 coordinate 8,709, forward strand.
GCCGGCAGACACCTTGACGGCACCAAAGGGCACTTCCACGCCCAGGTTGTATTCGGTGTCTTTGCCGTTGGCGGCTGCGTCGGCCTTGCGGGTGCTGTAGCCGCCGGACAGGGCGAAGGAGCCGAAGTCGTACGAGGCGGCCAGCTGGGTGTATTCCTGCTTGGTCTTCTCGTCCTGGAAGCCCAGTGCCACGTTCAGGCCACCGTCCTTGTAGCCCAGCATCAGGCTGGTGACGGTGTCATCGGCACCAGCGGTCTGCTCGAAGGCGTGCGAGAAAGAACCGTACACACCACCGAAGCTGGGGCTGTCGTAACGGACCATGCCGTTGGCGCGGCTGCTGTAGTCCGAGTTCTTCGTCTTGGGGTCGCTGCTGGTCTTGAGGACGGCACCGGTGGGGGTGAAACCGTTGGAGTCGAACACGTTGAACTTGTTCGACACGGCGCGTGCGTCGTCGAACGAGGTGGTCATGCGACCCAGGCGCACGGCACCGAAGCCACCGGACAGGCCGACGCTGGTCTCACCCTTGAACGAAGGGGTTTGCAGATCACCGGTGTCGAGGTTGATGCGCTGTTCGAGCTTGAACGTGGCCTTGAGGCCGCCGCCCAGGTCTTCGACGCCCATGAAGCCCAGGCGCGGGGTGGTCAGGCCGACGTCGCCGCCCGAGAACAGTTTGGTGTCGCTGCCGCCAACGATCTTGTCGATGCTGCCGACGGACGCGTCCACGCGGCCATACACGGTGACGGAGGATTGGGCCATCGTGGCGCCGGAAGCGGCCAGAACGGCCAGAGCAATGAGGCTCTTTTTCATGGATTTTCCTTGTGGAGATTGTTGGAACGGTGGGGGCTGGCGCCCCGCCTGATGCCGCTGGCAAGCAGGTGCCTGTATTTCACCGGCGGGGCATAACAGTTCTGTGACAGTGTTTCCGCTTCGCTACAGTTTCGGAAGCAGCAACCGCTGTCACAGCGGTTTCATCAAGGCCTGCCAGCGTTGAGCAGGCGGGTCCAGCCAGCGCCGTCGTTGTCGTTCACGACCCAGACGTCACCCTGGAAAACGACCATGCCTTCGGCTTTTTCATGCAGCCATTCGAAGTCGCGGCGCAGGTCCTTCACCAGGGTCTTCTTCAGCACCGCGCCGTCCACCACGTCGGCCGCGGACACGCTGTAGATGCGCTTGACCTCGGCGTGGATCGCCTTGGCCTCGCCGCCGCCCTTGTCGCGTTCGAGCAGCAGCAGGCGGCCGTCGGGGGTGAGCTGGATCTCGGACAGCCCCATCCAGTAGGTCTTGGCATCCCGGCTGTGCTGTTCCAGCGGGTACAGCGCGCTGGTCCAGGTCATGGTCGGCAGGTGCAGCTTGAGGATGGCCGCCTGCGGTTTGCTCAGGTCGTAGCCGCGCTGCACCGCCATGTAGAGCGTCTGGCCGTCGGCGCTGGCGGCCACGCCTTCGTAGCCGGTGCTGGTCTTGGCGCTGGCGAACCGGGCCTGCACGTCGGCGGGCAGTTTCACGCGCTGCTGCACCACGCCGGCGGCGTTGACCTTGATGAGGGTGTTGTCCGCCACCGTTTTGCCTTCGGACACGACCCAGAAACCGTCGGCCACGCGCGCGATGCCTTCGGGGTCCAGCTGCACAGGCTGGCCGTCGGCTTCCGTCAGCATCGTCACCTGGTCGATCACCACCCGGCCCTGCGCGGCGTCGGCCATGTTCAGCCGCCAGATGCGCGACTGGGCAAACGCGTTGTCGGGCACGGCGTAGAGGTGGATGCCGTCGGTGCTCAGGCCCGAGAGGGCGCCCCAGGGCAGGGCCGCATCGCGCGCCACGATCTGCGGATCGCCGGCCGGCGCGCCGCGGGCGTGGAAGCGGTAGAAGTTGAGCGAGCCCTCGACCTCGTTGGCGCTCACCACCAGTTGCTGGCCATCGGCCCGGCGCGTGACGGTGGTGATGCCCTCGGGCGACAGGCCGGTGGGCAGCAGCTGCACGAAGCGCGGCCGCTTCGGGGCGCTCACCTCGTACACGTCCAGGAAGGAGCCGCGCTCCGATCCGGCGAACAGGTAGGGCTGGCCGCCGAAGCGGCCGGTGGTGACGCCCTCGACCTCCACCCCCTTGGATGCAGATCGCTTGTCGGGGTAATGGCCGAACTGCAGCGCGTGGCGTTCGGTCTGGTCGCCGCTGTCGAACACCACCTCGCCTCGTGTGTTCATCAGCGTGAAGCCGCGGCCGCCCGGCAGCGTGCCGTCCGGGCCCTTCTTGCCGTCGCCTTCGTTGGCCAGCGCGAACACCGCGTTCGACACCCAGGTCACCGCATCGGGTTCGCGCCGGCCGGTGAAGCTGTCTTTGAATGCGATCTCCTTGTCTTTGCGCAGGTCGGCGTTGCCGTTGCGCACCACGGTGCCGGCCGACAGCACGCGCAGCAGACGGGCCTGGCGCGGCGGGCGCAGGTCGATCAGCGCGATGGCGTTGTTTTCCTGCAGCGTCACGGCGGCGGTGCGGCCGTCGGGCGAGATCGCAACGAACTCGGGTTGCAGGTCCCGGGGGTAGACCGCGCCGGGCAGGGCCTGGAGCGCGTCCAGCAGTTCGATGGATTGCAGGCCTGTACTGGCGCCGCCGTACAGGTCCTGCAGGCCCACCACGTCGATGCGGCCGGGGCGCCGGCCGTCCAGCGTGGCGTCGCCCTCGGCATCGGTTTCTTCGTCTTCGATGGCGACGATGGCGCGCAGCGTCTGGCCGTGGCCGGCCAGGGCCAGCGAGTCGGGGCCGATGCCGACCAGGATGTCCTTGACGTGCTGGACCGCGCGCGGGTCGCGGATGTCGTAGACCCGCAGGAAACCGCGGCGTGGGTTGGCCACGTCGTCGCCCATGCGCAGGGCCAGCACGGCGTAACGCCCGTCGGGGCTGATGGCCACCGAGGTGGGCTCGCCGACGCCGCCGATGCGCACGTCCACGCGCGGCAGCGGCAGCGGCCGGGCCGGGTCGGTGATGTCCACCAGGCCCAGCGCGCCGGCGTCGGCGCTGGTGTAGAGCAGGGTCAGGCCGTCGGGCGTGGCGGTCACGATCTCGGCCACGCCATCCACCGGCAGGTGGTGGACCAGGGCGAACGGGCCGCGAGGTGCAGCCGTCGGTTGGGCCGGGGCGGGTGAGGGCAGGGTGAAGCTGGCGACCAGGGCGGCCGCCAGCGTGCAGAGGCGCAGGGTGTTCATGGGGGTGGCAAAAGTGGACACGGGCGCGCGCAGCGTATGGCGCGCATGTGTCGTTGCCGTGACGGCGCCGGGGTGCAGCGCTTCGGGGTGGCGTTCAGGCCCGTTGGCCAAGCCAGTCGCGCACCTGTTGGGCCAACCAATGCGGGTCGTCCAGCGGCAGGTCGTGGCCGGCGTGCGGGTGTTCGCGCAGCGGGGCCTGCCACGCCCGCGCCAGGGCGTGTGAACAGCGCGGGTCCACCAGCCGGTCGCCCGCGCCGGCCAGCAACAGCAAGGGCACGGCCGGGGCCTGCGCCGGTGCCCGGTAGCGCGCGGCGGCCAGCAGCTGGCGCAGGGCGTTGGCGCCGCGCACAGGGTGTTGTCGGCGCGCGCTCACCCAGGTGGCGATCACATCCTCGTCCACCGTGCGTTGCCGGCTGGTCATCTGCCAGACCAGGCGCTCGGCCGCGTCGGGCGTGGGGCGGCCCAGCGCCAGCCGCAGCACGCGCGGCCAGTTGGACACTTGCAGGCGGTGGTGCAGGGGGCTGAAAGGCCGCAGGCTGGTGTTGACCAGCACGGCCCCGGCCAGTTCGTGCGGCGCGGTGTGTGCCCACTGCGCGGCCACCATGGCGCCCAGCGAGAGGGCCAGCACCTGCACCGGCGTGGCGATGTCGCGCTGTGCGATCTGTGCGCGCACGTCGGCCACCAGGGCGTCCACGGTGGCGGGGCTGCGTTCGGCGTGGCGCGCGCCGTTGCCTGGCAGGTCCAGCAGGTGCAGCTGCGCGCCGGGCAGCGTTTGCTGGAACACGCTGGGGAAGCTGCCCCAGTGCGCCGCTTCGCGCGTGAGTCCGCGCAGCAGCACCCAGGTGGGTGCCGGGGATGGGAGGGGCGCCGGGTTCATGTCGGGAACCACTGCGCCAGGGCCTGCGCGTGGTGCTGTGCGCGGTCGTCGGACGGCGGGCGCCAACGCTCGTGGCTGCTCGCTGCGCGCGCCAGAAAGTCCAGCAGCGCCAGGTGCCGCCGCAGCACGCGCTGCTGCCGGTGACCGATCTGCGGGTTGAAGATGCCTTTGCGCGAGAACAGCTGGCGCGGGTTCTTCTTGACCCACAGCCACGAGCCCATCTCCAGCGTCAGCGGCAGGAAGGTGCGCCCGGTGTTCTCGCAGGCCTGCAGGTAGAGGTGGTCCCACAGGTCGCCGTGCGCCAGGTACTGCGCGCTCTGCGGTTCGATGATGTAGGGGTGGTGGCTGTGCGACTGATCGAAGAGGGTCTTGAGCACCTGCACCTCGGCCAGGTGCGGCATGGGCTCGCGCGTGTGGGCAAAGGGAAACCACAGCCGGTCGCTGATGCCAAAGCCCGAGTGGCAGTCCAGCGCGATGCTGAACGGCCGGCCCAGCAGTTCGGCCTGCACCAGCTCGCACAGCGCCTGGCTCTCGGCCTCCAGCGGATCGCCCAGGCGGCCGCGGTACCAGGGCAGACCGGCGCTCAGCCGCTGGCCGCCCAGCAGGTAGGGCACGCGCTCGCGGGCGTCGATCGGTGCGTTGCGCATCAGGTCCACGCCGCGCGGGTTGGCGCGCGTGGCGGCCCACATGCCGCCGGGGTTGACGATGGGCATGAACACCAGGCGCACCTGTTCGAGCAGGCGGTGCAGGCCGGTGTCCCAGGCCAGCCGGGTGACGATGTTCTGCAGGAAGGCGATGACCACCTCGGCCCCGATGCGTTCGAGCCCGTGCACGCCGCCGAAGTAGCCCACGGCGGGCAGTGCGGGGTCCGGGTTGCCGAGGGTGATGGCGTGCACCGGAAAACTGGGCCCGCCGGGCACGTGGATGCGGCGCATCTCCCGCGCCTGCAGGTGGGGGTGGCCGCGCTCGATGAGCTGTTCGAGCCAATGCAGCTCGGGCAGCGGTGGGGGGCCAGGGGGAGGGGTCATCGCGGGCGACACGGGACTGTCACAGCAGGCCCTTAAGGTCGGGGGTCATCTCACCGGACGGGACACCACCCATGAAGCTGTCACCCCTGGCGCACCATCGCCCACGTTCCGCACACCGCCGGCTGGTGCAGGCCGGTGTGCTGGTGTGTGGCGTGGTGGCGGGCTTGCTGGAGTTCTGGGCCCTGCAGCGCCGGCGGCTGGTGGGGCGCGATCATGCCGGCGTGAACGGGCCGTAAACGCCGCTTCAGACCTTGGCCGCCGGGGCGGCAGCAGCAGCGGCAGCGGCCGGCGCGGCCTTGGCGGGCACGGCGGCGGCCCGGGCCTTGTCGCCCTCGCGCATCGCTTCGACCTGCACCGACAGGTCCAGCAAACGAACCTTGGAGCTGTAGTAACGGTCCAGGCGCCATTCCTTGAGCACATCCAGCGCGAGCTCGAAGCTGTCGTAGTCGAGCTGGTAGAGCTGGTGCAGCGTGAACGGGGTTTCCGACTCCAGCGCCACGACCAGTGTCGACAGCGCCTGCGCGGCCGGGGACTCGGGCTTTTTTTCGATCAGCTTTCGGGCTTGTTTCAGGGCTCGCATGGCGTGGCTCTTTCTCTCAACGGTTTTTGGAACGGGCGCCATGCAAACGATGGATGTACATGGCATGGACCGAGCATATCGGAGCACCCTCCGGATTCCGTGACAGAACCATGGCAGTTGAATGACGTTGCGCTGACGGGGTGGGTCGCCGCCTCGCCAGCGCCGTTGCACCGGTCATCAGACCCCCCAGGCCGCGGCCAGCAGTGCACCGCTGAGGCTCCCGAAGGCGAGGCCCGCCAGCACGTCCAGCGGGAAGTGCGCGCCGGCGTACACGCGTGCCCAGCCGGTGGCCGCCACCGTCAGCGCCATGCCCGCGAGCGCGGGGTCGCCGGCCGGCAGCTGCAGCGCCATGAAGCCCAGCACCGCGCCCATGACGGTGGCGTGGGTGCTGGGGAACCCGCCGCGCGCGCTGTGGCGCAGGTGGTTGGGGCTCAGGCCCCGCATGAAGGGGCGGCTGGCGCACCAGCGGCGCGCCAGCCGCTTGCTGGCGAGTTGCACCAGTGCCGCCACCGCCAGGCATTGCGCCAGCACCCACAGGCCTGCGGACCCGTCGTGCAGCAGCGCCGCCGACGCCATCAGGGCCAGCAGCGGCACCCAGCTCCAGCGGCCCAGCGCGCAGGCCAGCGCCAGCGTGCGCGGGTGGGCCGCGTGTCCACCGCCCACCCAGGCGAACAGGCGCAGGTCCAGGGCCTGCCAGATGGACAAGGTCGGCGCTGTGACGGTCGCTTGCGCAGCGGGGCGGAGGTTCATGGCCATGGGGTGTCGGCGTGGAAAACGCCCAGCTTCGCCACACGTTGTGAGAGGGTCATGACGTTCGCGTGAAACTGCCGTGACATCCCTCAGTCCAGCCCAAAAAAAGAGCGACCCGCAGGTCGCTCCGAGCCCCGAGAACGGGGTGTTCCCTCCGCCGTGACGGATCAGGCTCCCACCACGCCGCCGTCCTTCTTGGTGATCACGATGGTGGCCGAGCGCGGGCGCTGGCCGGCGCCGTAGCCGGCGTTGGCGGGCCAGCGGCTTTCGAACCTGGACGGGTCGTTCACATCGGCCATCTTGGTGTTCTCACCCGGGTGCTGGATGTTGATGAACAGCGCGCGGCCGTCGGGCGTTTCGGTGATGCCGGTGATCTCGGCGCCCTTGGGGCCGACCAGGAAGCGCTTGAAGCTGGCGCTGGTCTGCGCCTTGCCCACGTGGGTGCGCACCTGCTTTTCGCCGTAGGTCAGGGTCTTCTCGCCACCGTCGCCCAGGCGGCCGGGCAGGGCGGCCAGCAGCATGCAGTTGGTCTTGTCGGTGAAGGCGCCGTCGTCGGTCTCGATCCAGCAGATGCCGCTGGCCTTGCTGAACACCAGGCCGTCGGGCGAGGACAGGTCGTTCTCTTCGGTCAGGCCCGAGAGGTTGACGCTGCCGCGGTCGGCACCGGCTTCGGATGCGAACAGGTAGATGTCCCAACGGAAGCTGCTGTCGTGCGGCTGTTTTTCGGCCAGGCGGACGATGTGGCCGTTGACGTTGCCCTTCTGTTCCTTGCTGCCTTTCAGGTCGGTGTAGACGCGCGGGTTGGCGCTGTCGGTGGTCTCGACGGTGCGCTTGCTGTTGTTGGTCAGGGTGATGTAGACCTCGCCGTTCTTCGGGTTCACGCCGGCCCACTCAGGGCGGTCCATCCGGGTGGCGCCCACCGCGTCGGCGGCCAGGCGGGTGAAGACGGCCACGTCGGCAGCGGTCTTGAACTCGAAGTACGAACTGTTGGCGATGACCGGGTTGTCCAGGGACAGTTCCAGCCACTGGCCGCTGCCGTCTTCCTTGAAGCGCGCCACGTACAGCGTGCCCTGGTCCAGGTACTTGTCACCGGCGGCCAGGCGGTTGGCGGCGCTGGCGTCGGCCGCGTCCCACTTCGCGTTGGACACGAACTTGTAGATGTACTCGCCACGCGCGTCGTCGCCCATGTAAGCCACCACCGGCTGACCGGCCACCGCGCGGGCGAAGGTGATGTTCTCGTGGCCCATGCGGCCCAGGCTGGTGCGCTTGCGCAGCACGGCCTTGTGATCGTACGGGTCGAGTTCGACCACATAGCCGAAGGTGTTCATCTCGTTGCGGTAGTCGTCTTTGGCGCTGGCGCCGATGGCGCTGTTGTTCCAGCGTGCGTACTGGTCGGCGGCGCCGGCGCTTTCCCAGCCGTGGCGGCTGGCTTCGCCGGCCTTGCGGCCGTAGCGCTTGAGGCCTTGCACCTGCTTGTCCTTCTTGCGCGCGTCGTCGTCCTTGGCGTCGCGGAAGAAGTAGCCGAACCAGTTCTCTTCGCCCGACACATAGGTGCCCCAGGGCGTGCGGCCGGCGCCGCAGTTGTTCAGCGTGCCGCGGGCCTTGGTGCCGGTGGCGTCGTACTGGGTCACCAGGTGCTCGCTGCCGCGGGCGGCGCCGTGGATGGCGGCTTCGGTGATGGTGGTCACGCGGCGGTTGAAGGCCGAGCCGGGCTTGTAGGCCCATTGCTTTCCGTCGCTCTGCAGTTCGACCACGCTCAGGCCGTGGATCATCAGTTCCTTGTCCACCTCGGCGGCTGGTCGCGGCAGCGTGGCGGTGCCGCCATTGGCGTGGATGAAGAAGGACGACAGCTTTTCGTCGGTGGTGGCCTCGTGGTTCATCGCGATCAGGCCGCGCAGTGAAGCCGTGGCCGAGGGCTGGCCCTGGGCGTCCAGGCCGAACCACTCCATGCCGTCGTGGTGGTCGCCGGCGCGGTTGGCAAAGTCGGTGTCGGTGCCGTCGTTCTTGAAGGCGGGCGTGCCGGCGGTCAGCGGGTCGCCCAGCGCGTAGACGATCTGCGCGGTGTAGCCCTCGGGCACCACCACGGCGTCGGCCAGGCTCTTGGCCACCGGGTTGAAGCCCAGTTGCGACGCGGCCGCGGGCAGCGAGGCCCCTGCCGTGGCGCAACCGCTCAGGCCGGTGGCGGCCAGCGTGCCCACGCTGGCCGCGCCCACGGCGCCGCGCAGCAGGCCGCGGCGGCTCAGGCGCGCGTCCAGCACCTGCGCGATGCTGGGGTTGGCGGTGGGGTTGGAGTCTTCGATGTTGAAGTCGGTGGTGGGGACGGGGGCGTGGGTCATGGGGTGCGATCTCTGAAAGTGTTGGGAGACGCGCGCAGTGTCGGCATCGCAGATGACGGGCCTGTGACGAAGTGGTGACGTTTGTGTGGTGCTCGCGCCGCGCACCTTTGCCATGTGTTTGGCATCAAAACGTCATCGCTGTTTCACATGGTGTTCTTACGCTCTGGCGGCTTGAAACCTCCTCTTTCTGCCCACAAGGAAACACACATGACGCACCTGATCGACAGCGAAGACCTGCCCACCAATCTCAGCCACAACGAACACTTCCAGAGCGTGGTGCAACGCGCGGTGAGCCGTCGCGGCTTTCTGCTCAAGACCGGTGTGGGTGCTGCTGCCGTGGCGTTCCTTTCCGCCGGCCTCACGGGCTGCGGCGGTGGTGACGACGCCCCCGCCAGCGGTGGGTCGAGCGATGCCGAATTACTGGGCTTCACCGGCATTGCCATCTCCACCGACGACGCCGTGAGCGTGGCGCCGGGTTACACCGCCACCGTGTTCGCGCCCTGGGGCACGCCGCTGTTCTCCAGCGGTGCGGGATCGACCTGGGCTGGCGATGCCAGTGAAGACGCGGCGGCCCAGGCCCGCCAGATGGGCGACAACCACGACGGCATCCACTACTTCGCCATCAGCGGCAGCAGCGAAGAGGGTTTGCTGGTGATGAACCACGAGTACACCAACACCCAGTACCTGTTCAACGCTGACGGCGGCGCCGTCAACAGCCTGGACGACGCCAACAAGGACCTCAACGCCCACGGCGTGAGCGTGGTGCACATCAAGCGCACCGCCGGTGTGTGGGCCATCGTGACCGATTCCAGCTACAACCGCCGCATCACCGGCAACACGCTGATGCAGCTGACCGGCCCTGCTGCCGGCGATGCCCTGCTGCAGACCACTGCCGACCCCACCGGCACCGCCGTGTTCGGCACGCTCAACAACTGCGGCAACGGCTGGACGCCCTGGGGCACCTACCTCACCTGCGAAGAGAACTTCAACCAGTACTTCGGCACCACCAACACCGCCAGCCCCGGTGCCCTGCGCAACACCAACCAGACCCGCTATGGCCTGGACAACAACGGTACGTCGCGCAAGTACGAAGAATATTTCGACCGCTTCGACTGGCAGAAGGAACCCAACGAAGCCAACCGCTTCGGCTGGATCGTCGAGATCGATCCGTTCGACCCGACCTCCACTCCCAAGAAGCGCACCGCCCTGGGCCGCATCAAGCATGAGAACGCGGCCTATGCCATCGCCGCCGACGGGCGCGTGGTGATTTACATGGGGGACGACCAGGCCAACGACTACATCTACAAGTTCGTCAGCACCGGCACCTACGTTGAAGGCAACCTCGTCAACAACCGCAACCTGCTCGACAGCGGCACGCTGTATGTGGCCAAGTTCGCCGCCGGCACCGCCAGCGGCGACATGATGGGCACCGGCGAGTGGTTGCCCATGACCACCAGCAACCCGGCCCTGTCTGCCTATGCCTCGCAGGCGGAGATTCTGGTCAACACCCGTCTGGCCGCCGACATGCTGGGCGCCACGCCGATGGACCGCCCGGAATGGGTGAGCGTGCATCCGCAGACCCAGGAGGTGTACGTCACGTTGACCAACAACTCCGGTCGTGCGCTGGCCAATGTCGACGACGCCAACCCGCGCGCGGCCAACCGCTACGGCCAGATCGTGCGCTGGCGCGAGGCGGGTGGCAACCCGACGGCACTGACCTTCGAGTGGGACCTGTTCGTGCTGGCCGGCAACCCGACCGTGTACAGCGCAACGGATGCCGACCCGCAAACGGCCTTGAAAGCCGGTTCGTCCAACGTCACCGTCGACAACACTTTCAACAGTCCCGATGGCCTGGGCTTTGACGCCACCGGTCGCCTGTGGATCCAGACCGACGGTTCGTACAGCAACACGGGCGACTACGCCGGTCAGGGCAACAACCAGATGCTCTGCGCCGACCCCACCACCAAGGAGATCCGTCGCTTCTTCGTCGGCCCCAAGGAATGCGAGGTGACGGGCCTGACCTTCACGCCGGACAGCAAGACCCTGTTCATCAACATCCAGCACCCGGGTGAAGGCGGCAACAGCCACTGGCCGCAAGGCGGCACCGCACTGCCGCGCTCGGCCACGGTCATCATCACCAAGGACGACGGTGGCGTGATCGGCAGCTGATGGCCGAGGCGGGGCGCCCGCCATGAAAAAGAGCCCGCACCGGCGTTCCGGTGCGGGCTCGTTTTCTGTGGGGCGTGCTCAGCGCACCGGCATCGTCATCGCCGGGTGCATCTGGCCGGCCTGGTCGTGCATGTAGCCCTTGCCGTCCTTCACGCCCTTGCGGCCGGCAATCTCCCAGGCCGTGCGCTGGCCGACCAGGCGGGCGAGGAACTCCAGCTCCTCGTCGGTGTGGTTGATGGCGTTGGCCGGGCGGATGAAGCGGCCGTTGCGCGCCGCCGGCTCGCCCCAGAAGCTCTGGTGGTAGCTCGATGTGGACACCAGGCGGTCCGGGCCACAGGTCACGTCCACCGTGCCGTAGCAGTTGCAGAAATAGCTGCGACCGCCCTGGTCGTCCATCACCTCGGTGTAGACGCCGGTGCCGCGGATACCCGCCGTCAGCGTGGGCGTGCTGATGCTGCGGTGGCCGCCGCGGCCGAACACGCTGACCACCGCGCCCGTGAGCAGGCGCAGCAGGCTCACCGCGTTGAGCGTGGCGCCGCGCTCGACGCTCAGGCGCGAGTTCTGCCGCACATGGAAGGCCGCGTTGCCGATGACGAACACCAGGCGCGAGCCGGGTCCGGTCTGGATCTGGTCGCCGGTCTGCACCGTCTGCTGCGGCAGCATGCGCCGGCCGTTGAGCAGGATGTCGCCCACGAACTCCACCACGTTGCTGCGTTGTTGCGCCTGGGCCGTGCCCCAGCCGCCCAGTGCCAGCCAGGCGCCCGCCGCGGCGACGGCTTCGCGCCGCTGGAACCAGGTGACTTCGGCCTCGCTGCGGCCTTGCAGGGTGTGCGGGGTCATGCGCTGTCTCCGGTGGTGGTGTGGGGGGACGCTTCCTCGTCCAGGAAGCTGTCGCGGAAGGTGAACCAGATCGAGGTGTGGAACATGGCGGCCATCAGCAGCACCAGCGGGTACAGCACCACCTGCATGGCCGTGGCGCTGCCCAGCAGGCTGGCCAGCAGGCTCAGCACCAGGCCCACCGCAGCGAACACCGCGACCCAGCCGGCCATGAACACCAGCATGGCGCCCTTGTTGGCCCAGCAGGCCAGCAGGCTGAAGAACAGGCTCTTGACCGGGTTGACGCCGTGCCAGTGCACCAGCGCCGGCGCGTGCCAGAAGGCCGCCAGCACCGGCAGGTAGAGCAGCAGCATCAACCAGACCTCGCCACCCGAGAAGGCGGCGCGCACCGCCTCGGGTGTGACTTCGCCATCGTTCAGGGCCGGCGCGGCCTCGCCGCCGCCGGCCAGCAGCGCCGCCAGCAGCATGAGCAGCAGGATCGTCCCCGCGTACCCAGCGCCCAGCGCCAGCATGGCCTTGCTGCGCTGGGGCCCTTCGCGAAAGGCGGTCACCAGCGTCAGCGGCATGGGGAAGCGCCCGGCGTCGGCCTCGCGGCTGGCCGCCATCAGGCCCAGCGTGGCGGCGGGCACCAGCACCAGCGCCAGCGCGGGGCCGATCAGCGGCACCGCCGACAGCACCGACACCGTGCCCATGAACATGAAGAACAGCCCACCCAGGGCCAGGGGCTGGCGCAGGAAGGTGCGCACACCCAGGCGCACCCAGGCCAGGCCGGTGCGGGCGGGAACGATGTGGAGTTTCATGTCAGTGCCGCCCGGCCGCCCGAAGGCAATGACGCGCCCCCTCGGGGGGCAGCGAACGAAGAGAGCGTGGGGGCTGTGTCTGCCATTGCCGCCCGGCCGCCCGAAGGCAATGACGCGCCCCCTCGGGGGGCAGCGAACGAAGAGAGCGTGGGGGCGGGTTTCATGCGGTCAGCGCCTCGCCGTCGAGCAGGGCGGTGGCCAGCGTGGCCGCCTGGTCCACGCGGTGGCGCAGCACGCGTTCGAAATGGGTGGGGTCGTGCGGCTGGAGCATGCTGGCCTCGCGCGGCAGGTGCCAGTCCCACAGGCGCGAGAGCCAGAAACGCAGCGCGCCGGCACGCAGCATGGCCGGCAGCAGCTGCCGTTCGGCCGCCGTGAGCGGGCGCACCGCCTGGTAGGCGGTCAGCATGGCCTGGGCGCGGGCCTCGTCGTGCTGGCCGTCGGTCTCGTCGGCCGCGTGGCGGATGCACCAGTCGTTCAGGCACACCGCCAGGTCGAACAGGAAGCTGTCGTGGCCGGCGAAGTAGAAGTCGAAGAAGCCGGTGAGCTGTTCGCCGTCGAACATCACGTTGTCGCGGAACAGGTCGGCGTGCACCGGGCCGCGCGGCAGGGCGGCGCTGGCCGGGCTGGCGGCCACGTGGTTCTGGTAGGCCAGTTCGGTGCGGATCAGGGCGCGCTGCGCGTCGCTCAGGTGCGGCAGCACCACCGGCACGGTCTCGTTCCACCAGGGCAGGCCGCGCAGGTTGGGCTGGCTCAGGGCGAAGTCGCGCCCGGCCAGGTGCATGCGCGCGAGCATGTCGCCCACGGCGCGGCAGTGTTCAACCCCGGGCGCCAGGTTGCTCTTGCCTTGCAACTTGTCCACCACCGCGGCGGGCTTGCCCTGCAGCGTGTGCAGCAGGCTGCCCTGCGCGTCGGCCGCCGGTTCGGGCACCGGAATGCCCTTGCCCGCCAGGTGCTTCATGAACTGCAGGTAGTAAGGAAGCTGTTCGAAGCTCAGGCGCTCGAACACGGTGAGCACGTGTTCCTGCGTGGTGCCGCCTTGCTCGCAGGTGACGAAATAGTTGGTGTTTTCAATGCCGCCCTGGATGCCGCGCAGGTCGGTCAGCACGCCCAGGTTCAGGCGTTCGATGAGGGCAGCGGCTTGCGCAAACGGGACTTCGGTGTAGACGGCCATGGGATCGGGGAAGGGGGAATCAGAAATCCAGCAGGCGCCAGCGGCTCTTGCCGGTGCTGCCGTTGCGCGTGGTGTTGGGGTCTTCGCCACCGGTGGCGGGCGCCACCTCGTAGGCGGGGGCGCCGTTCTTGGGCTGCACCGTGATGCTGCGTGTCTGTCCGGCCACGCGCAGCTCGTCCACGCGGGTGAGCGCGTCTTCGTGCTGGATGCGTTCGATGCGCGGCTCGACCGTGTCGGTGTCGGCCGGGGGGGCCGGCTGCGCCGCGGGCTGGGCCAGGGCTGCGCTGGCGCACAGCACGAGCGTGGCGGCGAACAACGGGAGGCGGGGGGCAAGGGTGCAGGGCATGCCGGGATTGTAGGCAGGCCGCCCCTGGCCGCGCCTGCGGAGGGGTGGCACATCCCCGACAATCGCCCCCATGTCCGCACAAACCCCGCCCACCCCGCGCCTGCTGCTCGTCGACGGCTCCAGCTACCTCTACCGTGCCTTCTTCGCCGGCGGCGAGTCCATGAGCACCACCTTGTCCGACGGCACGGTGCTCAAGACCGGCGCCATCCGCATCATGATCAACATGATGCAGAAGCTGCTGAACGACTACCCGTCGACGTATGCGGCCTGCGTGTTCGACGCCAAGGGCCCGACCTTCCGCGACGCGATCTACCCCGAGTACAAGGCCCAGCGCAGCCCCATGCCGGACGACCTGCGCAGCCAGATCGTTCCCATCCACGAGGTGGTGCGGCTCTCGGGCTGGCCGGTGCTGGACGTGCCTGGCGTGGAGGCCGACGACGTGATCGGCACGCTGGCCGTGGTGGCCGCCCGCCAGGGCATCGAGGTGCTGATCAGCAGCGGCGACAAGGACCTGGCGCAGCTGGTGAACGAACACATCACCATCATCGACACCATGAGCGGCAAGCGGCGCGACCTGGCCGGCGTGGAGGCCGAGTTTGGCGTGCCCGCGCGCCTGATGCTGGACTACCAGATGCTGGTGGGCGACCAGGTCGACAACGTGCCCGGCGTGCAGGGCGTGGGCCCCAAGACCGCCGTGAAGCTGCTGCAGGAATACGGTTCGGTGGACGCCCTGGTCGCGCAGGCCGACCAGGTCAAAGGCGCTGTGGGCGAGAAGCTGCGCAAGGCGCTGGACTGGCTGCCCACCGGCCGCCAGCTGCTGACCATCAAGACCGATTGCGACCTGAACGGCTGGGTGCCCGGTCTGCCCGCGCTGGACGCGGTGCGCATGGCCGAGCCGCAGAAAGAACCGCTGCGCAGCTTCTACGACACCTACGGCTTCAAGGGCCTGGCCAAGGCGCTGGGGGGCGGGGAAGCGGCCGCGCCCGTTGCCGCGCCTGCCCCGGCGCCCGGCGCCACCCACGATCTGTTCAGCGAGCCGGCGGCCGAGCCCCCACGGGCGTCGAACCTGGCCTACGACACCATCCTGACCTGGGAAGCCTTCGACCGCTGGCTGGCGAAGATCGACGCCGCGGAACTGACCGCCATCGATACCGAAACCACCTCGCTCGACGAAATGGTGGCGCAGATCGTGGGCATCAGTTTCAGCGTGACGCCGGGCGAAGCCGCCTACATCCCGCTCATGCACGCCGGCCCGGATGCGCCCGAGCAACTGCCGCTGGACGCGGTGCTGGCCCGGCTCAAACCCTGGCTGGAAAACCCGGCCAGGCACAAGCTCGGCCAGCACATCAAGTACGACCGCCACGTCTTCGCCAACCACGGCATCGAGGTGCAGGGTTACGTGCACGACACCATGCTGCAGAGCTACGTGCTCGAAGTGCACAAGCCGCACGGCCTGTCCAGCCTGGCCGAGCGCCACCTGGGCCGCAGCGGCATCAGCTACGAAGACCTGTGCGGCAAGGGCGCGCACCAGATCCCGTTCGCCCAGGTCGATGTGGCCAAGGCCGCCGAATACTCGTGCGAAGACAGCGACCAGACCCTGGACGTGCACCGCGTGCTCTGGCCGCAGATCGAAGCCGACGCCAAGCTGAAGTACATCTATGAACTGGAGATCGCCAGCAGCGAAGCGCTGTACCGCATTGAGCGCAATGGCGTGCTGATCGATGCGCCCACGCTGGCCAAACAGAGCCACGAACTGGGCCAGCGCATCTTCGCGCTGGAGCAGGAGGCTTACGAAATTGCCGGCCAGCCCTTCAACCTCAGCAGCCCCAAGCAGCTGGGTGAAATCTTCTTCGACAAGCTGGGCCTGCCCGTCATCAAGAAGACCGCGACCGGCGCCCGCAGCACCGACGAAGAGGTGCTGGAAAAACTGGCCGAGGACTACCCGCTGCCGGCCAAGCTGCTGGAACACCGCAGCCTCATCAAGCTCAAGGGCACCTACACCGACAAGCTGGCCCAGCTCGCGCTGCCGCGCACCGGCCGCGTGCACACGCACTATGCGCAGGCCGTGGCCGTGACCGGGCGGCTGTCCAGCAACGACCCCAACCTGCAGAACATCCCCATCCGCACGGCCGAAGGCCGCCGGGTGCGCGAAGCCTTCGTGGCGGCGCCGGGCCACGTGATTGCCAGCGCCGACTACTCGCAGATCGAGCTGCGCATCATGGCCCACCTGAGCGACGACACGGCCCTGCTCAACGCCTTCCAGGAAGGGCAGGACGTGCACCGCGCCACGGCGGCCGAGGTGTTCGGCATCACGCCTGCCGAGGTCAGCAGCGAGCAGCGCCGCTACGCCAAGACCATCAACTTCGGCCTGATCTACGGCATGGGCACCTTCGGCCTGGCCAAGTCGCTGGGCATCGAAAACGCGGCCGCCAAGACCTACATCGACCGCTATTTCGCCCGCTTTGCCGGCGTCAAGCAGTACATGGACGACACCCGCGCCCTGGCCAAACAGCAGGGCTATGTGGAAACCGTGTTCGGCCGCAAGCTGGTGCTGCCCGACATCCAGAACGCCAAGGGCGCCAAGCTGGCCGCGCTGGAACGCCAGGCCATCAACGCGCCCATGCAGGGCACGGCGGCCGACCTGATCAAGCTGGCCATGGTGGCGGTGCAAAAGGCCCTGGACGAGCAAGGCAAAGGCACCCGGATGATCATGCAGGTGCACGACGAACTGGTGTTCGAAGTGCCCGAGGCCGAGGTCGACTGGCTGCGCACCGAGATCCCGCGCCTGATGGCCGGCGTGGCGCAGCTGAAGGTGCCGCTGCTGGCCGAGGTGGGCGTGGGACCGAACTGGGACAAAGCCCACTAAAGGGGCCCCCCTCGCGCCGCCAGCGGCGTCACTTCCCCTCAGGGGGGCGGCACCAGCGGCCCAGCGGAGCCGGTTCCGCGCTGCCTGCTGGTCTGGCTTCTCCTCGGGCATGGGTTTGAACTTTGACGGTGCTGCACGGTCAGTCGTGTTTTCCACCACCCCCACAGGAGACGACGCATGCTCAATCCATCCCAGACCCAGGACCTGTCCGCGCTGCTGCCGGGCCGATCGACCGAAGCGGGCGCCACGCGCCGCACGGCGCTCAAGGCTGCCATCGGCGTGGGGTACGCCGCGTCGGTGCTGCCCACGCTGGCGCAGACGGCCATCAAGACGCCGGCCGACGGGCTGGTGGCCGGCGACGTGACCATCGACGTCAAGGGCTTTGCCATGCCGGCCTACCGCGCCGCGCCCGCTGGCAAGACCGGGCTGCCGGTGGTGCTGGTGCTGTCTGAGATTTTTGGCGTGCACGAGTACATCGCCGACACGGCGCGCCGCTTCGCCAGGGCCGGCTACCTGGCCATCGCGCCCGAGCTGTTCGTGCGCCAGGGCGATGCCCAGAGTTACGGCGAGATGGCCAAGCTGATCGCCGAGGTGATTGCCAAGGTGCCCGACGCGCAGGTGATGGGCGACCTGGATGCCACGGTGGCCTGGGCGGCGGCCAACGGTGGCGACACGAAGAAGCTGGGCGTGACGGGTTTTTGCTGGGGCGGGCGCCAAACCTGGCTGTACGCCGCGCACAACCCGAACGTGAAAGCCGCGGTGGCCTGGTACGGGCGCCTGGTGGGCAACCCGAACGAGCTGAGCCCGCGCAACCCGGTGGACCTGGTGGCGCAGCTGCACGGCCCGGTGCTGGGGCTGTACGGCGGGGCCGACACCGGCATACCGCTTGACACGGTTGATAAGATGAAAACCGCCCTGGCGGCCGGCAGTGCGGCGGCCCGGGCATCGACCTTTGTGGTGTACCCGGAGGCACCGCACGCCTTCCACGCGGACTACCGGCCGAGCTTTCGCAAGGAGGCGGCCGAAGACGGCTGGAAGCGGGCGCTGGCCTGGTTCCAGCAGCACGGTGTGGTCTGACCCACCGGCGCGCACCGCATCCCAGGGCCGCGTTTGCGGCCCTTTTTGCTTGATGAACGAACGACATGACCCTGATCGCAATCCTGCTTGGAACCGTGGCCGCCGGCGTGGGCAGCGTCTGGCTGGCGGCCCTGCTGGGCTTTGCCATGCTGGCGCGGTACACCCAGCACATGCTCAGCATGGCGGCCGGCGCGCTGATGGCCACCGCCTTCATGCATCTGTTGCCCGAGGCGTTCAACAGCGAGGCCGAGGCCAAGGACCTGTTCGCGCTGCTGCTGGGCGGGCTGGTGTTTTTCTTCCTGCTCGACAAGGCCGAGCTGTGGCACCACGGCCATGAACACCACCAGGACACGGCGCACGGCGGTCACGACCACGCCGGCCATGCGCACGCCGGGCACGCACACGGCCATCACCACCACCACGGCAGCGAGCGGCGCGCGGGCGGCTGGGCGGTGCTGGCGGGCGACAGCGTGCACGCGTTTGGCGACGGCATCCTGATCGCCTCGGCCTTCGTGGCCGACATGCGCCTGGGTGTGGTGACCGCGCTGGCGGTGCTGGCGCACGAGGTGCCGCACCACATGGGCGATCTGGTGGTGCTGCAGCAGAGCTCCGGGACGCGGCGCGCGGCCCTGGTCAAGGTGTCGCTGGCCGGCACCGTCACGGCGCTGGGGGGGCTGGTGGGTTATTTTCTGCTGGGGCGGCTCAGCGACTTCCTGCCGTATTTCCTGGTGGCCGCGTCCAGCAGCTTCGTCTATGTGGCGCTGGCGGACCTGATCCCGCAGCTGCAAAAGCGCCTGGGCCTGCGCGACACGGTGGGCCAGGTGCTGTGGCTGGCGGCCGGCATTGCGCTGGTGACGCTGGTCAGCGGCCTGGCCCACGGCGGGCACTGAGCAGGTTTCCCCCTGCGCCGCCTGCGGCGTCACCCCCCAGGGGGCGATGCGAGTGGCCCGGCAAAGCCGGTTCCACCGCATCCTCGACGCAGACACTGCGCGCCGGAGGGGCGTTGGGTCCAGGGCACCGTGGAACCGCCCTTCGACAGGCTCAGGCCGGGCCGCCAGTGCCGCCCCCTGGGGGGTGACGCCGCAGGCGGCGCGGGGGGGTCAATCCGCGCTGCCGAACGAGAACTCGAACACCGATCCCTTGCCCACCTCGCCCTCGCCGCGGATGTGGCCGCCGTGACGTTCCAGGATGCGGCGCACCGTGGCCAGGCCCACGCCCGAGCCCTCGAATTCGCTGGCCGCGTGCAGGCGGTTGAAGGGCTTGAACAGGCGTTCGGCGCGCGCCATGTCAAAGCCCGCGCCGTTGTCGCGCACGAAGAACACCGCGGGCTGGCCGGGCGGGCGCTGCACGGCGCCCAGCTCGATGGTGGCGGCGGGCTGGTGGCGGGTGTATTTCCAGGCGTTGCCCAGCAGGTTTTCCAGCACGATGTGGGCCATGCGCGCGTCGCAATTGGCCTTGAGGCCCGGGGCGATCTTCACCTGCACGATGCGGGTCGGGTCGCGGTGGCGTTCCTGGCGGATCACGTCCTCGGCCAGCTCGCTGAGGTTCACGTCCATGCGCTGCAGGCTGCCCTGGCTCACGCGCGCCAGCGCCAGCAGGTCGGTGATCAGGCTGCTCATGCGTTGCACCGACGTGTCGATGCGGTCGAACATGTCGCGGTCGTCGTCGTTCAGGCGTGCGTCCATCTGCTCGCGCAGCAGGTGGCTGAAGCCGTCGATGGAGCGCAGCGGCGACTTCAGGTCGTGCGAGACGGTGTAGGCGAACGAGTCGAGTTCGCGGTTGAGGTATTCGAGCTGTGCGGTGCGCGCCTGCACGCGCTGCTCCAGCGTGTCCTGCAGCTTGCGGATCTCGCGGTCGCGGCGCAGGCGCAGCAGTTCGGCGGTGCAGCGGCTGGCGTAGATGGTCATCTGCGCCTGCATGTCGGGCGTGAGGGGCCGGGGGCTTTTCCACAGCGCCTTGAGAATGCCGATGGGGCTGCCGTCTTCGTCGCGCAGGGCCATGCCCAGGTAGCTGTCGCAGCCCCGGTCCATGGCGACGTGGTCGTTCGGGAAGTCGCGGCGCAGCTGGCCGACGAAGTGGCAGCCGGAGACCACGCCCAAGGTGTGCGCCGAGGGGGTGTTGGCGACGGGGTAATGCAGGTTGGGCACGATGTCGCCGGCCGACCAGGCCGCGACCGCCCGCACCGTCTCGGGCGTGTCCAGCTCGCCGACGAGGACCACGTCGGCTTCCAGGGTGCGGGCCAGGTGCGTCACCAGCGAGCGGAAGAACGCTTCGCCGGTGGCCCCTGAAACGCCTTGCGCCATCTCCAGCAACAGGGCTTCGCGGTGTTTGTCGGCCTCCATGTTCAGCGTGAAGGCCAGGGCGCAGGGTTCGCCCTCGATCTCGATGGTCTCGGACCAGATGCGCACCGGCACCACGCGGCCGGCCTTGCTGCGCATGCGCGTTTCGTACTGTTCCAGCCGGCCCCCTTGGGCCAGCAGCAGCTGCACGAAGGCCAGGCGGTCCGTCTCGTCGACCCACACGCCGGCTTCGGTCGCGGTCCTGCCTTCGAAGTCGGCGCGGGTGTAGCCCAGCACGCGTTCGTTGGCCGGGTTCACTTCCATGAAGCGCCCGTCGCTCAGGCGCGTGATGGTCATGCCCAGCGGGCTGAAGTTGAAGGCTTTGGAGAAGCGTTCCTCCGACACCTCCAGCGCGCGCCGGGACGCGGTTTCCGTGCTAACGTCCAGCACCATGGTGATGACGATCTGCTCGGCGCCGTCGTGGACGATTTCGGAATAGATGCGCACGTCGAGGGTCTCGCCGCTCTGGCGCACGCCGAGTGCCTGCAGGTTGTGCACCCGGCCGTCGCGCTGCAAGGCGTCGCGAAAGGCCTGGCGTTCGGAGGGGTGGGCCCAGAAATTCGGACTGGTCCGGCCCAGCAGTTCGGCATGGTTGTGCCCGAACATGCGGATGAAGGCATCGTTGACGTCGATCACCTCGCCCGCGGGCAGCCGCTGCACCAGCGTGGCGGCCGGCGTGCTGCGGAACAGTGCCTGAAAGCGCGCCTGGCTCAGGCGCAGCAGGTGTTCAACCTCGCGTGCATGTTCCAGCGTGATGTTCTGGCCGCGGTAGGCATCCAGCAGGTGCCGCCGGCCGAAGTTGACGGTAACGGCCAGACTGATGAGCACCACGCTCTGGGTGATCCAGATCGCCCAGCCGGTGCGGGTCGTCGGTGTCGGCAACATGCCAGCGTTTTCCGCCAGGTTCAGCGCCGCCAGCAACACGATGCTCAGGACCGCACTGATGATCATGGCGCGCCGCGAGAGCAGCACCCCGGCGCCCACCACGGCCACCATCAAGACCAGGGTGGCTGCGCTGCGCACCGAGCCATGGGCTGCGGTGGCCGCACCGGACGCGATGATCAGCAGGTAGATCAGCAGCGTCGCCGCCAGCTGCCGTGGGCCTTTCAGATACAAGAGCAGCAGGCCATAGGTGCACAGGGTCAGTGCGATCCCCACCCAGGTCAGCGGGACCACGCCGTCGCGCAGGTAGACGCCAAGGGAGACGAACGGACCCGCCACGCAGATGCAGATCAGCAGGGCCAGCAGCGACCGCTCCTGGTATTGCTGCAGATTTGGGGGCAGGTCGGGTGCTCGCGGGTTGTCGGTGGGCATCATGCGGTTCACGGGGGTGTGGTGGCGGGTGACAGCGAGAAGCGGAACTCGGCGCCCTGCCCCGGTCGGGAGAAACCTTCGATGCGCCCACCGTGGCGTTCAACGATGCGGCGCACCGTGGCCAGCCCGATGCCGGTGCCTTCGAAGCCGCTGCTGGGCATGTGCAGGCGCTGGAAGGGTTTGAACAGCTGGTCGGCGTGGACCATGTCAAAGCCGGTGCCGTTGTCGCGCACGAAGAAGTCGCCCACGTCGCCCTGGGCCGCCGGGTGCAGGCCGAACGCGATCACCGCTTCGGGCTGGTCGCGGGTGTACTTCACGGCGTTGCCCAGCAGGTTCTCCAGCGCGATGCGGGCCAGCCGCGTGTCGCACTGCGCGTGCAGGCCCGGCGCCACCTGCCAGCGCAGGACGCGGCCGGGGTGTTTGTCTTGCTCGGCTTGCAGGACCTGCAGCGCCAGCGCGCTCAGGTCCACCGGGCCGCGTTGCAGCGGGCCCTGGCTGACGCGGGCCAGCGCCAGCAGGTCGGCGATCAGCGCGCTCATGCGGTGGGTGCTGGCGAGCACACGGCCGAAAAGCTCGGCCTCGTGTGCGTGCAGCCGCCCGTCCAGCGACTCCTGCAGCAACTGGGTGAAGCCGTCGATGGCGCGCAATGGCGACTTCAGGTCGTGCGAGACCGAATACGCGAACGAGTCGAGTTCGGCGTTGAGTTTGTGCAGTTCGGCGGTGCGCTGGCGCACACGCTCTTCCAGCGAGCTGTTCAGGCGCAGGATCTCGCGGTCGCGGCGCAGGCGCACCAGCTCGGCGTTGGCCCGGCTGGCAAAGATGGCCACGAGCGCCCGGGTGTCGTTGGACAGCTGCACCGGGCGGCGCCAGAACGCGTTGAGCACCCCGATGGGGGTGCCGTCCTCGTCGCGCAGCGATTGGCCCGCATAGGCCTGCCAACCCTCGTCGGCCCGTGCCCTGTCGTGTGGGAACCGCTGAGCGAGCCCGTTTTCGTGAACGCAGAGTTCGGGCTGGTTCAGGGCCTCGGCGCAGGGGGTGCCGTCCAGGTCGACGCTGGCGATGCGGCCGCTGCCGCCGTCCTTCCAGACCACCAGCGCGCACAAGCGGCGGTCGGTGCGCAGTTCGCTCACGGTGACCATGTCGGCCCCGATGGCCTGCGCCATGTGCAGGGTGAGGGCCTGGAGCAGCGCGTCGCCGCTGAGCCCGGCCATGCCGCGGGTGAGCGCGAGCAGCTGGGCTTCGCGGCGCTTTTCTTCGGAGGTGTTGACGAAGCAGGACAGGATGCAGTCCTCGCCGTCGATCTCGATGCGTTCGGCCCACATCTTGGCGTCGATCACGCTGCCATCGGCATGCCGCATGCGGGTTTCGTAGCCGCTCACATAGCCCTGGGCTTGCAGACGGCCCACAAAGGCCTGTCGGTCCGCCGGGCGCAGCCAGCTGCCCGTTTCCAGCGTGGTCCTGCCCAGCAGATCGGCACGGCCCAGGCCCTGCACGGGGTCCCGGGGCTGGTTGACTTCAACGATCTTTCCGTCGCTCAGCCGCGTGATGGTCATCTTCAGCGGGCTGAAGTTGAAGGCCTTGGCAAAGCGCTCTTCGGACGTGCGCAGCCGCTCCATGGCCTCGTTCTGCGCGCTCACGTCGATGATGGTGGTGATCACCAGCCGGTCGCCGGGGTCGTCGCTCATCTCGCTGGAGACCTGCGCGTCGAATTCGCTGCCGTCGGCGCGCCGGCCGCGTGCGGCCACCCGGTCGGTGCGGCGGTGCTCGGCCAGCTGTTCCAGGTAGGCGCTGCGCTGCGCCAGATCGGCCCAGAGCACGTGATCGGGCTGGCCCAGCACCTGCTGGTGCGGGTAGCCGTAACACCGCTCGAACGCGGGGTTGACGTCCAGGATCATGCCGTCGCGGGCCGACTGCGCCATCATCGGGCTGGGGCTGTTGCGGAAAATGCGGACAAAGCGGTCCAGGCTGCGGTCGCGTTCCTGCTCGGTGCGCTTGCGCAGGGCCAGTTCTTCCAGCTGCCGCTGGAAGGCTGCTTCGGCCCGTGAGCGGCTGTAGAAGACCAGGATGGCCACCACGATCAGGACCGTGGCGTGGGTGATCCAGACCTTGACGCCGACGTTGAAGTTGGGGGGGTGCAGCCAGCCCTGGATTTCAGCCAGCGTCAACGCTCCCAGCGACGCCACGCTGAAGACCACCGAACCCACCAACGCGGTGCGGCTCAGGAGAACGCCGGCCCCCGCGACCGCGGCCACGAACACAAAGCCCGACGCGGCACGCACCGAGCCATAGGCCAGCACCGCCAGGTTGGCCGCCATCAGCACCGAATACACCATCAGATGTGGCATGTAGCGGGTGTAGCCCCGGCGCACCAGCCCATAGGCCATCCAGCCGATCGCCGCCACCAGCCCGGTCGCCCAGACCTCCAACGGGTTGGTGCTGCTCAGGTACACCAATGGAACGAGCACGGTCGCGGCCACACCGATCAGCAGCGCAATGGCTTTGAGCGTCGTTTGGTGGATGGCCCTGTCGGGCTCCATCGACGGAATGTGGATGGGTTCTGTCACGGGTTGGGCGGCGCGCCGGCGGCGCCAGTGGGCGCGGGGGGTGGGCGCAAATCCTTTTCAGGCCATCCTCTGGCATCGGCTCATGCGGCGCAAACTTGACCCTGGGCGCAGGGCAGACCGGGGGTGTTGCACCACTCGCTCCAGCTGCCGGGGTACAGGGCCGTGCGCCCCAGGCCGGCCAGTTCCATGGCCAGCAGGTTGGGCACGGCGCTCACGCCGCTGCCGCAGTGGTGCGTGACGCTGGCCGGGTCGCGGCCGGCCAGCAGGTCTTCGAATTCGGCGCGCAGCTGTGCCGCGGGCTTGAAGCGGCCGTCGGGCCCCAGGTTGTCGGCGAACGGGCGGTTGAGGGCGCCCGGAATGTGCCCGGCCACCGGGTCCAGCGGCTCGACCTCGCCGCGAAAGCGCGGTGCACCGCGCGCGTCGATCAGTGTCTGGCCGGGTGTGCCCAGCCGGCGGGCGATGCCGCGGGTGTCGGCGGTGGCGGCCACGGACGGCTGCAGCACGAAGCTTCCGGTGGCGGCGGTCGCCGGTTCCTCACCGCAGGCGACCGGCGCGCCGGCCGCCTGCCAGGCCTGAAAGCCGCCGTCGAGCACGGCCACGGCGTCGTGCCCACACCACTTGAGCATCCACCACAGGCGGCCGCAGTAGTTCACACCCTGGCGGTCGTACACCACCACCTGCTGGCCGGCGTTCAGGCCGGCGGCGGCCAGCCAGGCGGCAAAAGCCTCGCGCGTGGGCAGCGGGTGGCGCCCGCCGCTGCTGCGGGGCGCGCCGTCGTGTGCGCAGAGGTCGTGGTCCAGGTGCACGTGGCGCGCGCCCGGGATGTGGGCCTGCCGGTGCTGTTCGGGGCCGGCGTCGGGGTTCATCAGGTCGAAGCTGCAGTCGAACACCAGCGGCGGGGCATCCCCGGTCATCAGTGTCTGCAGCTGGGGGACGGATATGAGCAGTGGGTAC
Source organism: Hydrogenophaga sp. (assembly GCF_031426985.1). GTDB lineage: Bacteria > Pseudomonadota > Gammaproteobacteria > Burkholderiales > Burkholderiaceae_C > Hydrogenophaga. Next base: position 33,908 of record NZ_JASJOY010000091.1, read on the forward strand.
ATGCGGCGCATTGTGCGGGAGGCCCCCGGTGCCCCCAATACAGCAAAGGTTTTCACCCGTGACGCAGTGCACCCGGCGCCGGCCGGTGTGCGGGTGTTCAGTGCTCTTCGGCCGGCGCGTTGGGCACGGCGCGGGCGCGCAGCCAGGTCGCGGTGATGCCGCTGGCGATGATCAGGGCCATGCCCAGCCAGCCGATCAGGGGCATGCGGTCGCCGAACACCACGATGCCCAGCACACCGGCGAACACGATGCCCGAGTACTGCAGGTTGGCCACCACCAGGGTGGCGCCGCTGGCGTAGGCGCGTGTCATGCACAGCTGGCCGCCCAGCGCCAACAGGCCGATGGGCAGCAGCCACAGGGCGGCCGGCCAGGTCCAGGGCGAGGCGCCCACGAAGACCATGCCCAGCAGCCCGGCCAGCACGGCGCCGATGGAGAAATAGAACACGGTGCGGGTCTCGGGCTCACCCGCACGCGCCAGCGACGCCACCTGCAGGTAGGCCAGCGCGGCGAACAGCCCCGAGAACAGGCCCACGATGGCGCCGATCAGCTGGTCGGGCGCCAGTGTGGGGCGCAGCATCATGGCCACGCCGGCAAAGCCGGCCAGCACCGTGAGGAACAGCGGCCCTTGCTGGCGCATGGGCGCGCCCCGCCCCTGCATGAGCAGCGCGCCGCCGAGCAGGAAGGTGGCGATCCAGACGCTGCTCATGTAGTTGAGCGTCATGGCCGTGGCCAGCGGCAGCACGGCGATCGCGTAGAACCAGGCGGTGAGCGAAATGGTGCCGACCAGGCTGCGCCAGACGTGCATCATGGGCACGGCGGTGCGCAGCGAAATGCCCCGGGCGCGTGTGAAGCCGATCAGGAAGATCACGCCCACCAGGCCGCGGTAGGTGACGATCTCGAAACTGTTGAAGTGCACCGAAGCGAACTTGATGCACACCCCCATGGTCGCGAAAAACAGCGACGCCAGCAGCATCCACAGGGCTTGCATCAATTGACTTTCAGATGGGATGTGGTCGGTGAGATGTTTTCATCCCAGGGGTGCCGCGGAACGGGCTTTGCCCGGCCGCTGGCGCCGCCCCTTGGGGGGTGACGCCGCAGGCGGCGCGGGGGAATTCCATCAACGCGGCGCAGGGGGGAACTTGTTCCGGTACCACTCGTGGAAGTGCTGCATGCCGTCTTCCATCGGGCTCTGGTACGGGCCGACTTCGCTGACGCCGCGCATCTGCAGCGCCTTGCGGCCGGCGTCCATGCGCTCGGCGATCTCGTCGTCTTCGATGCAGGTCTCCATGTAGGCGGCGCGCTGCGCCTGCATGAACTCGGGCTCGAAGGCGGCGATGTCTTCGGGGTAATAGAACTCCACCATGTTCAGTGTCTTGTCGACGCTGATCGGGTGCAGGGTCGAGACGGTCAGCACATGCGGGTACCACTCGACCATGATGTGCGGGTAGTAGGTCAGCCAGACCGCGCCCTGCGCCGGCAGCTCGCCGTTGCGGTACTGCATCAGCACCTCGTGCCACTTCTGGTACGTCGGGCTGCCCGACTTGAGCAGGTTCTGGATGCCCACCGTCTGCACCGAGTACTCGGGCTTGAACTCCCATTCCAGGTCATCGCAGGTCACGAAGTTGCCCAGACCGGGGTGGAAGGGCTCGACGTGGTAATCCTCCAGATAGACCTCGATGAAGGTCTTCCAGTTGTAGTCGCAGGTGTGCAGTTCCACATGGCCCAGCACCATGCCCTCGAAGCTCAGCGTGGACGCCGGGCCCATGCCGGCCAGGTCGGCGGCGATGTCGCGGCCGTTGTCCTCGAACAGCAGGCCGTTCCACTCGCGCAGCGGGTAGCGCTGCAGGTCGGCGCAGGGGTCGTGGGCAAAGTGCGGCGCACCCAGCAGGTTGCCGAGCTGGCTGTTGGCGGTCTGGCCGCCCGAATAGGTCCAGCGGTGCAGCGGGCAGACGATCTGGCCGCCGCTGTGGCCCTTGGCGTTGTGGCCCAGGTTGCCGCGGCCCTTGAGCATCACGGCCTGGCGGTGGCGGCAGATGTTGGAGACCAGCTCCACCCCGTTGGCGGTGCGCACCAGCGCCCGGCCTTCACCCTCATGCGGCAGGGCGTAATAGTCGCCCAGCTCGGGCACCGCGTTGGCATGCCCCACGTAGCGGGGCCCGCGTTGAAAGATCGTGTCAAGTTCCCTGCGGAACAAGGCCTCGTCGAAGTAGCTGGAAACCGGAAGTTGGCTTTCGGCCTGCTGGAGTTGAAGACTCAAATCAGACATGGTGGTCTTGACCTAAAGACTCCCCCTATGAAGGGGCAGGGTGAAGCGCTTGAACGAGTGAACGATCTGCGCGGGAAGGGTGGAAGTGCTGCGTCCCTCCGGGTGTGTGAGACCCGTCAGTTGAACAAGAAAAAAAGAGGCCGGATTGTACCCGGGGGGTGGCATGTGGGGGCGCCGCGGCATTCTCCCTGCGGGCCGGCGGGTGTGCGCTGCGCAGAGAGGGGCCGGCTAAAATCCCAGGTTCGTCCAGACGGGGCGGCCGCCCCACACCCGAACCCTGCATGACCTCATCACCTCCAGCCAAAGCCCCTCGCGCCCGCACCGGCGCCGAGGTCGCGCCCAGTTACGAAGCCGCCCTGCAGGAACTGGAGCAACTGGTGGCCCAGCTGGACGCTGGCCAGCTGCCGCTGGACCAGCTGCTGGTGCGCTACCAGCGCGGCGCCGAGCTGCTGGCGTTCTGCCGGGCCCGCCTGGAGGCGGTGGAGAACCAGATCAAGGTGCTCGAAGCCGGCGAACTCAAACCCTGGGACGGCGCATGAGCGACGTGCAGGACCGTTCCCAAGCCAGCTCGCGCCGCAGCCCGGAGGGCGTAGGTACACCCGTGGGCGCGGTCGACTTTGCCGCCTGGCGTGCGGCGCAACAAGCCGTGATCGAACAGGCCCTGTCGGCCTGGGTCCGTTCGGACGCACCGGCCGGCCTCGGTGAAGCCATGCGCTACGCCGTGCTCGACGGCGGCAAGCGCCTGCGCCCGCTGCTGGCGCTGGCCGCCTGCGAGGCGGTGGGGGGCCAGGCTGCGGTGGCCCTGCGCGTGGGCTGTGCCCTGGAACTGATCCACGCCTATTCGCTGGTGCACGACGACATGCCCTGCATGGACAACGACGTGCTGCGCCGGGGCAAACCCACCGTGCACGTTCGCTTCGGCGAAGCCCAGGCCCTGCTGGTGGGCGACGCGCTGCAGGCGCTGGCGTTTGAACTGCTGTTGCCTGGTGATGGTTCGGTGCCCGATGCGATGGCCGTGTCCCTGTGCCGCCAGCTGGCCCTGGCCGCCGGTGCCGACGGCATGGCCGGCGGCCAGGCGGTGGACCTCGCCAGTGTGGGCGTGGCGCTGGACCAGCCCGCGCTCGAAGCCATGCACCGCCTCAAGACCGGCGCCCTGCTGCAGGCCAGCGTGATGATGGGCGCCAGCACCGGCCCCCTGACGGCCGAGGCCCGCGAGCAGCTGGCCGTCTACGGCGCTGCGCTGGGCCTGGCCTTCCAGGTGGTGGACGATGTGCTGGACGTGACCGCCGATTCGGCCACGCTGGGCAAGACCGCCGGCAAGGACGCCGCCGCCGACAAACCCACTTTCGTGGCCCTGATGGGGCTGGACGCCGCCCAGGCCTATGCCGACCGCGTGCTCGACCAGGCGCACGCAGCCCTGCGCCGCAGCGGTCTGCCCCACACCGACACCCTGCACGCGCTGGCCGACTGGGTCGGCCAGCGCGCCAGCTGAACCACGGTCCCACCGCATGCCCGCCATGAGCCACCTGCTGCCCACCATCGAATCGCCGGCCGACCTGCGCCGCCTCAGCCGCGCGCAGCTGCGCCCCCTGGCCGACGAGCTGCGCCAGTACGTGCTCGACAGCGTCTCCCAGACCGGCGGGCACCTCAGCTCCAACCTGGGCACGGTCGAACTCACCGTGGCGCTGCACTACGTCTTCAACACGCCCGAAGACCGGCTGGTCTGGGACGTGGGTCACCAGACCTATCCGCACAAGATCCTGACCGGCCGGCGCGACCGCATGCACACCCTGCGCCAGCTCGGCGGGGTCAGCGGCTTCCCGCGCCGCGACGAGAGCGAGTACGACACCTTCGGCGTCGGCCACTCCTCCACCAGCATCTCGGCTGCACTGGGCATGGCGCTGGCCGCCAAGATGAAGGGCGAGAGCCGCCACGCCGTGGCCATCATCGGCGACGGTGCCATGACCGCCGGCATGGCCTTCGAGGCGCTGAACAACGCCGGCGTCGAGCACGGCCGCCTGCTGGTGGTGCTCAACGACAACGACATGTCGATCTCGCCGCCGGTGGGCGCGCTCAACCGCTACCTGGCGCAGCTCATGAGCGGCCAGTTCTACGCCGCCGCCAAGAACGTGGGCAAGACCGTGCTCAAGGGCGCGCCGCCTCTGTTCGAGCTGGCCAAGCGCCTGGAGGAACACGCCAAGGGCATGGTGGTGCCGGCCACGCTGTTCGAGAAGTTCGGCTTCAACTACGTCGGCCCCATCGACGGCCACGACCTCGATTCCCTCATCCCCACCCTGGAAAACGTGCGCCAGCTGCTCGACGCCGGCGAGGGCCCGCAGTTCCTGCACGTGGTCACCAAAAAAGGCCAGGGCTACAAGCTGGCCGAGGCCGACCCGGTGGCCTACCACGGCCCCGGCAAGTTCGACCCGGCCGTGGGTCTGGTCAAGCCGGCCACGCCGCCCAAGCCGACCTTCACTCAGGTGTTCGGGCAGTGGCTGTGCGACATGGCCGCCGTCGACCCGAAGCTGGTGGGCATCACGCCGGCCATGCGCGAAGGTTCGGGCATGGTCGAGTTCCACAAACGTTTCCCCGGCCGCTACTTCGACGTCGGCATCGCCGAACAGCACGCCGTCACCTTCGCCGCCGGCCTGGCCTGTGAAGGCCTCAAGCCGGTGGTGGCGATCTACTCCACCTTCCTGCAACGCGCCTACGACCAGCTGATCCACGACGTGGCGCTGCAGAACCTGCCCATGGTGTTTGCACTCGACCGTGCGGGCCTGGTCGGCGCCGACGGCGCCACCCACGCGGGCGCCTACGACATCGCCTACCTGCGCTGCATCCCGAACATGGCGATCGCCTGCCCGGCCGACGAGGCCGAGACGCGCCAGCTGCTGAGCACCGCGCACGCGCAGAACCACCCGGTGGCCGTGCGCTACCCGCGCGGCGCCGGCGTGGGCACCGCGGTGCCCGCCAGCCTGGACGGCCTGCCGTACGGCAAGGGCGAACTGCGCCGCCGTGGCCGGGGCGTGGCCATCCTGGCCTTCGGCTCGCTGCTGTACCCGGCGCTGGCCGCGGGCGAACCGCTGGGCGCCAGCGTGGCCAACATGCGCTGGGCCAAGCCGCTGGACCTGGACCTGCTGCGCGAGCTGGCGCAGACCCACCAGGCATTGGTGACGGTGGAAGAGGGCTGCGTGATGGGCGGCGCCGGCAGCGCCGTGCTCGAAGCCCTGCAGGCCGAGGGCCTGAACCTGCCCGTGCTCAACCTGGGGCTGTCCGACACCTTCATCGAACACGGCGACCCGGCCAAGCTGCTGGCCGCCGAAGGCCTGGACGCGGCCGGCATCGAACGCTCGGTGCGTGCGCGCTTCGCCGCGCTGCTCGACGGCGCACCCGGACTCAAAGTGGTGGCCTGAGCGGCACAAGCTGCTCATGTCGCTCGGCCTCGCCGGGCTTTTTTCACGCCGCCTGCGCACGCCGCCCTGGTGTCGGCGTGAAGAAATTTCAACGCCTGTGTGACGCTATTTTCAGATGCGCGCTCGCAAGCTTGCAGGAGGCTGAAGGCTGCCGCAGCAGGCGCCATCCGCAAGGGAAAACCCGCAGGGTGGCTGAGGGTAACGCCTTCCTACAATGGCCCGGACTGTCGCAAGTCCCCGTTCCTGCCCGGAGCGGGTGTGAAGAACCAACCACGGAGTCATACAACATGGATCGTCGTTCCCTCATCAAGCATGCCGGCATTGCCGGCGTGCTGGCCGCCGGTGCCGCGCCAGCGGTGCACGCGCAGGCCGCCATCCGCTGGCGCCTGGCGTCCAGCTTCCCCAAGGCGCTGGACACCATTTATGGCGCTGCCGAAGTGTTCGCCCAGAAGGTCAATGCCATGTCGGGTGGCAAGTTCACCGTGTCGGTCCACCCGGGTGGTGAACTGATGCCTCCGTTCGGTGTGGTCGATGGCGTGCAGCAAGGCACGGTCGAAATGGCCCACACGGCGCCGTACTACTTCTTCGGCAAAAACGATGTGTTCGCCATCGGCACCGCCATCCCCTTCGGCCTGAACAGCCGCCAGCTGACCGCGTGGTTCTACGACGGCAACGGCATGAAGCTGATGCGCGAGTTCTACGACCAGTACAACATCGTCAACTTCCCGGGCGGCAACACCGGTGCCCAGATGGGCGGCTGGTACCGCAAGGAAATCAAGACCACGGCCGACATCAAGGGCCTGAAGATGCGCATCGGCGGCTTCGCCGGCAAGGTGCTGACCCGCATGGGCGGTGTGCCGCAGAACATCCCCGGTGGCGAGATCTACCAGGCGCTGGAAAAGGGCACCATCGACGCCACCGAATGGGTCGGTCCGTACGACGACGAGAAGCTGGGCTTCTACAAAGTTGCCAAGAACTACTACTACCCTGGCTGGTGGGAAGGCGGCGCCCAGCTGGACTTCTTCATCAACAAGGCCGCGTTCAACGCGCTGTCGAAGGAAAACCAGGCCATCGTCGAGGCTGCTGCTTCGTACGCCCACACCGAAATGCAGGCCCGCTACGACGCGCGCAACCCGGCCGCCCTCAAGCGCCTGGTGGCCAACGGCGCCAAGGTCCTGCCTTTCCCCAAGGCTGTGATGGACCTGGCCTTCAAGGAGTCGATGGCGTTGTACGCCGAACTCAACGACAGCAACCCCGCCTGGAAGAAGATCTACGGCGACTACTCGGCTTTCCGCAAGGACGCCAACCTGTGGGCCCGGTTCACCGAGTCCACCTTCGACCGCTACATGCAGTCGGCCAAGCTGTAATCGGTTCACCGATTGCGTCAGCGAAGAGCCCCGCGACCGCGGGGTTTTTTTCGCAGCAGGCTGACGGGCACACCCGCCCGTCAGCGCGCTTTCAGCCCTGGGCGCGGGTCTTCGCTAGACTGCCGCCCGGTATCGCCGATACCCATCATCCGTGGGGTTCCACCATGTCTTTCCTGCTCAAACTCTCCCGTCTCATCGACGCACTGACCAACCGCATCGGCCAGCTGGCCATGTGGTTCGTGCTCGCCACCACACTCATCAGCGCCGGCAACGCCATCGTGCGCAAGATCTTTGACACCAGCTCCAACGCGTTCCTGGAAATCCAGTGGTACCTGTTTGCCGCGGTCTTCATGCTCGGCAGCGGCTACGCCTTCCTGCGCAACGCCCATGTGCGCATCGACTTTCTCTCATCAAAATTCAGCGCCCGTGGCCGCAACTGGGTGGACGTCGGTGGCATCGTGGTGTTCGTTTTTCCGCTGTGCTACATGATGGCCACGCTGGGTTGGCCGCTGTTCATGAACGCGCTGAATTCGGGCGAAATGTCGTCCAACGCCGGTGGCCTGATCCGCTGGCCGGTCTTTGCCCTGATCCCCGCAGGTTTTGCCCTGCTGGCGCTGCAGAGCTTGAGTGAACTCATCAAGCGCATCGCCTTCCTCACCGGCAACGGCCCCGACGTGCTCGCCCACGAAGGTCCGAGCGACGAAGAGCTCCTGGCCCAGCAACTGCTGGAAGAAGAACAGCAGCGCCTCAAGGCTGCGCAATAAAAGGAGCGCCCGATCATGGAATTCATCGCATCCAATTTCGTGCCCCTCATGTTCACCGGCTTGCTGGTGTTCCTGCTGATGGGCTTCCCCGTGGCCTTCTCGCTGGCGGCCACCGGTCTGTTCTTCGGCTTCGTTGGCATGGAGGTCGGACTCTTCCCGTCCAACCTGTTCCAGGCCCTGCCGCTGCGGGTCTTCGGCATCATGCAGAACGACACCCTGCTGGCCATCCCGTTCTTCACCTTCATGGGCATCATCCTTGAGCGCAGCCGAATGGCCGAGGACCTGCTGGAAACCGTGGCCCAGGTGTTTGGTCCGGTGCGCGGCGGTCTGGCCGTGGCCGTGATCCTGGTGGGCGCGCTGCTCGCCGCCACCACGGGCGTGGTCGCCGCCGCTGTCATCTCCATGGGCCTGATCTCGCTGCCTATCATGCTGCGCTACGGCTACAACCGCACCATCGCCACCGGCACCATCACCGCCTCGGGCACGCTGGCACAGGCCATTCCGCCCTCGCTGGTGCTGATCGTGCTGGCCGACCAGCTGGGCCGTTCGGTGGGCGACATGTACGCCGGCGGTCTGCTGCCCGGCCTGATGCTGGTGGGCCTGTACCTGGCCTTCATTGCCGCCGTGGCGATCATCAAGCCCGACTGGGTGCCGGCGCTGCCGCAGGAAGCCCGCATCTACCGTGAGGAAAACGGCGCCAGCGGCCACCGTTCGCTGCTGGCCCTGCTGGCCATCTGTGGCGTGGCGGGCTACATCTGGTCGCAAAACCACAACGCCATCATCGGCCCCATGATCGGCCGCGAGATGCCGGCCGCCGGCGATGAGGTGGTCATCCTGTCCATCACCGTGGCTTCGCTGCTGGCCCTGGCCCTGGCCATCGTCAACCGTGTCACGCGGATGGGGCTGCTGTCCAAGCTGGCCGAGCAGGTCACCTTTGTGCTGATCCCGCCGCTGGTGCTGATCTTCCTGGTGCTGGGCACCATCTTCCTGGGCATCGCGACACCGACCGAAGGCGGCGCCATGGGCGCGCTGGGTGCGATCATCATGGCCGCCGCGCGCCGGCGCCTGGGGGTCGACCTGATGAAGCAGGCGGCCGAGAACACCACCAAGCTGGCGATCTTTGTGCTGTCGATCCTGATCGGCTCGACGGTGTTCAGCTTCACCTTCAACGCGGCCGATGGCCACTTCTGGGTCGAGCACCTGTTCGTCCAGCTGCCCGGTGGTGCGATGGGCTTCCTGATCATCGTGAACCTGCTGGTCTTTGTGCTGGGCATGTTCATCGACTTCTTCGAGATCGCCTTCATCGTGGTGCCCATGCTGGCGCCGGTGGCCGAAAAGCTGCTGCCGCAACTGTTGCCCGAAGGTGCGCCGCCCGAGATGGCGCTGATCTGGTTCGGCATCATCCTGGCCATGAACCTGCAGACCTCTTTCCTCACGCCGCCCTTCGGTTTTGCGTTGTTCTACCTGCGCAGCGTGGCCGCGCGCAACGACTACACCGACCACGTCACCAAGCAGCGCATCCCGGCTGTCACCACGGCGCAGATCTACAAGGGCTCGATCGCCTTCATCGTTCTGCAGCTGATCATGGTGGCCGCCGTGATCGCGTACCCCACGCTGGTGACCGGCAACGTCGAGGCCTCCGTGAAGGTGGACGACGCCGCCGTGTCCGACATGCTCAACAACATGCCGGGCATGGAGGGCCAAGAGCCGAGCGCGGAAGAAACCGACCCGACCGCGGGCATGCAAGGGGCCGGCACGCAGGCCGAAGAAGCCGCCGACCCTGCCGCCGCTGCCGAGGACGATCCGATGAAGGCGCTGGAAGAAGCGGCCAAGGAAGCCAAGCCGGCCAATTGAGAGGGCTCCCGCATGCAGATCGACGTCAAGATCCTCGACCCGCGCATGGCCGCGCAGCTGCCGGCCTATGCCACCACCGGCAGCGCCGGGCTGGACCTGCGCGCCTGTCTGGATGCGCCCCTGACCCTGGCCCCCAACGCCTGGCAACTGGTGCCCACGGGGCTGGCCATCCACCTGGCCGACCCCGGCTTTGCCGCCATGATCCTGCCGCGCTCCGGGCTGGGCCACAAACACGGCATCGTGCTGGGCAACCTGGTCGGCCTGATCGACAGCGACTACCAGGGCCAGCTGATGGTCAGCGCCTGGAACCGCAGCGACGTGGCCTTCACCATCGAGCCCATGGAGCGCATCGCGCAGATGGTCATCGTGCCGGTGGTGCAGGCCACGTTCAATGTGGTGGACGACTTCGCCGCCGCCAGCGAACGCGGCGCCGGTGGCTACGGATCCACCGGCACGCGCTGATCCGCCCAGGTGGCGGTGGCAACAAAAAAAGGGCTGCTCACGCAGCCCTTTTTTTATGGGATGGAATGGCCTTCAGTGCAGGGTCGGGCGGGCGCCGGGTGCTGCATCGGTCCCGTCGTCCCCGCCATCGACCTGCATGCGGAAGAACCCCGTGCCCAGCGTGCCGCGGCCCACTTCGCTGACCTCGGCTTCGCGCACGCTGTGGACCTTGAGCTGGATGCGCAGCGCCATGCCGGCCAGGGGGTGGTTGCCATCCAGCACCACGTGATCCGGGTAGATGTCGCTGATGAAGTACAGCCGGTCCTTCGGTGCGGCCGGGTTGCACCCTTCGGGCAAGCCCTCGAAACCCATGCCTTCTTCGATGTGTTCCGGAAACAGGTGGCGTGGTTCCAGGAACAGCAGGCGGTCGTCGTAATCGCCAAAGGCGTTTTGCGGCTCCAGTTGCAGTTCCAGGGTTTCGCCGGGTTCGTGTCCCTGCAGCGCCTGCTCCAGGCTGGCCAGCAGGTCGTTGCCGCCGACCAGGAATTCGACCGGTTCGTCGAGCATGTCCAGCTCTTCACCCAGCGTGTCTTTGAGCGTCCAGGTCAGTGCCACGACGCATTGTTCCGTGATTTTCATCCGACAATTGTCCCATGACCTCCGCACCCCCCTCCAGCACCCCCAGCCCCGTCGATGCCCCGCGCCAGATGCTCGGCGGCCTCTCGCCCCAGCAGTTCATGCGCCGCTACTGGCAGAAAAAGCCGCTGCTCATCCGCAACGCCTTCCCGGGCTGCGAACCTCTGCTCACCCGCCCGCAGCTGTTCGCCCTGGCCGGCGAGGAATCGGTCGAGTCGCGCCTGATCGTGCACAAGCCCAGCGGCTGGTCGCTCAAGCACGGCCCCTTCGCGCGCACCGCCTTCCCGCCGTTCAAGCAAAAACGCTGGTCTTTGTTGGTGCAGGGCGTGGACCTGCACCTGGACGCCGCCCACGAACTGCTCAGCCGCTTCCGCTTCGTGCCCGACGCGCGGCTGGACGACCTCATGATTTCCTGGGCCAGCGACGGCGGCGGCGTGGGCCCGCACTTCGACAGCTACGACGTGTTCCTGCTGCAGGCCAGCGGCCAGCGCCTGTGGCGCATCGGCCGCCAGAAAGACCTGTCGCTCGAACCCGATGTGCCGCTCAAGATCCTGAGCCATTTCGAACCCGAGCAAGAGCACCTGCTCGGCCCCGGCGACATGCTCTACCTGCCCCCACGCTGGGCGCACGACGGCGTGGCCGTGGGCGACGACTGCATGACCTATTCCATGGGCTTTCGCGTGCCGCAGCGCGGCGGCCTGGCGGGTGAATTGCTGCAGCGCATGGCCGACGAATTCGACGATGCCACGCTCTATCGCGACCCCGACCAAGCCGCCACCGACACGCCGGCGGCCATGCCCCCTGCGCTGGAGGCGTTTGCGGCCGACGGCCTGCAGCGCCTGCTGGCGCAGCGCACCTCGTTGGCCTGTGCGCTGGGCGAGGTCATGACCGAACCCAAGCCGCGCGTGTGGTTCGAAGAGCCCGGCCACGGCTGGACGCCGGGCGCCGTGGGGCTGGACCGCCGCACCCGCATGATGTACGACGACAAGCACGTCTTCATCAACGGCGAAAGCTTCCGTGCCGGTGGTGCCGATGCCCGCCTGATGCGCGCACTGGCCGATCGCCGCGGGCTCAGTGCGCTCCAGGTGCAGCGCGCCAGCACCGACGCCCAGACCCTGCTGCAGGACTGGTTCGACGCCGGCTGGCTGCACCGTTGCGACGCCGATTGAGGGCCACGAGCCGGAGCGCCACATGACGGAACCTGTGTCATCCGATCCGCAACTGCCGGAGGGGCGTTTTGTCGGACGTCAGGCCTTTGTCGGCTTGGTGAGGCAGGCCGTCGCTTGCGCGGCGCGCGAAGGCTGGCCCAGCCTGCTGCTCAGCGACGCCGACTTCGCAGACTGGCCGCTGGGCGAACGCGAAGTGGTCGAGGCCCTCAACGCCTGGGCCGGTCGGGGGCGTCAACTGCGCCTGCTCGCGCAGGACTACGGCCCGGTGCGCCTGCAACACCCCCGCTTTGTGCAATGGCGGGTGACCTGGGCGCATCTGGTGGAGGCGCAGGTCTGGTCGGGTGCAGCCGCCGGTGAACTGCCCAGTGCCATCTGGTCACCGGGCTGGACGCTGGAGCGGCTGGACCCCTTGCGTTGCGCGGGCGTGAGCAGCTGCGATGGTGTGCGGCGCGTCGCCTTGCGCGAACGGCTGGACGCCGCCTGGCACCGGGGAGGCCCCGGATTCGCGGCCACCGTGCTGGGGCTTTGAGGGTGCAGGCTCAAGAGTTTGCTTTTTTGCAACAGTTGCTTGTGAGCAAAAGAAAAAGTGGATGAGGGTAAATACGGATGCTCCGAAAAAGATATCATCATGGGCTAGTCTGAAGACCGGAACAACTCGGTTGGTTGGACTGGATCAGCCAAGCCTGGATACACCATTCGGGTTTTTTTTTGGCTGCATCAAGATTTCGTTAGTTAGTTAGTTCGTTTTTTTACCTCACCCATTGGAATCATTGCCATGAACAAGACCCTCGTGATCGCCAGCCTGTTCGCCGCTGTTGCCCTGTCCGCCTGCGGCAAGAAGGAAGAAGCTCCCGTGGAAGCGCCTGCTGCTGCTCCCGCTGTTGAGGCGCCTGCTGCCGCTGCTTCGGCTCCTGCGGCCGTTGAGGCTGCTGCTTCTGCCGTCGGCGCAGCGGCTTCCGCCGTTGGTTCTGCTGCTGACGCCGCTGGCGCCGCTGCCGGTGCTGCTGCTGACGCCGCCAAGGCCGCTGCTGACGCTGCCAAGGCCGCTGTCAAGCCCGCTCAGTAATTTTTGCTGGGTGCCGGGCCTCGCGGCCCGGACGTGAAAAAGCCGCTGTGCAAACAGCGGCTTTTTTGTTGTCTGCTGGCCACCGATGGGCCAGCTGAAAAGGCCCCTGTGGGGTCTTTTTTTATTTCAGGTCGTCGGCTAGCACCTGCACGATGCGCTGGGCGGGGGCCGACGCGTCGGGCTGGCCCTGTGCGTCCAGCACCGACACGGTGCTGCTGTTGTCCCCAGCGGCGCGCACCAGCACGCGGTACTTGACGGGCGCGGCGCTGGTCTTGTTGCTGCTGAACAGGCGGGCGAAGAAACCCGGTTGCTCGGCCGTCTTGGTCTCGGCCACGTAGCGCACGAAGTACACACCCTGCGCGCGGTCACGGTCTTCCACCGTGAAGCCGCTGCGGTCCAGCGACAGGCCCACGCGGCGCCAGGCGCGGTCGAAACCGTCGTCCAGTTGCACCACCTGCTGGTTGTTCACCGTGGCCACGCGCGCGGTGGTCTGGGTGGGCACGTTGGCGGCGATGGCGGCCTGGGCCTGCACTTCGCTGGCGCCCAGCTTGAGCATCAGGCGGCGCAGGAACTCGTTCTCCAGCGCCGGGTCTGCCTGGCGCGGCTGCCAGATCGTCTGGTCCTTGCTGGCGCTGGAGTAGACCTCTTCCATGGCGCGGTGCGAGATGTAGATCTCGGTGCCGCCAGCGGCGTTGCGTTCCAGCCGGGTGCGGAACTTGTCGCGCTCGCCGGTGGAGTAGAGGTTTTCGAACGCCTTGCCGATGGTGCGGCGGATGATGTCTTGCGGCAGCTTGGCGCGGTTTTCGGCCCAGTCCGTCTCCATGATGCCCAGCGACTGCTGGTCGACCGTGAGCAGGAAGCCGTTGTCCTGCCAGAAGTCCTTGACCGGGATCCACAGCTTGTCGGCGGGGCGGTCCACCACCAGCCAGCGCTGGTCGCCCGAGCGCTCGATGCGCACGTCGCCCACGCGGCTGGCGGCGGTGTTCTCTGTCGCCGAACTGGCCGGCTGGGCGGTCTGGTAGCCGCTGGCGGTGACCACCGAGCCGGGCACCTGGTAGCGCGCATCGCGGCTGAGCTGGGTCAGGTCGGGGGGGATGTCCAGCGTGCTGGTCTGCTTGGCGCTCTTGTAGTCGATCTTCTCTTCCTGCAGCACGCTGCAGCCCGAGGCAAGCAAGGCCGCCGCGGCGATCAGGCCCAGGCGGGCGAAGGGGGGCAGGGTGCGGGTGTTGTGCATGAGGAAGGCTTGTCGGGTGCGTGAAGCGGTGAACGCGAAGGGGTTTCAGGCCAGCAGGCCACTGGATTGGAGCGCGCCTTCGACCAGGGGTTCCAGCGAACGGGTCATGGGGGTCAGCGGCAGGCGCATGGTTTCACCGCACAGGCCCATGCGGGCCATGGCCCACTTGAGCGGGATGGGGTTGGCTTCCACGAACAGGTTCTTGTGCACCGGCAGCAGGCGCAGCTGAATGTCCATGGCCTTGCGCACGTCGCCGGCGATGGCGGCCACACACAATTCGTGCATCAGGCGCGGCGCGATGTTGGCGGTCACGCTGATGTTGCCTTGGCCGCCGCAGAGCATGAGCGCCACGGCGGTCGGGTCGTCCCCGGAGTAGATGGCAAAGCCTTCCGGGGCTTCGCGGATCAGCCACTGCGCGCGCTCGATGTTGCCGGTGGCTTCCTTGATGCCGACGATACCGGGCACGGTCGCCAGTCGCAGCGCGGTGTCCACCGCCATGTCGGCCACGCTGCGGCCGGGCACGTTGTACAGGACGATGGGCAGGTCGCCG
>NZ_JASJOY010000092.1:0-3344 GCF_031426985.1 Hydrogenophaga sp.
ATCAATACGTCTTGGTGGCCCAGGTGGTACCTTTGGCCATGACGCATTTCAGTCGTGAGCTGCAAGCCATGGGCGTGGATGCGCGTGAATTTCCTTTGGGCATTTGAGGCGGACCGATGACCTCAGTGAAGCAAAGCGAGCGCAGCAGTTTGCGCGTGATGGGTCTGGCGGGTTTTGCCAGCATGGCTTCCATGCGCATGTGCGATCCGATGCTGGTGGTGTTGGGGCAGGAGTTCCAGGTCTCCACCGGTGAGGCTTCGCGTGTGGTCTCGGCCTTTGCCGTGGCCTATGGCGTGCTGCAGTTGTTTTACGGTCCGCTGGGGGACCGCTTTGGCAAGTTGCGTGTGGTCTCTTTGGCGGTGCTGGCCTGCGCCGTGTTCAGCGCCATCACCAGCATGGCGTCCGACCTCACGCTGCTGGTGGTGATGCGCGCCTTCATGGGCGCAGCGGCGGCGGGCATCATCCCGCTGTCCATGGCCTGGATCGGCGACCAGGTGGCCTATGACCGCAGGCAAGAGACCTTGGCCAAGCTGATGGGCTATACCGTCACCGGCATGATGGCCGGTCTGTGGTTTGGTGGTTTTGCGGCAGAGCATTTGGGTTGGCGCAGCGCATTTGCGGCGGTGTCGGCACTGTTTGCCATCGCGGCGTTCATGCTGTGGCGCAAGTTGCGCCACTTGCCTGCGCCCACCGCCGCCGCTGGCGCATCCAGTTTCATCGCGTACTTTGCCAGCACATTGCAGATGCTGCGTGTGCCGCGTGTGCGTCAGGTCTTGACCGTCACGGCCATTGAAGGGGCCTTGGTGTTTGGGGCCATGGCCTTCATTCCCACCCATTTGCACCAGCAGTTCGGCATGAGCGTGGTCTTTGCGGGCTCGGTCATGATGCTTTACGGTGTGGGCGGTTTGTTTTACAGCCAGTTGGCACGACGTTGGCTGGGCTGGTTGGGGGGCGAGCGCGGTTTGGTCAAGACTGGCACGGCCAGCATTGTGCTGGGGCTGCTCTTATTGGCGTGGGCGCACCAGCCCGTTTGGGGCATGCTGGGCTGCTTGGCCACCGGGTTTGGTTTTTACATGCTGCACAACACGCTGCAGGTTCAGGCCACCCAAATGGCACCCGCCTCACGCGGCACCGCCGTGACGCTGTTTGCCTGCCTGCTGTTTTTTGGGCAGTCCAGTGGTGTGCTGCTCATGGCTGCGAGTGTGGATCGGGGCTGGTTGCCTGCCGCTTTCAGCCTGGCGGCCCTAGGTGTGGCCGGTTTGGGCCTGGCCATCTCGCGCTTGGTGGGCAAGCATTGAGCCACAGCGCAGCAGGGCCAACACAGCGGCGTGGCCGTCCACGGCGGGTTCGCAAAGCGGCAAGGTGCATCGGGCAAAACAAAATGGCATTGTGGTGTGGCGTCAGGGTTTTGGGCCTGCGGCGGCGATAAGATCGGCAGATTGATCGCAGGAATCTCCCATGACAGACCGCTACGCCGTGATCGGCAACCCCATCGAGCAGAGCAAGTCGCCGCTCATCCACACCGCTTTTGCCCAGGTGACGAGGCAAGAAATGGAGTACACCAAGTTGCTGGCACCGCTGGATGGTTTTGCTTCGGTGGTAGACGCCTTTCGCGCCTCGGGTGGCCGGGGCATGAACGTGACGGCTCCGTTCAAGCTGGATGCGTTTGCTTATGCGACCGATCTGGCACCCAGCGCGCAGATGGCTGGCGCCGTCAACGCCATGAAGTTCGAAGGGGACAAGGTCTATGCCGAAAACTTTGACGGCGTGGGTCTGGTGCGCGATGTGGTGCACAACCTGGGCTGCCCGTTGCAAGGGCGCCGGGTCTTGATTCTTGGGGCGGGTGGCGCCACGCGCGGGGCCTTGCTGCCCATCCTGGCTCAAGGCCCTGCCGAGGTGGTGATCGTCAACCGCACCGTCTCCAAGGCGCAGGCCCTGGCCGAGTTGGCCCACCAGCACCAAACCGGTTCGGTGCCGGTGCGGGGCATGGGCTATGACGCGTTGGGCGATCAAGCGTTTGATGTGGTGCTGAACGCCACCTCGGCCAGCTTGACGGCCGAATTGCCGCCGTTGTCGCCATCGGCGTTTGCACCGGCTTGCCTGGCGTATGAATTGGCCTATGGCAAAGGCCTCACGCCATTTCTGCAGTTGGCCCGGCAAGCGGGCGTGACGCGCCTGGCCGATGGCGTGGGCATGCTGGCCGAACAAGCGGCCGAGGCGTTTGCATGGTGGCGCGGCGTTCGCCCCGACACGGCGGCGGTGATTGCCCAACTCACCGTGCCTTTGGTCTGATTTTTGTAACCACCGTGCCCCGCCGCGCTGCGGGTTGCGGCTGGCGTGCTTGGTCGATCGGTGTACACACATCGGTGTTTGAAAATAGTCCAAAGGCTACATGGTGTTTGCGCGGGCGATGCCGGACGATGCGTTCAGGTGTAAGCAAGCGGCATGTGGCCTTACTTTCGGTTACCGCATGCGGCTTGGTCAGAAGCCAGAATTTCCCCATCGTTTTTCATGGAGATCAACATGCGCACAACAGCACGGCTTTTCAAATCTTTGTCATGGAGCGGTTGTGGACTGCTCGTCACAGGCTTGGTCGCTTGTGGTGGCGGTGGCGGTGGACCGTCCAGCGGCACCCTCAAATTGGCCATGACCGATGCGCCCGCTTGCGGTTATGACCACGTCTATGTCACGGTGAACAAAATCCGGGTGCACCAAAGTGCCAACGCCGACGGCACAGAGGCGGACTGGAGCGAGCTCAGCATCCCGGCTCAACGCATTGATTTACTCTCTTTGACCAATGGGGTGCTGCAAGAGTTGGGCTCTTTGCCTTTGCCCGCAGGCACCTACCAGCAGGTGCGCTTGGTGTTGGCCGACAACCCAGCCAACCCGTCGCAGGCCAATCCTTTGGCGAATGCGCTGGTGTTGTCAGGCACAACGGACGAAATCGTGCTGAGAACGCCCAGCGGGCAACAAAGTGGCTTCAAATTGCAGGCCCATTTTGCGGTGCAAAGTGGTCAGATCGCCGACATGGTGCTGGACTTCAACGCCTGCCGCTCCATCGTCAAGGCAGGCAGCTCGGGCAATTACAACCTGAAGCCCGTGGTGGCCGTGATCCCACGCCTGACCACGGCCATTGAAGGCTATGTGGACACGTCGATTGCAGCCCAGGTGGTGGTCTCTACACGCGATTCCAATAACAACCTGCGTGCCACCGTGCCCAATCCGCTCACGGGCAAGTTCACGCTGGCGTATTTGCCTGAAAACACCAATTACACCGTGGTGGTCGCTGGGCAAAACCTGACCACGGCAGCGGTCACCCATGTCCCGGTGTCGCTGGCCACCGG
>NZ_JASJOY010000092.1:3354-6203 GCF_031426985.1 Hydrogenophaga sp.
ACATTGCTCAACCCGTCAACCAGCCCCATCTTGCCTGCGCCGTCGGGCATGGCCAGTGTGGCGGGCGTGGTCAGCAACAGCAGCAACGTGCTGTTGACCGATGCGGTCGTGTCGGCGCGTCAGTCCTTGAGCACGGGCCAAACGCTTGATGTCGCGGCCACCGGTGTGAATGCCACGACCGCCGACTACAGCCTGAGCTTGCCCCTGGTCGCGGCCGTCAAGGCGCCCTACGCATCGGGCGGTGCCTTGACCTTCAGCACCGACACCATGCTGGCCGGGCGCTACAACCTGACGGGCACGGCCAGTGGCTACACCACGCAAAGCACAGACCCTGTGCTCGATCTGGGTGCAGCAGGCAGCACCACGGTGAAAGATCTGGTGCTGACACCGTGATGCCCTTGGGCGCAGCCTTGCAGGGTGTGGCCGACAGGGGACAATAGCGCTTTGTTCAAGCCGCCTGAGTCGTCCCATGCCCCGCATCCAGTTCTCCCTTCCCGAGCAATTTGTTTTTGCCACGGACATTCAGATTTACATCAGCCACGTCAACCAGGGCGGGCACCTCGACAACGCCCAACTGCTGACCCTGGTGTCGGAGGCTCGGGTGCGGTTCTTCAAATCGCTGGGCTACATCGAGGGCGATGTGGCCGGATACCCCATCGTGGTGGGCGACATGGTGGCGCAATACAAGTCTGAGGGCTTTCATGGTGAGACCATGCGCGTGAGCATGGTGCCGCAAGACTACAACCCCTACGGTTTTGACCTGGTGTACCGCATGGAATGTCTGGACACGGGGCGCGAGGTGGCGCGCGGCAAGATTGGCATCGTGTTCGTCGACCGCGCCAGCCGCAAAGTGGCGAAGGTGCCGCAGGCGTTTGTGGCGCGGGTGTCGGCCTTGGCGGCCGGCTGATGAAAGTCAGTGGGCATTCGCCCACTCAATACGGTTCGGGGTTTTTGTAGGTCGCCCCTGCGGCCAAAGCATTCGCGCGCAGGGGCGCGCTCCCACACAAGGCTCAGGTGTTTTGTAGGAGGCCGCCCCTGCGGCCAAAGCATTCGCGCGCAAGGGCGTGCTCCCACTCAAGGCTCAGGTGTTTTTGTAGGAGGCCGCCCCTGCGGCCGAAGGATGTTTTTTCACGTGAGGGTGTTCACGCCAACATCAACTGGGGCCTCTGTCCGCGCAGCGCGATCACGACCAAACGCCCTGCGACCGCATCTGAGCCCAAGGCAAGGCTCGATTCACGCAGCTCGCAGCGCTGGCCCACCTTGTGCAGCAGCCACTGCCGACCGGCCGCATCCTTGAAATACCCTTTGGCGCGCACAATGCTTGGCTGGCCTTCGAGGGTTCGACACAGCTGCTGCGGATCCTGCGCGGCGCTCAATGTCCACGCCGCGCTCTCGAAGGCGGCCTCGTGCCCGGCGCCCGGCACGCGATAGCGCTCACCGCCGCCCCAGTGGTCCAACGTGGCCAGCGCATCCGCCGCCGGGTCCGCCACAGGGTCCGGTATTGGGCGGGCGGCTTCCAACAAAAATTCAAGCGAAAAATCGGCTTGCTGGCAGGGCCAGACCCAGGCCGTCGGGCGCACGCTGGCCAGCCACTGCAGGCACGCGGCCAGGGCCGCTTCGCTCACCAGATCGACCTTGTTGAGCAGCAACACATCGGCCTCGTGCAACTGCTGCAAAATCAAATCCCCCACATAACGGTCCTGGGACCGCGCCTGACAGGTCTCGGCGTCCAGCAGTCCCACAATGGCTTGCAGCCGCAGGCCCGCCACCAAGCGGACGCTGCGGGCCACGGCGCCGGGCACGGCCACGCCGCTGGTTTCGATCAGGACCAGGTCCACCCGCGGCTGGCGCGCGGCCATCTGCATCAGCGCGGCCACCAGGTCAGAGCCAAAACTGCAGCACACACAACCACCGGCCAGACTGAGCAAATCGCCGTCCTGCCCCTGGATCAGGTCGGCGTCGATGTTGAGATCGCCAAAATCATTGACCAGCACGGCGATGCGCAGGCCGTTGGCGCTGCGCAGCATCTGGTTGACCAGGCTGGTTTTGCCAGCGCCCAGATAGCCGCCAATGATCAAGGTGGGAATGCTCACGCCGAGGTGACCTCGAACACCTTGCCCCCAAGCACCGTGCCCCAAATGCCGATGTCCTTCAAGGCCTGCGGCGCCACCTCCAGCGGGTCGGCGTCGAGCACGCAAAAATCGGCGCGTTTGCCGCACTCGATGGAGCCGATTTCGCCGTCCAGGCCCAGCGACCAGGCAGCGCCGAGGGTGATCGCGTGCAAGGCCTGCGCCACGCTGATGCACTCGGACTCGCCCAAGACACGGCCCGTCGACGACAGCCGATTGACCGCGCACCACGCGGTGAACAATGGCCCCATTGGTGTGATCGGGGCATCCGAATGGATCGCCAGCGGCACGCCGGTGTTGAGCGCCGTGCGGCAAGCGTTCATGCGCTCGGCGCGCTCGGGCCCGACCGTCACGGCGGCATGCTGTTCACCCCAATAGTAGATGTGGTTGGAGAACAGATTGACGCCCATGTTCAGGGCCTTGATGCGCCTGAATTGCGCCGCATCGGCCAGCTGGCAATGCTGCAGGAAGAAACGGTGATCGGGGCTGGGCTGGGTCTTGAGCGCTTGTTGCATGCAGTCCAGCACCATGTCGGTGGCCTCGTCGCCGTTGGTGTGGGTGTGCACCTGCACGCCATTTTTGAGCGCCAGTTCAAAGCACTCGCGCACCGCCTCCGGCGCCGTGTACCACAGGCCTTGCGGTGCCCCGTTGTAATAGCCGGGCCAACGCAGGCGCGCTGTAAAGCCCTGGATGGAACCGTCGGCCACGATCTTGATGCGC
>NZ_JASJOY010000092.1:6213-9400 GCF_031426985.1 Hydrogenophaga sp.
TGGGACTGAGACCAATCAAGCGCAAAAATGAGACCACGCGCGCAGGGTAATCGGCCTCGCCGGTCACCCGCAGCAAGTTGTCGACCTCGCCATCGCCGAGCGTAGCGGCCAGATCGGCCACGGTGGTCACGCCCGCCCGGTTGCAAATACGCCCAAATGCACGGATACCGACTTCGTCGCCGCCCAACAACTCGCGTCCCAATCCAACGTGGGCGAACACGGGCATCATGGCCTCGGGGCCACGCAATTCACCCGTCGGCAAGCCGTCCGCTCCCAGCGGGAAACCCGGATGATTCACGTCGGCACGCAAAAAGTCGGCACGCTGCAGTACCAGCGTATTGCAATTGAGGATGTGGCCACTGGCATGCAACAGGGCAACCGGCCGCGTGCTGCTCACTTGATCCAAATCGTGGCGGCTGCAACGCTGCTCTCCAAAATAGATCGGGTCAAAGCCCCAACCGATGACCGGGGTGCTCGCGTCCGACATCTCAGCGGCGGCTTTGCGCAGCGCCGCCATGACCTCCGGCAAAGACCGGCAACCGGGCCAGACCCGACCATCCGGGCCGGCCTGGTCAAAGTAGCCGGTATACACAAACCGCCATAAGCTACCCGCCATCATGTGCGCATGGGCCTCGATGAGCCCGGGCATCAAGACCTTGTCGGCCAGCGTCTCGTCCAGCTCGCTGGGCCCCCAGCCGCGCAACTCGTCCAGTGACCCGACCCCCAGGATACGGCCGTCACGCACCGCCACATGGGTGGCCTCGGGGCGCGCCGGGTTCATGGTCAAGATGCGCTTGGCGGCAAAAATACGCGTTGTCGTCATGGTCGTCCTCAAAAGAAAATGAAGGTCAGATCCAGAGTTTATTCAGCCTGCACCCAGCTGAAGATCCAGAGAAGACGAATGGTACTGACTAACTGGCATGAATTTGTCCGACGCCCCGGATGATGAAAGTCAACGGGCATTCGTGCGCAGGGGCGCGCTCCCACAGGGATCGCAGGGTTTTGTGGGAGGTCGCCCCTGCGACCGAATGCTGTTTTTCACAGCAACCGTCTGAGGTCAGAGCGCAGGCCACGCTGCGCATTTTGATCACGCCTGGAAGTGCGCGCTGTTCATGACCTTCAGGTCTGCCGCTACCAGCGGTGCAAATCCCATCTGATCGAGCACATCGCGTTGCAGGTCGATGCCCGGCGCGATCTCGAACAGCTCTATGCCTGCCGCTGTGAGTCTGAAGCTGGCGCGTTCGGTCAGGTAAAGAACCTCTTGATGTCGCACCAGGCCTTGCGGTCCGCTGAAGGTGATTTGGTCGACTTTTTGCACCAACTTTTTCACGCTGCCTTGTTGCAGCACGCGCATCTGGCCATCGCCGGTTTGCAGCTGCACGCCCTTGGCCGCGAGCGTGCCGCAGAACACCACCTTTTTGGCGTTCTGCGCGATGTCGATGAAGCCGCCGGGGCCGACGGTGACGCCGCCCAGGCGCGAGACGTTGACCGAACCTTCTGCGTCGAACTCGCCAAAACCCAGAAACGCAATGTCCAGGCCGCCGCCACCATAAAAGTCAAATTGCGTGGCCGCGTCCAGTATGGCACTGGCGTTGCGCGCGTAGCCAAACAGCTCACCGTCCATCAGCGTGCCGCCGTAGGTGCCGTGCTCGATGGTCTGGTAAATGCGGTGTTGCTCGTTGCGCGCAGCGATCAGCTTGGCCACGGCATCGGGCACACCCACGCCGTAATTGATGACCGGGCGCGCCTTGCCGGTGTTGAACAGCTCCTGATACGCGCGACGCGCCACGGCCTGGCGCTCGCTGAAGACCTCTTTCGCAGCGGCCACTTCGCGGGCGTGGTCTTCGGCTTGGCTGAGTGCGCGTTCAGCGCCGGTCAACTCACCGCTGAAGGCAGGATCAAAGGGGATGGCGTAGCTGGTGCTCTGATCGGGGTCGACCACGATGGCATCGACCCAGGCCGCCGGGATGCGCACCTCACGGGCTTTCAGAGCCCCTGCGGGCAATCGCTCTTTCACTTGCACAATCACTTTGCCGCCGCTGTTGCGCGCGGCCAGGGCGAGCGACTGGGCATCGAGGTTGGCCGCTTCATGTTCGAAGCCGATGTTGCCGTCTTCGTCGGCGCTGCTGGCGCGCACGATGGCCACGTGGATGGGGAAGGGTTTGTAGCGCAGGTATTCGCGCCCGTCGATCTGGATGACTTCGGCAAGGTCGTCCTGGGCCGCGTCGTTCATGCGGCCGCCACCGTGGCGCGGGTCGCACACGGTGCCCAGGCCCACATGGCTGATGAGGCCGGGGCGGCCCGCGCCGATTTCGCGCATGAGCTGGCTGCTCACACCGCCGGGCAGGATGTAGGCCTCGATCTTGTTGGCCAGGGCGAGTTGCTGCATGGCGGGCGACCAGACCCAATGGCCGCCGATCACGCGTTGGACCAGGCCTTCGTGCGCGAAGCAGTTCATGCCCTTGGTCTTTTTGTCGCCAATGCCCAGCGCATGCATGAGGGTGAGGTGGCGCGGCTGTTGGGTGCTGAGAAAGCGCTGTTGCACCGCCTCGAACAAGTGGGTGGCTTCCATCAGTCCGCCACCGCCGCCCATCAGGCCCACGGTGTCACCGTCGTTGATCAGTTGCGCCGCCTCTTGGGCGCTCATGAATTTGGTTGGCATGTTTGTTCTTCTCGGTTGTGTTTGTTTTTTTGGTGCGCTGCATCGGGGCTGGCGTGGGGGCCGCGGCCCCCACGCCAGCCCCGATGGGTCGGTGGTTTGCACACATCGTGTAGGTCGGAGCTTCAGCGCCGACGTTGCGGTTCATTCAGGTCGCCATGTCGGAGCTGAAGCTCCGACCTACGAAAGCGTTTGGTGTCATGTCCATGCAGACCCGTCGTGTGAGGGGGATGGGCGGCCGACGATTTCTGGTACCCCAGCATGAGGAGGCCGCCCATCCCATTCACACGACCCCCGCCAGGCACAGAACGGTTCAGCGGTTCACGTCAAACAGCGCAGCCCCTTTTCTGAGCGCCGCCTTGGCGATCACGCCGCGGTGGATTTCGCTGGTGCCGTCGAAGATGCGGTAAATGCGCGCATCGCGGTAATAGCGCTCGATGGGCAGTTCCTTGCAAAAGCCCATGCCGCCAAACACCTGCACCGCGCGGTCGACCACGCGGCCGAGCGTCTCGGCCGCGTGCACCTTGA
>NZ_JASJOY010000092.1:9410-40841 GCF_031426985.1 Hydrogenophaga sp.
TCTGCTGCACCATCTGGAAGGCGCCGATGCGCGTGTTGAACTGCTTGCGCTCATTGGCCCAGTCCACCATGATTTCGCAGACATGGCTGGCCTTGCCCACGGCGCGCGCGCCGACCTGGGCCAGACGCACCACGTTGAGCGCGCCCATGGCCAGCTTGAAGCCCTGACCGGCTTCGCCCAGCAGGGCCGCGTCTTCGAGTTGCACGTTGTCGAAGAACAATTCGAGGTGTGGCGTGCCGCGCAAGCCCATCATCTTTTGGTCCTTGCCCACGGTGAAGCCAGGCAGGCCCTTGTCCACCATGAACATGCTGATTTCTTTCTCGCCCGTCTTGGCCGAGACCAGAAAGAAGTCGCTCCACTCACCGTCGCTGATGAAGTGCTTGCCGCCGTTCAGCACCCAGCCCTGCTCGTTCTTCACGGCGCTGGTCTTGATGCCGGCCGCGTCCGAGCCCGCGCCCGGTTCGGTGATGGTGATGGCGCAGGTGCGCGTGCCTTGAACCGAGGGTTTGAGCCAGCGCTCGATCTGCGCGCCTTGGCAGTGCAGCAGCGGCTCGTAGACATTGCCAAAGGCGCGGCGGATCAGGATGTCGGTGGTGTGGCCAAACTGCTCTTCGCAGAGGATGCGGTCCATGTTGGACAGACCACCACCGCCGAGTGCTTCGGGCATGTTCATGCCGTACAGGCCCAGGGCCTTGGCTTTGTCGTGCAGGGCCTGGGCTTTGGCGGGGTCGAGGAAGCCTTGTTCTTCGATCTCGTTTTCAAGCGGCTGGCATTCTTCTGCAATGAAACGGCGCACCGTTTCAATCAGCATTTTTTGTTCGTCGTTCAGTGAAAAGTCCATGGGGTGTTCCAGATGTTTGAATGATTTTTGCGCGCGTGGTGTGGCCGCAAGCCACCAACCTGCAAATCTCAGGCGCTGCTGAACCAGCGCGCCCCAAAGAAGAAGGGCAGGCGGGAGAGTTGTTCAAAACGGGGCCACATGGTTTCAGGCTTCCACAAAGGGGCGGCTCTTGGCCAGGCATTCGGCGGCCCACACGGCCGGCGGCGTGTGCGCTTCGCGGCCAAAGTTCACCACCTCCACGCTCACGGGCAGATCGGGGGGCAGTGCGGCAAACAGGCCGCGCACATCGATCGTGCCGTCACCGGGCAAGAGGCGCTCGCAGCGCGCGGTGTGCACCATGTGCTCGGTGCTGAAATTCAAACCGGCTTGGGCATCGCATATTTGCGCGTAGTGCAACAGTTCGCGCGGGATAGCTCGGATGTCGTCGAGCGTGGTGGTGGAGCGGCCAAAGTGCAGGGCGTCCACCAGAATGCCGGCGTTGCTGGGGCTGCCCGCGTTGCGCACGATGCGCAGTGCCGACGTGGCGTCTTTCACGGCGGTCCAGGGCATGAACTCCAGATCCGCCGTCATGCCATAGGGTTTCATCACCTCGCACAGGCGCGCGTAGTTGGCGGTCAGGCGCGCTTCGTCGGGGTCGTCTCCGGCCACCAAGATGGCTTTGGCCTGCAGCTGCGCACCCACGTCATAGAGGGCGTCCCAGGTGTGCGGGTCAAACGGGTCGTTGATGCGGATGATCTCCAGATCGAACACCCCCACGCCCGTGTCGCGCTGGGCGGCCAGGGTTTCGCGCAGAACCTGGGGCTGGCCCAGCAGGTGCTGCTGCGGCGCGCCGGGCGCGTTGGGCCACAGCCGCAGGCCGACAAAGCGGTAGCCGGTTTGGGCCGCGACCTGCATCGCTTGCGCTGGCGTGCAGCGGTGCGAGCTGAGGTAAGCGAGAGAGTAGATGCGGCTCATGTCATGAGGTCTGTAGGAGGCCGCCCCTGCGGCCGAAACATTCGCGCGCAGGGGCGCGCTCCCACAAAGGGGCATTCGCGCGCGAGGGTGCGCTCCTGTCAGGGGGGTGGTTCATTTCAGTGGCGACACCGCGGTGGGCATGGCGATGGTGGAGACCATGTGCGTGGTCAGGTGGGCTGGGCCGCCTTTGGGTGGCCAGATGCCTAGGGCTACGGCTTCGCTGCGGATTTGGCTGCGTGCGTTCAGGCTGTCGTAGGCCCAGATGTTGGTGAAGCGCAGCGGGCCGTCGAGCGCGACCATGGCGACGACGCAGGGCGACAGTTTTTCGCGCGGCGGCACGTACTGTTCCCACAGATCGATGGTGGGCTGCACGCCGCCGGGCTTGATGCCGTAGGTGCGGATCTCGTACACCGGGCCGGTGATGCCGGACTCGGCGCTGGGCCGCACCGGCTTCATCCACGGGAAGCCCTGGTAGCTGTGCTGTTCCAGGGTCTGGAAGATCTCGCCGCAGTTGAACGGCGACGCGCTGTTCTGGGTGCGCTCACGCTCGGCCTGCAGGCTGGGCAGATCGGCAAAGCCGCGCAGCACGATCATCTGGTTGAGTTGGCCGATGTCGGTGAACCAGCAGGCCAGCAGCTCGCCCTTGGCTTCGGGTGCGGCGCAGTAGGCCTGCACGTTGGTGGCGGCGGTGCCGGCAGTGCCGAAGGGCAGGGTGAGGGTGGCGAGTTCGTAGAACATGAAGCGATCCATTCAATGGGGATGAGGGGAAGTTCCGTCGAGGGACACCGCAGAACCGGCTTCGCCGGGCTTCTGGTGTCGCCCGCTTGAGGGGGACGCGGCGTCAGCCGTGGCGGGGGTGGCCATGTGATGTGCTGCGAGCCACCCGAAAACCATCGCGGGGCCGAGCGTGATGCCGCCGCTGGGGTAATGCCCGGCCATCATGGAGTCCATGTCGTTGCCGCCCGCGTAGAGGCCAGGGATGGGCTGACCCTGCGGGTCGAGCACCTGGGCGTGGGCATTGGTCCTGAGCCCGGCAAAGGTGCCCAGGCTGCCAGCCACCACGCGCACGGCGTAGAACGGCCCGCGTTCGAGCGGTCCCATGCAGGCGTTGGGCCAGCCGCGTTCGGCGGCAAAGGGTGCGTCGCCCTGCATCCGGTTGTAGGGCGTCTCGCCTTTGGTGAAATCGGCGTCCTGGCCTTTGAGGGCCATGGTGTTGTAGCGCCGCACGGTCTGGGTCAGCGCGTCGGCGTCGATGCCGCAGACCCGTGCCAGCTCGGCCAGCGTGCGGCCGGTTTTCACGTAGCCGTTGGCCAGCATCGGCCCCAGCGGCATGGGCGCGGGCTTGGCGGCGCCCAGGCCGTAGTGGCGCATGAAGGCGTGGTCGCAGACCAGCCAGGCCTGCACCGGCTCGCCGGCGGGCAGGGCGGCCAGCAGGCCTTGCATGAAGTCGTGGTACGGGTCGGCTTCGTTGGTGAAGCGCTGGCCGCGGCGGGTGACGGCGATCAGGCCGGGTTTGCCGCGCTCGATCAGGTGCGGGAAGTGGGCGAACGAGCCGTCGGCGCGCGGCACCAGCGAGACGGGGGCCAGGGCCGCGGCCTGCAAGCCGCCGGTGGCGACCTGGCCGCCCGCCGTTTCACCCAGGCGCAGGCCGTCGCCGGTGTTGCCGCGCGATGCGGCGGAGTGGTGCTCTTTGCCGGTGGGGGCGTGCGGCAGCAGCGCGGCCTTGCGCGCGTCGTCGTGCGGGAAGCCGCCGCAGGCCAGCAGCACACCGCGGCGCGCGTGCACCTCGACCGGGCCGTCGGGCGTGGTCAGCACCGCGCCGGTCACACGTTCGCCGTCGCGCAGCAGCTTGCGCGCCGGGCTGCGGGTGCGGATGTCGACACCGGCCTCGAAAGCCGAGGCGGCCAGCGCCGCGACCAGCGCGTTGCCGTTGACCAGGCGCATGCCGCGGCGGTGGATCAGCAGGTCCTTCCAGTGCGACAGCACCAGCTTCGTGACGGTCCAGAACGAGGCCGGCTTGCGCAGCGCGTTGAAGAAGTGCCGCAGCTCGGCGCCCGAGGCGATGCCCATGCCCCAGAGCGTGGTCTCGGGCAGCGGCGGTTTCAGCTCGGCGATGCGTGGGCCCAGACGGCGACCGTCGAAGGGCGCGGCGCAGAGCGAGCGGCCGCCGAGCGACGCATGAGGCGTGCGGCCGTGGAAGTCGGGGATGGCGTTGCCGTCGATGAAGCGCAGCGCGGTCTGGCTGCGGAAGAACTGAACCATCTGCGGCGCGGCGTCGAGGAAGGCGCGGGCACGGGCTTCGTCGAAGCGCTCACCGAGTTCGTGGCGCAGGTAGGCCAGCGGTTCTTCGATGGGCTCGTGGATGCCGGCCTCGACGGCCAGCGGGTTGCGCGGCAGCCACATCCAGCCGCCCGACCAGGCGGTGGTGCCGCCGACCTGCGGGTCTTTCTCCGCCACGATGACCTTCAGGCCCAGGTGCGCCGCGGTCACCGCGGCCGAGAGCCCACCGGCCCCGGAGCCGATCACCAGCAGGTCACAGTGTTCCCCCCCGCACCGCTGCGCGTCACCCCCCCGAGGGGGAGCGGTCTGCGGCCCGTCCTGAGCCTGACGAAGGGCGGTTCCGCGACCGCTGCTGGCCGGTACCTCTTCTCGCGCTGCGGTCGGCTGGGTGGCTGACGCGAGCGGCTGGTCTGTGTGTTGAGGTGACCGGTCGGGCATGTACGGGG
Organism: Hydrogenophaga sp.; assembly: GCF_031426985.1. Lineage (GTDB taxonomy): Bacteria > Pseudomonadota > Gammaproteobacteria > Burkholderiales > Burkholderiaceae_C > Hydrogenophaga. Next base: position 13,932 of record NZ_JASJOY010000092.1, read on the forward strand.
GTGAACGCCGTCAGACGGCGTAGATCGGCTTGCGGCCTTTGACGTCGCCGGGGGCGGCGGTCTCGGCCGTGAGTTGGAAGAAGGGCGAGGCCCCGCTGGCCGCGGCCAGCTGTGCGGCGATGGACAGCAGCTCGGGCGCGAGCGACTGCATGCGTTCCATCGTGAAGCGCACGGTGGGGCCGGCGATGGTGATGACTCCGATGGCGGGTTGGCCCGCAAAACGCACCGGGGCCGACATGGCCGACAGACCCAGGCTGTAGGTGTCCACGGTCAGGCTGACACCGCGTGTGCGCGTTTCCTGCACGGCGGCCAGCACGGCCTGCAGCGAGGTGGGGGCGGCCGGGCCGAACTGTTCGGGCGTACCCAGGCCCTGCTTGGCCACCAGGGCCAGCGCGGCGTCGTCGCTGAGCGTGGACATCAGCGCCCAGCCGGAGGACGAGCACGACAGGCGCGCGTCCGAGCCCATGTCGGGGTCGTAGCGCAGGCCTTGCCGTGCGCCCTGCGCGCGGGCGACCCAGGTCAGGCGTTCGCCGTCGACCACCGACAGGCGCACCAGCTCGCCCGAGATTTCGGCCAGCTGGTTGAGCAGGGGCTGCGCGATGTCGACGATGCCGGAGTTGCTGAGATAGGAGAGGCCCATGCTCACCAGCTTGGTGGTGAGCAGGTACTCGCCGTGGCCCCTGGCCTGGCGTACGTAGCCCAGGCGTACCAGATCGGCCAGCAGGCGGTGCACGCCGCTGCGCGGGATGCCGGTCTGGTCGGCAATCGCGGCCAGCTCCATGCCTTCGCCGTGTTGCGACAGCAGTTCGAGGATGCCGAGGGTTCGTTCAAGGACGCCGTTCATGGTGGAGGTTCCGCTTCGTTCAGGAGGTCGAAACCGCGCATGTTACGGACTGGCCAGTGGCGGCCGCGTCGAGCACGGCGCGCGTGGCCTGCAGGGTGCGCAGGCCGTCCAGTGCGCTGCACAGCGGGGTCTCTTCACCACGGATCACGGCGGCGAAGTGCTGCAGCTGGCGCGTGTACGGGTCGGCCTTGAGCGAGGTGCGCTGTTCGCGTGTGATCGGGTGGTGCCAGTGGCGTTCGCCCGGGTAGCGCCAGAGCGAGAGGTCGGGCAGCGAGAGCGAGCCTTCGGTGCCGGCGATGAACAGGGCGTTGACGTCCTGGCGCGGGTACTGGTCCTGTTCACCGGCGCAGAAGTCCCAGCACCAGGGCGCGACCGCCGTGTCCGACAGCAGCACCGTGCCCAGTGCACCGTTCTGAAAGCGCAGCAGTGCGGCGGCCGTGTCTTCCACCGCGAAGCCGCGCACGGCGTTGCTGCCGAGAGCCTGCACCTGCGTGATCTCGCCACACAGGAAACGCAGCATGTCGATCTCGTGGATCAGGTTGATCAGCACCGGGCCACCGCCCGGTTCGCGCCGCCAGGCCAGGTCGAAATAGCCCTGGGGTTTGTAGAAGCAGGCCATGGCGTTGGCGCCGACGATGCGGCCCAGCTGGCCGCTGGCGATGGTCTCGCGCGCCTGGCGGGTGATGGGGTTGTGGCGCCGGTGGTGGCCCACCAGCACCGGCACGCCGCCGGCCGCCTGCGCATCGACCAGCTGCTGCGCTTCGGCCACGCTGTCGGCCAAGGGCTTTTCCACCAGGGCCGCGACGCCGCGCGCCAGGCAGTCCAGCGCCATGGGCACATGCTGCGGGTTGGGTGTGGCGACGATGGCACCCTGCGGCTGGAAACGCTCCAGCGCGCTCACATGGTCCGGCGCCCAGGGCGCACCGATGGATTCGGCCAGCGCCCGCCCGGCGTCCGACGGGTCGGCGATGCCGGCCAGCACCAGGCCGGGTGTGCGCTGGATGCGGTCGATGTGGGTGCGGCCGATGGCGCCGGCGCCCACAACCAAAAGTCGGGTGGTGTCCATGTGTGCTGTGTGTCTCCGGTTCGAAGTGTATGGAAAAAAAGAACAACATTCAATACTTGAACACAATTCCACTTTTGCATATGATCCACGTCAACCACCCGATCCACCCGAGATCCGAGCGAGACAGATGACACAGAACCTCAGCGGCGCCACGCGTCTGCACTACATCGTGGGCGACCCGATTGCCCAGGTGAAATCGCCCGCCGGGGTGAGCCAGGCCTTTGCCGACCACGGTCGCGACGCGGTGTGCGTGCCGGCCCATGTGTCGCCGGCCCACCTGGCCGACTGGGTGCGCGGCGCTTCGCTGGCGCAGAACGTGGACGGCATCATCGTGACGGTGCCGCACAAGTTCGCCTGCACCGACCTGTGCGCCACCACGTCGGACCGAGCGGCCTTCCTGCACACGGTCAACACCATGCGCCGCAACGCGGATGGCACCTGGCACGGCGACATGTTCGACGGCCTGGGTTGCGTGACCGCCCTGCAGGACAAGGGCTGCCAGCCCGCGGGCCAAAAAGCGCTGCTGGTGGGCGCGGGCGGTGCCGGCTCGGCCATCGCCCACGCGCTGGTCATGGCGGGTGTGAGCGAGCTGGCCATCCACGACCCCGACGACCAGCGCCGCACTGCGTTGGTGGACCGGCTGGCCGGACTCGGAAAATGCCCGGTGACCCACGGCAGCGCCGACCCGAGCGGGTTCGACCTGGTGCTCAACGCCACGCCGGTGGGCATGAAGGACGGCGACCCGTACCCGCTGGACGTGACGAAGCTGCAGCCGCACATGTTCTGTGGCTGCGTGATCACCGCACCGGCGGTCACGCCGTTCATTGCGGCGGCGCGCGAGAAGGGCTGCGGCACCATGACCGGCGCCGACATGTTTGCGCGGGTCCGTGACCTGATGGTCGACTTCCTGATCGGGAAGTGAGCATGCAGGTCCTGAACTCGCTGACCCAACTCCCGGCCAACGCGGCCTACGACCTGGTCGTGATCGGCGCTGGCGGCGCCGGCATGGCGGCCGCGCTGTTCGCCGCGCTCGACGGTCAACGTGTGCTGCTGGTCGAACGCACCGCACACGTGGGCGGCACCACCGCCTGGTCGGCCGGCACCACCTGGGTACCGGGCACGCACCACGCGGCCCAGGTGAACCCCGGTGACACGCTGGCCGAGGCCGCGCGCTACCTGAACAACGCCATCGGCGATCGCACGCCGGCCGCGCTGCGCCAGGCCTTTCTCGACCACGGCGCGGCGGCGATCCGCCTGCTGGAAGACCGCACCGAGCTGAAGTTCCGGCCTTACCCCAAGCATCCGGACTACATCTCCGACCTCGGTGGTTCCACGCTCAATGGCCGCGCGCTGGAGCCGCTGCCGTTCGACGGCCGGCTGCTGGGCGAGCTGTTCCCGCTGGTGCGCCCGCCCATCCCCGAGTTCACCGTGCTCGGCGGGATGATGGTGGACCGCACCGACATCAACCACCTGCTGGCGCTGACCCAGTCGTTCGCCTCGTTCAAGCACGCGCTGAAGATCATCGCGCGCCACGGCATGGACCGCCTGAGCCACCCGCGCGGTACGCGGCTGGTGATGGGCAACGCGCTGGTGGCGCGGCTGCTGTTTTCGCTCTCGAAACACGCCCACGTCACGCTCGTGCTCAACACCTCGGTGGAGCGCTTCGAGCGCGACAGCGCCGGCGTGACCGGTGTGGTGCTCAAGGGGCAGGGGGCTGCATCAGACGACAGGCGCAGCGTCACCGCCCGCGGGGGTGTGGTGCTGGCCAGCGGCGGCTTCAACCGCCACCCGGACCTGCGTGCCCAGCTGCTGCCCGGCGCCGACATCGCCTGGTGCCCGGCCGCGCCCGGCCACACCGCCGAAGCCCATGCGCTGGCCCGTGACGCGGGCGCGGTGTACGGCCAGGGCGCGCTGAGCAACGCCTTCTGGGCGCCTGTCTCGTTGAGAAAACGGGCCGACGGCAGCACCGCCGTGTTCCCGCACTTCGTGATGGACCGCGCCAAGCCCGGCATGCTCACCGTCAACCGCAAGGGCGAACGTTTCGTCAACGAAAGCACCTCGTACCACCTGTTCGGCATGGCCATGCAGGCCACCGGCTCCGTGCCCGCCTGGCTGGTCTGCGATGCGACCGCGCTGCAGAAGTACGGCATCGGCATGGTGCGCCCCGGCGCTTCGCCCAAAGACATGGCGCCCTTCCTGGCCGACGGTTACCTCACGCAGGGCGCGACGCTGGCCGATCTGGCGCAGCGGCTCGGCATCGACGCCGCGGGCTTGCAGGCCAGTGTCGAGCAGATGAACCGTTACGCCGAGAGCGGCGTGGACCCGGACTTCCAGCGCGGCGTCACGGCCTACCAGCAGAACATTGGCGACGCCACCGCCGGCACGAAAAATCCCAATCTGGGACCACTCAACACCGCGCCGTATTACGCCGTGCAGCTCCATCCGGGCGACATCGGCGCCGCCACCGGTTTCGTCACCGACGGCGACGCCCGCGTGCTCGACGCGCAGGGCCAGCCCATCGCCGGCCTCTACGCCGTGGGCAATGACATGCACTCCATCATGGGCGGCGTCTACACCGCGCCGGGCATCACCATCGGGCCGGGTCTGGTGTTCGGCTGCCTGGCGGCCCGCCATGCCGGCGCGCGCAGCGCGGTGGTGGCACCGTGACGCCCATGCACGAAATGCACAGGCGCTGGCCGCATTCGTCGGGTGCTGCGACCGGCCCGGCCCAGAGAATGGGCGGGCCTCGCAGGCCGGTCCCAGGCCTTGCCGGCCGCTCAGTACAAACCCACAAATCGTTCGATCATCGAACGGTCTTGGGCGTTGTTCGAACAATGGTCTGGTCTTATCCGTGGACCGCCGGGCAGGCGCCCCCTACATTGGGAGCGCCTGCCCGAGCACCCGGGACCAGCAGACGACACCCTTGAGTCCGGGTTCCAGGGCTTGATTTTTTTTCCCACAACAGAAGGAGACATCTGATGCAGCAGTTCAAACGCCAATTCCTGGGCGCCGCCGTGGCGGCCCTGGCCACCGTGGCCGGTATCGGTGCCGCGCAGGCGCAGGGTTACCCCGAGCGCGACGTGACCGCCGTGATCCAGTGGGGCGCGGGCGGTGGCACCGACGTGGCCATGCGCGGCTACGCCCCCTACGCCGAGGAAGCCCTGGGCAAGAAGATCGTGCTGCAGAACAAGCCCGGCGCGGCCGGCGTGATCGGCGCCAACTTCGTGTTGCAGCAGCCGGCCGACGGCTACACCATCCTGATGGGCGCCGAGCCGCAGGCCCTGTACCGCGTCATGGGTGTGGCCGACTTCGACTACGCCCAGTTCACCCCCATCAACATCGCCGCCGTGGCCAACACCATCTTGCTGGTGGCCAAGCCCGATTCGCCGTGGAACACCATGCAGGACCTGCTGAGCTACGTGCAGGCCAACCCCAAGAAGGTCAAGCAGTACCTGGCGGGCCAGGGCACCGTGCCGTTCACCATGAACGCCATGATGAGCACGCTGACCAAGTTCGAGACCATCAACGTGCCGTTCGACGGTGACGGCCCCGCCATCGCCGCGCTGCAGGGTGGCCACGTGGACATCGGCTTCATCGCCTCCGGCGCCGCCATCGAGCACATCAAGGCCGGTCGCCTCAAGGCCCTGGCCGTGGTGGACAACAAGCCCTTCCAGGGCATCGCCCCCGTGACCGATGCGCCCTCGCTCAAAGGCATCACCAAGTACCTGCCCTGGGGCTCGTGGTACGGCGTGTTCGTGAAGAAGGAAACACCCGAGCCGGTCAAGGCCAAGCTGATCGCCGCCTTCAAGAAGGCCGGCGACAACCCGCAGTACCGCAAGATGATGGAAGGCCGCGGCACCACCATGCTCAACATCAGCGGCGCCGAAGCCGAAGCCTTCATCAAGAAGTTCCAGTCCACCACCGCCTGGCTGTACCAGGGCGCGGGCGCGGCCAAGAAGAACCCGGCCGAGCTGGGTATCGCCAAGCCTTGATGCCCGCGGGCTGACGAACACGGTCTGTGGCGAGCCCTTCGCCCAGACCGTTTTTTTCACCCTTTGATCACCACAACGAGGAGAACACCATGCATTCCAGCCATCCGCGGCTGCCCGGTGAACTGACCTTCATGGCCTTGGTCGTGCTGTTCAGCGCGTTCATGCTCTGGGCGTCGTACAACATTTCCCACTTCGATTCGCTTTCGTCGCCGGGCTTCTTTCCCATGCTGTGTGCGGCCACCATGCTGGTGACCGGCCTGATGAGCCTGGTCAAGGCCGCCCGCGCCAAGCTGGCGCTGGACGCCAACCAGTCGGTGTTCCAGCAGTTCGTGCAGAAGCTCGCGCCGCTGACGCTGGTGCTGTTCACCGTGCTGATCGTGGCTTACATGCTGTTGCTGGAAGTGCTGGGCTTTCTCGTCGCGTCCTACCTGTTCCTGCTGCTGTCCATGCAGGTGCTGGGCAGCAAGCGCATCGGGCTCAATCTGGTGGTCAGCGCCGTGGTGCTGGCGGCCATCTTCATCGTGTTCCAGACGGCCTTTTCCGTTGTGCTGCCGGCCGGCAGCCTAGTCGGCCCCTACCTGCCGGAGATGCTGAAATGATGGAAGCCATTGGTTATTTCTTCATGTCCTGGGTGGACGTGCAGATGCTGTTGCTGACGGCCATGGGCACGTTCGCCGGCATCTACATCGGCGCCATCCCGGGCCTGTCGGTCACGATGGCGGTGTCCATCCTGATCTCGTTCACCTTCAAGTGGGACGTGAACCACGCGCTGGCGCTGATCTCCGGCATCTACCTGGGCGGCGTGTACGGCGGCTCGCGCAGCGCCATCCTGCTCAACATCCCTGGAGCACCGTCGGCCATCGCCACCGGTCTGGACGGTTACCCGCTGGCCAAGCGCGGCGAAGCCGGGCAGGCCATTGGCCTGACCACGGTGGTGTCGGTCTATGGCGGCTTCATCGGCATCCTGGCGCTGGCGGTGGCCGCGCCGCTGGTGTCGGACCTGGCGCTCATGTTCGGCCCGCGCGACTACATGCTGCTGGCCGTCTGGGGCCTGCTGCTGGTGGGCAGCCTGTCTGGGGAATCGCTGGCCAAGGGCATCTTCTCGGGCGCGCTCGGGGCGCTGATCGCCTGCGTGGGCCTGGACCCGATGACGGGCGAGAACCGCCTGACCTTCGGCAACATGCAGCTGTCGGCCGGCATCGCCTACGTGGCCGCCATGATCGGTTTCTTCGGCGTGTCCGAGGTGATCGCGCAGGTGCATGAGCTCAAGCTGACCGCGATCAAGCAGAACGTGAGCAAGATCATCCCGTCCTGGGGGCTGCTCAAGAAGTACCTGCCGCTGGCCACCCGCACCTCCACCATCGGGGTGGTGGTGGGTGCCTTGCCCGGCGCGGGCGGCGACATCGCCGCGCTCATGGCCTACGACCACGCCAAGCGCACGGTGAAGAACCCCTCGCGCCCGTTCGGCGAGGGCGCCTACGAAGGCCTGGTGGCCCCCGAGTCGGCCAACAACGCGGCCGTGGGCGGCGCCTACGTGCCCATGCTCACGCTGGGCATCCCGGGCGATGCGGTCACGGCCGTGATCATCGGCGCGCTCTACATCCACGGCCTCAAGCCGGGCCCGATGCTGATGATCGAGACGCCGCACCTGTTCTGGTTCATCGTCGGCTCGCTCACGCTGGCCAACATCTTCCTGCTGGTGTTCGGTCTGACCGGCATCAAGATCTTCGCCAAGATCGTCGAGACGCCCAAGCCGGTGCTGCTGCCGCTGATCCTGGTGCTGTCGGCCGTGGGCGCCTACGCCATCAACAACAACCCGGTGGACGTGTACTGGATGCTGGGCTTTGGTGTGCTGGGCTACTTCCTCAAGATGTACGGCTTCCAGGTGGGGCCGGTCATCCTGGGCATGATCCTGGGTCCCATCATGGACCGCAGCTACCGCCAGGCCATGGCGTCCAGCGGCGAAGACCTGGGCGTGTTCGTCACCGAGTTCTTCACCACGCCGCTGTCGGCCATCCTGCTGGCCTGTGTGGTGCTGACGGTGGTCAGCCAGGCCGACTGGTGGAAGAAACTGCGCGGCAGGAAGTAACCCCGCCTGCGCGGCTGCGCCGCTTCCCCCCTGGAAGGGGGGACCACGCCTGAGGCCCGGCGGAGCCGGTTCCTCGGCGTGTGCTGGACGGAGGCACGTGCTCCGATGGCACCCCCGCTGCTGGAAGGCATCGGGGGTTTTCTGTTTCAGGGGCTGTTGGTGTGGGCCAGCTGCGCCAGCGCCTGGGCGCGGAAGTCGCGCGGGCTCAGGCCGGTGTGGCGCTTGAAGAAGCGGCTGAAGTAGGCGTCGTCTTCAAAGCCCAGCTCGGCCGCCAGCTGCTTGACGCTGCCCACGGTGTAGACCAGTTCGCGCTGGGCTTCGTGCACCAGGCGCGCGTTGATCACGTCCAGCGCCGACATGTCCAGCACCTCGCGGCAGATGCGCGAGAGCTGGCCCGCGGTCAGGCCCATGGTGTCGGCGTAGGACTGCACCGGCCGGTGCTCGCGGAAGTGCCGGTCCAGCAGGGCCTTGAACTGCCCGATCTGGCGCTGCTTGCGTGCGCCCGTGGTCGCGCCGCCGGCGTCGCGCGCCGCCGGCCCGGCCAGCCGGGCCACCTGCACCAGCAGCGCGGTCAGCAGCGCCATGCCGGCGGCGGTCTGGCCGCTGCGGTGCGTGCGCGACTCGTGCTCGATCGCCTGGAACAGCGGCATCAGCGCCTCCAGCGGCTGGCCCTCGGCGGGCAGTTCGATCACCCGCGGCGTGCGGATGGTGGTCAGCAGCTCGGGCATCAGCAGCGCCGCCATCGACTCCAGCACCTTCTGCGTGGCGGTGACCACCGGGCCATCCACGTCGGGTGCGAAGCGGAAACCGTGCGCCGCCCCGGCGGGCACGACGATCAGGCAGGGCGCCTGCGCCGGGATGCGCGCGCCGTTCATGCGCACCTCGCCCGAGCCGGCGGTCAGGCACAGCAGCTGCACGAAGGCGTCGTGCCGGTGCACCTGGATTTCCCACTGGTAGGGCGCCGAGCGCTGGGGGATCCATTCGAAGTTGAACGAGTTCGACCAGGCCGGGGCGTCCTGGTCGCCGTAGAGCGCGTAGTTGGGGATGCGGGCGGTCAATCGGGGTGCTCCGTGGTTTGCACGAATTGTCCTGGTGCTGGCCGGGATCGTCAAACCTTCCGACAGGCCCGGAACGAACAATCGTGTCCATTCCAACAGGAGACAAACATGTCCGTTTCCCCTGCCCACTGGCTGGGCCTGCAAGGCCGCGTGGTCGCCGTCACCGGCGCGGCCAGCGGCATTGGCGCCTCGGTGGCGCGCCAGCTGACCGAAGCCGGCGCCCACGTGGCCCTGATCGACCGCGACGCCGAGGGCGCGCAGCGCCAGGCCGCTGCTCTGGCCGCCGAATTCGGCCCATCGGGTGTGCGCACGCTCGCCGTGGCCTGCGACATCGCCAGCGAAGAACAGACCCTGGCCGCTGCCCAAAAAGTGCAGGCCGAACTGGGCGATGTGGCGGCCCTCATCAACAACGCCGGCCTGCTGCGCCCGGGCACGCTGGACAGCGTGAGCCTGGCCGACTGGAACACCGTGCTCGGCGTCAACCTCACCGGCTACCTGCTGTGCGCGCGCGCCTTCCAGCCGCAGCTGGCGCGCACCCGCGGTGCCCTGGTGCACGTGGCGTCCATCTCGGCCAATTTTCCGCAAACGGGCAGCGGCGCCTACAGCGCGGGCAAGGCCGGCGTGTTGCTGCTCTCGCGCCAGATGGCGGCCGAGTGGGGGCCGCTGGGCATCCGCAGCAACGCCATCTGCCCCGGGATGATCCGCACTGCGCTGTCGGCGAAGTTCTACGAAGAACCGGGCTTTGAAGAAAAGCGCGCACAGGTCACGGCCAGCCGGCGCATCGGTGAACCGCAGGACATCGCCGACGTGGCGCTGTTCCTGGCCAGCCCGCGCTCGGCGTACATGAACGGTGCCGAACTGGCGGTGGATGGCGGCATGTCGTCGATGCTGATGGACATGGTGCCGCGCCCCGGGTTTAACCAATGACCCCCACGCTCCGCCGCTGCGCGGGTCGCTGCCCCCCGAGGGGGCGCGGCCTTGCTTGGGGCGGCCCGGCGCGGCGGCCCACAACCTCTTGAGGAGACACACATGAACAAGACCGAACACGACCTGATCGTCGTCGGCTCCGGCGCCGCCGGCCTGGCCACCGCCATCACCGCGAAGAAGCGCGGGCTGGACGTCGTCGTTATCGAGAAGGAGCCCGTCTTCGGCGGCACCACCGCGCTCTCGGGCGGTGTGCTCTGGATTCCGCTGGGCCCCCACGGCCGGCAGCAGAACCCGGCCGACACGCGCGAGGCCGTGCGTCGCTACATGATGGAAGAGACCGGCGCGTTCTACGACGAAGCCGCGGTCGAAGCCTTCATCGAGAACGGTCCGAAGATGGTGGAATTTTTCGAGCGCGAAACGGCGATGCAGTTCGTGCCCACGCTCTACCCGGACTACCACCCCGACGTGCCGGGCGGCGTCGACATCGGCCGCTCCATCCTGGCCAAGCCCTTCGACATCCGCGAACTCGGTGCCGACATGGCGCGCCTGAAACCGCCGCTGAAAACCATCACCTTCATCGGCATGATGTTCAACTCGTCGAACGCCGACCTGAAGCACTTCTTCCAGGTCACGAAGTCGCTCACCTCGTTCATGTACGTGGCCAGGCGTCTGGCCACGCACCTCAAGGAACTCGCGCTGTACCGCCGCGGCATCGCGGTCACCAGCGGCAACGCGCTGGCCGCGCGGCTGGCGAAGTCGGCGCTGGATCTGGGCATTCCCATCCTCATCAGCACCCCGGCGCAGGGCATCGAAATGGACGGCGAGCGCGCCGTGGGCGTGCGCACCGCGCAGGGCGTGCTGCGCGCGCGCCACGGTGTGGTGCTGGCCTGCGGCGGTTTCCCGCACGACGTCAAACGCATCGCGCAGGCCTACCCGCATGTGAAGCGGGGCCACCAGCACCTCTCGCCCACGCCCACCAGCAACACCGGCGACGGCGTGAACATGGCCGAAGCCCTGGGCGGCGTGGTGGACATCCGCTTCAAGGACGCGGCGGCCTGGATGCCGGTGTCCCGCGTGGACTATGGCAAGGGCGAGATCGGCGTGTTTCCGCACCTGCTGGACCGCTACAAGCCCGGCATCATCGGCGTGCTGGCCAATGGGCGGCGCTTCACCAACGAGTCCAACTCTTATCACGACGTGGGCGCCGCGATGGTGCGGGCCTGCGAAGGCCAGAAAGAGACGGCGATGTGGCTGGTGTGCGACAAGACCACGCTGGCCAAGTACGGCATCGGCTTCGTGAAACCCGCGCCCATGCCTACGGCCAAGTTCCTGCGCAACGGCTACCTGATCAAGGGCCACACGCTGGCCGAGCTGGCGCGGAACTGCGGCATCGATCCGGCCGGGCTGGAGCAGACGGTGAAGGACTACAACGACGGCGCCGTCCAAGGCGAAGACCCGGCCTTTGGTCGCGGTCGCACCAGTTTCAACCGCTACCTGGCTGACCCTGCCCACCAGCCCAACCCCTGCGTGGCGCCGGTGCAGACCGGGCCGTTCTACGCGGTCAAGGTGATCATGGGCGACCTGGGCACGTTTGACGGCATTCGCACCAGCGTGGTGGGCGAGGTGCTGCGGCGCGACGGCAGGCCAATAGCCGGCCTGTACGCCGTGGGCAACGACCGCGCCAGCATCATGGGCGGCAACTACCCGGGCGCCGGCATCACCCACGGGCCGAACATGACCTTTGGTTTCGTCACCGGGAACCACATCGCCGACACCGCAGGAGCCCGCGCATGAACACCCAGGAAAACGCCTGGCCGATCAGCAGCGCGGTGACGTTGGGCAAACCGCTGGTGGACCACCGCATCTACACCATCGCCTTGCGCAAGATGCCGGAGTTCCTGGAGGTCTTCAACCGCCTGGCCATGCCCATCCTGATGCAGACCCTGGGCCATCCGGTGGGCTTCTACACCAGCCTGGTGGGGCCGCAGAACCAGTTTGTGCACCTGTGGGCCTATGACAGCCTGGCCGACTACGAGCAGCGCTGCCGTGCGCGCGACACGCACCCCGACTTCCCGGCCTACCTGCAGGCCTCGGCCCACCTGATCACGGCGCAGGAAACGCGCCTGATCCGCGCCGTGCCCATGCCGGGCTGGACCGGCTAGGAGGCTGTCGGACCTGGGCGTCAGTCTTTCGCGCCCATCGCCAGCGCGCGGTCGCGGCTGGCCTGCAAGGCCATCGGGTCGTCTGCCTGCCGGGTGGGCCAGCCTTGCAGGTGCTGTTCGGTCAGCTGGGTCAGCGCGCGGATCCAGTCCGGGCTGTCGTTGAGGCACTCGATGTATTCGAAGCGCTCGCCACCCGCGTGCTTGAAGGCCTCCTGCGCCTCCATGCGGATTTCTTCCAGCGTTTCCAGGCAGTCGCTGGTGAAGCCGGGGCACACCAGGTCCACGCGCTTGAGTCCTTTTTGCGCCATGGCGACCAGGGTCGGCTCGGTGTAGGGCTCCAGCCACTTGGCCTTGCCAAAGCGCGACTGGAAAGTGACGGTGTAGGCGTCTCGGGCCAGACCGAGTTTTTCCGCCAGCAAGCGCGCGGTCTTGTGGCATTCGCAGTGGTAGGGGTCGCCCAGGTGCAGGGTGCGCTCGGGCACGCCGTGGAAGCTCATCACCAGGTGTTCGCCGCGCGCGTGGTGCAACCAGTGGTGCTGGATGCGCTGGGCCAGCGCGGTGATGTAGCCGGCGTCGTCGTGGTAGCGGTTGATGAAGCGCAGCTCGGGCAAGTGGCGCGTCTGCAGGCCCCAGTGCGCCACCGCGTCGAACAGGCTGGCGGTGGTGGTGCCGCTGTACTGCGGGTAGGCCGGGACGATGAGCACGCGCGTGACGCCCTGGGCCTTGAGCTCGTCGAGCACCGCCGGCATGGAAGGGTTGCCGTAACGCATGGCGTAGCGCACCGTGACCTGGTGGCCGCGTTCGCCCAGGTAGCCCTGCAGCAGAGCGGCCTGTTTCTGGGTCCAGACCTTCAGCGGCGAGCCTTCGGGCGTCCAGACGGAGGCGTATTTGGCGGCCGACTTGGCGGGCCGCACGCGCAGGATGATGCCGTGCAGGATCGGCATCCACAGCGCCCTGGGGATCTCGACCACGCGGCGGTCGCTCAGGAATTCGGCCAGGTAGCGGCGCAGCGCCGGGGCGGTGGGTTCGTCGGGGGTGCCCAGGTTGCACAGCACCACGGCCGTGCGCGGCGCCTGGCCATGGGAAAAGGCGGGTTCGGTCTTGAAGGGCATGCGCTATTCTCCCGCAGCCATGAAACCCCCTGCCGACGCTCCGCCACCCATCTCCGGGCCGCGCCTGGACACCCGCCGCATCCGCGCCATCACGCTGGACCTGGACGACACCCTGTGGCCGATCTGGCCCACCATCGCGCGCGCCGAGCAGGTGCTGGCCGGCTGGCTGGCGCAGCACGCGCCGGCCACCGCGGCGCTGGGGGCCGACCGCCAGGCCCTGCGCGAGGTGCGCGAACACATGGGCCGCACCCGGCCCGACCTGGCGCACGACCTGAGCGCGCTGCGGCGCGAGTCCATCCGCATGCTGCTGCAACGCGCGGGCGACGACCCGGCGCTGGCCGAACCCGCCTTCGAGGTGTTTTTTGCCGAGCGCCAGCGGGTGGAGCTGTTCGACGACGCCTTGCCCGCGCTGCAGCGGCTGGGCGCCCGGTTCCCCATCGTGGCCTTGTCCAACGGCAACGCCGACGTGCAGCGCGTGGGCATCGGCGCGCACTTTGTGGCGTCCATCAGTGCGCGCGAGTTCGGCGTGGGCAAGCCCGATGTGCGCATCTTCCACGCCGGGGCACAGGCCGCCGGGGTGGCGCCGGCCGAGGTGCTGCACATCGGCGACGACGCCCATCTGGACGGCGTGGGCGCGCTCAACGCCGGCATGCAGCTGGCCTGGGTCAACCGCGAGGGGCACCCCTGGGAGCACGCGCCGCTGCAACCCCACATCACCCTGAGCGACCTGCGCGTGCTGTGCGACGCGCTGGGCCTTTGAACACCGTTCGCAACCGGAGACCTCTGTGAGCCTGACCATCCACGGCATCGCCGCCTCGCGCGCCATCCGCCCCCTGTGGGCCGCCACCGAACTGGGGCTGGACTTCACCCACCGGCCCACGCCCTACCAGGGCGGGGGTACGCGTTCGCCCGACTTCCTGGCGCTCAACCCCAACGGCCACATCCCGGTGGTGGTCGATGCGCGGCCGGAAGGGGAGGTGGTGGTGTGGGAGAGCATGGCCTGCGCGCTCTACATCGCGCGCCACCACGGTGCGGCCGACGGCCAGAGCATCACGCCCGCGACGCCGAAAGAAGACGCCGACGCCCTGCGCTGGAGCTTCTGGGCCGTGACCGAATGCGAGGCCGATGCGCTGACGGTGCTGATGCACCGGCTGGCCATGCCGGCCGAGCGCCGCAAGCCCGAGCTGGCCGAGGCCGCCGAGCGGCGCCTGGCCGTGCCGCTGCGCGTGATCGAGCAGCACCTGGCGGCGCAGCAGGCCGCGGGCCAGGCGCACCTGGCGGCCGGGCGCTTCACCATCGCCGACCTGTGCGTGGCCGCCGTGCTCAATTGGGCACGCCCCGCGCACGACCTGATGCAGGCCCACCCGCTCACGCACGACTGGATCGTGCGCTGCATGGCGCGCCCGGCGCAGCACGCGGCCAAGGCGCTGGGCCACTGAGCCCTGCCTGGGCCGCCATCAGCTGCGCGGGCGCCGCCGCCGCGGGCTGGCGGTGGCCTGCTGGCAGGCTTCGCGGTAGGCGCGCAGGGTTTGTTCGCAGCGGCCCAGCACGCTGTCGGCGGGGTAGGGCGTGCCGGGGGCTGGCGGCTCGCCCAGGCCCGTGGCCACGCCGGTGAGCAGGGCCAGGCCTTCTTCCGCGTGGGCCGCGGTGTGGATGTGGAACCGGCCCGCGGCCACCGCGTCCACCACCTCGCGGTCGAGCATCAGGTGGCGCAGGTTGCGCTGCGGCAGCAGCACCCCTTGCTGACCGTCCAGCCCCGCCGCCGCGCAGACGCGGAACCAGCCCTCGATCTTTTCGTTCACGCCGCCCACCGGCAGCACCTCGCCGTGCTGGTTGAGCGCACCGGTCACGGCGATGCCCTGGCGCAGCGGCACGCCCGAGAGCGAGGACAGCAGCGCGAACAGTTCGGCGCACGAGGCCGAGTCGCCTTCGACCCCGTGGTATTCCTGCTCGAAGACGATGGACGCGTTCAGCGCCAGCGGTGTGAGGTGGCCGAACAGCCCGGTCAGGTAGCTGTGCAGGATCAGCACCCCCTTGTCGTGGATGGGGCCCGACATCTCCACTTCGCGCTCGATGTTGAGCAGGCCCTTGGTGCCGGCGTGGGTGCGCGCGCTCACGCGCACCGGCAGGCCAAAGCGCCAGTCGCCCAGGTCGATCTGCGTCAGGCCGTTGATCTGCCCGACCCGCGAGCCCTGCAGGCTGATCAGGCGCTCGCCCTCGGCGATGGACTCGCGCAGGCGCTGCTCCGGGTAGTCGTGCCGCAGGCGACGGGCGGCCAGGGCCGCGTCCACGTCGTCGACCTCCACCCGGGTGCCCTGGCGCGCGCGGCACAGCGCGGCGCTCTCGGCCACCAGCGCCTCGGTGCGCGCGAAGATGGCGCTCTGGCGCGCCTGGTCGTCCACCTCGCGGTGCGCGTCTTCCAGCAACCGCGCCACCGCCGCGGCGCTCAGGTGCGGCAGACCCAGGCGGGCGCAGGTGTGGGCCACGAACACGGCGCTGGCCGCGCGGGTCTCGGCCGTGGCCGGAAAGCTCTCGGCAAAGTCCACCTTGACGCGGAAATGGCGTGCGAACTCCGGGTCGGCCTCCTGCAGCGCGTAGTAGTCCTCGATCGAGCCGACCAGGATGAGCTTGGTCTCCACGTCCACAGCCTCGGGCTGCAGCGACACCGCCGCCATGGGCATGAGCGAGCTGCCCGGCTCCTCGATCTGCACCCGGCCCGAGCGCATGAAGCGGCGCAGCTTCTCCCACACCTGCTCGTCGGTCACCAGGTCGCGCAGGTGCAACAGCAGAAAACCGCCGTGCGCGCGCAGCAGGCTGCCGGCGCGCACGCGGTGGAAGTCCGTCATCATCACGTCCTCGTCGGCCTGGTACTCGATGCGGCCGAACAGGTTGTGGAACACCGGGTTGTCTTCCACGATCACCGGCGCGCCGGTGCGCCCCGCGTTGTCCACGACCAGGTTGACGCGGTAGCCCAGCAGCAGCTGGGCCAGCGCCTCCTGCCGCACCTCGTCGTCGCTGTCCTGCGGCACGAAGAGTTCGATGTGTTCGAGCAGGTCGTGTTCGACCTGGTCGAGGTAGCTGCCCAGCTTGACCGAGTCCTTGATCTGTTTTTTCAGCCGCACGCGCATGGCCTGCAGCTCGTGGTCCAGCATCGGTTTGATGACCTGGCGGCGCAGCGAGGCCAGGCCCTCGTTCATCACCCGCAGCATGGGGCGCGTCTTGTCCAGGAAGCGGCTGATCTCTTCGCGCAGGGCCTGTTCGGCCAGGTCGATCTCGGCGCGCCGATCCTTGGACAGCGCGCGCGCTTCGGTCTCGGTCAGGGCGCTGCCCTGCTCGCCGATCAGGGTGAACACCAGGTGGCCGGCTTCGCGGTAGAGGTTGAAGCCGCGCGCGTCGGCAAACGCATCCAGTTCGGCATAGGCCTTGGCTTCTTCGTTGCGGTAGGCGCTTTGCAGCCGGTCGCTCTCGGCCTTGAAGTCTTCGCTGCCCAGGCGTTGCGGGATTTCCGTTTGCACGAAGCGCACCAGCTGGGCCATCAGCTGGCGCAGCTCGCGCCCCTGGCCGGCCGGCATGCGCAGGGCGCGTGGGCGCTCGGGGGCGTCGAAGTGGTGCAGGTAACACAGGTCGGGCGGCACCGGCCGGTCGGCCGCCAGTGTCTGGGCCAGCTGGCGCAGCAGCGAGGCGCGGCCGCTGCCCACCTCGCCCAGCACGAACAGGTGGTAGTCCGGCTGGTCCATGGCCAGGCCAAAACGCGCCGCCTTCTCGGCCCGCTCCTGGCCGATCCAGGGCAGGGGCTGGCCCAGCAGTTCGCTGGTGTCGGCAAAGGCCAGCGCCGCCGGGTCGATGGTCAGGCGCAGTTGTTCGGGGGACAGGCTGAGGGTGGGCATGGGCAGCACCTCGGAGGGCGACGATGACCAAGCCATCTTGCGCGCGCCCGGCGGCGCGGCGCAAGCCCGGCGCTCAGAGACTCACCGCGGCGATGCCGCTGCGCACCGCGCCTTCGAGGGTGGCGGGGTAGGGGCCGTCGACGTAATCGCCCGCCGCCCACAGGCCGTGGGCGATGGCCGCCGCCGGGCGCTGCAGGCCCGGTGTGCAGGCGAAGGTGGCGCGTTTTTCCACCACGGTCTTGAGCGGCCGCAGCCCCCGCAGGCCCAGCTGGTCGGTGGCCTGGCGCAGCACCGCGGCCTGCACGGCTTCGCGCTCGCCGTCGCTGGCGCTGACCACGAAGGCCAGCACGCCTTGCGAGGACGGGTCGTCGGGCTGCAGTTGCCCGCGGTCAAAGGCGAACTGGGCCGGGGCTTCGGGGCCGCTGTGCAGCGCCAGCATGGGCGCCGCCAGGTGCTGGCCGGTGGCCAGCGCGTACACGGTGGTGATGGCGGTGTAGGGCAGGGCGGCGGCCAGCCGCGCCCAGTCGCCCAGCGCGGTGGCCGTGTCGTCGTCGTGCGCGCCACGCGCCAGGGCGGCGGCCTGGTTCATCGCCTGGGCCGCGGGGCCGGCCGCGGTGGCCCAGACCAGGTGGTCGAACGGGGCTTCGAACACCTCGCCGTCCTGCACGCCCAGCAACAGCCAGCCGCCGGGGCGGCACTGCAGCGCCCCCACCCGCGCGCCCAGCCGCACGCGGCTGCGGCCGCCGTGGTGCGAGCGCAGCCAGCGCGCGGCGGCCTGCGGCATCAGGGCCGAGAGGTCGGTGCGCGGCAGCAGCAGGTGGGCCGGGCCCATGCCGGGGTGGCCCTGGCCGAACAGCGCGTCGCGCATCACGTTCAGGAACACCTGCGCGCTGGCCTGGTCGCCCGGGGTGTTCAGGGCCGACACGCACAGCGGCTCGATCAGTTCATTCACCACCCGCGGGGGCAGGTCGGCGCACAGCTGGGCCACCGTCTGGCCGGGGCGGGCCACAAAACCGTGCAGGCGCCAGCCCAGCGCGGCGCGCAGCAGGGCCAGCCGGTCGCCCCAGGTCCAGCCGCGGGCGGTGGCGATGGCCGCCAGCGCGTCCAGCGGAGGCGGCATGTGCGCCGCCCAGGCCGGCGTCACCAGGCCACTGCCATCGGGGTGCGGCAGGCCCAGCGGCAGGCGCAGCAGCGCGGTGGCCGGGTCCACGCCCACGGTCTGCATCAGCGCCAGCGTCTGGCGGTAGGCGCCGATCAGGATGTGCTGGCCGTTGTCCAGCGTGAGCGTGCGCCCGTCGGGCAGCGGCACGGGCAGCGCGCGCGCGCGGCCCCCGAGCACGCGGCTGGCCTCGAACACGGTGACGTCGGCCCCGGCCTCGGCGGCGGTGAGCGCGGCCGCCATGCCGGCCCAGCCACCACCGACCACGCCGACCCTCATGAAATGAGGCCCCCACGCTCCACCGCTGCGCGGGTCGCTGAACAGGGCGCTGCCAGAGTCAGCGCCACTTGGTTCCGTCCAGACGTGCGCAGGCACGTCTGGAGCCGCGGCACCAAGCCCCTCGGGGGCTGGGCCAGCCTTGGGGCGGCCCGGCGGCTGGCCCGTTGGCCCCCACGCTCCACCGCTGTGCCCCAAAGGGGTGGTGTCGACTGGAGGCGGCCCGGCAGCAATACGGTCGTCATAGACGACCCAGGGCCTGCACCTTCCAGGCCAGCCAGAACTTGCGCAGCGGCGTCAGGCTCACGCGCCGGGTCAGCACGAGCAGCGGCTCGGCCTGGATTTCCCGCAGCAGGGTGCGGTAGATGCTCGCCATCATCAGCCCCGGCTTTTGCGCTCGGCGGTCAGCTTCGGGCAGCAGGGCCAGGGCTTCGTCGTACAGGCCCAGCGCCCGCTCGCACTGGAAGCGCATCAGGGCCAGGAAGCGGCGTTCGAAGTCGGCGGTGTCCATGCCCGGCGCGGCGCCGCGCTTGACCAGCTCGTGGGCCTTGACGTCGAAGCGCTGCAGCTCGTTGACAGGCAGGTAGATGCGGCCGCGCGCCGCGTCTTCGCCGACGTCGCGCACGATGTTGGTCAGCTGGAAGGCCAGGCCGAGCCGGTGGGCGTAGTCGGTGGTCTGCGGCAGGGTCTGGCCGAAGATGCGCGCCGCCACTTCACCCACCACGCCGGCCACCAGGTGGCAGTACTGCTGCAGGTTGGCGAAGTCCAGGTAGCGGTTCTGGTCCAGGTCCATCTGGCAGCCGTCGATCACGGCCAGCAGGTGCCGCGCCTCGATGCCGTAGACCGCCGCGTGCGGCATGAGCGCCTGCAGCGCCGGGTGGCTGGGCTGGCCGGCCCAGGCCTGGGTCACTTCCTGGCGCCACCAGGCGAGCTTGGTCTGCGCCACGCCCAGGTCCTGCACCTCGTCCACCACGTCGTCCACCTCGCGGCAGAAGGCATAGAAAGCGGTGATGGCGGCGCGCCGGGGCGGCGGCAAGAAGAGAAAGGCGTAATAGAAGCTGCTGCCGGAGGCGGCGGCTTTCTGCTGGGCGTAGTCTTGTGGCGTCATGGCTCGGGCGGGGGTGCCCGAGTGTAAACAGCGGCCGGCCTGTGGATCGGCGCGTGCGCGGCCCGGCCGCGCGGCCCGCACGCCGCGGGGCAGCGGGCGGTGTTGGCCTGGCTGTGCGTCAGAACACCTGTCGGTGTGTGCCGGTGAGTTCGCCGTGCCAGCGGTCCACGCGGTGCAGGTGGCCGTTGTCTTCAAGCAGGCGCAGGGCGCGTGCCACCGATTCGCGCGAGGTGCACAGCAGCGCCGCCAGCGCCACCTGGCTGGGCAGGTGCACCGTGCGGGTGCCCTGTTCGTGGGCCAGCAGCATCAGCGTGGCCATCAGCTGGCGCGGCAGGCCGCGCAGGCGCATGACCTGGCTCCAGTCGGCCAGCCGGGCAAAGGCGTTGGCCATCAGGTGGTGCAGCAGGTCCAGCAGGGCCGCGTCCTGGTGCAGCGTGTGGCGCAGCGCGGCGACCGGGAGTTCGCAGATCCGCCCGGCCGACAGCGCCTGCGCACCGACCAGTGTGGTTTTGTCCAGCAGGCCCCACATGCCCAGCAGATGGCTGCGGCCGACCAGGGCCACCGGGTGGTGCGCGCCATCCGGCCCGCAGCGGGTGAGCATGACGGTGCCCAGCTTGACGGCGCGCACCACGCTGGGTGCGAGGCCCTCGGTCTGCAAGGGCTCGCCTTTGCGGAACCCGCGTTCGTGCAGCATCGGGTCCAGCCGTTCCCGCTGGCCGCGGGGCAACTGGCCGATCAGGCAGATCCGCCGCGCCGCGCACAGCTGGCAGCGTTGGACGGTGTCGGTGGACGGTGCTGGGGCGAGGGGCATGGGCAGGGCTGGGGGCGCGGCGCTCAAGGCGGGGCGCAGCCTGGCCGGGTGGGCCTCGCTGCGGGCGGGGCGACGGCCGGAAGCACGCCGCTCTTCTGGATTCGGCGCGAACGCGGGCATCTGTAGAACCGAAACGGCGGGTTTCGTGGTCTTTCGCACGCCGCTGGGGTCTGCAGCGCTGCGCGCCGGGGGCGGGTGGGAAGGCGATGGCGGAGGCGGGCGTGAGGAACCGGGAGGGCGCATGCGGACGGTTTGCCACAGGACGCCGTTGACTTGAGGGGCAAACTGCGAGCACCGTCACATTCGGTGCTGATATGGGGACGAGGTGGCAATGAATGTCGTGCGCGTACAAAGGTTTGCATGCGCTCTGACGTTAGTGTTGCGGTATCGCCTGGGAGGCGGCTTTTCGCATTCGTTCACGCACTCTTTTTCATGCCATCTCCTCGCGATTTCCAGCACCCGCTTGCACTGCGCTCCGATCCCATGGCACCCGCGTCCGGGCCTGGCCTGACCGACCCGCTGACGACCGATGAGCCGCAGACCGCCCGGCTGGCGTCGGCCGAACAGACGTTGCGCGACATCGCCCACGCACTGGCACACGATCTGCGCACCTCGTTGCGCCACGTGGCCAGCTACGCGCAGTTGTTGAGCGAGCCGGCCTACGCCAGCCAGCCTGAGCAGGCCGCGCGCCTGGCGCACAAGGTGCTCGACTCCAGCCGGCGGCTGCAGCAGCTGATGGAATCGGTCTCGGCCCTGGCCCGGCTGCAGACCGAGGACCTGCAGGTCCAGAAGGTGAACACCACCGACCTGGTGCGTTCCGTCATCCGGCGGCTGGACGAGAGCACCCGCGGCCCCCGCGTGGCCTGCATCGTTGCGCCCGACCTGCCGCCCGCCCTGGCCGACGCGCCCTTGCTGCGCCGCGTCTGGCAGGAGCTGCTGGACAACGCCTGGCGCCACGCCAGCAGCCACGGCCAGCCGCGCATCGAGATCGGCTACGAGGCGGTGCCGGGCGGCCACGCCTACTTTGTGCACGACAACGGGCTGGGCTTCGAGCCCGAAAAGGCGGCCGAGCTGTTCGGCCTGTTCCAGCGCGCCCAGGGAGGGCCGTCTCCCGGGCTGGGTGTGGGCCTGGCCATGGTGCGGCGCATCGTCGAATGCCACGGTGGCCGCGTCTGGGCCACGGCGCGGCCGGGGCAGGGCGCCAGCTTCGGCTTCAGCCTGCCGGGCGACGCGCTCTGAGCGGACCGCGCCTCAGCGCACCAGCGCGCGCCACAGCAGCACGGGTACGTCGGCCTTGCCCACGGTGGGTCGCTGCAGCCAGCTGCGGTGGCCGGTGGCGGCGATTTTTTCCAGGATGCGCAGCCCGCCCTGGACCACCAGCCGCAGTTCCCAGCCGGCCCGGCCCGGGATGCGCCGCGCCAGCGGGGCACCTTGCTGCATCAGCGCCTGCGCCTGCGCGCACAGCTCGGCCACCAGCGCCTGGCAGCGCGCCTGCACCGCGGGCGCGCCCGGTCCGCTGAAGTCGGCCAGCGCCAGGCCGTGGCGGGCCAGCGCGTCGGCGGGCAGGTAGTGGCGCCCGCGGGCGTGGTCCACCGAGATGTCCTGCCAGAAGTTGATGAGCTGCAGCGCGCTGCACACCGCGTCGCTCTGGGCCAGCGAGGGTGCGTCGCCGATGCCGTACAGGTGCAGCAGCAGCCGCCCGACCGGGTTGGCCGAGAGGCGGCAGTAGGCCAGCAGCTCGGGGGTGTCGGCGTACACATGCCCGGCCGCGGTGTGGCGCACGTCCTGTTCAAAGGCGCTGATCAGGTCGTGCAGCAGTGGTGCCGGCAGGGCGTGCGTGCGCGCGGCCTGTGCCAGCGGGCCGAACACCTGGGGCCAGGCCTGGGCGTCGGTCTGGCCGGCCAGGCTGTGGTCCAAGGCACGGCGATACGCCGCCAGTTGCGCCAGGCGTTCACCGGCGCTGAACCCGCCTTCGTCGGCCAGGTCGTCGGCCGTGCGCGCAAAGTGGTACAGGGCCACCACGGCGGGCCGCAGCGCTGGCGGGCACAGCCAGGACGCCACCGGGAAATTCTCGTAATGACCCACGCTGGCGGACAAGAGGGCTGGTGGCGAGTGCGGCGGGGAATGGGGGCCGTGGGGCGTCATGAGCGGTGGGTGGGTTGCAGGTTTTGCCGGTGGCGACCCGGAGCAGGGCACCGGCTGCGGCACAGTGGCGCCGACGCCGGACGGCGCGCGGACGCTCGATTGCACTACAATTTTGCTTAATAACCGGTTGGTCATTAATTCGTGCCGGTGCTGGGCGACCCGTTCTACGGGGTGCCCCGGTCACCGGGCCGGACGCCTATTGTGGGTCCATCCCAGCCACCGCCTTCGCCGGCCACACCCCTGATCACGCCATGAAACACCCTTCCATCCTGCTGGTTTCGACCTTGTCCCTGCTGCTGGCGGCCTGTTCCAAACCCGAAGCGCCGCAGGAGCCGATCCGCGCCGTCAAGCTCATGACGGTGAACGCGTCCACCGTGGGCGCGCAGCAGGAATACGCCGGTGAGGTGAGGGCGCGGGTCGAGTCCCGCCTGGGCTTTCGCGTCGGCGGCAAGCTGGTGCAGCGCCCGGCCGAGGTGGGCCAGCGGGTGCAGGCCGGCCAGTTGCTGGCCCAGCTGGACGCCAGCGACCTGGGCCTGGCCAGTCAGGCGGCCCAAGCCCAGGTGAGCGCGGCGCAGACCCAGCGCAACCTGGCCGCGGCCGATTTCAAACGCTTCTCGGAACTCAAGGCGCAGGGGTTCATCAGCGGTGCCGAACTGGAACGCCGCCAGGCGGCACTGGACGCGGCCGAAGCCAGCCTGCGCCAGGCGCGCGCGCAGGGCGCCGTGCAGGGCAATCAGGCCGGGTACGCCCGCCTGCTGGCCGATGCGGCCGGCGTGGTGGTGGCGGTCGACGCCGAGGTGGGGCAGGTGGTGGCCGCGGGCGCGCCGGTGGTGCGCTTGGCGCGCGACGGTGCGCGCGACGTGGTGTTTGCCGTGCCCGAGGACCGGCTGGCGACCGTGAAGCCGGGCACCACCGCGCAGGTCCGCCTGTGGGCGGCGGCCCAGGGCGGCCCGGCCGCCGCGCCGCTGAGCGGCACCGTGCGCGAAGTGGCCGCCAGTGCCGACCCGGCCACGCGCACCTACCAGGTCAAGCTGGCCCTGCCGGCCGACGGTGCCATTCCCCTGGGGGCCACGGCCTATGTGGCCCTGGCCGGCAGCGCCACCGGTGCGGCGGCCATCCAGCTGCCCACCAGCGCCCTGATGCGGGCGGCCGGCGCCCAGGGAGCCACCGCGGTCTGGGTGTTCGATCCCGCCACGAGCACGGTGCAGCCGCGCACGGTGCAGCTGGCCGGTGCCGACGGCAATCACATGCTGGTGGCCTCGGGTCTGAAGGCCGGTGAAGAGGTGGTGGCCGCTGGCGTGCACGTGCTGACGGCGGGGCAGAAGGTCACCCGCTTCGTGGCGGCGGCCAAAGCAGCGAACTGAGGCACGGCATGCAAAACAACCCTTCGCATGCCCAGGCGGGCGAGCCGTCATCCTGGATCGCCCGCATGAACCTCTCGCAGTGGGCGCTGGACCACCAGGCCTTCACGCGCTACCTGATGATCGTGCTGATGCTGCTGGGCGTGGCCGCCTACTTCCAGCTCGGTCAGGACGAGGACCCACCGTTCACCTTCCGCGCCATGGTGGTGCGGGCCTACTGGCCCGGGGCCACGGCGCAGCAGATGTCGGAACAGGTGGCCGACCGGCTGGAAAAAACCCTGCAGGAAGTGCCCTACGCCGACAAGATCCGCAGCTATTCCAAGCCCGGTGAGACGCTGATCATTTTCCAGATCCGGGATGCGTCCAAGCCCGCCGAGGTGCCGCAGATCTGGTACACGGTGCGCAAGAAGATCGGCGACATGCGCGCCACCCTGCCGCAGGGCGTGGTGGGGCCGTTCTACAACGACGAGTTTGGCGACGTGTTCGGCGTCATCTATGCGCTGCAGGGCGAAGGCTTCACACCGGCCGAACGCAAGGCCGTGGCCGACGACGTGCGCCAGCGCCTGCTGCGCGTCAAGGACGTCAACAAGGTCGAGCTGTTCGGTGCGCAGGACGAAAAACTCTACGTCGAGATTTCGCACAAGCGCCTGGCCACGCTGGGGCTGGATCTGTCGCAGGTGCTGGCCGCGCTGGGGCAGCAGAACGCGCTGGAGTCCGCTGGCGCGGTGCAGGCACCGCAGGACGTGGTGCAGGTGCGCGTGGGCGGGGCGTTCAACTCGGTCGAGCAGCTGAGTGCCATGCCCATCCGGGCGGCCAACGGCACACAGATCCGGCTGGGCGACATCGCTCGGATCGGCCTGGGCTACGCCGACCCGGCGCAGACCCTGGTGCGCCACAACGGGCGGGACAGCATCGCCCTGGGCATCTCCATGGCCAAGGGCGGCGACATCATCGCCCTGGGCAAGGCCCTGAAGATCGCGGTGACCGACATTGAGCGCACCTTGCCCGCCGGCATGCAGCTGGTGCAGGTGCAGGACCAGCCGGAGGCCGTGAGCCGCTCGGTCAATGAGTTCGTCAGCGTGCTCATCGAGGCCGTGCTCATCGTGCTGGCGGTGAGCTTCCTGGCGCTGGGCCTGCACAAGCGCGAAGGCGGGCGCGGTCTGCGGCGCTACATCCTGGACGTGCGGCCCGGCCTGGTGGTGTTCATCACCATCCCGCTGGTGCTGGCCATCACCTTCCTGGTCATGCGCTACTGGGGCATTGGCCTGCACAAGATTTCGCTGGGCTCGCTGATCATCGCCCTGGGCCTGCTGGTGGACGACGCCATCATCGCGGTGGAAATGATGGTGCGCAAACTCGAAGAGGGCTACACCATGATGAAGGCGGCCACCTTCACCTGGGAGGCGACCGCCATGCCCATGCTGACCGGCACGCTGATCACCGCGGCCGGCTTCCTGCCCATCGGCATGGCCCAGTCCACCGTGGGCGAGTACACCTTCGCCATCTTCGGCGTCACGGCGGCGGCGCTGCTGATTTCCTGGGTGGTGGCCGTGATGTTCGTGCCCTACCTGGGGGTGTTGCTGCTCAAGGTCAAACCCCACGTGGGACCGGCGCACGAGGTGTTCGATGGTCCCTTTTATGTGCGCTTTCGCGCCCTGGTGAACTGGTGCGTGCAGCACCGCTGGATCACCATCGGCCTGACCATCGCCACCTTTGTGCTCGGCCTGGCCGGCATGGGCAAGGTGCAACAGCAGTTCTTTCCCGATTCGAGCCGTCCGGAAATCCTGGTCGACCTCTGGCTGCCCGAAGGCGCCAGCATGGCCGCCAACGACGAGGTGACGCGCCGCGTGGAGCAACGCCTGGCGCAACTGCCGGGCACGACCAGCGTGACGGCCTGGGTGGGCTCGGGTGTGCCGCGTTTCTACCTGCCCATCGACCAGATCTTTCCGCAGAGCAACGTGTCGCAGCTGATCCTGCTGCCGCAGGACCTCAAGGCCCGCGAGGTGCTGCGCCTTCAGGTTCCGGCGCTGCTGGCCAGCGAATTCCCCGAAGTGCGGGGCCGCGTCAAGCTGCTGGCCAACGGCCCGCCGGTGCCGTACCCGGTGCAGTTCCGTGTGGTCGGCCCCGACCCGGTGGTGCTGCGCGGCCTGGCCGACGAGGTCAAGGGCACGCTGCGCCGCAGCCCCAACATGCGCGGGGTCAACGACAACTGGAACGAGTCCGTCAAGGCCTTGCGGCTGGAGGTGGACCAGGCCAAGGCGCGCGCACTCGGCGTCTCCAGCCAGTCCATCGCCCAGGCCGCGCGCACCTTGCTGGCCGGCTCCACCATCGGCCAGTACCGCGACGGCGACAAGCTGATCGACATCGTGCTGCGCCAGCCGCTGAACGAACGCGACGCGCTGACCAGCCTGGCCAACGCCAACCTGCCCACCGCCAGCGGCAAGAGCATCCCGTTGCTGCAGATCGCGCGCCCGGTGTTCGACTGGGAACCCGGCGTGATGTGGCGTGAAAACCGCGAGTACGCGGTCACCGTGCAGGGCGACGTGGTCGAAGGCCTGCAGGGGGCCACCGTCACCGGCGAGCTGCTGCCGGCGCTGCGCGAGGCCGAAGCCCGCTGGCGCAGCCAGGGCCTCAACGGCTACCGGGTCGAGGTCGCAGGCGCGGTGGAGGAGAGCAGCAAGGGCTCGTCGTCCATCGCCGCCGGCCTGCCCGCCATGCTGTTCATCGTGTTCACCCTGCTCATGCTCCAGCTGCAGAGCTTCAGCCGTTCGCTGCTGGTGTTCCTGACCGGGCCGCTGGGCATGGCCGGCGTGGCAGGAGCCCTGCTGCTGCTGGGGCGGCCGTTCGGTTTTGTGGCGCTGCTGGGCGTGATCGCGCTGATGGGCATGATCCAGCGCAATTCGGTGATCCTGA
>NZ_JASJOY010000093.1:0-230 GCF_031426985.1 Hydrogenophaga sp.
CACCTCATCCGCATGCCCATTCCCAGAGACAGTGGGTCCGACCTGGACCGAATCGAAGAGGCTGCCCTGGCGGCGGCCGATCAGGCCACCAGCGCCTGGCGCGACGAAGCCTTGGCCCACTTCCGCAAGATCTCTGCCGAGAGCTTCATCGCCTACCCTTCGGGCCGGAACAGGGTATCCTGGGACTTCTCCGATCCTAGGCAGTTGGTTCTCGTCGTGCGCGTCACATG
>NZ_JASJOY010000093.1:240-1103 GCF_031426985.1 Hydrogenophaga sp.
GGCGCGTGCTCAGGCCAGCGCCGGGCCGCTCCCAAGCGTCGGCCTGAGCCTCCCCACGGGGGAGTGCCCGCGCAGCGGGGAGGGGTGGTCGATTTCACGCCGGCCAGCCCAGGGTAACGAAGTGCACCGGCCATTCTGGCGTAGGGTCGATGCCGACCAGCGCGGCCGCCTCGTCGTCGTAGAAGGTGCCCACTGCACACACGCCCAGCCCGAGCGCGCCGGCCTTCAGGTACAGGCGCTCGCCGGTCATCCCGACCTCCAGGAACGTGTGGCGGTAGCCGCGCGCGGCACCGGCGGGGTCTCGGGTGAAGCCAGCGCGTGCGATGGTCAGCACGAACACCGCCGCTACATCGCCTGAGACGTCCCGATTGAGCGCGGCAGCGCGCGTACAAGCCCGTCGCACCGGCACCGCACCCGTGCTCGCCCGCAGCACGTGGCGCAGGCCGTTGTAGCGCTAGGTGTGCCGACCGCGCAGCGCGCTGCGGCGGACGCGGGCGTCACGCGGCAGGGGGTCATTCAACCACCTTGGCGATGCAGCGCCCGAGTGATCTCCATTGCGGCCGACAAGGGTTCCATGCTGGAGGCATTCTGCGGCTAGGCTCGCTTGGCCCCAGTCGGTCGCTCCCGACCCTGGCGGCGCAGAGTCGACATGGTGCCGTGCTATTCTTAGTTGGACTTCCGGAACCGAGGGTACGTCGCCGTTGATGTCAACGTGTCGGCCCGTGGTCCCTGTGGAGCGGGCGGACTGATCCCGCCCGGGCGCGAACCCGACCCCGGCCACGGGACGCAAGAACAACACATGCACGCATCCTCTAACCTCAGCGCCGATCCGGCGACGGCCGCATCGGCGCGGCCTAGTCAAT
>NZ_JASJOY010000093.1:1113-1769 GCF_031426985.1 Hydrogenophaga sp.
GCTGCTCTGGCGCTGCTCTGGTGGGGCGTGGCGGGCGGCACGGCGTCGTCCTGGATCGTCGGTGTTCCGACGATCGTGGCAGCGGCACTGCTCACGCCCCTGGCCCCGCGAGGGCCATGGGGCCTGAGCCTGTCGGGTGCGCTGCGCTTCGCGGCCTTCTTCCTGCGCGAGTCACTGCGCGGTGGTGTGGACGTGGCTCGGCGCGTCAGCGCGTCGCACCCGCGCGTCGCACCGGGCCTGGTGCAGTACCTCTGGCGGCTGCCCGAGGACGGACCGGCACGCTCGCTATTCGCGCTCTGCGTGAGCCTGCTGCCGGGCACGCTGGTGGCAAACGTCGGTGGGCGGGATCTGCTGATTCACGCCCTCGACACCGGCGCGCCGGTGGCCGCCGAACTGGCAGCGCTCGAAGATGCCGTCGCCGGCCTGTTCTCGCTCGCACTGCCCGCTGTGGCGCCCGGAGCGCCCGGTCAGGGCTGAGCGGATGGCCGCCGCACTGTGGATCATGGCCGCGCTGGTGCTGGCGACGATCGCGCTCGGCCTCCTGCGCGTGGAACGTGGCCCGTCCAACGGCGACCGCATGCTGGCCGCGCAGTTGCTGGGCACCGGCGTCGTGGCCGTGCTGCTGCTGCTGGCGCGCGCGACGGACGCCCCCGCCC
>NZ_JASJOY010000093.1:1779-2235 GCF_031426985.1 Hydrogenophaga sp.
GTGGCCCTGGTGTGGGCGCTGCTGGCCAGCGTGGCCAGTGCGGTGTTCGTGCGGCGCATTGGCGTGACGCCACCCGAGGCGATACCGGCGTCGCCACCAGACACCGGCCCGACCCCGGTCAACGGGCCGGTACAGGGGCCGCAAGCATGACCGGCATCCCCTGGCGTGAAGGACTGTCGCTGACGCTGATCGGCGCCGGCGCACTGTTTTTCCTGGCCGGCAGCGTCGGCGTGCTGCGGCTGCCCGACCTGTTGTCGCGGCTGCATGCGCTGACCAAGGCCGACAACCTCGGCCTGTGCTTCCTCGTGGCCGGCCTGATGTTGCAGGCGGCCAATGCGCAGGAGGTACTTAAGCTGCTGCTGGTCTGGCTGCTGGTGCTGTTCGCCAGCTCGGTGGCCTGCTACCTGGTAGCACGCTCGGCCACGGCTTCGGCGGCGCGCGCGGACGGCGGCGCGC
>NZ_JASJOY010000094.1:0-1172 GCF_031426985.1 Hydrogenophaga sp.
GCCGGTCCAGGCCTTGGGCAGGCTCAGCAGGCGCAGGGTGTGGCCGGTGGGCGCGGTGTCGAAGACCACGTGGTCGTAGCCGCCGGCGATGCCCTCGCCCGCCAGCAGCGCGGCGAATTCGTCGAAGGCGGCGATCTCGGTGGTGCAGGCGCCCGAGAGCTGTTCGCGCACGGTCTGGCGCTCGTCGTCGCTGGCGCTGGCTTCGAGCTGCGCGAGCACGCGCTGGCGGTAGGCCTCTGCGGCGGTGTTGGGGTCGATGTTGAGCATCTGCAGCCCCGGCACACCGGGCACGGGCACCGGCCGGTTGGACAGCGGCACACCCAGCATTTCGTCAAGGTTGGACGCCGCGTCGGTGCTGACCAGCAGCACACGCTTTCCCGCGTCGGCCAGCGCGATGGCGGTGGCGGTGGAGAGCGAGGTCTTGCCGACGCCGCCCTTGCCGGTGAAAAACAGGAAGCGCGTGGGCGCGGTGGCGAAGCCGGGGAGCGTGGGGGTGTTCATGCCAACAGCATCGCACACCCCGGGCCCGCCGACCATGACGCGCAACAAGCCGGAGGCCCCTGCAACGCAGGCCAAGGCAGAGCCACCGTGACCGGCTTGCTGGCGTTCAGCGCCGCCCACTCCACTTCAGTTTTCTATGGTGCCGGAGCGCCACCCGCGCCGCATGAAACGGCCCACCCCAGGGCACCGCCGGGCCGGCTTTGCCGGACGGCCAGTGCCGCCCCCCTTGAGGGGGGTGACGCGAAGCGGCGCGGGGGGTGTTTCATCCTAGCGGGCGGGTTGTGCGGGCGAGCGCATGAAAGGCGACTCGGTCCACATCTGCCAGTAGAACTGGATGGGCGAGGTGATGCCGCTGATCTTGCTGCTGTAGGCCACGGGCTCGAAGAACTGCCCGAGGATGCCCAAGGCCGCGTCGTCGACGATGCGCTGCTGCACCTTTTCGGCCGCGGCCTTGCGGTCGGCGGGCGTCATGGCCCGGCTGAAGGCGGCACGCTGGGTTTCGAGCTCGGCGTCTTTGAGCCAGCCGAACCAGCCGGTCTCGGGATCGCCCGAATAGGCGATGGCCGAAGGGTCGAGCAGGTCACCGGCGAGCCACCAGGTGTGGAACATGCTCCAGCCACCGTCTTTCACCGGCCCGCGGTTTACGCGGCGCTGCGTGAGCTCGGCCCACG
>NZ_JASJOY010000095.1:0-31555 GCF_031426985.1 Hydrogenophaga sp.
CCAGGGCCATGCCACCCGCGCTCGCCACGGCCAGCACCTGCATGAATTCACGACGGCTGAAGCTCATAAATATTCCTTTTCAATTGATCGCTGATATTTGTGCGAAATTTTTTAAGGGCGACCGACCTGCTGCGACGGCAACGGGTCGGCAGGTGCATGCAGGTCTGACGGCCTGCATGCACGGCCCCGTTCACCGGTTGACGGGCGACTGCGGGTCCAGCAACAGGGCCATCACGTCCTTGACGTTCTGTTCGGACAGGATGCCCTTGTGGCCCGCGCGCGGCATTTGCGAGCAGGCGTTGAAGGCACGCGAGTTCCACAGCTTGCCCCAGGTGTACTCGACGACGGCCTTGGCCTGCGGGCTGTTCGGGTCGGTCACGCCACGGTTCTTGCCGTAGTTGTAGAGGCTCGGACCCAGGTTGCCGAAGGAGATTTCTTCCTTGGTGATCTGGTGGCAGTTGTAGCAATTGCCGCCGTTCACCGTGTCGGCCTTGTCGCTCCAGGTCAGGCCGCGGCCGCTCTGGGCGATTTTTTCGCCAACT
Organism: Hydrogenophaga sp.; assembly: GCF_031426985.1. Classification (GTDB taxonomy): domain Bacteria; phylum Pseudomonadota; class Gammaproteobacteria; order Burkholderiales; family Burkholderiaceae_C; genus Hydrogenophaga. The sequence continues at coordinate 543 of NZ_JASJOY010000095.1, forward strand.
TTCCAGTCCCCCAGAAACTTGCCGTCCGCTGGCCACTTGATGGTCTTGATCTCGGTGGCCTCGATGGCCTTGGCGGTCTTCTCGTCCAGCGGCTGGCCCGCCACATCGGCTGCGCTGCACAGGCGGTTGGCTTCGTCCTGCTTGAGGTTGTCCAGCGTGACGATGCCTTTGGCCTGGAACGACGTGGCCACGACATCGGCGTGCATCTTGTCGTAGTCGGAGCCCCCCGCACCGGTGGTGCAAGCGCTCAGTGCGACAGCGGCCAGGGGCATCAGGGCGATGGCAAAGGTTTTGTTCATGTTGTGGTCTCCTGCTGATCAGCGCTTGATGGCGGGCACGATGGACTCGGCACCCTTGGCGTTCACACCCATGTAGACGCCCAGCGCGATGGTGGCATCGCTGCCGAACTTGGGCTCGGGGAAGCGCTGCTGGCGGTAGCAGTCGTTCAGGCGGTGCTGCATGGACCACATCTGCGAGTTGGAGACGCGGTAGGCCGGCCAGGCCGCGAAGCCGATGCCGTCACCGGGGTTCTTCGTCAGGTTGGGCAGGTCTTGCAGGCGGATGCGCCCCCCGTCAACACCGTGGCAGGACGCGCAGGCAAAGTCGTGCGGACCGCCGCGCTGGAAGAACAGGCGCTTGCCCACCTCGTACATGGCCTTTTCCTGCGCGGCCGCCTGCGGCAGGTTGAAGCGCATGCCCTTGGACTGGGTCGCCACGTAGGTCGCCATGGCCACCACATTGGCCTTCTCGCCCTTGCCGAACGGGGCTTTCACCACGTCCTCGGCCTTGAAGCCCTGCAGGGTGTCCATGCAGGTGATCAGGCGCATTTCCAGGTCCTGGACCTTGCCGGTGTCCTTGAAGAAACGGGGCAGTTCGGTGAAGGCGCCTTTGAGCACGCCAGGTCCCTTGCCCAGATCACACTGCTCCATCGTGGCGTTCTTGGGGCCGCGCTTTTGCTTCCACAGCTCTTCACCCTTCATCTCGAAGAGTTCGGCCGGGTTGCCGTCTTGCAGCATTTCACGGTACTTCGCGATGCCGTCCAGCGTTGCATTGCCCTGCGCGCTGGCAAAGCCCGCGCCGGCCGACAGTGCGGTCGCCAAGAGCACATGGCGGGTGGCCACGGAGTGTTTCATCTGGGGGTCTCCTTATCGTTGGTGAAAAGAACCAAAAACGGCCAGCGACTTGCGTGGCTGGCCGTGTTGCACCAGGCCTGGGTCAGGCGATGGTGGCTTCGTCGGTGCGGGAGTCGCCCTTGTTGTCGCTCCACTTCACCGAGACTTTGTCCCCCTTGGCCGCGCCCTTGAACTTGAAGGACAGGAAGGGGTTCTGCGACACCGAGCCGCTGAACATGGCCTTGAGAACGGACTTGCCATTGTGGGTGGCTTCCACGTCCCGGATGAAGTGGGCGGGGATCAGGGCACCGGACGCGTCTTTGCGGGTACCGGGTTCCATGGGGTGGGACATGAGCACGCGAACGGTGGTGGTATCGCCGGCGAGGGCGGCACGGATGCGCATCGGATCAGCCATGTTGGACTCCTAAAAATTCAGTGATAACGGTTCAGGGATCGAGGGTCGGAGGGGCGATCAGCCGCCGCAGCCACCCAGCGTCACTTTGGTTTCTTTGCTGGCCGAGAACAGCTTGCCGTCGGCCCGGACCACGGCGATCACGTTCGTGCTCTGGCCCATCTTCAGGCGGGTCTGCACGTCGGCGTCGGTGCCAGCGGGGATCGTGAACGCACACGACAGCGGGGTCGGGTTCTTTTCCACGATCAGGTACATCTCGGTGGTGTTGGGCAGCTTGCTGGTGGCGCCCACGGGCACCACGGCGCCGTTCTCGGCGATGTCGGGGGACACGACGCTGACCTGGTCGTTGGAGGCGGCTTGACCGCCGATGGCCTTGAGCGCGTCTTCCAGGCTCTTGACGGCGAAGCTGTCGTGTGAAACGGCGGCGTTGGCCTGGGCCTGGGTGATGATGCCCAGGGAGACCAGGGTGGCGAAAGCGCCGGTGGTCTTGATGGCGTCGCGACGGGTGGTTGTCATATCAAATCTCCTAGTGAAAAAGATACAGGGGGGAGTTTACTTGTCCGGTGCGCCGGCCAGCACCCATTGGGCGAGCAGTTTGAGCTCGTCGTCTTTCAGATTCGGCTGCGGCGGCATCGGCACGGGACCGTAGAGACCCGAACCACCCGACTTGATGCGGGCCGACACCTTGGCCACGGCATCGCCCTGCCCCTGGTGCTTGGCCGCCACCTCTTTATAAGCCGGACCGACCAGCTTTTTGTCGGCGGCGTGGCAAGCCAGGCAGGCGCTCTTGGACGCCAGGGCCTTGGCCGCCGCAGCGTCCATGGCGCTGGCACCCGAGGCGACGAGCACAGCCGAAGCGGCCAGCACGACGTGTTTGAACTTCATGGGCATAGCGTAGGGTCTCCTTGTTGAAAAGCGAATGGGGTTAACGAGCAATTGCGCATATTTGGAGGTTTGCGCAGATCCAGGGTTCGGCACACACCGCCCGGGCCTGTGACTCACCTGGGGCCGGCGGCGATCCAGCCGGCAATGGTCTTGGCATCGGCGTCGCTGAGCTGCGGCTGTGCGGGCATGGGCACGGCGCCGTACACCCCCGAACCACCGGACTTGATCTTGCCGGCCAGGTAGGCCTCCAGATCGGCCCTGCCCTTGTGCTTGGCCGCGATCTCGGTGAAGGCCGGACCGACGATCTTGTTCTTCACGCCGTGGCAGGCCGTGCAGGCGTTGGCCGCCAGCAGGCCGCTGACGTTGGAGCCCTTGGCCGCGGCCGGCGCGGCGGGCGCCACGGTGGCCGCCGCGGCAGAACCCATCAGTGCCGTGGGGGCCGGCTTGGTGGTGTCGGCACCACGCACCGGACCGATCACGCGGTTCTGCTGCTGGATGTTGCCGTGCGCGTCGCGGGCAAAGTCGGGCAGGAAGGAATGCACCTTCGGGTCGATCTCGCAGTTCTTCATGCAGGCCACGTTCTTCACGTCGCCCTTGCCGCTGGCCTTCCACAGCGGCTCATGGAACACCATGCCGTTGCGGTTGGGCATGCGCTGCTGCACCTCGGCGATGTTCTGGTTGCTCAGCGTGAAGTCGGCGGGCACCACTTCGGCCAGGCTCAGCAGGTAGGCCACCACACCGTAGACCTCATCGGGCTTGAGCGTCTTGGGGTTGTTCCAGGGCATGGCGCGGTTGATGTAGTCCCACAGCGTGGAGACGGTGGCCACCTTCATAATGGTCGTCTTCTGCGGCGAGATGCTCTTGCCTGCTTCCAGCCCCTTGACGCGGCCGGTTTTGATGTCGTCCTTGGTGGTGCCGCCGATGATGGGCGTGAACACCTCGTTGGACTCACCGAAGGAGCCGTGGCACGAAGCGCAACGGTTTTCCCACACCGACTCGCCGAGGGACACGCTGCCCGCGCCGGCCGGCAGGCCCTTGAAGTCCGGCCGCACATCGATATCCCAGGCCTTCACTTCCGCAGCGGTAGCGTCGCGGCCCATGTTCTGCCAGGGCGCGCTCTGGGCCTGGGCCGTGCCCAGCGTGAACGCGGCGAGTGCGGCCGCCACCAGGGCGACTCGGGTCGAGAGTTTGAACAAGGATTTCATCAGTACACCTGCACGTTGGAGACTTCACCGTTTTCAGACACCAGCCAGCTCTGGATGGCGTTCTGGTGATAGACAGACTGGGTGCCGCGCACGGCACGCAGCTGGTTGATCTTGGGCTGCACATAACCGGTGCTGTCGACGGCGCGGGCTTGCAGGATGGCGGGCTTGCCGTCCCAGACCCAGTCGATGTTGAAACGGGTCAGGGCCTTGGGCAGCACCGGGCCTTCGATGCGCGCGGTGCGCCAGTTGCGGCCACCGTCCACGCTCACGTCCACGCGCTTGATCGCGCCGCGGCCCGACCAGGCCAGGCCGGTCACGTTGTAGTAGCCCTTGTCCAGCAGGGTCTGGCCGGCCGAGGGCGTGGTGATGACCGACTTGCACTCCTGGATGCCGGTGTACTGGCGGTGCGTGCCATCGGGCATGTGGTCGATGTAGTGCACCGCCTCGTCCTTGGTGGCGTACTTCTGGTCGCCCACTTCGATGCGGCGCAGGTACTTGACCCAGCTCACGCCCTGCACGCCCGGCACCACCAGGCGCAGCGGGTAACCGTTCTCGGGGCGCAACATCTCGCCGTTCATGGCCCAGGCCACGATGCAGTCGTCCATCGCGCGCTCGATGTCGATGGTGCGAGTCATCGACGAACCGTCAGCGCCTTCGGCCAGCACGTACTTGGCAGCCTTCTTGTCGATGCCGCACATCTCCAGCAGGGTGGACAGCAGCACGCCGGTGAATTCGGAACAGCTGACCATGCCATGCGTGTACTGCACGGTGGGCACGGCCACGTTGCCCCATTCGGTCGCGGTGTTGGCGCCGCACTCGATGAAGTGGATGCGCGAGACGCTGGGCAGGCGCATCAGGTCGTCCATGGTGAAGACGCGCTGGCGCTTGACCAGGCCGTTGATCATCAGGCGGTGCTTGGAGGGATCGATATCCCACCAGCCCTGGTGGTGGCGCTCGAAGTGCAGGCCGCTGGGCGTGATGATGCCGAACAGGCCCTGCAGCGGCGTGAAGCTCACCGAGGCCTGGTCCACCCGGGTCAGGCCCGGGCTCTGGCGGCGGCGCAGGTTGGCTTCCCACTTGCTGGGCTGGCCGTAGCCCGGGTCCATGGCCACCGGCTGGCCCAGACCCGTGCTGTGTTCGGGCAGCTTGAGGATGGCATCTTCCCCCTCGGCACCCGCCGCCATGGCACGCGTGGCCGCACCCGCCGTGGCGGCCACACCGGCCCCCATGGCCAGGGCCTTGCCCATGAAACTGCGGCGCGCCTTGCGGGCTTGTTCGAGCTTTTCGGGGCTCAGGAAATTTTCGGGCGCGGGCAGGACGCGCCCAATCACGTCGCTCAGGTCTTTAGACACTTGCTTCTTCCTTCTGGTTGGCGGGGGGATGGCGTGGGGTCGTGGCCTCGGCGAGGCCTTGAAGAGGGATGGGGCTGGCAGATGGCACGTCGAAACCGTCCCGGGCATCCGGCACACGCCCGGCGCGCCCCATCACCTGGGCCGACACGGTGCGGCACAACTCGACGTACACCGGGTCGGCCACCCGGTAAAAAATCTGGGTGCCCTCGCGGCGGCGCGCGAGCATGCCCGCCTGGTACATCAGGCCCAGGTGGCGCGAGGCGTTGGCCTGGGCCAGACCGGTGACGCGGATGATCTCGTTCACGCACTGCTCCTCTTGGCACAGGGCGTGCAGGATGCGCAGGCGCGTCGGTTCGCCGAGCACGCTGAAGTAGCGCGCCACGGACTCAAACACCTCATGCATGTCATCCACTGGACGGGTCTCCGCGAACATTTGATTAGGATCAATCAACTATATGATTGATTGCCTATATAAAGATTAGTGTAAACCCGGATCCCCACTGTTTTCTGACGGAAGGGCCTGAACGCCCCTCCTCGAAGCGCACCGTCCACCGTCCACCTGCAAGCCCCTGCCAGCGCAGCGAACCGTGGCATCCCGTGCGGGTTCGCGCGCCTGCGCCAGCGCCGCGCCAGGCCGGGTGGCGGGCGTCCATGCGCGGCCCTGGCCGCTAGGGTTTTCACGCCCCGATCCACCAGGACTCAGCCGTTACGATCAAACACATCTAAATATGCGGAACTATGGATGCACATCAGAGACGTCATCCGAGATGTCACTTCCGCCCCCGTTTAGAGTCCTCTTTCCCGCGACCTGTAACCCTTCTTCTGGAGCGACGATGACCCGAACATTCCAATGGCTGGCGGCCGGCGTCCTGTGCGCCGCCACATGCGCGGCCCAGGCCGAGGTGAGCCAGGTGCGGGCGTGGGCGGCGGCCTGCGCCAACTGCCACGGCACTATGGGCAAGGCCGAACAAGGCATGGAGTCCCTGGCCGGCAAGGACAAGGACGAACTGCTGCAAAAGCTGCTGGACTTCAAGAGCGGCAAGAAGCCCGCGACGCTCATGCACCAGCTCTCCAAGGGCTACACCGACGAGCAGCTGCAGCAGCTGGCCGCCTACTTCGCCGCCCTCAAGAAATAAGGAGCCCGCACCATGATGCAACGCCGTCAATTCGTTCAAACGCTGGGCGCCGGTTCGGCCGCCGCTGGCCTGGGTCTGCTCGGTGGCTGCGCCGCCGGCGGCAGCGGTGCCAAAGTGGTCGTGGTCGGTGGGGGCTACGGTGGCGCCACCGCCGCCAAATACGTGCGCCTGTTCTCCGACCAGGGCATCGACGTGACGCTGGTTGAGCCCAACGCCGCATTCGTCTCCTGCCCCATCTCCAACCTCGTGCTCCAGGGCAGCAAGACCATCGCCGACCTGACCACGCCTTACACCAACCTGCAAACGCGCCACGGCGTGAAGGTGGTCAAGGACATGGTCACCCGCATCGACGTCGACAAGCGCGTGGTCCAGCTCGCCAGCGGTGGCGCACTGCCCTACGACCGCCTGATCGTCTCGCCCGGCGTGGACTTCATGTGGGAAACGCTGCCCGGCATGGCCAAGGACGGCGCCAAGGACAAGGTGCTGCACGCCTGGAAGGCCGGCGCCCAGACCGTCGCCCTGCGCAAGCAGCTCGAAGCCATGCCCGATGGTGGCGTGTACGCGCTCTCGATCCCGCTCGCACCGTACCGCTGCCCGCCCGGCCCCTACGAGCGCGCCTGCATGGTCGCCAACTACTTCAAGAAGGCCAAGCCCAAGAGCAAGGTCGTGATCTTCGACGCCAACGACGACATCCAGTCCAAGAAGGGCCTGTTCATGAAGGCCTGGAAAGACCACTACGACGGCATGATCGATTACCGGCCCAAGCACAAGGTGACCGACGTGGACGCCGCCACCAACACCCTGAAGTTCGAGTTCAACGACGACTTCAAGGCCACGGTGGCCAACGTGGTGCCCAGCATGCGCGCCGGTGATCTGGCCGTGAAGTCGGGTCTGGCCACGGCCAACCAGCGCTGGTGCGAAGTGGACTTCCTGACCTTCGAATCCAAGGCCGCGAAGAACGTCCACGTGATCGGCGACGCGATCCAGATCGCGCCGGGCATGCCCAAGTCCGGCCACATGGCCAACCAGCACGGCAAGACCTGCGCCGCCGCCGTGGTGGCCCTGCTGCAGGGCAAACCGCCGCTGTCGATGCCGATCTACGCCAACACCTGCTACAGCTTCGTGACCGACGAAGACGTGGTGCACGTGGCCAGCGTGCACCGTTACGACGCCGAGAAGAAGACCATGCTGCCGGTGCCGGGCGCCGGTGGCGTGTCGGTGGCCGCCAGCGAACTGGAAGGCCGCTACGCCCACGCGTGGGCGCGGAACATCTGGGCCGATACATTGGCTTGACCTCCCGCGCCGCCTGCGGCGTCACCCCCCTTGAAGGGGGGCGCAGCCAGCGGCCCGGCGAAGCCGGTTCCGCGGCTGCCGCTGGCGGCATGCATCGACCCCTTCATCCTGTCCGGACATGAACGCTCGTCCCTTTACCCCGAACACCACCCGCACGACCTTCGCGTTGGCCGTGGCGCTCTTTGTCTCGACGAGCGTCTTCGCCCAGGCCGACGAGGCGCGTGCCAAGAAGATCGTCGGGGGTTCCTGCTTCCTGTGCCACGGCACGAACGGTGAATCCACCAGCGAGATCTTTCCGCGCCTGGCGGGTCAGCACGCCGAGTACATCGCCAAGCAGCTGGGGGCCTTCAAGAGCGGCGCCCGCAAGAGCACGGCCATGTCCGAGATGGTGGGCAAGCTCACGCCCGACGAGATGGTGGCGCTGGGCCGGTACTACGAGAAGATGTCCCTCCCGCGCGAGGAACCCAAAGAACCGCAGCTGGCGGCCATGGGGCAGTACATCTTCCACAACGGCAACAAGTTCAGCGGCGTGCCGGCCTGCGTGAGCTGCCACGGCACCACGGCCCAGGGGGCGGCCAACCTGCCGCGTCTGGCGGGCCAGTTCGCGGGCTACATCCACACCCAGCTCAAGTCGTTCAACAAGCGCGAGCGCACCAACGACAACGCGGTGATGCACGTGGTGGCGGAGAAGATGACGGAGCTGGAGATGGCGGCGGTGGCGGAGTACGTCAGCGGTAAATAAGGTACCCCCCGCGCCGCCTGCGGCGTCACCCCCCGGGGGGGCGATGCGTGTGGCCCGGCGGAGCCGGTTCCACCGCATCCTGGAACAAGACACGTCGCGCCGGCTGTCCCGCGGATAGTTAGCGTTTGCTTGAGCGCAGACGACGGTACAGCCAACTGGCAATCGCCAGGTTCAGCAGGTTCCAGGCGATGCCGTTGAGGAAGGCGGCGTCGTAGCTGCCGGTCCTGTCGAAGATCCAGCCCGAGAGCCAGCCGCCCAGCGCCATGCCGATCAGCGTGGCCATGATCACCGCGCCGACTCGGGCGCCCACCTCCTGCAGGGGGAAGTGCTCGCGGATGATGATGGCGTAGGACGGCACGATGCCGCCCTGGAACAGGCCGAACATCGCCGACACCACGTACAGCGGCACCATGCCGTCGAACGGCACGAACAGCAGCAGCGCCACGCCCTGCAGCGCCGAGCCCAGCAGCAGGGTCCGGATGCCGCCGATGCGGTCGCAGATGAAGCCGGACACCAGGCGGCTGACGATGCCGCTGGCCAGCATCAGCGACAGCATCTCGGCGCCGCGTGCGGCGCCATAACCGAGGTCGGTGCAGTAGGCCACGATGTGCACCTGCGGCATCGACATCGCCACGCAGCAGCCCACCCCCGCCACGCACAGCAGCCACTGGGCCTGCGTGGGCGAGAGGCCGAAGGGGCGGCTGTGGTCTGCGACCGGTGCGGTGCCGGCGGCGCTCACGGGCACGGGCGGCGCCTGCGGCGGGCGCTGACGCATCAGACCCGAGAGCGCGAGCATGCCCAGACCGCAGACCACGCCCATGACCGTGTAGGTGGTGCGCCAGCCGATGGTTTCGATGCCGTGCTGCACCAGCGGCGGCCAGAGCGCACCGGCGACGTAGTTGCCGCTGGCGCAGATCGCCACCGCGATGCCACGGCGGCGGTTCCACCACAACGAGGTGTCGGCCAGCAACGGCGCAAAGGTCGAGGCGCCACCGAGCAGACCCAGCAGGCCATGGGCCAGGCCGAAGGTCCAGATGCTGCCGGACTGCGCGGCCCAGATGAAGCCACCCGCCACCGCCAAGGCACCGACCCAGAGCACCTTCATCAGGCCATGGCGGTCGGCCATGCGGCCGGTCCAGATGCCGCCGATCCCCAGACACACCATCATGAAGGTGTAGGGCAGCGACGCGCTGGCGCGGTCGATGCCGAACTCGGTCTGCACCGTGGGCAGCACCACCGACACCACGTACATGCTGCTGTTGCCGAGCACCACCAGGCCCAGGGCCACCAGCAGCCGCCAGGCGGCCTGGCGCGAATCGATGACGGACGGGTCGGCGTGGAGGTTGCGGTTCATTCCCGCAATCTAACGCACGCGCTGCGCAGCCCCATGTCCCGCGGGCAGCTCTGCGCGTGCAGGCGGCTCAGGCCACCTGGGCCGCGAGCTCGCCCTTGTCGTAACGCTTCTGCATGGCTTCGAGGCTGTGCACCTGCGTGATCTTCGAGGCCATGCCGGCCGAGCCAAAGGCCTCGTAGCGCGCCGCGCAGATCGCCTGCATCGCCTTGGTCGCTTCCTTGTAAAACTTGCGCGGATCGAAGTTCTTGCGGTCTTCGGCCAGGTGCTTGCGGATGGCACCGGTGCTGGCCATGCGCAGGTCGGTGTCGATGTTGACCTTGCGCACGCCGTTGCGGATGCCTTCGACGATCTCGTCCACCGGCACGCCGTAGGTCTGGCCCATGTCGCCGCCGTACTGGTTGATGATGGCCAGCCAGTCCTCGGGCACGCTGCTGGAGCCGTGCATCACCAGGTGCACGTTGGGGATGCGCTGGTGGATTTCTTTCACGCGGTCGATGCGCAGCACCTTGCCGCTGGGCTTGCTGCTGAACTTGTAGGCGCCGTGGCTGGTGCCGATGGCGATGGCCAGCGCGTCCACCTGGGTCTTGCGCACGAAGTCGGCCGCCTCGTCGGGGTCGGTCAGCAGCATGGAGTGGTCCAGCTCGCCCTCGGCACCGTGGCCGTCTTCCTCGCCGGCCTTGCCGGTTTCCAGCGAGCCCAGGCAGCCCAGTTCGCCTTCGACCGACACGCCGCAGGCGTGGGCCAGATCCACCACCTGCTTGGTCGTGGCCACGTTGTATTCGTAGCTCGCCGGCGTCTTGCCGTCGGCCAGCAGGCTGCCGTCCATCATCACCGAACTGAAGCCCGACTGGATGGAGCGCGCGCAGATGGCGGGTGTGGCGCCGTGGTCCTGGTGCATGCAGACGGGGATGTGCGGGTACATCTCGACCGCCGCCGCGATCAGGTGGCGCAGAAAGGGCTCGCCCGCGTAGGAACGCGCCCCGGCCGAGCCTTGCAGGATCACCGGACTGTCCACCGCGGCCGCGGCCTGCATGATGGCCTGCACCTGCTCCATGTTGTTGACGTTGAAGGCCGGCAGGCCGTAGTGGTGTTCGGCCGCGTGGTCGAGCAGCTGGCGAAGGGAAATCAGGGCCATGGTGTTTCCTTGATGAGGTTGAACGTTGGGAAGGTGTGACGGGCCAGGATGCCGCGGGTCCGGGTTTCCCGGCCCGCAGGCATCGCCCCCTGGGGGGTGACGCCGCAGGCGGCGCGGGGGGGCTTATTCAGCGCGGCGCGCCAGCACCTCAAACGCCGGCAGCGTCTTGCCTTCCAGCACTTCGAGGAAGGCGCCGCCACCGGTGGAGATGTAGCCCACCTGCTTCTCGATGCCGTACTTGGCGATCGCCGCCAACGTGTCGCCACCGCCGGCGATGCTGAAGGCGCTGCTCTCGGCAATCGCCTGCGCGATGACCTTGGTGCCGTTCTCGAAGGCCGCGAACTCGAACACGCCCACCGGGCCGTTCCAGACGATGGTGCCGGCCTGCTTCAACTGCGCGGCCAGCTTCGCGGCCGTCTTGGGGCCGATGTCCAGGATCAGGTCGTCGTCGGCCACGTCGGTGGCGGCTTTCACCGTCGCTTCGGCGTCCGGGCTGAAGGCCTTGGCGCAGACCACGTCTTCGGGGATCGGCACCTCGGCGCCGCGCGCTTTCATGGCCGCGATCACCGCCGTGGCTTCGCCCAGCAGGTCGGGTTCGGCCAGGCTCTTGCCGATCTTCAGGCCCGCGGCGAGCATGAAGGTGTTGGCGATGCCACCGCCGACGATCAGGCCGTCCACGTTCTTGGCCAGGGCCTGCAGGATGGTGAGCTTGGTGCTGACCTTGGAGCCGGCGACGATGGCGACCAGCGGGCGCTTCGGGTTGGCCAGGGCCTTGCTGATGGCGTCCATCTCGGCCGCCAGCAGCGGGCCGGCGCAGGCGATGGGCGCGGTCTCGGCGATGCCGTAGGTGCTGCCTTCGGCGCGGTGCGCGGTGCCGAAAGCGTCGTGCACGAAGATGTCGCACAGCTGGCCCAGCTTGGCGGCCAGCTCGGGCTTGTTCTTTTTCTCGCCCACGTTCAGGCGGCAGTTCTCCAGCATGACCAGTTCACCAGGGGCGACGGCGAAATCGCCATCGACCCAGTTGGCGACCACGGGGATGCTGCGGCCCATGAGTTCGCCCATGCGCGCGGCCACGGGGGCCAGGGAGTCTTCGGGTTTGAACGCGCCTTCGGTGGGGCGACCCAGGTGGCTGGTCACCATCACGGCGGCACCGGCGTCCAGCGCCATCTGGATGGCCGGGATGCTGGCGCGGATGCGCGTGTCCTCGGTGATCTCGCCCGCATCGTTCTGCGGCACGTTCAGGTCGGCGCGGATGAAGACGCGTTTGCCGCGGGAAAAGCCGCTGGCGCACACGTCGCTGAATCGGAGGAATTTCATTTGAGTCTCCTGGTTCAGTTACCGCCGACGTGCTGCACGAAACGCATCATGTTGCAGGTGTAGCCGTACTCGTTGTCGTACCAGGACACGACCTTGACGAAGCTGCTGTCCAGCGAGAGGCCCGCGTCGGCGTCGAAGATCGACGGCATGGAGCAGCCGCGGAAGTCGGTCGAGACCACCTTGTCGGTGGTGTAGCCCAGCACGCCCTTGAGCGCACCTTCCGATGCGGCCTTCATGGCCTGGCAGATGTCGTCGTAGCTGGCCTCGGTGTTCAGCTCGACCGTCAGGTCCACCACCGACACGTCGGAGGTCGGCACGCGGAAGGCCATGCCGGTGAGCTTCTTGTTCAGTTCGGGCAGCACCACGCCCACGGCCTTGGCGGCGCCGGTGGACGAGGGAATGATGTTTTCCAGGATGCCGCGGCCGCCGCGCCAGTCCTTGCTGGACGGGCCGTCCACGGTCTTCTGCGTGGCGGTCGCCGCGTGCACCGTGGTCATCAGGCCGCGCTTGATGCCGAAACGGTCGTTCAGCACCTTGGCCACCGGGGCCAGGCAGTTGGTGGTGCACGAAGCGGCCGACACGATGGCTTCACCGCCGTACTTCGCGTGGTTCACGCCGAACACGAACATGGGCGTGTCGTCCTTGGACGGGGCCGACTGCACGACCTTTTTGGCGCCGGCGTCGATGTGTTTCTGGCAGGTGTCCTGGGTGAGGAAGAAGCCGGTGGACTCGACCACCACGTCCACGCCCACATCACCCCATTTCAGGTTCGACGGGTCCTTTTCGGCGGTCAGGCGAATCTGCTTGCCGTTGACGACGAGGTGGCCGCCTTCGACACTCACCGAGCCTTTGAAACGGCCGTGCACGCTGTCGTGCTGCAGCATGTAGGCCAGGTACTCGGGTTCGAGCAGGTCGTTGATGGCGACCACCTCGATGTCCTGGAACTCGGCTTCCTGCGCGACGGCGCGGAACACCATGCGGCCAATGCGGCCGAACCCGTTGATACCAATCCTGATGGTCATGTGAACGTCTCCGGAGATGAAAAGAAAGGGCAATAGAAAAGGCGTTCAGGCACCAGCCGCGGCAGCGCGGACCGGCAGCTGGGTGGTCAACGCCGAAAGGTCGGGGATCACGCGGTCGGGCCCACAGGCCTCGATCGGCTCACCCATGTTGTAGCCATAGGGCAGCGCCCAGACGGTGACGCCCGCGTTGCGCGCGGTCGCCACGTCGATGGACGAGTCGCCCACGAACAGCGCGCGCTCGCGCGCCACGCCGAAGCGCTGCAGGCAGTCGTGCACGCCGGCCGGATCGGGCTTCTTCACCGGCAGCGTGTCGCCGCTGATCACGCGGTGAAACAGGGGCGTGAGGCCGTGCACGTCGAGCACCGTCTGCGTGTAGCGCCCCTCCTTGTTGGTCATCAGCACCAGCGTCACACCTGCGGCGCGCAGCGCCTGCAGCGTTTCGCGCACGTGGGGGTAGAGGTGGCTGCGCGTGCCACAACGCCGCTGGTAGTGCAGGCCGAACTCGGCTTCGATGGCCGCAAAGGCCTCGGCCTCGCGCACCTGTTGCGTGGTGGTGTTGAGCAGCTTGGCCAGGGCTTGGATCAGCAGCTCACGCGTGCCGTGGCCGATCCAGTCGTTCACCTCTTGCTGCGATACCGCGGGATGACCCAAGGCGGTGAGTGTGTCGTTCACCGCGTCGGCGATTTCCGGCGCGGTTTCGATCAGCGTGCCGTCGAGGTCGAACAGGATCAGGTCAAAGGGTCGTGGCATATCAGCGCTTTCCGTTCGCCCTGAACCCGTCGAAGGGCTCAAGGCTGCGTTGTGGTGAGGGCTTCGACAAGCTCAGCCCGAACGGGGGATGTTTCACACCAGCACGGCCTTCACCGCGGCGGCCACGCGCTCGGCCGTGATGCCGAAGTGCGCGTACAGGTCCTTGGCCGGGGCCGATTCACCGAACGTGGCGATGCCCACCACCGCACCGGTGCGGCCGACGTACTTGCGCCAGAAATCCGGGTGCGCGGCTTCCACCGCCACGGTGGGCAGGGCCAGCGGCAGCACGTTGTCCTGGTAGGCGGCGCTCTGGCGGTCAAACACATTGCTGCTGGGCATGGACACGACGCGGGTGCTGATGCCTTCGGCCGCCAGGGCGGCGTGGGCCTCCATGGCCAGCGAGGTCTCGGAACCCGTGGACAGGATCACAGCCTTGGGGTTCGCGCCCTCGGCCAGCACGTAAGCCCCCTTGCGGATCTTCTCGACCATGGATGCGTCGCTCAGGCGCGGCAGGTTCTGGCGCGAGAGGCACAGCGCGCTCGGTCCGTCGCGGCGCTCGATGGCGCAGGTCCAGGCCACGGCGGTTTCCAGGCCATCGGCTGGGCGCCACACGTCCAGGCCGGGGATGATGCGCAGGCTGGGCACGTGCTCCACGCTCTGGTGCGTGGGGCCGTCTTCGCCCAGGCCAATGGAGTCGTGGGTGAAGACGTGGATCACGCGCTGCTTCATCAGCGCCGCCATGCGGATGGCGTTGCGGCTGTAGTCGCTGAACGTGAGGAAGGTGCCGCCGTAGGGGATGTAGCCGCCGTGCAGGGCGATGCCGTTCATGATCGCGGCCATGCCGAACTCGCGCACGCCGTAGCTCAGGTGGTTGCCCCAGGCGTCACGGCCGGCCTTCACGCAGCCCTTGAAGTTGGTGAGGTTGGAACCGGTGAGGTCGGCGCTGCCACCGAAGAACTCGGGCACCAGCGGCGCCAGCACATCCAGCGCGTTCTGGCTGGACTTGCGGGTGGCGAACGCATCGGCCTTGGCGGCGATGGCTTCCAGCACCTCCGGCAGCTTTTCTGCGAACGCGGGCAGCAGGTCGCCGGCCATGCGGCGCTCAAACTCGGCCGCTTCCAGCGGGTACTGCGCGCGGTAGGCGTCAAAGCGCTGCTGCCACGCCTGTTCGGCCGCGGCGCCGCGGTCCAGCGCGTTCCAGGCGGCGGCCACTTCGGCCGGGATCTCGAACGGCGCGGCGGTCCAGCCCAGCTCTTCGCGGGTGGCGGCCACTTCGGCCGCGCCCAGCGCGGCGCCGTGCACGTCGTGCGTGCCGGCCTTGTTGGGCGAGCCCATGCCGATCACGGTCTTGCAGCAGATCAGCGTGGGCTTGCCGTCGGCGCGGGCGCCCTGCTGCTTCGCGGCCACCAGCGCGGCCTCGATGGCGGCCGGGTTGTGGCCGTCCACCTCGGGGATCACGTGCCAGCCGTAGGCCTCGAAGCGCTTGGGTGTGTCGTCGGTGAACCAGCCTTCGACGTGGCCGTCGATGGAGATGCCGTTGTCGTCGTAGAACGCGACCAGCTTGGACAGGCGCAGCGTGCCGGCCAGCGCGCAGGCCTCGTGGCTGATGCCTTCCATCAGGCAACCGTCGCCCAGGAAGGCGTAGGTGTGGTGGTCGACGATGTGGTGCGTGGCGTCTTCGTCTTCGCGGTTGAATTCCTGCGCCAGCAGCTTCTCGGCCAGCGCCATGCCCACCGCGTTGCTGATGCCCTGGCCCAGCGGGCCGGTGGTGGTTTCCACGCCGGGGGTGACGCCGACCTCGGGGTGGCCGGCGGTCTTGCTGTGCAGCTGGCGGAAGCGCTGAAGCTCGCCCATCGGCAGGTCGTAGCCGGTCAGATGCAGCAGCGCGTAGATCAGCATCGAGCCGTGGCCGTTGGACAGCACGAAGCGGTCGCGGTCGGGCCAGTGCGGGTTGGCCGGGTTGTGCTTGAGGTGGCGGTTCCACAGCACCTCGGCGATGTCGGCCATGCCCATGGGCGCGCCGGGGTGACCCGACTTGGCCTTTTCCACGGCATCGACAGCGAGCATGCGGATGGCGTTGGCCATCGAGCGGGCGAGTTCGGGCGAAGGGTTCTGCATACAGCGTCCTGGTCGAAGAGAAGTGTCTGGTTCGAGAACACCGCGGAACCGGCTTTGCCGGGCCGCAGGTGTTGCCCCCCAGTGGGGGGTGACGCACCGCAGGTGCGGCGCGGGGGGCGTCAATTCATCACGCGTTTTTTGCGTTCCACCATCCGCCAGATGAACGGGGTGAAGATCAGCTGCATGGCCAGTTCCATCTTGCCGCCGGGCACCACGATGGTGTTGGCGCGGCTCATCATGGAACCGTTGATCATGCTGAGCAGGTACTGGAAGTCGATGCCCTTGGGCTTGGCAAAACGGATCACCACCATGCTCTCGTCGGCGGTGGGCACGTCGCGCGCCACGAAGGGGTTGGACGTGTCCACGATCGGCACGCGCTGGAAGTTCACGTGCGTGTGCTGGAACTGCGGGGTGATGTAGTTCACGTAGTCGGGCATGCGGCGCAGGATGGTGTCGGTCACCGCCTCGGCGCTGTAGCCGCGCATGTTCTTGTCGCGCCAGAGCTTCTGGATCCATTCCAGGTTGATGACGGGCACCACGCCGACCAGCAGGTCCGGGTACTGCGCGACGTTGACCGAGTCGGTCACCACGGCGCCGTGCAGGCCTTCGTAGAACAGCATGTCGGTGTCCCGGGGCAGGTCCTCCCAGGGCGTGAAGGTGCCGGGGTCCTGCTTGTAGGGCGCCGCTTCGTCGGCGTTGTGCAGGTACTTGCGGCTCTTGCCCTGGCCGGTTTCGCTGTAGGTTTTGAACAGGCTTTCGATCTCGCCGAACAGGTTGGCGTCGGCGCCGAAGTGGCTGAAGTTGTTGTTGCCGGCCTTCTCGGCCTCGGCCGCCTTGAGCTTCATTTCCTTGCGGTCGTAGCGGTGGTAGCTGTCGCCTTCGATGATGGCGGCCGTCACGTTCTCGCGGCGGAAGATGTTCTGGAAGGTGCGGGTCACCGTCGAGGTGCCCGCGCCCGACGAACCGGTGATGGCGATGATGGGATGGCGTTCAGACATGTGGATTCCTTACCCCCCGCGCCGCCTTCGGCGTCACCCCCCAGGGGGCAACACCTGCCGTCCGGCAAAGCCGGCCCGGCGGCGTTCTCGACGAAGGCACTGCAGGGGAAGATGGTGGGTTAATGGTGAAGAGAGGGACGGGTGAAGCGGGCCATGAGAGTGCTCAATCTCGGAAAAGACTTCGCTCTGCAAAGAGAGGGTTCGCGTCGTCCTTGTAGGCCCCCGGTTCGCGGTGGTAACGCTCGATGCGCTCGACCTCGTTCTTGCTGCCGAACACCAGGCCGATGCGCTGGTGCAGCGCGGTGGGCCGAACGGTGAGCATGGCTTCACGGCCGGTGCTGGCGCGGCCACCGGCCTGCTCGATGAGCATGCCCACCGGGTTGGCTTCGTACAGCAGGCGCAGGCGGCCGGGCTTGCTGGCGTCCTTGGTGTCGCGCGGGTACATGAAGACGCCGCCGCGCATGAGGATGCGGTGCGCCTCGGCCACCATGCTGGCGATCCAGCGCATGTTGAAGTCCTTGCCGCGCGGGCCGGTCTTGCCGGCCAGGCATTCGTCCACGTAGCGCTTGACCGGCGCTTCCCAGAAACGTGCGTTCGACGCGTTGATGGCGAACTCGTGCGTGTCTTCGGGGATCTGCATATTCGGGTGCGTGAGCATGAACTGGCCCAGGTTCGGGTCCAGCGTGAAGCAGGCCACGCCGTTGCCCACCGTGAGCACCAGCATGGTGGTGGGGCCGTAGAGCGCATAGCCCGCGGCCAACTGCTGCGTGCCGGGCTGCAGGAAGTCGGCCTCGACCACGTCGCGGCCGCTGTCGATCACGTCCTGCGGCGCGCGCAGCACGCTGAAGATGCTGCCCACCGTCACGTTCACGTCGATGTTGCTCGATCCATCGAGCGGGTCGAACACCAGCATGTACTTGCCGCGTTGCATGTTGGCCGGGATCTGGTAGGGGTGGTCCATCTCTTCGGACGCCATGCCCGCCTGGTGGCCGCCCCATTCGGTCATCTGGGTGAAGTACTCGTTGCTGATGACGTCGAGCTTTTTCTGCTGTTCGCCCTGCACGTTCACGCTGGTGGCGACGTCCTGGGTGGGGTTGCCCAGCACACTGCCCAGCTCGCCAAAGGCCACCGTGCGCGCGATGGCCTTGCAGGCCAGCGCCACGTCCAGCAGCAGGGCGTTGAAGTCGCCGCTGGCGCCGGGAAAGCGGCGGCGTTGTTCGATCAGGTATTGCGTGAGGGTGAAGCGGCGGCGCGTGGTCATGGCAAGGCTTTCAGAGGTTGGGTATTCAGGCGTGGGCGGCGTTCGAGCGCAGCTGCTTCATCACGTTGCGGTAGCCACCGTCGTTGTCGGGCGCGCCGAACACGGCGCTGCCGGCCACCAGGGTGTCGGCACCGGCGGCCACGATCTCGGCGATGTTGTCCACCTTCACGCCGCCGTCCACTTCGAGCCAGATCTCGCCGCCGTGCGCGGCGGTCCAGGTGTCGATGCGGCGGCGCGCGTCGCGCAGCTTGTCCAGCGTGGACGGGATGAATTTCTGGCCGCCAAAGCCCGGGTTCACGCTCATGAGCAGCACCAGGTCGAGCTTGTCCATGACGTGGTCCATCAGCGTCAGCGGCGTGGCCGGGTTGAACACCAGGCCGGCCTTGCAGCCGTGGTCGCGGATGAGCTGCAGCGTGCGGTCCACGTGGCGGCTGGCTTCGGGGTGGAAGCTGATGAGGTTGGCGCCGGCCTTGGCGAACAGGGGAATCAGCGCGTCCACCGGCTCGACCATCAGGTGCACATCAATGCCGATCTTCACGTGCGGGCGGATCGCCTCGCACACCAGCGGGCCGATGGTGAGGTTGGGCACGTAGTGGTTGTCCATCACGTCGAAGTGCACCAGGTCGGCGCCGGCGGCCTCGATGGCCCGCACCTCGTCGCCCAGGCGGGCGAAGTCGGCGGACAGGATGGACGGGGCGATGCGGATGGTCATGGGGTGCCTGGGGGGTGTCTGGGGAGTGATGGGGGAAACGGGAACTAGCGGTTGTGCCATTCCTTGAGCCGCGCCACGGTGACGCCGCCGAGGTCGGGCAGCACGCGCAGCGCGCCGCTGAAGTCGTGGTGGGCGGTGAAGCCGTTGGGCGTGATCACGGTGTCCAGCCCCGCCGCGCGGGCGGCGCGCAGACCGTTGGCCGAATCTTCAAACGCCACACAGTCCGCCGCGCGCAGGCCCAGATCGGCCAGCACCTTCATGTAGACCTGCGGATGGGGCTTCTTGACCGGCGCGTTGCTCGCATCGCCAATGGCCAGGAAGTGGCTGCGCCAGTCCGGCCCGATGGCCGAACGCAGCAGCGCCGCGATGTTGACCGGCGAGGTGGTGGTGGCAATGGCCAGCTGCAGGCCCGCGCGCCGCGCATCGCTCATGAGCGCCAGCACGCCGGGGCGCAGGTGCACCGCACCGTTGTTGACCGCGTTTTCGTAGTGCGCGGTCTTGATCTCGTGCAGCCGGCGGATGGTGTCGTTCCGTGCGCCCGCGTCCACCTCTTTCATGTCCGGGTCCACCGTGCGCCAGTGGTGCAGCATGCGCTCCTGGCCACCCGAAATCTCCAGCAGCCGGGTGTAGAGCGGCAGGTCCCAGTGCCAGTCCAGCCCCTCCTGCCGGAAGGCGTGGTTGAAGGCTTCGAGGTGCACGCTTTCCGTGTCCGCCAGGGTGCCATCGACATCAAAAATCAGGGCGCTGAGCATGGGGAGGTCCGCGATCAGAAGGGGGTGGTAAACACCCCAGGGACAGGGCGATGAGCGGACTATAGGCACGCACTTAAGTAAGGTAAATTCACGTTTTCTTCGACTTCCGTTAAGCAATAGCTGAATGAAGAACGCCACCTTCCGCCAACTCAGGGTTTTCACCGAGGTCGCCCGGCACCTCAGCTTTGCCCGCGCGGCCGAGGTGCTGCACCTCACGCCACCGGCCGTGACCATGCAGGTCAAGGAACTGGAAGGGCATGTGGGCCTGCCGCTGTTCGAGCGCACCGGCCGCCAGGTCGCCCTGACCACCGCGGGCGAATACATGCTGGTCTATGCGCGCAAGGTGCTGGCCACCCTGAAAGACGCCGAAGACGCCGCCGCGCGCCTCAAACAGGTGGAGGCCGGGCAGCTGACCATCGGCATGGTCAGCACGGCCAAGTACTTCCTCCCGCGCCTGCTGGCCGAATTCCAGCGCGAACACACCGGGGTGGAACTGCGCCTGGCCGTGGGCAACCGCGAACAGCTGGTCAAGATGCTGCACAACAACGAGGTGGACATCGCCGTCATGGGCCGCCCGCCCAAAGAGCTGGCCACCCGCGCCGAACCTTTTGCCGCCCACCCGCACGTGTTCGTCGCCGCGACCGACCACCCCCTGCTCAAGATCGGCCACCCCACGGTGGAATCGCTGCGGCCCTACGGCTTCATCCTGCGCGAGCCGGGGTCGGGCACGCGCGCGGCGATGGAGAAATTCCTGGAAAAATCGCACATGGAGCCGCGCGTGGTCATGGAAATGACCAGCAACGAAACCATCAAGCAGGCCGTGATGGCCGGCATGGGCATCAGCTTCCTGTCGCTGCACACCATCGGCCTGGAACTCGAACACCAGCTGATCGCCACGCTCGACGTCGAAGGCGCGCCCGTGTTGCGCGCCTGGAACCTGGTGCACACCCTGTCCAAACTGCTCTCGCCCGCGGCCGAGGCCTTCCGCTACTTCATGCTCGAACGCGCCGAAAGTTTTCTGGCCGACACCTACGGGGCCTTGCTCAAATTGCCGCCTGCCAACACCATCAGCACCTGAAGCCCACCATGAACACCTCCACCCCCGCCCAGGACACCGACGAACGCCTCACGCGGCTGGAAATCCAGCTCAGCTACGCCGAAGACCTGCTCGACACCCTCAACACCCTGGTCGCCCAGCAGCAGGACCAGATCACCCGGCTGCTGCACGACGTGGGCCAGCTGCGCCGCCAGCGCGAAGACGAGGCGCCGGGCGGCTTTCGCAGCCTGCGCGACGAACTGCCGCCGCACTACTGACCACCGCTTTCGAGGAGCCCACCATGCCGCTCGCGCTCTACGGCCACCCGTTCTCGTCGTACACGCAGAAGGTGCTGATCGCGCTGACCGAAAACGGCACGCCCTTCGAGTTCCGAACCATCGGCCCCGAGCAGCCGCAGCACGTGGCCGAGTGGCTGCGGCGCTGGCCGCTGCGCAAGTTCCCGCTGCTGGTGGACGGTGAGCGCCAGGTGGTGGAGACCAGCGTCATCATCGAATACCTACAGCTGGCCCACCCCGGCCCGCTGCGCCTGCTGCCGGCCGACCCCATGGCCGCACTCGACGTGCGCTTCATGGACCGCTTCTTCGACCTGCACGTGATAAACGCCATGCAGCTGGCGGTGGACGGCGCGCTGACCGGCGACCCGGTCAAACGCGCCGACGGCCGGGCCCAGGCCGAAGACAAACTCGAACGCGCCTACGCCTGGCTCGAAGGGCGGCTGGCCGGCCACACCTGGGCCTGCGGCGAGGCCTTCACCCTGGCCGACTGCGCCGCGGCGCCCTCGCTGTTCTACGCCGACTGGACGCACCGCATCGGCGAGCAGTACCCGGTGCTGCGCGCCTACCGCGCGCGCCTGCTGGGCAGGCCGTCTGTTGTTCGCGCGGTGGACGGAGGCCGACCGTTCCGGCACCTGTTTCCGCTCGGGGCGCCGGATCGGGATTGACGCAGCAGACCGTCGTGAACGGCCACGGGCGAGCGTTCACCTGCTCGCGTTCTGAGCGGCACTGACGGCCCGGACCTGCTCCACGGCGACCGGTGGCCGGTCCAACCGAGGGGCCGGCCCATCCCGTGCCACCAATGGTGGACGGGGCCCGGGGATCAAAAGAAACGGTACCAAAGTGCCAGCTGTGGCACGTAGGTGATCAAGACCATCACGACCAGGCACGCCACCAGGAACCACCCGAGGTTGCGCAACAGGTCGATGATCGGCACCCGGTTTGTCCGCGCCGCCACGTAGAGGTTCGCGGCCAGCGGCGGCGTCAGCAGCCCGAGCTCGATGTTGGTCACCAGGATGATCGCAAAGTGGATCGGGTCGATGCCGTACTTCGCCGCGGTGGGCGCCAGCAAGGGCCCCATCAGCAGCGTCGCCGCGTTGGTCTCCATGAACATGCCGACAACCAGCAGGATGACGTTGACCACCAGCAGGAAGACGATCGGGCTGTCGGTCACGGTGACCGCCCACATCGCGATCGATTGCGGCACCTGCTCCAGCACCATCGCACGGTTGAAGATGCTGGTGAAGCCGATGATGACCAGGATCGCCGCGCCGGACAGGGCGGCGCTCAGGAAGATCTTCTCCAGGTCGCGCACGCCGACAGCCCGGCTGACGAGCGTGACCAGCAGCGCGTAGAGCGCCGCGATCGCCGCCGCCTCGGTGGGCGTGAAGATGCCCGAGTAGATGCCCCCCAGCACCAGCACCGGCAGCATGAGCGCAGGCACCGCCCGGACGAACACGCTGGTGCGCGAGGCGGGCGCGGCATCGGTGGCGGGCCTGGCTTCACCGGAAGGCACTGCCGCCGGCTTTTCTTTGCCGCCGGGCAGCACCCGACGCGCGAGCGAGGCGTGCACGATCATGAAGGCCACGATCATGACCATGCCCGGCCCGAGCGACGACAGGAAGAGTTCCGTGATGGACACGCCCACGATCGAGCCGTAGAGGATCAGCGGAATCGAAGGCGGGATGAGCACACCCAGCAGGCCGGCCGACGCATTGAGCGCCGCCGTGTAGCCGGGCGAGTAACCACGTTCGATCATCTCCTTGCCCACGGTGCTGCCCATCGCCGCCACGGTCGCCACCGACGAGCCGGTGATGGCCCCCATCAGGGCGCTGGCCAGCACCATGACATGGCCCAGGTGCGCCTGCAGCCGCCCGATCAGCAGGTCGCACACGGCGGTGAGCTGGCGGATCAGCCCCCCCTGGCTCATCAGCTGCCCACCCAGCAGGAACAGCGGGATGGCCAGCAGGGGAAAGACGGTGATGGTGTCGTAGGTGATCGAGGGCAGCACCGACCAGTCGATGTTCCACCGTTCGGCGTTGACCATCACCAGCAAGGTGAAGGCCACGCCGACGGGCACGCCCAGCAGAAGAAAGAGGATGAGAGCAGGGCCGATGATCATTTGTGCTCCTCGCTGATCGGCGGTTGATGGGTCGCGGCACGGATCAGCTCGGCGACGGCGTGCAGCACCACCAGCGCCATGCCCAGGGGAAAGAAAAATGCCGGAATCGCAATGGGCGTTCCCAGGTCGAGCCCCCGCTCGCCGGAACCGAGCGCGGCCAGGAAGAACTCCTGCGCCGTCCAGAAATACACCGCGCCGAAGACGATCATGGCCAGCGCCGTGATCACCCGGCCGATCCGGCGGACCCAGGGGCTCTTGACCTGCTCGATGATGTCCACGGCGATGTGCGTCCCGGTGTAGGTGCACATCGCCGCGCCCACGAAGGTGAGCGGCGCCATCGCGAAGATGGCGATCTCGCCGGTGTCTGGCAGATGGAGGTTGAAGTACCGCACCGCCACGCTGAAGGAAATGCCCACCAGCATGGCGACGAGCGAGACGATGCAGATCCACTTCTCGACGCGGAACGCATGGCGTTCCACCGAGAAGAGCCACGTGCTGGCGCGTGCGCTGGCTGACATGGGCTCCTCCGTCGCTTATTTGCGGGCGGCCGCGGCCTCTTGGCGCAGCGCAGCGATGCGATCAGCACCGTAGGTGCCCGACAGCTTTTCCCACACGCCCTGGCCCACCTTCTCGAATTCGGCCATGGCCTGCGCCGACGGGCGGACGATCTTGATGCCGCCGGCCTCGATCTTCTTCAGGAAGTCCGCGTTGAGCTGGCGGTTCTTCTGGATCTGCTTCTTGGTCACCTCGGCGGCCGTGTCGGTCAGGACCTTCTTGTCGGCGGCGGACAGCTTGGCCCAGAACTTCGAGCTCGATGCCACCGTGCCCATCGCGTAGACGTGGTTGGTCAGCGTCATGTGCTTCTGCGTCTCGAACAGGCGCGATTCGTAGGTGATGCTGGCGCCGTTGTCCTGGCCGTCCACGGTCTTCTGCTGCAGCGCGGTGAACAGCTCCGGGAACGGCATCACGACGACCTGGGTGCCGGCTTCCTCGAAGAAGCCCTTGATCGCGGCCGATCCGGGCACCCGCAGCTTCAGGCCCTTCAGGTCCGACGGTTTCTCGACCGGGCGGCTGGAGTTGGTCACGGCGCGGAACTCCAGCTCGAAGAAGCCGAGGGTCTCGATGTTCTGCTTGTTGAGCGTCTCGCGCAGCGTGGTCTGCAGCACGCCCTTGGGGTTGTAGAAGATCGCGTCGACCTGCTTGAAGTCGGATGCGATGTAGGGCAGGTAGTGGATGTCGAGCAGCGGGTTCAGGCCGGCGAGTGAACCGGGGTTCAGCAGCGCCAGTTCCAGCGAGCCTCGCGACAGCTCGCGCGCCTGTGCCTGCTCGCCGCCGAGCTGGTTGGCCGGGAAGACCGTGATGCCGATCCGGCCCTGGGTGCGCTCACCCACCAGCTTGGCGAACTCCTGTGCCGCCTGGTCCATGGTGCTGTTGGCGGCGAAGACGTGGCCCATGCGGGCCTTGACCTCCTGGGCCATGGCCGGAACGGCGGCCAGGGTGGCGAGTGCGAGCGCGGCGCCCGCGATGAAGTTGCGCTTGTTCATGGAGTCTCCTCTTAGGGTGGAAAAAAATTAAAGATTCAGATGCCCCGGGCGCCAGAGGCCAGGAAGCCGCCATCGACCGGCAGGGTCACGCCGGTCACGAACCCGGCGTCCTCGGACACCAGGTACATCACGGCCGCGGCAATCTCGCCCACGGTGCCGTAACGGTTCATCGGGATCGCGTTCTCGTACTCCCGACGGAATTGCTCGGTGTGCAGCGCGCGCGTCATCGGCGTGTCCACCGGTCCGGGCGCCACGGCGTTGGAGGTCACGCCCTTTTCGGCCAGCTCGACCGCCATCTGGCGGGTCAGCGCGATCACCGCGCCTTTGGACGTGCCGTAGGCCGTGCGCCCCGAGCCGACGGCGCGCATGCCCGCCACCGAGGCGATGTTGACGATGCGGCCCCACTGGTGGCGCACCATCAGGCGCGCCGCGCGCTGGCTGCACAGGAAGGTGCCGGTGACGTTGACGGCCATCGTGGCCGCGAAGTTGTCGTCCGGAAATTCCAGGAAGGGGTAGACCTTGGCGATGCCGGCCGAGTTGACGAGGACGTCGCAGCGGCCGTGTCGCTGCTCGATGGCGGCGAAGGCGCTGTCGACCGATGCGGCATCGCCGACGTCGATGGCCTGCGCTTCGGCGGCGGCGCCGTCGGCGCGCAGCTGGGCCGCGGTGGTTTCGGCGGCGGCCAGGTCGCGGTCGGCCACGACGACGGCAAAGCCCGCGGCGGCCAGGCGCTGGCAGACTTCGGCGCCGATGCCCATGGCGCCGCCGGTGACGACCGCGACGCGCTGTGGTGTGTTGGTGGATGGCATGAGAGATCTCCTAGGTGGTTCCGTGTGGATGGTTCAGTGCGTCAGGCCACGCATCAGGCCGCCGCGGCGCTGCCCCGCAGCGCACGGACGAAGTAATCGGGAGCGCCCATCTGCCCGCCCTTGAGGGCCAGTTCGAGCCCGCTCAGGTGGGGCGCCGACGACAGCACGGCACACAGCGGCGCGCCGGGCGCCAGGCGGGCACGGATCTCCAGCGCGTCGGGGCCGAGGGCCTGGGTGATGCGGCTGGACGTGTCGCCCCCCGACAGCACCAGGCGGCGCAGCCGGTGGCGGCGCACGATGGCGTCGACCACGATCCCCAGCCGTTCACTGACCAGCCGCCCGCTCTGGTGGCGCGCCTGCTCCAGGTTGGAGCCCCGCATCTGCAGACCCTGGATCAGGCGGGCCACCCGCGGGTCGGCCGGGCCGCGCGCGGTGTGCATCACGACGCTGGCGCCACTGGCCAGCGCGCTGACCACCTCGCCCACGAGACGCGCCTCGGCGGCCGCCGTGTCCGGACCGATGGTCAGCGCCTCCACATCGATCGCCACCTCGCGGAAGCCGGCATCCAGCGCCGCCTCGATCTGCATCGCACTGAGCTTGGAGGCGCTGCCCGAGACGACCAGCACCTGGTCGACGGCATCGAAGCTCCCGTAGGGGTCGGCCGACGCTGCGGCGCCTTCATGCTGCCAGGACTGCGTCAACGCGTACTCGACGCCCGACGAACCGACGACAAAGAGCGGCGCACCCTGCGCAGAGGCCATGTGCTGCAGGCAGTCGCCCGTCGCGGTCAGGTGTTCGGGGCTCAGTCCGTCGATCACCACCGCTTGCCGGGACGGCGCCATGTCGGCGATGCGCTCCGCCAGTGCGGCGGGCGACGCGGTGTCGAGCCAGGTCAGGGGCAGGTTGCCGATGGCCAGCGGCGCCTGTTTGCGCAGGTGCAGGGCCACGTCGGATTCCTGCATCGGCGTGACCGGGTGCACGCTCATGATCGGGTGGCGGTCGATGCGGTAGACCTCACCGTCGGTGCCCGAACGCGCGAACAGGTGGCCGAACAGGCAGTAGCGGCCCAGCGCCGGCGTGCTGGCCACGATGGGCACCACGGGCTGCGGGAAGATCGGCCCAGACAGCTCGATGACCCGGCCGATGTTGCCGACCGTCGGCGCGCTGTCGAAGGTGGAGCACACCTTGTAGTGCACGATCTGCGGCGCCAGGGCGGCCAGCCCGCTCAGCACGTCGGGCAGCTCCGCATCCATCTCGTCCGGCGACATGGCCCGGCTGGCGCCGGCCACGCCGATGGCGTCGAAGCCGCCCAGCGCGGCCATCTGAACCGCCGTCGGCACCGACAGGAAGAGCGCGCAGCGCAGCCCGCCGAAGGCCAGCACCTCCAGCGCATCGGTGGAGCCGGTGAAGTCGTCGCCATAAAAGGCGAGCTTCAAGGGGTGGGGTGTGTTCGTCGAGGTCATCGCTCACCGCCCGGCAAAGTGCACCAAGGCCCGCTGGAGTGCGGGGTGCGTTTTGGCGTAGGTGTCCAGGCCAATGCCGGCCACCGCCGCCTCCCAGCCTTCGCGCATGCTGGCCATGCCCGCGGCGATGCCGTCGGGGTGACCGATGATGCCGCCGCCGGCCAGGTGCATGAGGTCCACCGAGCCCAGGGCCGCGTACAGGTCCGGCGCCTGGCCCGCCCACTGGCCCGACGAAGACACCGGCATCAGCGCCTGCAACCCCGCCCAGGGCGACAGGCAGGCGCGGGCCGACGCGATGACCGAGTCGTCCGACTCACAGAATTTGCTGCGCAGGCCGTTGACGTGCAGGTGGTCCACACCGGCCAGGCGCCACAGCTTCTGGTAGGCCTGGAACGAGAAGCCCAGCCCCGGGTGCCGCGTGAGCGCACCCCAGCCGTTGCGGTGGCCGTGGATCGGCAGCTGCGCGTGGCGGCGCAGGTGCTCCACGCCGGCGAAGCCGACCCAGTTGACGCTGACCATCACGCAGCTGCCGCCCGCGGCCAGCACGGCATCGTGGCGGCGCAGCATCTCGTCAATCGAACCCGAGATGTTGATCGCGTACATCGGCATGCGGCCCAGGCGGTCGGCGTGGCGCTGCAGCACCGGCATCACGGCCCGCAGGCGCTCGTCGAACGGCGCATACGGCGGATCGGCGATCAGCTCATCGTCCTTGATGAAGTCGATGTCGGCCGCACACAGCTGGTCGACCAGTTCGGCGGTCTGGCCGGGCGTGAGGCCGATGCTGGGCTTGATGATGGTGCCGATCATCGGCCGGCCGTGGACCCCGGCCAGCTGCCGGGTGCCGGGCACACCGAAGGCCGGGCCGGCGAACTGGGCGGCGTACTCGGGCGCCAGGTCCAGGTCCAGCAGGCGCAGACCGGTGACCTCGCCCAGCTCGTACAGGTTGCCGGCCACCGTGGCCAGCAGGCTGGACAGGCTGGCGCCGACGTTCGCCACCGGGAACGCGATGTCGATCTCGGCCCGATGGAACACCCCCCCGTGCGGGTGGCGGTCGACGTAGGCGCTGGGCAGCGTGGGCTGCAGCGCGGGGGCGAGCGGCTCGATGCGGGTGACCCGGGCGCGTGAGCGCTCTTTCAGTTCGTCGGTCTCACCGGGCAATGCGAGGAAGGTGCCGCTGGATTGTTCGCCGGCGATGACCTGCGCGACCTTCTCGGAGGAGACCGAACTTTCGACGAAGTAGCGCGCGGTGAATTCGGCGCGGGTGGGGTTCTTGGCCATCGGGCTGTGAGTTAATTTCTAAGATGGATCGAACGATATTGGACATATCCCTTTTAGTAAAACGATATAAACTCCCGGGGCTGTGAGTTAAAGTCACAAGGCATCCGGGTTGACCCTAGGTCATCAAGCGCACACATGACCCCTTCCCATCGACTTTCGCTCAACGCATTGCGGGCTTTTGAGGCGACGGCGCGGCTGCGCAGCTTCAGCGCCGCGGCCGAAGAACTGTCGGTCACGCATGGCGCGGTCAGCCGCCACATCCGGATGCTGGAGGACCTGCTGGGCCTGGCGCTGCTGCAACGCACGGTGCAGGGCGCGGTGCCGACGAACGAAGGGCTTCGATTGGCAGAAGACCTCTCGACGGCCTTCGGGTTGATCCAGTCGAGCATCGAACAGCTCAAGCCTGGCCCGCTCACCCTGGCGTGTTCCGAGTCGATCATGATGTACTGGCTCATTCCCAGGCTGGGTCGCTTCAAGGAAGACAACCCCGAGGTGGAGCTGCGCTTCAACATGAGCCACGGGCCGATCGACTTCGCGCACGACAACGTCAGCGTGGCCATCCGTCTGTCGTCGATCGAGCCGCCCAAGGACGCCGTGCGCGCCGATGTGGCGCACGAGTGGATCGGGCCAGTGTGTTCGCCCGAGTACCTGCGACAGAACCGCATCGCGTCCTTCGAAGACCTGGCGCGGGCGCGGCTCATGGTCTCGCGCACCCGACCGACCGCCTGGGCCGACTGGGCGCGCTGCAGCGCGCAGCCGGACCAGAGCCTGCGGGTCGACCAGTCGTTCGAGCATTTCTACCTGCTGATCCAGGGCGCCCGCTGCGGCCTGGGCATGGCCAATGTGCCCCGCATGCTGGTGCGCGATGATTTGATGAGCGGCACCCTGGTCGCGCCCATGGGCTTTGTGCGCGGGCCCAACCGGCTGTCGATCTGGACCGCGCCGCACCTCAGCCGCCGGGCCGATGTGGTCAAGCTGGTCGATTGGTTGCACGACGAGCTGCGGGCCACCGAGCCGTGAATCCCACGGCTTCACCGCCCCGGGTCGGCCCGGCCACCGGCCGCTGTTGACGCGGGGCTGACCACGGCGTGGCACGGGGAGCCCCCACTCGGCATCCCGGGTGGCAAACCTTCGAAACACCCACACGCTGCGGCACGCCGTCCAGGTCGGCCGCATCGCCGAGACCGACCATGGGGATGAGGATGGGGCTGGGGATGGCTGTTGCGGCTGGATGACGCCGGAACGGCGGAAGCCGTGAGGCCACGAGGTGTCCATCGCCGGCCGCCGTCGCAGCAAACCGCTTCACCACCAACGGTCAGCGTTCAGCGCTCGGTTTCACTGGATCGAAAACCGCCCCCTATGGCGACCCCTCCGGCGCCCATGACCCATGGTGTGTCCGCCCACCGGGTCGAATCCCCACAGCGTGTTCGACTGGAGCACTTGCGCACCGGGCTGCACAATGTCCCGCATGCGGCCCCTTGACCACCCGACCCCGCCCACGCTGGCCAGCGCCCTGGACATGGCCCCGGTCCGGGACCCGCAGCCGCGGCGCCTGTCGGTGTCGGTGGCGTTCTCGCTGGCGCTGCACGCGCTGGTGCTGAGCCTGACCATCGGCGGCCAGGGCTTCGGGCGACCGGGCTTCGGCTTGCCCTGGCAGGAACGCCGGGTCGAGGTGCCCGCGCTGCAGGTGCTGCTGCTGCCGCCGGCCGACAGCGCCGTGGCGCCCGAGGCGCCCACATCGCCCTCACCCTCGCCGTCACCTTCGTCCTTGCCCTTGCCGGCTCCTGCGCGGCTGGAGGCAGCGTTGCGGGTCACGGACCCGCTGCCCGCACCGCCCGTGGCCGTGACACCGCTGCCGGCGCCTCCCTCGCAGAGCGCTCCGTCCGAACCCACGCCACCGCCCGCACCGGTCAGCGCGGTCGTGACCGAGGCGCCGGTGCGGGCACCGCCTGCCGCGCCGCCCTCACCCACCACCGTGCCGGCACCGCCCTCGGCCCTGCCCTCACCAACGCTCCCTCCACCGCCCCAGCCAGCACCCCTTCCAGCGCCCGAGCCGGCGGTGGCCGCCGTGCGCCTGGAGACGCCCTCCCCTGCGGCACCACCAGCGCGGGAGGAAGCACCGCCCCCCACCCCCATGCCCGCCCGAGAGACCCCGGCCGGGGTGGCGGTGCCAGGGCCTGTTGCAAGAGAGGAACCGACGGCGGCGGCGGCCAACGCTGTGGCCGCCGAAGAGGCCGCACGGCGGGAGGCCGCTCGCACCGAAGCCGCGCAGGCCGAGGCGGCGCGTGCGGAGGCGCAGCGGCAGGCGGCCGAAAGCGCCACGCTGGCCCGGCTGGCGATCGAACGCGAAGCGGCACAGCGGGCCGAAGCCGCACGTATCGAAGGCGAACGCACCGAAGCCCTGCGACGCGAGGCGTTGCAACGGGCCGCAGACCAGGAAGCCGCACAACGGCTGGAAGCCCAGCAGGCGGCGCAACGCCAGCAACAGGCGGCGCGGGCCGAGGCTCAACGGCAGGCCGAACAAACGGCCGCCGCCGATCGGGCCGAGGCCACCCGCCAGGAAGCACAGCGACAGGCCGTGGCACGGGACGAAGCCGCACGCGACGAGGCGGCACGTGCGGAAGCTGCGCGACAGGAAGCCGCTCGACAAGCTGCCGCACGCGAAGAGGCTGCGCGGCTGGAGGCGCAGCATCAGGCCCAGGCCCGCGCAGACGCCGCCCGAGCCGAAGCGGCGCGCGTCGAGGCGGCACGTGCGGAAGCTGCACGCTTAGAAGCCGCTCGACAAGCTGCCGCGCGCGAAGAGGCTGCGCGGCTGGAGGCGCAGCGGCAAGCCCAGGCCCGCGCAGACGCGACCCGGGCCGAAGCGGCGCGCGTCGAGGCGGCACGTGCGGAAGCTGCACGCTTAGAAGCCG
>NZ_JASJOY010000095.1:31655-54112 GCF_031426985.1 Hydrogenophaga sp.
GCGCAGACGCGACCCGGGCCGAAGCGGCGCGCGTCGAGGCGGCACGTGCGGAAGCATCACGCCTGGAAGCCGCGCAACAGGAAGCCGCCCGACAAGCCGCCGCACGCGAGACCGCGGCACGCGAAGCCGCCGCGCGGCAGGAGGCGATCCGCCAGGAGGCCGCAAGAGCCGAGGCGGCCCGCAGCGAAGCCGCGCGCGCCGACGCTGCCAAGGCCGAGGCCGCCCGGCGCGAGGCACAGCGCCTGGCCACCTTGCGCGACGAAGAGGCCCAGCGCGAAGAACGGCTCAAGGCGATCGGGCGGCAGCTCAACGCCGAAGCGGACCGGCGCGAGGCGGCCGAGCGCCAGCACCACAGACCGCTGCGCCGCGGCCGGCTGTTCGGGCGGGCCGACCCGAACCAGGCGCTGGTCGACTACGCCGAGGCCCTGGCGCGCAAGATCGAGCTGAACACGCTGCCCGAACAGGTGCGCGAGCTGGCCCGCCAGCCGCACACGGAACCGATGGTGACGGTGGCGGTCCGCGCGGACGGCACGGTGGAGTCGGTGAAGCTGGTCAGGTCCAGCGGCGTGCCGGCGGTGGACGCTGCGGTGGAGCGCATCGTGCGCAGCCACGCGGCCTACACGGCGTTTCCCGAAGCGCTGGCGCGCGAGTACGACGTGGTGGAGATCCGCCGCACCTGGGTGTTCGACGTGGCGGTGCGCCTGTACTGAGCCGCCACCCAGCCGCGCATGCCGGACAATCACAGGTTTTCCATTGCAACGCCCCCTCCGCGCCATGACCGACACCCGCCCCGCCCTGCCCGACCACCTCGCCATCGACCCGCGCAGCCCGCACCACGTGCGCGCAGTCTTCGAACACGACATCGGCATCCTGTTCAATGGCAAGGAGCGCTTTGACGTGACCGAGTACTGCATCAGCGAAGGCTGGATCAAGGTGCCCGCCGGCAAGACCCTGGACCGCAAGGGCAACCCGCTGACCATCAAGCTCAAGGGCACGGTCGAGGCTTTCTACAAGGGCTGATCCCCCGCCGGGCGCGCTCACGAGCCCCCGGCCCTCAGAAGCGCTGCTGCGCCTTCTCGTCCTCGCTGCGCACCGGCACCGCCTGGGCCAGCGCCATCCACACCGGCAGCGGCAGCCGTTCCACCGCGCGGCGCGGCGCCTCGCGCGCCACCACCAGCTGCCCGCCCGCCACCTGCATCACACCGCACTCGGGCGGCACGTCGTCCGGCCCGCCCACGGGGCGGCCGCGCGCGTCGTTGCCCAGCACGTACCAGCAGGCGCTGGCCATGTCGAGGTAGGCGGCGCGTTTGGCGGGTTTCTTCAGGTCGCCCAGCAGGTCCGCGCGGCTGACCTTGATCTCGTGCACGACAGGTTCAAGGTAGGCCTCCACCGTGCTGCGGCGGATGGAGAACACATCCGGGCAGGCCATGACCCAGGCCTGCGCCGGGCCGGCTTCGTACGCCACTTCGGCTTCGGCCGCGATCAGCGGCGGCGCTTCGGGCGCGACCACATCCTCTTCACCCAGCAGCGCCAGCGGCACCCGCGCGCGCAGCATCAACCCGCGCCAGGCCAGGCGCCCCGCGCGGCCCATGGCCAGGGCCACCTGTTCCACCAGCGCCTCGTGCGGCGTGCGCGCGGCCTTGTTGGTGGCGAACACGCGCGCCAGGGTCTGGATGCCGGCATCCGTCACGCGCAGGGTTTCGTGGCCGTCGGGCGAGCGCACGCGTTCCAGCTGCCCGGCGGCGAGCAGCTCGACCTCCAGCATGTCGTGGCAGGGCCAGCCGGCGGAGCGGTAGATCTCGCGCAGGCGGCGGTGGTGGAGCCGGGTCATCACGGGTGCGTCGCTCATGGACTGATGATATGTCCAGTACGATGGATGCCACATGGACACCGCCGCCCGCCTGGTTGAAGACGCCACCGATGACGCCCCGCTGGGCGTGGTGGCGGTGCGCGCGCTGTGCGACTTCGCCGCCCGCGCGGGCGATCTGGACCTGCGCTTCACGCCCTCGCCCAGCGGCAGCGAAGGGGTGGAGGGACACGGCGAGGTGACCTCGCGCCGGGCCGCCAGCTACCAGCGCGAGGTGCCGCTGGCCATGGTGTGCAGGGGCCTGCGCGTGCAGGGCCGCGCCGACGGCTGGGACCCGGACGCGCGCCGGGTGGAAGAGATCAAGACGCACCGCGGCGACGTGGCGCTGATCGCCCCCAACCGCCGTGCCCTGCACCGCGCGCAGGCCATGGTGTACGGCCACATCCTGTGCCAGCAGCTGGGGCTGGAGGGGCTGGAGATCGCACTGGTGTACTTCAACATCGACACGCAGACCGAGACGCCGCTGCCGCAGTGGCACGACGCGGCCGAGCTGCGCACGCACTTTGAGGACCTGTGCACGCGTTACGCCGGCTGGGCGCGGGCCGAGCGCGCGCACCGCCTGGCGCGCGACGCGGCGCTGCGAGAACTGGCCTTTCCCTTCCCCAGCTTCCGCGCCGGCCAGCGCGCGCTGGCCGAAGCGGTGTACCGCACGCACCGCCACGGCCGGGTGCTGATGGCGCAGGCGCCCACCGGCATCGGCAAGACGCTGGCCACACTGTTCGCGGCGCTCAAGGCCGCGCCCGGGGACGGCACTGAGCCGGGAACCGACAAGGTGTTCTACCTGACGGCCAAGACGCCCGGGCGCCAGCTCGCGCTCGATGCGCTGGACCGGCTCGCGCAGAGCGGCACCCCGCGCGCGATCCCGCTGCGCGTGCTCGAACGCGTGGCGCGCGACAAGGCCTGCGAGCACCCGGACAAGGCCTGCCACGGCGAGAGCTGCCCGCTCGCGCGCGGCTTCTACGACCGCCTGCCCGCCGCCCGCACGGCCGCGGCCCAGGCGCATCGGCTGGACAAGACCGCGCTGCGCGAGGTGGCGCTGGCGCACAGCGTCTGCCCCTACTACCTGGGCCAGGAAATGCTGCGCTGGAGCGACGTGGCGGTGGGCGACTTCAACCACTTCTTCGACCACGGCGCCGCCTGGCACGCACTGACCGAGGCCAACGGCTGGACGGTGGGCCTGCTGGTGGACGAAGCGCACAACCTGATCGAGCGCGCACGGCTGATGCACAGCGCGGCGATGGACCCCGCGGCCTTCCAGGCGCTGCGCCAGAGCGCGCCCGCCGCGCTGAAAAAGCCACTGGAGAAACTGCAGCGCCGCTGGAGCGCGCTGGCCAAGACACAGACGCAGGATTACGAGGTGCTGCCCGAGCTGCCCGGCGAATTCATCACCACGCTGCAGCAGCTGTGCAGCGACATTGGCGACCACCTGGCGCAGCACCCGGCCGACGCGGTGGACGGCCCGCTGCAGCGCTGGTGGTTCGACACGCTGCACTTCCTGCGCGTGGCCGAGGCCTTCTGTGAGCACTCGCTGTGCGACCTCACGCGCGCATCTCAAGGTCGCACCCACCACCCGCAACTGGCCATCCGCAACATCGTGCCCGGCCCGCTGCTGGCCCCGCGCTGGGCCACGGCGCACAGCGCCACGCTGTTCTCGGCCACGCTCGCCCCGATGGACTACGTGGCCGACCTGCTGGGCCTGCCGGACCAGACACTGCGACTGGACGCGCCCTCGCCTTTCAGTGCCGATCAACTCGCGGTGCGCATCGCGCCGCACATCTCCACCCGCTGGGCCGACCGCCTGACCTCGCTGGACGCGGTGGTGCAGGTGATCGCCACGCAATACCGCGCCGAGCCCGGCAACTACCTGGCCTTCTTCAGCAGCTTCGACTACCTGCAGCAGGCGCTGGACCGGCTGCAGCAACACCACCGCGAGCTGCCGGTGTGGGCGCAGTCGCGCGGCATGAGCGAGCCCGAGCGCGAGGCCTTCATCGCCCGCTTCACCGAACACGGCCAGGGCATCGGTTTTGCGGTGCTGGGCGGCGCGTTCGGCGAAGGCATCGACCTGCCGGGCCGCCGCCTGATCGGCGCCTTCATCGCCACGCTGGGCCTGCCGCAGGTGAACGCGGTCAACGAGCAGATGCGCGCGCAGCTACAGGCGCGGTTTGGCCGCGGCTACGACTACGCCTACCTGTTCCCGGGCCTGCAGAAGGTGGTGCAGGCCGCGGGTCGCGTGATCCGCAGCGAAGACGACCACGGCACGGTCTGGCTGCTGGACGACCGCTTCGCGCGCGCCGAGGTGCGGCGCCTGCTGCCGGCGTGGTGGCGGGTCACCGTGGAACGCGATCCGCCCGGGCTTGCTTCTAGCCGCGGAACAGCGTGAACCAGGCTTCGCGGCGGCGGATGCGCCAGCCCTCGGGCGTTTTCGCCAGCAGGTCGCGGATCTCGCCGACCTGCTGCAGCGCATCGGCCGGGCGCCCACGCGGCGTGGTGGCGTCGCTGTGCCGGCCGCTCCACAGCAGCACGGTGCAGGCGGCCTGCGCGGTGCCGGCGGCCAGGTCCACCCGCACGCGCTGGTTGCTGACCAGGTGGCGCGTGAGGCGCTCCGGATCGCGCGCGGCGTAGGCCGCGACGATGGCCGGGCGCCCGACCAGTTCGGTGCCGTCGGGCCGCACCAGCACGCCCCGCATCTCGAACAGGTCGGCAAAGGCGAGGAAGTCGCGGCTGTCCACCGCGTCGGCGGCGGCGAGCACGAGGTCGCGGCAGGCGGCTTCGGCCAGCAGGGTGTCGAGGGCGGTGTTCATGGTGTCGGTTCAGGGGGTGAGCACGAGGTGGCCCACGGCGGTGTTGGAGGCCGGCACATGGTAGAAGCGGTGCACGCAGGTGGGCGCGCGACCATCGGCACGCTCGGGCATGGCGCCGCGTGCAACCAGCCACATCACCAGCTCGATGCCTTCGCTGCCGGCCTCGCGCACGTAGTCCACGTGCGGGATGGCGGCGGCCGCTTCGGGCACGGTGGTCAGCATGTCCATGAAGGCGTGGTCGAACACCGGGTTGATCAGCCCCGCGCGCGGGCCCTGCAGCTGGTGGCTCATGCCGCCGGTGCCCCAGACCTGCACGTTCAGGTCTTCGCCGTAGCTCTCCACCGCCTTGCGGATGGCCCGCCCCAGCGCCAGGCAGCGCCGCCCGCTGGGCACCGGGTACTGCACCACGTTCACCGCCAGCGGTATCACCGGGCAGGGCCAGTGAAAGTCGTCCGCCGACGGCTGGCCGAACAGCAACGACAGCGGCACGGTCAGGCCGTGGTCCACGTCCATGCGGTTGACCAGCGTGAGGTCGAAGTCGTCCTGGATCACGCTCTGCGCGATGTGAGCCGCCAGCTCGGGGTGGCCCTGCACCACCGGCACCGGGCGCGCGCCCCAGCCCTCGTCGGCGGGTGCGTACGACGCGCCGGTGCCGATGGCGAAGGTGGGTACCAGGTCGGGGCCGAAGGCGGTGGCGTGGTCGTTGAAGACCAGCACCACCACATCGGGCGGGTTCTCGCGCAGCCAGGCGCGCGAGGCTTCGTAGCCGGCGAACACCGGCGCCCAGTAGGGCTCGGCCGCACGGCCGTGGTCCAGCGCCGCGCCGATGGCCGGCACGTGCGAGGTGTAGATG
This sequence comes from Hydrogenophaga sp., assembly GCF_031426985.1. GTDB lineage: Bacteria > Pseudomonadota > Gammaproteobacteria > Burkholderiales > Burkholderiaceae_C > Hydrogenophaga. Next base: position 37,177 of record NZ_JASJOY010000095.1, read on the forward strand.
CTGGCGCTCACATGGGCCATGTCAGGCGCCGCTCCGTTGCGACCATTCGTGCTGGTAGCGGTTGCCTTCGATGGGGCGGCCGCCGCGCAGCATCATGTCGCGGTAGTCGGCCTCGCTCATGCCCGTCATGCGGCCCACCATCTGCTGCACGCTGATGCCGTCGGTGGCGGCGATCTTGACCAGGAAGTACACGTTGCCGCCCAGGGCCAGGCAGCGGTTCATGTCGCGGTCGCGCACGGCCTGGCGCTGTTCGTCGCTCATGGGCCATTCGGCCAGGTAGGCCGCTTCGTCGGCCTTGAAGCGTTCGCGGTTGGCGGGTTTCATCAGCGACATGCAGAACTGGTTGAGCCCGTAGCCCTTGCGCGACTGCTGCGCGTCGAACAGCACGGTGCCGGGGATGTCGGCGAAGTCGGCGCTGTGTGTGGTCATGTGTGCTCCAGCCAGCGCTGCAGCGCCCCGGCCACGGCCTGGGGCCGCTCCATGGGCGCCATGTGGCCGGCGTCGTCGATCACCTCGAACACCGCGCCGGGGATCAGCGCGTGCATGGCCGCGTGTTGCGGCACGGGGGCCCAGCTGTCCTGCCGGCCGCACAGCACCAGCGTGGGCACGCCGATGGCGCGCAGCACGTCGGTGGCGTCGGGCCGCTGCAGCAGGGCGCGTATCTGGCATTCGAAAACGTCGGCGCTCTTGCGCGCGAACATTGTCACGATGGCGTCGAGCAGCGCCGCGTCCTGCAGGCGGTCCGGGTGCACCATGCCCTGCACCCACTGCGTGGCCATGGCGCGCACACCGTCGCGGCGCGCCACGTCCAGCAGGGCCTGGCGCTTGCGCGCTTCTTCTGCGCCAGGCGACCCGGCGGCGCGCGCCAGGTAGCCGGTGTCGAGCAGGGCCACGCGGCTCACGCGTTCGGGTGCGGCGCGCAGCACTTCCAGCACCACGCGGGCGCCCATGGAGTGGCCGGCCAGCGCGAAACGCGGGGGCGCGTCGGCCAGCAACTGCTGCGCCATTTGCGGCAGGCGGTCGGCATCACCGTGGTCGATCACCCGGCAGTCGCGGTCCGCCGAAAGCAGCGGCAGCAGCGGCTGCCAGACGGTGGCGTCGCACATCAGGCCCGGCACCAGCAGCAGGGGTTCACGCGGCATGGGCGGCTCCGGTCTTGCGCACCACGCCCAGCAGGCCGTCGAGCAGCGCGGGCTGCCGGGCCAGGGCGTCGGCCGCGCCGCTGTGCACCACGCTGCCGTGGTCCAGCACCACGGCGCGGTGGCTGATGCGCAGGATGGCCTGCGGGTGCTGCTCGACGATGATGGCCGAGAGCCCTTCGTCGCGCGTGATGCGGGCGATGGCGCGCAGCAGCTCTTCCACGATGATGGGCGCCAGGCCTTCGAGCGGCTCGTCCAGCAGCAGCAGGCGCGGATTGAGCACCAGCGCGCGGCCCACGGCCAGCATCTGCTGCTCGCCGCCCGAGAGCTGGGTGCCCAGGTTGGTCTTGCGCTCGGCCAGGCGCGGGAACAGCTCGTACACACGCTCGGGCGTCCACGGGCGCGTGGTGCTGCCGGCGCGGGCCGGGCGGGCCACGGCGCTCAGGTTCTCGTGCACCGTGAGCGACTTGAAGATGTTGCGCTCCTGCGGCACCCAGCCGATGCCGGCCGCCGCGCGCTCGTGCGCCGGCAGGCGGTGCAACTCGACACCGCCGAGCACGATGCGCCCGCCGTGCTGGCGCGTGGCGCCGGCCAGGGTGTTCATGAGCGTGGTCTTGCCGGTGCCGTTGCGGCCCAGCAGCGCCAGGGTTTCGCCTTCGGCGAGCGCGGCGTTGACGCCGTTGAGCACCACCGCTTCGCCGTAGCCGGCGCTCAGGTTTTCAATCTGCAGCAAGTCAGCCATGGATGGCCTCCCCATGACCGAGGTACACCGCCTTGACCTGGGGGTCGTTGGCGATCGCCTCGGGTGTGCCCTCGACCAGCACCGCGCCGTTGACCAGCACGGTGATGAAGCGGGCGAATTCAAAGACCAGGTCCATGTCGTGCTCGATCAGCAGCACCGACACATCGGCCGGCAGCGCGGCCACGGTGTGCAGCAGCTCCTCGCGCTCGCCGGCGGGCACGCCGGCCACCGGCTCGTCCAGCAGCAGCACGCGCGGTTCGCAGGCCAGCGCAATCGCGATCTCCAGCAGGCGGCGCTTGCCGTAGGCCAGGTGTTCGGTGCGCACGTGGCGCACATCGCCCAGGTGGAACTGTTCCAGCAGCTGGTCGCAACGCTCATTCACCGCCGGCTGGCGGCCCAGCGGCTGCCACCAGCGCCCGCCCAGGCCCAGGTGCTGCGCCACCACCATGGCCAGGGTTTCCTGCGGCGTGAGGCTGTTGAACAGCTGGTTGATCTGGAAGGTGCGCACCATGCCGCGGCGCACGCGCTGGTGCGGTGCGAGCGTGGTGATGTCGTCGCCATCGAGCAGGATGCGGCCGGCCGAGGGTTCGAGCATCCCCGTCAGCAGGTTGATCAGCGTGGTCTTGCCGGCGCCGTTGGGACCGATGAGCGCGTGGCGCGCGCCGTGGTGCACGTTGAGGCTCACGTTCTGCGTGGCGGCGATGCCGCCGAAACGCTTGACCAGGCCTTCGGTCTTCAAGACGGTGGTGTTCACGGGAGTCCCTTCGACGAGCGGGCTGCGGTGGCGTGGGTGACGATCCGGCGCCGGGCCGCCCCAAGCCGGATCAGCCCCCTCGGGGGGCAGCGACCCGCGCAGCGGTGGAGCGTGGGGGTCATACGGCGCCCTTCCCAGAGAACCAGGTCCAGGGCTTGAGCAGGCGTTCGCGCCCCACCAGCACCAGCACCACCAGGAACAGGCCGACCCAGAAATTCCAGTACTGCGGGGTGATGCCGGCCACCACGTCGTGCAGCAGCTTGAACACCACCGCGCCGGCCACGCCACCGTAGAGCCAGCCCACGCCGCCGATCACCAGCATCATCACCACGTCGGCCGAGCGTTCGATGGAGAACACGTCGAGCGAGGCGAAGCCCGTGGTCTGCGCCAGCAGCGCACCGGCCGCGCCGGCCATGCCGGCGGCCAGGGTGTAGACCACCGACAGACGCGAGAGCACCGGGATGCCGATGGCCATGGCGCGCAGCCGGTTGTCGCGCACCGCCTTGAGCGTGGCGCCGAAGGGCGAGTGCACCAGCCGCCGCGCCAGCACGAACATCAGCAGCAGCACGACCAGCGAATACCAGGCCGCCACCTGCCCGTACAGGTCGAACTCGAAACGGCCCAGCAGCGGGCCGATGGTCACGCCCTGCAGGCCGTCGGCGCCGCCGGTGAGCCAGTCGAGCTTGTTGGCCAGCTCGAACAGGATCAGCGTCAGCCCCAGCGTGACCATGATGCGGGTGAGGTCGGTGCCGCGCAGGATGGTCAGCGAGAACAACCCACCCAGCAACGCGCCCGCCACCGTGCCCACCAGCAGGCCCACCAGCGGGTCGGGCATGACGTGTTTGGCGAACAGCGCGGCGCTGTAGGCGCCAAAGCCCAGGAAGGCCGCGTGCCCCAGCGAGACGATGCCGGTGTAGCCCAGGATCAGGTCCAGCGACACCGCGAACAGCGCGACGATGGCGACCTCGTTGATGATGAGCGCGTGCTCCTTGAACAGCCAGGGTGTGGCCAGTGCAGCGAGCCAGAGCACGGGCTCCCAGGGGCGCCAGCGGGCCTGCGCGGCCAGGGTGGTGTGGGCGGTCATTTGCCACCTCCCAAGCGTGAGAACAGGCCGTGCGGCCGCCAGATGAGGATGGCGATCATGAGCGTGTAGACGATGAAGCCCCCGAGCTTGGGGATGTAGTACTTGCCCGCCACGTCGGCGATGCCCAGCAGCAGCGCCGCCAGCAGCGGCCCGGTGATGGACGAGGTGCCGCCGACGGCGACCACGATGAGGAAATAGACCAGGAACTTGAGCGGGAAACTCGGGTCCAGGCCCAGCACCTCGGCCCCCAGCGCACCGCCCAGGCCGGCCAGGCCCGAGCCCACCGCGAAGGTGGCGGCGAACACCAGGTTGACGTTGATGCCCAGGCTGGCGGCCACACGCGGATCGTCCACGCTGGCGCGCAGCCGGCTGCCGAATCGTGTGCGCGAGAGGACGAACTGCAGGCCCACCGTGAGCGCCGCGCAGATGGCAATGATGAACAGCCGGTAGTGCCCCATGCCCAGCGCGCCGTCAAACCACTCGGTGCGGCCCAGCAGCCATTCGGGCAGCTGGATGATCTGCTGCTGCGAGCCCATGAAGTAGTCGGTGGCGGCCACGGCCATGAAGGTCAGGCCGATGGAGAACAGCACCTGGTCCAGGTGCGGCTTCTTGTACATGGGCCGGTAGAGCGTGCGTTCGAGCAACGCCCCCACCAGCGCCGTGACGCCGAACGCGATGGGCAGGCAGACCAGGAAGGGCAGGCCCTGGTGCTGCATCAGCGCCACCGTGAGGTAGCCGCCGAGCATGGCAAAGGCGCCGTGGGCCAGGTTGATGAAGTTCATCAGCCCCATGGTCACCGACAGGCCCACGGCCAGGATGAACAGGAGCATGCCGTAGGCGATGCCGTCGAAGAGGATGGTCAGCATGGGCGTGGGTGCCACCGGCGGGTGCACGGAGCACCCGCCGTCATGACAAGGAAGGAAAAGAAAATCGGGCGCGGTGGCGTGCCCGGCCTTACTTGGCCTTGCCCGGGTCCTTGACGTCGGTCACGGTCTGGATCTCGGTGTTCCACATCTGGCCGTTGATGCGCTCGACCTTGCGCACGTACACGTTGTGCACCACGTCGCGGGTCTGCGCGTCGATGTAGATCGGGCCGCGCGGGCTCTCGAACACCTGGCCCTTCATGGCGTTGAGCAGGGCCTCGCCGCCCTCGCCTTTGGTCTTCTTGGCGCCTTCGTAGATCACGCGCATGCCGTCGTAGGCGCCCACGGCCATGAAGTTGGGTCGCATGCCGTTGTTGGCCTTGCCGAAGGCTTCGACGAACTTCTTGTTCAGCGGCGAGTTGTGCGCGGCCGAGTAGTGGTGCGCGGTCACCACGCCCAGGGCCACGTCGCCCATGCCGTTGAGGATGTCGTCGTCGGTCACGCTGCCCTCGGCGATCATGCGGATGCCGGCCTTGTCCAGCCCGCGCTCGGCGAACTGCTTCATCAGCGCCGACCCCGCGCCCGAGGGCACGAAGGTGAACAGCGCGTCGGGCTTGGCGTCGCGCACTTTCTGCAGGAAGGGCGCGAAGTCGGGGCTGCGCAGCGGCACGCGCAGGGTCTCGACCACCACACCGCCGTTGGCCTGGAAGCGCTGGCTGAAGTACTTCTCGGAGTCCACGCCGGGCGCGTAGTCGGTCACCAGGCTCACCACCTTCTTGATGTTGTTCTTGGTCGCCCAGTCGGCCAGCACCGTCACCACCTGCGGCACCGTGAAGCTGGTGCGCACGATGAAGGGTGAGGCCTGCGTGACGCTGGAGGTGGCCGCGGCCATCACCACCAGCGGCGTCTTGGACTGGGTGGCCACCGGCGCGGTGGCAAAGGCCAGCGGCGTGAGGCCGAAGCCGGCCAGCACCTGCACCTTGTCGTTGATCACCAGTTCCTGCGCGATGCGTTTGGTCACGTCGGGCGCACCGGTGTCGTCCTTGACGATCAGCTGCACCTTCTTGCCCGCCACGGTGTCGCCGTTCTGCGCCACGTACAGGCGCGCCGCGGCTTCGAGCTGCTTGCCGGTGGAGGCAAAGGGCCCGGTCATGGGCAGGATCAGGCCGATCTTGAACGTGTTGTCCTGGGCCGCTGCGTGGCCCAGGCTGCCGGCCAGTGCGAGGGCAGCGGCGGCGCGGATGAAGTGGCGTTTTTGCATGGTCTGTCTCCTGGTGTTTGCGGGTTTCCCCGTATGCACGCCACGGCGAGGTGGCGACTGATCAGGCTGCAGATGATGTCCGCCGCAGAGGACAGGGTCCAATGCTTTTGCCCAACCAGCTATGCAGTCTGCTTATTCACTCAGGAAGGATCGGTGTCGTCCGCGATCTGCCGCGCCACCCGGCGCAGCGCGTCCAGCAGGGCCTGCGCCGCCGGCGTGGGCAGGTAGCCGGTGCGGCGCACCAGGCCGATCATGCGCGGCTCGTGCCGCACCGGCACGGGCAGTTCGGCCAGCAGGCCGGCGCGGATGTCGGCCCGCAGGTGGCGCGGCGACATCAGCGCCAGGCGGTCGCTCTGGGTCAGCAGCGCCTGCATCATCAGCGCGCTGTTGACACGCAGCGCGTCGGCGGGGATGGGAACGCCCGCCACCCGCAGCGCCTGCTCGAACGCGACCTGCGCCGGCGTGTTCGGCATGGGCATGATCCAGGCCGCGTCGCGCAGGTCTTTCCACCCCAGGCGCGGGCGCTGCGCCAGCGGGTGGGCGGCGCGCGCCACCACGGCCAGACGGTCGAGGAACAGGGTTTCCTGCGTCAGCTCACCGCCCGGCAAGGTGGGCCGCAGCGCCCCCACGATGAGGTCGATGTCGGCCTGGCGCAGCTGGTGCAGCAATGCGTCGTAGGTGCCGTCCACGATGGTGATGGCCAGCCCCGGGTGGGTCTGCAGCACGCGGTCCACCGCCACCGACAGCAGGTGCCCGGTGGAGAACGGCAGCGTGCCGATGACCAGCCGCCCCTGCACCACGCCGCGCTGCGCGGCCAGCTCGTCACCGGCCTGCTGCAGTTCGGCCCGCGCGAGCTTGAAGGCCTGCAGCGTGGCCTCGCCGGCTTCGGTCAGGCGCAGGCCCTTGCGCGCTCGCACGAACAGCGGCGCACCGGCCATGTGTTCGAGCTGCGCCAGCGTCTGGTGCACCCCCGGCTGGCTGATGCCCAGCGCGCGGGCGCTGGCGGTTTCGGTGCCGGTCTGCGCCAGCGAGAGCAGCACCGCCATGTGGCGCGCACCCACGCCCGCGGCCAGGCGGCTGCCCGTCCAGGCCAGCGTGTCGGGCGTGTGGCCGTGGCGCACCGGGGCATCGGCCTGCGCCAGGTGCGCCAGCCCGCGCGCGGCGCGCAGCGCGAGCGCCTGCCCCAGGGGCGTGGCCGCCATGCCGCGGCCCGAGCGTTCGAACAGGGCGCCGCCCACGCTGCCCTCCAGCGCCTGGATGGCGCGCACCACCGACGACTGCGACAGGTGCAGCGCACTGGCCGCCGCCACCGAACTGCCCGTGGCGGCCACGGCGCACAGCGCGCGCAGCGGCTTGAGCTGGTTCCCCAGTGGCGGGACGTTGGGCATGCAAACACCTTGGGAGCACGAAGTTGCGCCGATTATGGAAGCGCGTGCGCCACGCCAGCGCAGGACCCGGGCGGCCCAACCGCTGCCCTATAGTCCCGCCCATGGCCCACCGCGACCCGCCCCCCCAGACCCCGCCCCGCCCCGCCGCCGGTGAGACGACCACCCCTGCGGTGGCGGCCAGCCCCATCCCCGACAGCGGCATCGCGCTGCAGGCCGAACCCGGCCACCTGATCCGCCGCGCGCACCAGCTGGCGGTGTCCACCTTCCACGACACGCACGGCCGCCAGATCACGCCGGTGCAGTACGCCATCCTGCGCGCGCTGCAGGACACGCCCGGCATCGACCAGGTGACGCTGGCCGACAAGGTGGCGCTGGACACCTCGACCACCGCCGACATCGCCACCCGGCTCGAAGCCAAGGGCTGGATCGTGCGTGCGCTGCTGCCGCGGCGCCAGCGCGCCCTGCGCCTGACGCCCGAGGGCGAGGCGGTGCTGGCCGAGATGCTGCCGCGCGTGGTGCCCATGTACCGCCGGCTGCTGGCGCCGCTGACCCCCGCCGAGCAGGCCGAGTTCCTGCACCTGCTGCGCAAGTTCGTGCTGCTCAACGAGCCCGCGGGCACAGCCCCATCCTCGGCCACAGATCAGGGAAAACCCGAAGCCTGACCCCCTTTTGCTGCGCCCGACAAGTTCCTACAATGGGCCACATTCAGCATACTGAATGACAACTCACCCACACCACCGGAGACGCCCCATGTTCCCCCTCAACACCTGGTACGTCGCTGCGCGCAGCGAAGAAATCCCCGCCGACAAGCCGCTGGGCCGGCGCATCTGCAACCAGCCCATGGCCTTCTTCCGCAACAGCGCGGGCGTGGCAGCGGCGGTGCTCGATTTCTGCCCGCACCGCGGCGCCCCGCTGGCCCTGGGTTATGTCGAGGGCGACACCCTGGTCTGCGGTTACCACGGCCTGGCCATGGGCTGCGACGGCAAGACCGTGTCCATGCCCTGCCAGCGCGTGCGCGGTTTCCCGGCCATCCGCAGCTTCCCGGTGCACGAGGCGCACGGCTTCGTGTGGGTCTGGCCGGGCGATGCGGCGCTGGCCGACACGGCCCTGGTCCCCCAGTTCGAGTGGCAGAACAACCCCGCGTTCGCCTACGGTGGTGGCCTCTACCACATCGGCTGCGACTACCGCCTCATGATCGACAACCTGATGGACCTGACGCACGAGACCTACGTGCACAGCAACAGCATCGGCCAGAAGGAAATCGACGAGGTGCCGTGCCAGACCCGGGTGGACGGCGACCACGTGGTCACCGAGCGCTACATGGAAGGCATCGAGGCGCCGCCGTTCTGGAAACTGGCACTGCGCCTGAACGACCTGCCCGACGACCAGCCGGTGGACCGCTGGCAGATCTGCCACTTCACGCCGCCCAGCCACGTGATGATCGAAGTGGGCGTGGCCCTGGCCGGCAACGGCGGCCACGCGGCGCCCGACGCGGTGAAAGCCGCCAGCTGGGTGGTGGACTTCATCACCCCCGAGACCGACACCTCGATGCACTACTTCTGGGGCATGGCGCGCAAGTTCAAGCCGCAGGACCCGGCGCTGACCGCGCAGATCCGCGAAGGCCAGGGCAAGATCTTTGGCGAGGACCTGGAGATGCTGGAACGCCAGCAGAAGAACCTGCTCGCCTTCCCCGACCGCAAGCTGCTGATGCTCAACATCGACGCCGGTGGCGTGCAGTCGCGCAAGGTCATCGACCGCGTGGTCGCGGCCGAACAGGCCGCTGCGGCGGCGGCCACGGCACAGGGCGTCGCGGCATGAGCACGCCCGCGGCCGAGCTGGCGGTGCGCGTGGCGCGCAAGCAGACCGAAGCACTGGACATCTGCAGCCTGGACCTGGTGGCCGCCGACGGCGCGGCCCTGCCCGCCTTCGAGGCGGGCGCCCACGTCGACGTGCACCTGCCCAATGGCCTGGTGCGCCAGTACTCGCTGTGCAACCCGCCCGGCGAGACCGGCCGCTACCAGATCGCGGTGCTGCGCGACGCCGCCTCGCGCGGCGGCTCGCAAGCGGTGCACGAGGCCGTGGCCGAGGGCGCGACCCTGCGCATCGGCGCACCGAAGAACCACTTCCCGCTCGCCGCCAGCGCGCCGCACCACCTGCTGCTGGCCGGTGGCATCGGCATCACCCCGATGCTGGCCATGGCCGAGCAGCTGAGCGCCCAGGGCCAGCCCTTCGCGCTGCACCACTGCACCCGCTCGCGCGAGCGCACGCCCTTCGTCGACCGCATGGCGGCCGCGGCCTTCGCCGGCCAGGTGCAGCACCACTTCGACGACGGCGACGCGGCGCAGAAGCTCGACATCAGCGCCACGCTGCAACGCGCGCCCGCCGGCACGCACCTGTACGTGTGCGGCCCGCAGGGCTTCATGGACGCGGTGCTGGCCGCCGGTCGCGCGGCCGGCTGGCCCGAAGAGCGCCTGCACCGCGAATACTTCGCTGCCGCGCCGGTGGACCACAGCAACGACGGGAGCTTCGAGCTGGAGATCGCCAGCAGCGGCCGCGTGATCCCGGTGCGCGCCGACCAGTCGGCGCTGGCGGCTTTGCTGGCCGCGGGCTTCGACATCCCCATGTCGTGCGAACAAGGCGTGTGCGGCACCTGCCTCACGCGCGTGAAGGCGGGCACGCCCGATCACCACGACCAGTACCTCACGCCCGAGGAACAGGCCGCGAACGACCAGTTCCTGCCCTGCTGCTCGCGGGCCCAGAGCCCGCGGCTGGTGCTCGACCTCTGAACGGTCTGCTTCAGCGGTAGGTGGTCAGCAGGATGCTGGTCTCGGTGCCGCGGATGCCCGAGAGCAGGCGCACGCGCTCCAGCGCCTGCGACAGCTCGGCCATGGAACCCACCTCCAGTTCGGCCAGCAGGTCCCAGCGGCCGTTGGTGTCGTGCAGCGCCGCCACCGAAGGCTCGCCCAGCAGGTTGGCGATCACTTCGCGCGTGCGGTTGCCTTCGACCAGCACGCCCATCCAGGCGCGGATGCGTTCGGGCTGCGCCTCGGGCTTGAGGCGCACCGTGTAGCCCACGATCACCTGCGTGTCTTCGAGCTTGCGCAGCCGGTTGGTGACGGTCCCGCGCGAGACCTGGAGCTTGTGCGCGAGGTCGGCCACCGAGAGGCGGGCATCCTGCCGCAGCAGGGCGATGAGTTGCTGGTCGAGGTCGTCCATATGCAAAACGGCAATCAAGTCTGACGAAATGCGCTATTTTCTGCCGATTCAGTAACTTATTGGCACTTTTCATTGCCACGCCTGGCCGGCACACTGCCTGCTCCCCCAGTCATTGCCTGGGAATATTGCAGGAGACCTCCATGAAAAACGCCGTCCAGAACCCCGATCTCGCCCGTTTCGTCGAAGCCGGCACGCTCTACCTGAGCGCCCCCGAAGCCGCCGAACTGGTGCGCCGCCAGGGCGTGGCCGCCTGCATCGAGGCGATCGCAGCCCACATCCGCGCCGACTTCCTGCGCTGGGCCGATTTCGACAAGACCGCCCGCGTGGCCGCGCATTCCAAAGACGGCGTGATCGAGCTGATGCCCGTCGCCGACGACCACCGCTACAGCTTCAAGTACGTCAACGGCCACCCGGGCAACACGCGCTTTGGCATGTCGACCGTGATGGCCTTCGGCGTGCTGGCCGACGTGGACACCGGCGCCCCGCTGTTCCTGAGCGAACTCACCCTCACCACCGCGCTGCGCACCGCCGCCATGTCGGCCCTGGCCGCCAAGACGCTGGCGCGGCCCGACAGCCGCGTGATGGCCCTGATCGGCAACGGCGCGCAGAGCGAGTTCCAGGCCCTGGCCTTCCAGCACCTGGTGGGCATCACCAGCCTGCGCGTGTACGACGTGGACCCCGCCGCCAGCGCCAAGCTGGTGGCCAACCTGCAGGGCAGCGGGCTGCAGATCACGGTCTGCCAGAGCACGGCCCAGGCGGTGCGCGGCGCCGACATCGTGACCACCGTCACCGCCGACAAGGCGATGGCCCTGATCCTCACGCCCGAGATGATCCAGCCGGGCATGCACCTCAACGCCGTGGGCGGCGACTGCCCGGGCAAGACCGAGCTGCACGGCGACATCCTCGACGCGGCCAAGGTGTTCGTCGAATACGAGCCGCAGTCGCGCGTGGAAGGCGAGATCCAGCACAAGGACGCCGACTTCGCCGTGACCGAACTCTGGCAGGTGCTGCGCGGCGAACGCGCGGGGCGCGACAGCGCGCAGCAGGTCACGGTGTTCGACTCGGTGGGCTTCGCGCTGGAAGACTTCTCGGCCCTGCGCTTCATGATGGACAGCGCCCTGCGGCTGGGCATGGGCGAGCGCATCGCGCTGATCCCGCAACTGGCGAACCCGAAGAACCTGTTCGGCAGCCTGAACGCCAGCGCCCCGGCGGCCGGCGCCCGGCGCACGGTTCGCCTGGCGGCCTGAACGCCGCGCGATCGAACATTCGGCCCGGCGGCTGCCGCTGGACCTGCCCACCATCGAACAGGCCGGTGGTGTGGTGCGCTGCACGCTCGCGGGCGTGCACCTGGCGCCGCGGCGCGGCGCCTGAAACCGCGTGAACGGATCGGTCAGGCCCGCACGGCCTGCCCACCGCGCGCGGGCTGGCCGGGTGGGCTCACACCGGCTCAGCGCTCCACGCGCCGGTAACGCCCTTCGCGGATTTCGGTGAAGTACACCTTGCGCACCGTGTCGCCGTTGGCGTCGAACGCCATCTCCTGCTGCAGCCCCTGGAAGGGGCCGCTGTGCAGCGCCGCCTGCTGCAGCGTCTCGCCCGCATCGCGGTTGCGCAGGGCCTGCAGCACCACGGTGGCCGCGTCGTGGGTGGCCACCGAGCTGTAACCGGGGTTGCGCTGGAAGCGCTTGAAGTAGGCGTCGCTGAATTCCTTGAAGCGCGGCGAGCTGTCGTCGCGGTCGTAGTTCTGCACGATCAGCAGCCCCTCCACCACCGGGCCGCCCAGGTCGATGAGCTGCTCGGTCGCCGCCCATTCGGACGCACCGATGGGCAACTGCGGCGCCTGCTTGCGCGCCGCCTGCGCCAGCCGGGCCACGTCCAGTGCCCCGGAGATGAAGAACAGGCTGTCGGTCGGGCGGGCCAGCATCTGGCGCACCACGCCGTCAAAGTCCGTGGCTTCGCTGGACTCGTAGGGCACCGCGCTGACCACTTCGGCATTCAGCGCCCGGGTGGCCGTGCGGAACTCTTCCAGCCACGATTCGGTGAAGGTGCGGTTGCGCAGGTCGTAGGCGATGGCGAAACGTTTCTGACCGCGGCCCACCATCACGCGGGCGTAGTCCCGCGCGTTGTCGCGCGTGGTGCGGTTGATGCGAAAGAGGTTGTCGTTCCGGCCGTGGAAATCCATGGCGGTGATGGTCGGGCTGACCTGGAAGATGCCCGCCTTGCCGGTGATGGGCACGACCACCCCGGCCATGCTGCTGGTGAAGGGGCCGATCACCACGTCGACCTTGGCGTCCACCAGATCCTGGGCCGAGCGCGCGGCGGTTTCCGCGTTCTGCGCGTCGTCGCGCGTGACCAGCTCCACCAGCCGGCCCTGGAGCCCCCCCGCCCGGTTGAACTGCTCGACCACCATGTTCAGCGCGTTCAGGCCGGCCTGCCCGTTGTCCGAATTGGCCGAGGTCAGGCCCCCGATGAAACCGATGCGGATGGGCTCTGCCGGTGGGGGTGCGCACGCCACTTGAAACAGTCCCAGCAAGGCCACGCAAAAAACAGACAACTTTTTCATCTTCTGACCGATAACAGGTGGTGAAGAACGTCGCGGGGGATGTCCCACCCGCTCCGCAAAAAATGCTCCAGAACGCCCCTTTATCGACCTTTGGACCGGAAACTGAAGCCCCTTCGCCCAGCGCCAGCGGGCCCCGACGGTGGTTCGGTTCGCTGCGCCTTCGTCTGCTGGCCATCGGCCTGATGCCGCTGATCGTCACCTTCCCGCTGGTGCTCGCCGCGCTGGTGGTGCTCGGCGGCCAGCGGGTGCACAGCATCCTGCAGTTCAACCTGCGCAGCCAGCTCGGCTCCGCGCTCAATTACCTGGATCAGCGGCGCAACGAACGGGGTGCCCAGCTGGGCCGGCTGGTGCGCACCCCGCGGGTGCAGGCGCTGCTGGACCCCGGGGTGGGCCCGGACGAGCGCCAGCGCGTGCTGGCGGAGCTGGCCGAACAGAACGACCTCGACTACCTGCTCATCGTGCTGGACGACGGCCGGGTGCTGGGCGCCGCCAGCCCGGTGGACGCCACCGCGCGCCTGGCCGACGACCCCGTGCTGCGGCAGGCGCGCATCGGCCTCACCACGGCCGCGTTTGCCCGGCTGCCGCCCTCGACCCTGGCCACGCTCGGCCAGGCGCTGCCCGACGCGGCCCGCGTGCCCCGCGCCTCAGCAGGCGACGGGCCGGACACCCCGATCCAGGATGGCCTGCTCATCCACGCGGCCGCCCACTTCCCGCTGGGGGTCGACACGCCGGACGCGATGCTCGTGGGGGGCAGCCTGCTCAACCGCAACACCACCCTGATCGGACACATGCGGGAGCTGATCTTCCCGATCGGCACCCTGCCCGACGACACCGAAGGCATCACGCTGCTGGCCATCGAGGGCCGCACCGTGGCCATCAGCCAGCAGCGCCAGAACGGCGGCCGCACGCTGGGCATGCCGGTGCCGCCCGAAGCGGCCCGCACCCTGCTCGGCGGCGACCCGCAATGGCTGGGCCGCCAGACCCTGGGGGATGCCGAATACATGACCGGCTACCAGCGGCTGGTGGACGGACGCGGGCAGACCATCGGCGCTGTGGCGGTGGCCTTTCCCTATGCGCCGTACCAGCGCACCATCCACCTGCTGCTCTGGTCGGTGGGCGGGGTGCTGGCCATGACCACGCTGCTGGTTTCGGCGTCCAACGTGGCCACCGCGCGCCAGCTGGTGGGGCGCCTGGGTCACATCGTCGGCACCATGGCCCAGGTGCGGCGCGGCGCCCGCGGCGCACGGGTGGAACGCAGCGGCCACCACGACGAGCTGGAACACCTGGCGCAGCACTTCAACCGGCTGCTCGACACCATCGAGGCCCAGGACGCGGCCCAGCGCAGCGCGCAGAAGACCATCGCCGACGAAGCCTCGCGCCGGCGCGCGCTGTTCGAACACGAGCGCGACGGCGTGGTCATCGTCAACCACGACGGCAGCGTCTTCGAAGCCAACCCGGCCGCGGCCGTCATGCTGGGCCACACCCCCGAGCGTCTGCTCCAGCTGAGCATCGCCGACTGGGAGGCCCAGTTCAGCCTGGTGGAGCTGCGCAAGATCATCGAAACCCTGGGACCGGTGGGCACGACCTTCGAGTCGGTGCTGCGCCGGGGCGATGGCAGCACCTTCCCGGCCGAGGTCTCGCTCAGCCGGGCCGAATGGGGGGGCCGCACCTTCGTCGTGGCGCTGCTGCGCGACATCTCCGAACGCAAGGCGGCGCAGCAGCAGTGGGCCCGGTTCCAGGACAACCTGGCGCGCGTGGTGGACCAGCGCACGCGCGAGCTCAACGAACGCACCGAAGAGCTCAACACCATCTTCGCCATCAGCCCCGATGGGGTGGTCTCGTTCGACCGCCGCGGGCGTGTGGTCTCGGCCAACGCGGCCTTCACCCGCCTGACCGGGCTGACGGGGCTGACCGGCCCGGCGTTGCAGGGCATGGACGAGGCCAGCCTCTCGGACCAGCTGGCCGCGCTGTGCGTGCAACCCGAGAGCTTTCCGGGCCTGGCGGCCATGCGCCAGACGCTCGCCGACGACGATGCCGCGTCGATCCAGGGGCACAGTCCGCGCCGCTGGCAGATCGATCTGACCGGGCCGGGCCAGCACGTGCTGGAGATTTCACTGCGCGTGTCCGAGTCGGATCACGTCTCGCAGGTGCTCTACCTGCGCGACATCACGCACGAGTCCGAGATCGACCGCATGAAAAGCGAGTTCCTCTCGACCGCGGCGCACGAGTTGCGCACGCCCATGGCCAGCATCTACGGCTTCACCGAACTGATGCTGGCGCGCCCGTTCAGCGAAGAAAAACGCCGGGACCTGCTGGAGACCATCGCACGCCAGGCCACGCGCATGTCCACCATCATCGACGAGCTGCTGGACCTGGCCCGCATCGAGGCGCGCCGGGGCAAGGACTTCGTGCTCGAAGCGGTCGAGCTGCAGGACGTGATCCGCCTGGTGGCGGGCGACTACCAGCCGCCGCAGGGCCGCGACGCGCCCCTGATCGAGGTGGGCGCGGCCCCCATCACCCTGCACGCCGACCGCAGCAAGCTGCAGCAGGCCCTGCTCAACATCCTGTCCAACGCCTACAAGTATTCGCCCGGCGGTGGCCCGGTGCGCATCGCCTGCGCGCTCGACCCGACGGGCCGGCGCGCATCGGTGTCGGTCAGCGACCAGGGCCTGGGCATGACGCGCGAGCAGTGCGACCGGGTGTTCGAACGTTTCTACCGCGCCGACACCTCGGGCCACATCCCGGGCACCGGCCTGGGCATGAGCATCGTCAAGGAGATCGTCGACATCCACGGCGGCCAGGTGGAGGTGCGCAGCGCCCCCGGCGAAGGCACCACCGTCACGCTGGTGCTGCCGGTGCACGCCCGGCCCCGCGAGGCAAGCGCCGTGGCCCAGGACCTGGCCGCGTTGCCGGCCTGACCGGGCGCCCGGGCGCCTGGGCGCTCAGTCGTCGTCGCCGAGCTCGGCACTCCAGCCCATGGCCTTGGCGCGCGCCACCGCGTCGGCGTGGATGCGCGCATGGCGCTGAGCCAGATCGGGCGGCAGGCGGCTGGGCAGCTGGCCATACGGCTCCCAGGCCTTGTGCACGGCCTCGAAGAGGTTCTGCAAGTCGCCCGCGCCCTTGCCCGCAAAGCCCTCGCCCTCGGGCAGAAGGCCGAACACCCAGGCGTCGCGGATGATGCGCCCGGTCATGGTCATGCCGTGGTGTTCTTCGGCGGCTATGCCGGCGTAGGTCTGCTGGCGGCTGTGGATCATGCTCATGGTGGGGTCCTCCTGGTCATCGGGTCAGGCCAGCGTACAGCACCGGCAGTTTCTCGGGCAGCCGTTCGACCTTGTCCACCACCAGGTAGTGGCGCTCGCCGAAGATGCGGCGCACGTACTGGTCGGCGCGCGGGTCCAGGCTCATGCAGTAGGTCACCACGCCGTGGCGGCCGGCCTCTTCCACCGCTTTCTTGGTGTCGTGGCGCAGGTACTGCGGGTCGCGCACGTCCACGTCGGCCGGCTCGCCGTCGGTGATGACGAGTAGCAGCTTCTTGCTGCTGCGCTGCGCTTTCAGCGCCGCCGCGGCGTGGCGGATCGCCGCGCCCATGCGGGTGGAGAGTTGCCCTTCCATGCCGGCCAGCCGTGCCTTGGCGGTGTCGTCGTAGGGCTGGTCAAAGTCCTTGAAGCGCCAGTAGTTCACGTCGTGCCGGCCGTCGGAGCAGAAGCCGTGGATGGCGAACGGATCGCCCACTTTCTGGATCGCGTCGGCCAGCAGCGCGCAGGCGGAGCGCGTGAGTTCCAGCACCGTGTGCTCCTGCCCGGCCACCTTGTCGTTCGTCGATTGGGACAGATCGAGCAAGACCAGCACCGAGATGTCGCGCACCTTGCGCACGCTGCGCATCATGATGCGCGGGTCGGGCTGGCGGCCCATGCGCATCTCGATCACCG
>NZ_JASJOY010000096.1:0-11440 GCF_031426985.1 Hydrogenophaga sp.
ACCGCTGACCTCTTGCATGCCATGCAAGCGCTCTCCCAGCTGAGCTATACCCCCTTCGGTACAACTTGAAGCATTGCTGCTTTTTCGTTATGCCTCGTTGGTGTCGAGACTTGAATTATAGACAGAAATTTAGGCGTTTTTCAACTGCCGCATAATTTTTTCTCTTTCACTCAATGCCAACACCGCATCCAGCGAGGGTGTCTGGGCCGTGCCCATCACCAGCACCCGAACAGGCATGGCCAAGTGCGGCATTTTGAGGCCGGTTTCGGTCAAGGTTTCCTTGATCGCTGCGGCAATGGAGGCCTTGTCCCACACGCAGGAAGCCAGCTTGTCGGCCAAGGCGGCCAAGGCGGGCTTGACCGCATCGGTCACGTGCTGCGCTTTTTCTTCGGCGTTGGGCACCAGATCCAGATAGAACGCCGAGATCCATTTGGCCAACACCACCAGCGTGTCGCAACGGTCCTTGAACAAACCGCAAATGCCCGCCAGTCGGGCATCGGGCACCACGCCCAATTGTGAAAGAAACGGCAGAACATGTTGCGCCAACGCGGCATCGTCCATGGCCTTGAGGTGCTGGGCATTGACCCACTTGAGCTTGGCTTCGTCAAACTGCGCCGCGCTGCGGCCCAGATGGTCGAGGTTGAACCATTCCAGGAACTGCGCACGGCTGAAGATTTCGTCGTCACCATGGCTCCAGCCCAGACGCGCCAGGTAGTTGACCATGGCATCAGGCAAGTAACCTTCGTCGCGGTAGGCCGTCACGGCTTTCGCGCCATTGCGCTTGCTCATCTTCTCGCCCTGCTCGTTCAGCACGGTGGGCAGGTGGGCGTACACCGGCGGCTCCTTGCCCAGGGCCCGGAAGATGTTGATCTGGCGCGGCGTGTTGTTGACGTGGTCGTCGCCACGGATCACGTGCGTGATGTCCATGTCGATGTCGTCGACCACGACGCAGAAGTTGTAGGTCGGCGTGCCGTCGGGGCGCGCGATCACCAGGTCGTCGAGCTCGTCGTTGCTGAATTCGACGCGGCCCTTGACCTTGTCTTCCCACACCACCGAACCGCCCTGCGGGTTCTTGAAACGCAACACGGGTTTGACGCCTTCGGGCACGGGCGGCAGCGCCTTGCCCGGGGCCGGCCGCCAGGTGCCGTCGTAGCGCGGCTTTTCCTTGTTGGCCATCTGGCGTTCGCGCAAGGCGTCGAGTTCGGCCACGCTCATGTAGCAGGGATAGACCAGGCCCTGGGCCTGCATGTCGGCCAGCACCGCCTTGTAGCGGTCCATGCGCTGCATTTGGTAGAACGGACCTTCGTCGTGGTCCAGGCCCAGCCACTTCATGCCTTCGATGATCACGTCCACCGCAGCCTGCGAAGAACGCTCCAGATCGGTGTCTTCGATGCGCAGGATGAAGATGCCCTGGCTGGCGCGGGCAAAGGCCCAGGGGTAAAGCGCGGAGCGGATGTTGCCCAGGTGGATGAACCCAGTGGGCGAGGGAGCAAAGCGGGTGCGAACGGTCATGGGGCGTTTCAAAAGATTCAGAGGCTGGACAGCCCTCGGTCGAGGTCGGTGCGGATGTCGTCCATGTGTTCGAGGCCGACGGCCACACGGATCAGGCCCTGGCCCACGCCCGCGGCCTGGCGTTGCGCTTCGGTCAG
Organism: Hydrogenophaga sp.; assembly: GCF_031426985.1. GTDB lineage: Bacteria > Pseudomonadota > Gammaproteobacteria > Burkholderiales > Burkholderiaceae_C > Hydrogenophaga. The sequence goes on from NZ_JASJOY010000096.1 coordinate 1,650, forward strand.
GCGACCGTGCGAGGTGCTGGCCGGGTGGGCGCACAGGGTCTTGGTATCGCCCAGGTTGGTCGAAAGGGAGAGCAGCTGCATCGAGTCCAGCACATGAAAGGCGCGCGCTCGGGCCTGGTCGGCATCGGCCGCCTTCACATCAAAGGACAGCACGGCCCCGCCAACGCCGCTCTGCTGGGCCAGGGCCAGTTCGTGTTGCGGGTGGCTGGTCAGGCCCGGATAAAAGACGCGCGCCACGGCGGGGTGCGATGCCAGCCACTGCGCCAGCTCCAGCGCCTGCACCGACTGGGCACGCATGCGCAACTCCAGCGTCTCCAGGCCCTTGAGCACGACCCAGGCGTTGAAAGGTGCCAGGGTCATGCCGCCGCTCTTGAGCACGGGCAGGAAGCTCTTGGTGACCAGTTCTTCGCTGGCGCACAGGGCACCGGCCATGACACGCCCCTGGCCATCGAGGTACTTGGTGCCCGAGTGCATGACGATGTCGGCACCGAAGTCCATCGGCCGCTGCAGCGCAGGCGTGGCAAAGCAGTTGTCGACCGCGAGCGATGCGCCCGCGTTGTGCGCCAGATCGGCCAGCGCGCGGATGTCGCAGACCTCGGTCAGCGGGTTGGTCGGCGTCTCGGCGAACAGCAGGCGCGTGTTGGGCTTGATCGCCGCCTTCCATTCGCCGAGGTCGGTCTGCGACACGAAGCTGGACTCGACGCCGAACTTGGCGAGGTCGGAACCGATCAGCTTGATGGTCGAGCCGAACATGGAGCGCGAGCACAGCACGTGGTCGCCGGCCTTGAGCAGGCCCAGGCACATCATGAGGATGGCCGACATGCCCGAGGCGGTGGAAATGCAGGCCGGCGCACCTTCGAGGGCGGCCAGCCGCTGCTCGAAACTGGCGACCGTGGGGTTGCCGTAGCGGCCGTAGGTGAAGCCTTCCTCGTCACCTGCGAAGCGGGCGGCGGAGGCGGCGGCCGACGGCTGCACGTAGCCGCTGGTCAGGTACAGGGCTTCGGAGTTTTCACCGTACTGGCTGCGTTCGACGGCCAGACGCACCGCGAGGGTTTCGCGGTGCAGGTGGGCGCCAGAAGAAGATGCGTCCTTGCTCATCAGGCCCTCACTCAGGCGGTCTGTGCGTTGGGCAGGGCCAGGCGCGAGGCGTCTTCCTGGCCTTCTTCGCTCTGGTCGCGGCCCTGGTTCATGCGGGCGATCGTTTCCTGCGTGATATCGCCGGTGACGTACACACCGTCGAAGCAGGACGCGTCGAAACCGGCCAGGCCGGGGTTGAGTGAGCCGATGGCCTGCTTCATCGCGTCCACGTCCTGGTAGATCAGGGCGTCGCAGCCGATGATCTCGCGGATCTGCTCGACCGTGCGGTCGTGCGCCACCAGCTCCTGCGGCGTGGGCATGTCGATGCCGTACACGTTGGGAAAGCGCACCGGCGGCGCGGCGCTGGCCATGTAGACCTTGCGGGCGCCGGCGTCGCGCGCCATCTGCACGATTTCCTTGGAGGTGGTGCCGCGCACGATGGAGTCGTCCACCAGCAGCACGTTGCGGCCCTTGAATTCACTGGCGATCACGTTGAGCTTCTGGCGCACCGACTTCTTGCGCACGCCCTGGCCGGGCATGATGAAGGTGCGGCCGACGTAGCGGTTCTTCACGAAGCCTTCGCGGTACGGCAGGCCCAGGATCTGGGCCAGCTCCATGGCACTGGGGCGCGAGGATTCCGGGATCGGGATGACCACGTCGATTTCGTTGGGCGGCACGGTGGAGACCAGCCGCTTGGCCAGGGTCTTGCCCAGGTTCAGACGCGCCTGGTAGACCGAGATGCCGTCGAGCACCGAGTCCGGACGGGCCAGGTAGACGTATTCGAAGATGCAGGGGTTGTGGCTGACGTGGTCGGCGCACGACTGGAAGTGCATCTGGCCCTGCAGATCCACAAACAGCGCCTCGCCGGGCTGCACGTCGCGGATGAGCTCGAAGCCATTGCCTTCCAGCGTCACCGACTCGCTGGCCACCATCACCGCGCCCTCGGCGTTGCGGCCCACACACAGCGGGCGGATGCCATAGGGGTCGCGGAAGGCCAGCAGGCCGTGGCCAGCGATCAGCGCGATCACCGCATAGGAGCCCTTGATGCGCTGGTGCACGCCGCGCACCGCCGCGAACACGTCGGCCGGCTTGAGCGACACGCCCCGCGTGGACTTTTCCAGCTCGTGCGCCAGCACGTTGAGCAGCACCTCGGAGTCGCTCTCGGTGTTGATGTGGCGGTGGTCGGTCTGGAACAGCTCCTGCTTGAGCAGCTTGGCGTTGGTCAGGTTGCCGTTGTGCACCATCACGATGCCGAAGGGCGCGTTGACGTAGAAGGGCTGCGCCTCTTCTTCGCTGAAGGCGTTGCCAGCGGTGGGGTAACGCACCTGGCCCAAGCCCACATTGCCCGGCAGCGCACGCATGTTGCGGGTGCGGAACACGTCGCGCACCATGCCCTTGGCCTTGTGCATGAAGAATTTGTTGCCCTGTTGCGTGGCGATGCCGGCCGCGTCCTGGCCACGGTGCTGCAGCAGCAGCAGCGCGTCATAGATCAGCTGGTTGACCGGCCCTTGCCTGACCACACCCACGATTCCACACATGTTCGAATCCTCAACGACAGATTAAAAAACCATCACACCAGGTGCCGGGCCAGGGCCTCGGGCAACAGTGGTTGCAGGGCATGCAAGGTGGTGGACAGCACCTCCGCCACCGGCGACTGGCGCCAGCGCTCTTGCGTGTGCAGTGGCGTCATCTGCACCACCATCGTCAGCCCCAACAACATCACGGCGCCCCGCAGCAGGCCAAAAACCCCGCCCAGCGCGCGGTCCACCGGCCGCAGGCCGACGGACTCCACCAACTTCTTCATCAACCAGGACAGCAGGCCACCGGCGAACGCCGAGGCCAGGAACACGACCGCAAAGCCCATGGCCACACGCAGCGGCTCCGAAAACCCGTCCACCGGCAACCAGACCCCGACCGGGGCGCCATAGCGCTGGGCCAGCACGAAGGCCATCACCCAGACGGCCACCGACAGCACCTCGTACACCAGGCCGCGCCACAGGCCCACCACCGCCGACAGCAGCAGCACCGCCAGCAAGGCCCAGTCCAGCCAACTCATGTCAGCACCTCAAAGGGTCAGGATGGCGGCGGGCAAGCCCAGCGCCTTCACGCGTGCGGCGGCCTTGTCGGCTTCGGCCTTGGTCGCGTAGGGGCCCACGCGCACGCGGATGCGCTTGCCATCGGCCGTTTCGGCCACATGCGTGTAGGTCTTGAGGCCGGCCCGCTCCAGCTTCAGGCGGGCGTCCCGCGCGCGGGCGGCGTCGGCAAAAGCGCCCACCTGCACCACGATGCGCTGGCTGGCGGCGTCGGCCTTGTCGGCGGTCTTGCCTTCGAGCAAGGCGCGGGCGCGATCGGCGTCGGACACCGCGGGTTTGGCCGCCGGCTTGGGCGGCTCCACCTTGGCGAGCACCTCAGCTTTGGGCTTGGTTTCGGCTTTGGGTTCAGACTTGGCTTCGACCTTGGCGGGTGCCACCGCCTTCGACGTGGCCACCGGCTCCACCACCTCTTCGCGCGGGCCCAGGCTGTCGCTGGCGGCAACGCGCGCGGTGGTGGTCGGTGCGGCCGCCGGGGTGGGCTCGGCGGCTGGAGCCTTCGCCTTGGGCGCGGGCAGCGACGACGGCGTGTTCTTGGCCGGGATCACGATGGGAATGTCCACCGGCAGCGGGCGCGGCTGCGTGTCGAACAGCAGCGAGAAGCCCACCACGCCCAGCAGCACCAGCACCGCGGCACCGATCAGGCGGTGCCGCGCCCGCCGGCGCACCGCCTCGATGCTCTGCGGCGGCGTTGCCGATGCGTTGCCCTGGGAAGCGGAACGGGAAGTGAACATGCGGGTGGATCAGGACGCCATGCAAGCCTGGCGAGGGGCGCGAACCGACGGATGTCAGGCGTGAATCGGCCGAGTGGGCGGGCTTCAGGACGCCAGGTGTTTTGCGGACAGACGGGGCACGCCGTCCTGCAAAACCCCGCCCACGGTGTAGAAGGAACCGAAGACCACGATTCTATCAGCCGGGTCTGCGGCAGCGACCGCCGCGCGCAGGGCGCCCATAGGGCTGGCGTGCAGGCCCGCCACCCGCCCGCCCGGCCCTGACAAGGGCTTGGGCAGGGCTTCGATCTGCGCGGCCAGCGCCTGCGCCGAACTGGCGCGCGGCAGGGGCAGGTCGGTCAGGTGCCACTGGTCGATCAGCGGGGCGATGCGGGCCAGCATGGCGCCCAGGTCCTTGTCGGCCATGGCGCCGAAGACGGCGTGGGTGACGGGATGGAAGCCCATGGCGTCCAGGTTTTCGGCCAGCGCGGCCACCGAATGCGGGTTGTGCGCCACGTCCAGCACCAGGGTGGGCTGGCCGGGCACGATCTGGAAGCGGCCGGGCAGCTCCACCATGGCCAACCCGTTGCGCACCGCCTGGGCCGTGACCGGCAGGCGCGGGCGCAGCGCCTCGATGGCGGCCAGCACGCCGCTGGCGTTGACCAGCTGGTTGGCGCCGCGCAGCGCCGGGTAGGCCAAGCCGGCGTAGCGCCGCCCGCCGTGGGACGGGTGCATGGCCCAGCCCCATTGCTGCTGGTCGCCGGCGAAGTGGAAGTCCTTGCCCAGGCGCCACAGGTCAGCGCCCACTTCCAGCGCGCGGTCCAGCACACTTTGCGGTGGCACCGGGTCGCTCACCACCACCGGGCGGCCGGTGCGCATGATGCCGGCCTTTTCGTAGCCGATGGCCTCGCGGTCGGGCCCGAGGATGGCCATGTGGTCCAGCGCGATGCAGGTGATGACGGCGCAATCCGCATCCACGATGTTCACCGCGTCCAGCCGCCCGCCCAGGCCCACCTCCAGGATCACCACGTCCAGCCCGCTGCGCGAGAGCGTGCGCAGGATGGCCAGGGTCGTGAACTCGAAATAGGTCAGTTCGACGACCTGCCCGTCATCGCCCTGGCCCAGCCGCGCGGCCTCCACCTCGGCAAAGGCGGGCACCAGCGCGTCGGCGGCCACCGGCTCGCCCTGCACGCGGCAACGCTCTTCAAAGCGCACCAGGTGCGGCGAGGTGTAGACGCCGGTGCGGTAACCGGCTTCGCCGTAGATGGCTTCGAGCATGGCGCAGGTGGAGCCCTTGCCGTTGGTGCCCGCCACGGTGATCACCGGGCAGTCCATGGCCAGGCCCAGGCGGCTGGCGACGCGCTGGACGCGGTCCAGCCCCATTTCGATGCCACTGATGCCCTGGGGGTGCAGTCGCTCGCAGTGTGCGAGCCAGTCTTGGAGCGTGTTCATGGCAGGGATTATCCCGGCCGCCCACGGCACCCGCCGGCCCCGCGAGAGATGCCATGGCACGGGGTGCGGACACATCCATCGGGTGGGGCAAGCCACCCGCCGCCGGGTGAAATGCCCCACCCCGTCGTCCCGACCAAGCCAGCAAGCATTTGATTTCATTGGATTTTCATGCCACCCAGGGGCTGGCACGGCCGCTGCATCACAGCCGGTGAATGTGCACTTTGCACACCCCAACCACCCACCCCCATGCTCACCCCCAACACCGCCCTGCACGCCGAACAAGACGCCCTGCTCGTCGCCATCGGCGCGGTGCTCACCCCGCTGGCCCAGCTGTGCGTGGCCCGCGGCCTGCCCATCCAGGCGGTGGAAGCGCAGCTGCGCCGCGGCTTCGTGCTGGCCGCGTGGCAGGCGCACCAGGCCGCGGGCACCGCGCCCAACACCAGCCGTGTCAGCGCCTCCACCGGCCTGACGCGGCGCGAAGTCGGCCGCCAGCTGGACAACGAGCTGGCCCCCGCGCCGCTGCACCACTCGCCGTCGTCCCAGGTGTTCACGCGCTGGCTGACCGACCCGGCCCTGCGCGACGCCCAGCAACGCCCCATCACCCTGCCCCGCCAGGGCGAGGCCCCCAGCTTCGAGGCGCTGGCCCAGTCCGTCACCCGCGACGTGCACCCCCGTACCCTGCTGGACGAACTGTGCCGCCTGAACCTGGTGAGCCTGGACGCGCGCAGCGACACCGTGCGGCTGCAGGCCGATGCCTTCGTGCCGCGCGGCGACTGGGCGCGCATGGTCGGCTTCCTGGGTCAGAACGTGGGCGACCACCTGCGCGCCGCCACCGCCAACGTGCTGGGCAACGGCCAGCAGCACTTTGAACAGGCGATCCACGCCGACGAGCTTTCCGACCAGTCCATGGCCGCCGTGCGCCAGATGGTCAGCCGCGAATGGAAACAGCTGCTCGAGACCCTGGTGCCGCAGATCGAGGCCCTGATCGAGCAGGACCGCGCGCAAAGCCGCCGCATGGACCAGCAGGTCCGCATCGGCTTTTTCTCGTGGACCGAACCCATGCCATCCCCTGTCACACACCCACAAGGAGCTCCCCATGAACAAGCATGACCTGATCGCCGCCGGCCTCACGCGCCGGCAAACCCTGCTGGCCCTGCTGGGCGCGGCCGGCCTGAGCGCCTGCGGCGGGGGCGGCGACGTCGCCGGCGTCGGCCAGGGCGGCACCGGCGCCTTCTCCATCGGCCCCATCACCGGCCTGGGCTCCATCATCGTCAACGGCATCCGCTACGACGACAACAGCGCCAGCATCAGCAGCGACGACAGTACATTCCGCCGCGAAGACCTGCGCCTGGGCATGGTGGTGGCGGTGCAGGGCTCGCCGGCCGTCAACGGGCAGTCCACCGCCACCCGCATCGTGCTGGGCGGCGAGCTGCTCGGCCCGATCGCCTCCAAGACAGGCACCAGCTTCGTCGTGCTGGGCCAGACGGTGAACGTCACCGACAGCACCTTCTTCGACCCGTCCATCGCCGGTGGCCTGGCCGGCCTGGCGGTCGGGCAGGCGGTGGAGGTGCACGGCATCGCCGACCCCGCCACCAACAGCCTCACCGCCAGCTACGTCGAACGCAAGTCCTCCCCATCGGAATACCGACTGCAAGGCCTGGTCACGGCGCACGACGACAGTGCCCGGACCTTCAGCATCGGCAGCCTGCCCATGAGCTACGCCAGCACGGACCCCGACGACGTGCGCGTCACCCCCCTGGTGGGCATCCTGGTCCGCGTGCGGCTGGGCACCACGGCCGTGGGCGGGATCTACCCGGTCAACCGCATCCGCAAGCCCGAAGACTCGTTCAGCGGTTTCAGCGGCGAGGTGGAATTCCAAGGCACCATCACCGCATTCACCAGCACCCGCCAATTCAGCGTCAACGACCTGCCGGTGGACGCCCGCGGCGCCAGCTTCCCCGAAGGCACGGCCGGCATCATGGCCGGCGCCTTCGTCGAGATCAAAGGCGCGCTGGTCAACGGCGTGGTGGTTGCCACCCGCGTGAAGCCGGACGACGACGGCGCCCCCGGCACCGTGGGCACCGAATTCGAGCTGCACGGCACGGTCTCGGCCGCCACCCCCAGCGGCTCGGGCGGCAGCTTCACCCTGACGTCTTCGGGCGGGGTCGCGGTCGCGGTCACCTGGGCCAGCGGCGTCGAGTTCCGCGACGGCACGGCGGCCCACCTGGTCAACGGCCGCCGCGTCGAAGTCAAGGGCACGCTCAGCGACGGCAGCAGCGTCACCGCCACCCGGATCAGCTTCGAGGACTGAGCCTCGCCCAGGCCACCGACCGCTTCAGCGCGCGAAGCGGTCGGTCGCCTCGATGAGTTGCGTCAGGATGCCGGGCTCGTTGAACGCGTGCCCGGCGTCGGGCACGAGGTGGAAGTCGGCCTGCGGCCAGGCCCGGTGCAGCGCCCAGGCCGTGTGCGCGGGCGTGCAGGCGTCGTAGCGGCCCTGCACGATCACGCCGGGGATGCCCGCCAGCTTGTGTGCGTCGCGGATGAGCTGGCCCTCGTCCATCCAGCCGTCGTGCACGAAGTAGTGGTTCTCGATGCGCGCGAAGGCGAGCGAGAAGGCGTCGTTGGAATGTTTGGCGGTGTTGGCCGCGTCGGGCAGCAGGCGGATGGTCTGGCCCTCCCACAGGCTCCAGGCGCGGGCGCAGGCCAGCTGCGCCACCGTGTCGTCGCCCGTCAGGCGTTTCCGGTAGGCGCTGAGCAGGTCGCCGCGCTCGGCCTCGGGAATCGGCGCCACAAAACCCTCCCACAGGTCGGGGAACAGCCACGACGCGCCCTCCTGGTAGTACCAGCGCACCTCCTCGCGGCGCAGGGTGAAGATGCCGCGCACCACCAGTTCGGACACGCGCTCGGTGTGCGTCTGTGCGTAGGCCAGCGCCAGGGTGCTGCCCCAGGAACCGCCGAACACCAGCCAGCGCTCAACGCCCAGCATGGCGCGCAGCCGCTCCATGTCGGCCACCAGGTGCCAGGTGGTGTTGTTCTCCAGCGAGGCCGAGGGTCTGGAACGGCCGCAACCGCGCTGGTCGAACAGCAGCACGCAGTACTTCTGCGGGTCGAACAGGCGGCGGTGGTCGGGCGAGCAGCCCGAACCCGGGCCACCGTGCAGGAACACCGCAGGCTTGCCCTGCGGGTTGCCGCAGAGCTCCCAGTAGATCTGGTGGCCGTCGCCGGTGTCGAGCACGCCGGTTTTGAAGGGCTCGATGGGCGGGTAGAAGTCGCGCTGGGTCATGGTGATGGAACGCTGCCGCCAATGGGCTGCGTGACAAAATTCGGGGATGACCACACTCTACGGCATCCCCAACTGCGACACCGTCAAGAAGGCGCGCACCTGGCTCACCGACAACGGCATCGCGCACGTTTTCCACGACTTCAAGAAACAGGGCGTGCCCGAAGCCGCGCTGGACCGCTGGCTGGCCGCCGCCGGCCACGAAAAACTGGTCAACCGCAAGGGCACGACCTGGCGCGGGCTGGACGACGCCCAGCGCGCCAGCGTGGTGGACGACGCCAGCGCCCGCGCCCTGCTGCTGCAGCACGCCAGCGTGATCAAGCGCCCAGTGGTCGAGTGGGCCGACGGCGCCATCACCGTGGGCTTCGACGCCGCCGACTGGGCCGGCCGGCGCTGAAACCCCCGCCGCCTAAAATCGCGGTTTCGCCTTCACTTTCCCCAACGGACCTTTCCATGAGCACCACCCAGATCAGCGGCGTTGCCGTCAACACCCAGGCCAGCGTCTATTTCGACGGCAAATGCGTCAGCCACGGCATCACCTTCCCCGACGGCACGAAAAAGTCGGTCGGCGTGGTGCTGCCCGCGACCCTGACCTTCAACACCGGCGCGCCCGAGATCATGGAATGCGTGGCCGGCGGCTGCGAATACAAACTGGCCGGCACCGACGCCTGGCTCACCTCCGGCCCGGGCGAAAAATTCGCCATCCCCGGCAACAGCAGCTTCGACATCAAGGTCACAGAGGCCTACCACTACATCTGCCATTTCGGTTGATCCGCGACTGAACCCGACACGAGCACACACATGGCCACCATCCTCCAACACCTGCCCGCCCAACAGAAAGTCGGCATCGCCTTCTCCGGCGGTCTGGACACCTCCGCCGCCCTGCTGTGGATGAAGCAAAAGGGCGCCCTGCCTTACGCCTACACCGCCAACCTTGGCCAGCCCGACGAGAGCGACTACGAAGAGATCCCCCGCAAGGCCATGGCCTACGGCGCTGAAAAAGCCCGCCTGGTGGACTGCCGCCTGCAGCTGGCGCACGAAGGCATCGCCGCCATCCAGTGCGGCGCCTTCCACATCAGCACCGGCGGCATCACCTACTTCAACACCACCCCGCTGGGCCGCGCCGTGACCGGCACCATGCTGGTGGCCGCCATGAAGGAAGACGACGTCAACATCTGGGGT
>NZ_JASJOY010000096.1:11458-11803 GCF_031426985.1 Hydrogenophaga sp.
CTGTTCATCGACGAACTGGGTGGCCGCGCCGAAATGAGCGCCTTCATGACCGCCAACGGTTTTGGTTACAAGATGAGTGCCGAAAAGGCCTACTCCACCGACAGCAACATGCTGGGCGCGACGCACGAAGCGAAAGACCTGGAAAGCCTGCAAAGTGGCATGAAGATCGTCAACCCCATCATGGGCGTGGCGTTCTGGAAGCCTGAAGTGGATGTCAAGGCTGAAGAAGTGATCGTGCGCTTTGAAGAAGGCATGCCCGTGGCCCTGAACGGCGTCGAATACGCCGACCCGGTCGAGCTGTTCCTGAAAGCCAACGAAATCGGCGGCCGCCACGGTCTGGGCATG
>NZ_JASJOY010000097.1:0-109197 GCF_031426985.1 Hydrogenophaga sp.
CGGTCAAGGACATGCTGGAAGTGCGCAACCGCATGAAGGCCAAGGAAGCCGCCGGTGGCAAGAAGACCCTGCTGCTGGGCCCCAACTGCCCCGGCCTGATCACGCCCGACGAGATCAAGATCGGCATCATGCCCGGCCACATCCACCGCAAGGGCCGCATCGGCGTCGTCTCCCGCTCGGGCACGCTGACCTACGAAGCCGTGGCCATGCTGACCGAAGTCGGCCTGGGCCAGTCCAGCGCCGTCGGCATCGGTGGCGACCCGATCAACGGTCTGAAGCACATCGACGTGATGAAGGCCTTCAACGACGATCCCGACACCGACGCCGTGATCATGATCGGCGAGATCGGTGGTCCGGACGAAGCCGAAGCCGCGATGTGGTGCAAGGCGAACATGAAGAAGCCCATCGTCGGCTTCATCGCTGGTGTGACCGCCCCTCCCGGCAAGCGCATGGGCCACGCCGGTGCGCTGATCTCCGGTGGCGCCGACACGGCCGATGCCAAGCTCGCCATCATGGAAGAGTGCGGCTTCATCATCACGCGCAACCCGTCCGAACTGGGCAAGCTGCTCAAGGCGCAGCTGTAATTCCGCTGCACGGTCAAACTAAAAGGGCAACGTTCGCGTTGCCCTTTTTGTTGTCTGTCGCGCAGATCGACCGGTCATCCGCCCGGGGCTTGTTGGGGGCGGGCTGGGTGCAACAAAATGCAACACGCCAGCGGGCCTTGAAACGGCCGTGACCCCTTCGCCGCCTGGTTGTGCGGGCGCGGCGCCGCCGCGTGATGCCCGCCATTCGCCATGCCCGACCGGAAACCGACCACACCTGCCGCTGAACCTCGACCCATGCCCGCGCCCACGGCGCGGCGGCGGCGCGGCCGCGCGGACGCCTGGCTGGTGCTGGCCGTGGCCGCGGGGGTGCTGGCGCTGCACGCGGCGACCGACCTGTTCGACGGTCTCGAACGCCGCCTGTACGACGCGGCGATGCGCCACAGCGAGCGGGCGCCCAGCGAGCGCATCGCGGTGATTGCGATCGACGATCGCAGCATCGCCAACATCGGGCGCTGGCCCTGGCCGCGCGAGGTGCACGCCGAGCTGATCGACAAGCTCAAGGCCGCCGGCGCCAAGACCGTGGCCCACACCGCGCTGTTCTTCGAGCCCCAGACCGCGCGCGGCCTGGACAGCCTGCGGGCGCTGCGCGCGCAGATCGAGGGCGGCACACTCGCCGACCTGGGGCCGCAGGCGCGCGAAGCGCTGGTGCGCCACATCGAACAGGCCGAGCAAGGCCTGGATTCGGACGGCCGCCTGGTGCAGAGCCTGGCGGCGGCCGGCAACGTGATCGTGCCGTCGGTGTTCGAGCTTGGCGTACCCGCAGGGCGAGCGGACCCACCGCTGCCCGCTTTTGCGCAAAAAGGTGCGCTGCGCGATGACGGTGGCTTTGGCGAACCGGCGCGGCGCTCGCAGCAGCCCATTGCCCCGATCGGCGAAGCCGCCGCGGCCGTGGCCCACCTCAACCAGTTGCGCGACCTCGACGGTGCCGTGCGGCAGGAGGCGCTGCTGGTGCACTTCGACGGCCACGCCGTGCCCTCGATGGCACTGGCCATCGCGGCGCACAGCCTGAACCTGCTGCCGTCGGACCTGCGCCTGCGGCCCGGTGAGGGCATCGAGCTGGGGCGGCAGCGCATCGCCACCGACGCCCAGGGCCGTGTGCGACCACAGTTCTATCCGGCCCACGGCAACCGCCAAGCGTTTGCCGAAGACGCGTTCTTCGACGTGCTCTCGGGCCAGATCCCGGCCAGCAAATACGCCGGGCAGATCGTGATCATCGGCGCCACCGCCGCCGGTGTGGGCACGCCTTTCACCACGCCGCTGGCACAGGCGCTGGCGCCGGCGCAGATCGTGGCGCACACCACCTCCAGCCTGCTGCAAAACCACTTCGTCGCCCAGCCGGTCTGGAGCGGCCTGGCCGTGGTGGTCTCGTGGCTGCTGGTGCTGGCGCACCTGCTGTTCATGTTGCCGCGCCTCTCGGCCAGCCAGGGGGCGTGGGCGTCGGGAGTCCTGTTCGTTGCGCTGCTGGGAGCGGACCTCGCCTTGCTGAGCACCTCGGCGCTGTGGTTGCCGCTGGTGTTGCCGGCGGCGTTGCTGCTGCTGGGGCATCTGGCCCTGGTCACGCGCCGCTTTGCCGTGACCGAAGCGCGCAAACGCCACAGCGAGGCGGAATCGGCCGAGACCAACCGCCAGATGGGACTGGCCCTGCTCGGCCAGGGGCAGCCGGACCTGGCCTTCGACCGCCTGCGCCGCGTGCCGCACAGCGCGGCGCTGATGGACAACCTGCAGCAACTGGCGCTGGACTTTGAACGCAAACGCCAGTTCAACAAAGCGCAATCGGTCTACGAACACATGGCCCGGCTGGACGCCGCCCACCCCGAGTTGCAACAGCGCCTGCTGCACGCCAGGCAATTGGCCGAAACGGTGGCGCTGGGCCGCAGCGGCGCCCACCCCGGCGGCACGCTGGTGCTCGACGGCGCGGGTGTCGAAAAGCCCATGCTGGGCCGCTACCGGGTGGAAAAAGAACTGGGCAAAGGCGCCATGGGCGTGGTCTACCAGGGGCGGGATCCGAAGATCGGCCGCGTGGTGGCGATCAAGACCCTGGCCTTGAGTGCCGAGTTCGAGGGGCACGAGCTGCAGGACGCGCGCGAGCGTTTCTTCCGTGAGGCCGAGACCGCCGGCCGCCTGCAACACCCGCACATCGTCACCATTTTTGACGCCGGCGAGGAGCACGATCTGGCCTTCATCGCCATGGAGTTCCTGCAAGGCCGCGACCTGCTGGAACACACCCGGCCGGGCCAGCTGCTGCCCGTGGCCACGGTGCTGTCCATCGCGCTGCGCGTGGCGCGTGCGCTGGACTACGCGCACCGCCAGAACGTGGTGCACCGCGACATCAAGCCCGCCAACATCATGTACGACCCGGTGACCGACACGGTCAAGGTCACCGACTTCGGCATCGCCCGCATCACGGACGCCAGCCGCACCAAGACCGGCATGGTGCTGGGCACACCCAGTTTCATGTCGCCCGAACAGCTCGCGGGCCGGCACGTCGACGGCCGCTCCGACCTCTATTCGCTGGGCGTGACCCTGTTCCAGCTGCTGACCGGCCAGTTGCCGTTGCGCGGCGATTCCATGGCCGCGCTGATGTACCAGATCGCCAACCAGACGCCGCCGGACGTGCGCAGCCTGCGCCCGGAGCTGCCCGCGGCACTGGCCGATATACTGGCCAGAACCCTGGCCAAGGCACCGCAACTGCGGTACCCGAACGGGGCCGAATGGGCCGCGGATGTGCAAGCTGTGCTGTCAGGGTTGTCAACGACCCCGGGGGCCGCCGCTGCGGTGGAGGACAATCGGGCCGCCGCGGGCGACGCTTTTGAAACGACCCAGACCTGGACCCGCGACGCCCCGCCCCCGACCGATGATCAAGCCCCCACCGTGGTCTTTGTGCGCGAGCGCCACGATGACGGATCGCCGACAACGACAACCCAACGCGCGTCATGATTTTTGAGTACTTTGCCCAGACCGACACAGGCCTCATCCGCGAGAACAATGAGGACTCGGTCGCGCTCGACACCGACAACCAGGTGCTCGTGCTGGCCGACGGCATGGGCGGCTACAACGCGGGCGAAGTCGCCAGCGCCATGGCGACCACGTTCATCAAGGCCGAACTGGGGCGCTGGCTGGCCGAGGGTGGTCACGAGGCCAGCGGGCGCGAACTCAAGCGGGCGATGGAAATCTGCATCGACAACGCCAACCGTTCCATTTTCAACGCCGCCAATTCCAACGCGCAGTACACCGGCATGGGCACCACCCTGGTGATGGGCGTGTTCCAGGGGGTGCGTTGCCTGATCGGCCATGTGGGCGATTCGCGCTGCTACCGCCTGCGCGGCGACAGCTTCCAGCAGATCACGCGCGACCATTCGTTGCTGCAGGAGCAGATCGACGCCGGCCTGATTTCGCCCGAGCAGGCGCAGTACGCCACCCACAAGAACCTGGTCACGCGGGCCCTGGGGGTAGAAGACACGGTGTTGTTGGAAGTCAACGAATTCCGCGTCGAAGACAGCGACCTGTACCTGTTTTGCTCGGATGGCCTGAGCGACATGCTGCCCGACAACCGCATCGCCGCCATACTGGTGGGCGCCGGCACCCTGCAGGAAAAGGCCAACGCCCTCATCGACGGCGCCAACAGCAGCGGGGGGCGCGACAATATATCGGTGATACTCGCGCAAGCTCGAGCCAAGCCTTTGCGCAGGGGGTTGCTGTCGCGTATGCTGGGGCAGTAGTTAAGTCTTTAGAATTAGTTTTCAGGTTCCACAGGAGTCGGCCATGCCGAAAATGATCGTTTCCATCGATGGTGTCGTCATCAAGGAAGTGCAACTGACGAAAGACCGCACCACGCTGGGCCGTCGCCCCTATAACGACATCGTGATCGACAACCTCGCCGTCAGCGGCGAGCACGCTGTCATGCAGATGTCGGGCACCGACGTGTTCCTGGAAGACCTCAACAGCACCAACGGCACCTACGTCAACGGCAAGGCGATCAAGAAGCAGCAGCTGCAGAACGGCGACACGGTCGAGATCGGCAAGTACAAGATCAAGTTCGTGCACGACGGCGCCTCGGACAACTACGAAAAGACGATGGTGATCAACTCCGGCGCCGTGGTCCCGCCGGCCGCCGCGTCCGAACCCGCACCTGCGGTGGCCAGTGCGGCCATCAAGGTCATGTCCGGTGCCGCCGCTGGCCGCGAGGTGCCCCTGGTCAAGGTCGTCACCACCATCGGCAAACCCGGTGTGGCGGTGGCCGCCATCACCCGCCGCCCGCACGGCTATGTGGTCGCTCTGGTTGAGGGTGCCACCAAGCCCACCATCAACGGCAGCCCCATCGGCGCCGAAGCCATCAACCTGCGTCACGGCGACCTGCTGGAACTCGCCGGCACGCAGATGCAGTTCATCCAGCGCTGACCCCGCCCGGCCTGTGCGGCGCAGCCGAGTCGCTGGCGCCCCGGGCCTGACCTGACCCGACGGTCCTTTTCGATTCCCATCCGCGCCGCCCATGCAGGCCATCCTCCAGGGCGTTGGTCGCCACGGCCCGCGCATCGCTGTCACCCTGCTGCCTCTGATCTTCGCGGTGCTGCACGCGGTGGGCGTGCTGCAGCTGGGCGTGTTGCAGCGGCTGGACGACATCATTTACGACGCGCGCCTGCGCGCCACCCTGCCCGCCACACGCGATGAACGGGTGGTCATCGTGGACATCGACGAACGAAGCCTGGCCGAGGTGGGGCGCTGGCCCTGGTCGCGCGACCACCTGGCGCGGCTGGTGGACACGCTGTTCGACCAGCAAGGCATTGCCTTGCTGGGTTTTGACACGGTGTTCGCCGAGCCGGACGACAGCGCGGCGCTGCGCCAGTTGCAGCAACTGGCGCAGGGCGCGCTGGCCGACCAGCCCGGCTTTGCCCAGCGGGTGGAGGCGCTGCGCCCACGGTTGGACCACGACGCACAATTCGCGCGCGCCCTGCAGGGGCGGCCGGTGGTGCTGGGCTACTACTTCACCAGCGACCGGGGCGGCCACACCAGTGGCGTGCTGCCGCCGCCGGTGTTGCCGGCCGGCGCGCTGCACAACCGCACGTTGCGCGCCACGCAATGGGACGGCTACGGTGCCAACATCGCGCCGCTGGCCGCTGCGGCGCCACGCGCGGGCTTCTTCAATGCGCTGGCCGACCGCGACGGCGAGGTGCGGTCGCTGCCGCTGCTGGCCGAACAGGGGGGGCAGTACTACGAATCGCTCGCCCTGGCCATGTTCCGCCTGCTCGCAGGCTCGCCGCGTGTCGAACCCGGGTTTGCGAACGAGCGCTGGCTTTCGCCCGACGCACAGGCGCTGGAGAGCGTGAGGCTGGTGCAGGGCACCAGCACGCTGGCCATCGCGGTGGACGAGCGGCTGGCGGTGCTGGTGCCCTACCGCGGCGCCGGCGGGCCGACCGGCGGGTCGTTCACCTACGTCTCGGCCGGCGACGTGCTGGCCGGTCGCCTGGCGCCGGGTCAGCTGCAGGGCAAGATCGTGCTGGTGGGCACCACCGCCCCGGGCCTGCAGGACCTGCGCTCGACCCCGGTGGGCGAGACCTACCCCGGCGTGGAGACACACGCCAACCTCATCAGCGGCCTGCTGGACGGACAGCGGCTGATCCGGCCCGACTACGCGCTCGGCTACGAACTGGTCATGCTGCTGGTCTCTGGTCTGGTGCTGGCCCTGGGGTTGCCCCTGCTCAGCGCGGCGCGCGCCGTGCTGCTGAGTCTGGGTGTGGTGGCGCTGCTGGTGGGGCTGAATTTCTGGCTCTACCTGGGCCATGGCCTGGTGCTGCCGCTGGCCAGCGGCCTGGTGACCGCGGGCCTGGCCTTTGCGCTGAACATGAGCTATGGCTATCTGGTGGAAAGCCGGGCCAAGCGCGAACTGGCGCAGCTGTTCGGCACCTACGTGCCACCGGAACTGGTGGACGAAATGGTCAAGGACCCGGACAGCTACAGCATGGCCGCCGCCACCCGTGAGCTGACCGTGATGTTCTGCGACATGCGCGGCTTCACCCAGCTGTCCGAGCGCATGGAGCCGACGCAGGTGCAGGCGCTGCTCAACACCGTGTTCAGCCGGCTGACGCAGGTCATCCGCCGCCACCGCGGCACCATCGACAAATACATGGGCGACTGCGTCATGGCGTTCTGGGGCGCGCCGCTGGAGGCCCCGGACCACGCCACGCTGGCGGTGAACGCCGCTCTGGAGATGGTGCGCGAAGTCGAGCGCATCAACCGCGAGCACGTGGCGCAGGGTCTGCCCGCCATCGGCGTGGGCATTGGCCTGAGCACCGGCCCCATGTGCGTGGGCGACATGGGGTCGGACGTGCGGCGCAGCTACACCGTGGTGGGCGATGCGGTCAACCTCGGCTCGCGGCTGGAAGGCCTGTCGCGCCTGTACGGGGTGGATGTGGTGGCGAGCGAAGCCACCCGCAGCGCAGCGCCCCAGCATGTGTGGCAAGAGCTGGACCGCGTGCGCGTCAAAGGCAAGGTCAGCGCCGTGACCATCTTCACCCCGCTGGGCCGGGCCGGCGCCCTCTCGGCCGAGCAGGCCGCCGAACTGGCGCTGTGGAAACAATGCCTGCACCGCTGGCGCGCGCAGGACTGGGACGCCTGCGATGTGCATCTGCTCAACCTGCAGCGCCAGAATGCCAAAAAAGTCCTTTACCGGCTGTACGCCGACCGGGTAGCCTCCATGCGTCTGTCTCCCCCCGATCCCGCCTGGGACGGCGCGACCACTTTCGACACCAAGTGAGCCGGCACACCCGCCCGCTCGCCTCCAACTGCTGACACCACACCACCGATGAGGGTTCGCGTACTGGGCTGCTCCGGCGCCATCGCCAACGGCTGCCGCACCACCTCGTTTTTGCTCGACGACGATGTGCTCATCGACGCCGGCACCGGCGTGGGTGACCTCACGCTCGACGAAATGGCACGCGTCCAGCACGTGCTGCTTACTCATTCGCACCTGGACCACGTGGCCAGCCTGCCCCTGATGCTGGACGCCGTGGCCTCGCTGCGCCTGGCGCGCGGCGTCGGCCCGCTGCAGGTGCATGCTCTGCCCGGCACCATCGCGGCGCTCAAGGCGCACATCTTCAACAACCTCATCTGGCCCGATTTCTCGGCCATCCCCAGCGCCGATCAACCCCTCATGCGTTTTGTGCCCATCGCGGTCGGCCAGGTGCTGAAGGTGGGCGGCAAGGCGGTGGAAGTGCTGCCGGCGGTGCACACCGTGCCAGCCGTGGGTTACGCGGCGGCCTCGGCGTCGGGGCACTGGGTCTTCAGCGGCGACACCAGCCGCAACCCGGCCTTCTGGCAACGCGTCAACCAGCTGCCCGTCGCCTTGCTGGTCATCGAAACCGCCTTCAGCGACCGCGAGAAAGAATTGGCCCAGCGCAGCCTGCACCTGGCGCCCAGCAGCCTGGCCACCGAGCTCGACCAGATCACCGCCGACCAGCGTTACCCGATCTACATCACCCACACCAAGCCCGCCGAGACCGGGCTGATCATGGAAGAGATCCAGCGCTTCGACCAGACGCCCAACCGTGTCAACGACGTCCGGCACGACATCCGCTGGCTCAGCGCCGGCATGTGCTTCGAGTTGTGACAAAAAACGGTGGAACCCGGTGAGCTGACAAAAATTGTCAGTGTCTGGCGGGTTGGGGCAGACATAAATCGTCACCCCTGGGCTGGAAGCGTGAAAAAGCCCGCAAAAAACCGGGCATTTCAAGTTGGCACGCGAACTGCTCAAGAGTAAGGGTCAGTCCACCCCCTCATCCCTCAAGGAGTTTTCACATGAAGCGTATGCAACAAGGTTTCACCCTCATCGAACTGATGATCGTCGTGGCCATCATCGGTATTCTGGCTGCTGTGGCGCTGCCGGCTTATCAGGACTACACGGTGCGCGCTCGCGTGTCGGAAGGTCTGGTGGCTGCTTCGGCCGCTAAGGTGAATGTGCAGGATGTGTTGGCTTCGGGTAACCCTTCTGCTTCTGCTTCTGGCTACGCGTTGGGTTACACCGTACCGGTCGCTACTCGTAACGTGACTTCTGTCGGCATTACCCCGGCTACCGGCGCCATCACCATCACGACATCGGCCGCTGCTGGCAACGGCACCTTGCACGTTGTTCCTAATGCTCCGGGTGGGACCGCGCTGCCGGTCGGTACGGCTGCCTTTGCGCCGCCTGCGCAGTCGGTGGCTTGGCGTTGTTTGGCTGCAGGAACGGCTGCAGGTAGCTGGGTCTCGGTGCCTGCTACCGCTGCCACGCTGCCTGCTCGCTTCGCGCCTTCCGAGTGCAAATAAGCACTACGTGCACAATCAAAAGAGCGCCTCGGCGCTCTTTTTTTTGACTTTTGGTGTTTTTCCTGATGAAGACCCGTCTGCGCGCGGCCGTCAAGGCCGCCTCTCTGCACCTATTGTTGAGCCTGTTGGTTGCCGTACTGGCCGCTACGCTGGTATTTGGACTGTGGTTTCCCGCGCCGCTGCACCAGATTGCCGGTGGTTCGGGCCTGTTTCTCATTCTTATGGCGGTGGATGTGGTGTGTGGGCCAGTGCTCACGCTGATCCTGTTCGATCCCCATAAGGCGCGCCACAAGTGGCTGCTGGACGTGGCGCTGATTGCGGTCGTGCAACTCGGTGCACTGGCGTACGGATTGAGTCAGATGGCGATGGCGCGTCCCGTCTTCATTGCGCTGGAGGGTGACCGCTTTCGCGTGGTGCAGGCCATGGATGTGGACCAGGCCCAGCTGGGCAAGGCCTTGCCCGAGTTCCAGCAACTGGGTTACGCCGGTCCGCGCGTCATTGCCGTGCGGCTGTCACGGCCTGGCGATGCCGATTACCTGGCCAGCGTGCAACTGTCGGTGCAGGGGCTTCACCCGGCGTTCCGCCCGCAGCGCTGGCAGCCCTACGCGTCTGCCATGCCGCCGGCGGTGCAGCGCCTCCAGCCCGTGGCACTGCTGCGGCAAAAGAACCCGGATCAGCAGGCGGTGCTAGACGGTGCCCTGCGCACATTGGCTTTGAGCGAAGATGAGTTGGGCTACCTGCCCTTGGTCCGCGAGGAGATCACGGGCTGGGTGGCATTGGTGCGGCGCTCGGACGGCGTGCCGGTGAGCTACCTCCCGCTGGATGGCTGGTGATGTGCAGGTCCTGAGAATCCAAACCATGCAAACCTTGACCGAGCAGCCAATGGTTCGTCCGTCTTCCAGAATCCAGTTGAAATCCGTGGCGGTGCTGAGCACGCTGCTGATCGCCCTGCCCTGGTTCTGGCCGATTCTGATACCGCCTCGGTCAGAGTTTTTGCCGGATTTCGTTTCTTGGACAGCTTTCGCGCTTTTGTTGAGCCTGCTGCTGTGGGTGCGTGAGCAAGGTGCGCGGATTGTTGCGACAGGCTGGTTGATCGCGGCGCTGGGCAGTGCGGTGTTGGCCATCGTGCAGTACCTGGACCTGGAAAACCGGTTTTTCCCCTGGATTGCACAGACCCAGCCGGGTATTGCGCTGGCCAATGTGCATCAGATCAACATGCTGGCGACTTTGCTTGGCGTGGGATTGCTGAGTGTTTGGTGGATGGGTGTCCGGCGCCACCTCAAGCCTTGGAGCACGGTCTGGATGGCCGTGCTGCTGTTGATCGGCATGGCCGCCACGGCCTCCCGCACGGGCATGCTGCATCTGATCACCGTTACGCTGTTGCTGTTCTATTGGCATTGGCAGGATCGTTGGCGGGTGTTGCTGGTGGTGCTCTCCAGCCTTGCGGTGTACCTCTTGGCGGGTTGGGGTTTGCAGTGGGTGGGGTCTATGACCAGCGGTGTCGAGATCCATCGGGAGATCACCAGCCGTTTCGGTACCGACAACCGTTGCCACAGCCGGCTCGTGCTGTGGCGGGATGTGCTGGAATTGATAGCCCTCAAGCCATGGACAGGGTGGGGGCCTGGCGGGCTTCTCTATGCCCACTACATCACCCCTTTCGAGGGCATCCGTTATTGCGAGAAGCTCTCCAACGCGCACAATTGGCCCCTCCAGATGGCGGTGACGCTCGGCTTGCCGGTGACGGTCGGTTTTCACGCCGTCTTCCTTTGGGTCATCATCCGCCTGAAACCTTGGGCGGCCGTGGACACCACTGAGCGGCTGGCTTGGGGTGTGCTGTTGCTGATCGGGATCCACAGTTTGCTCGAATACCCGATGTGGTTCGGGGTGTTCCAATTGATGGCGGGTTCGGCGGCGTGGCTGCTGTACTTCAACCGACGAAATCAGGTGGGGCCTGACGGCGCCATACGTACCTTTCTATCCTCTCGCAAGGCGATGGGCATGGTCACGACCTTGGCCCTGGCAGTGCTTGCGCTTGTCGGTTGGGAGTACCTCAAGGTCAGTCAGTTGTACCTTCCAGCCAGTTGGCGTCTGGAGCGGTTCAGATACGACACGCTGAACAAGGTGCACAACTCGTTTCTGTATCAGTCGCACGTGCTGATCGCACAGGTGACGATGACGCCGCTGACCAAAGAAAATGCCCATCTCATCCTTGAGGGGGCATTGGAGTCTTTGCATGTCGCACCGGATTCCCGCGTCATCCGGCGCGTGATCGAATCAGCTGAACTGCTGGGTCGGCAGGATCTGGTTGAACTGCACACCGCGCGCTACAAGGCCGCGTGGCCTCAGCAGTTTGCCGAGTGGCAAGCCGTCAGGACGCCACAAAGTGACCGCTCTTCCCTCCCCGCTTCTCCATCAGCCGCACCCCGCTGATCGCCATCCCCCGGTCCACCGCCTTGCACATGTCGTAAATGGTCAGCAGGGCCACGCTGCAGGCGGTCAGGGCTTCCATTTCCACGCCGGTCTGGCCGGTGCATTCGGCGGTGGTGCGGCACAGCACGCTGTTGGCTGACGGGTCCACTTCAAATTCCACAGCCACGCGGGTGAGCGCGATGGGGTGGCACAGGGGAATCAGGTCGCTGGTTTTCTTGGCGCCTTGGATGCCGGCGATGCGCGCAATGCCCAGCACGTCGCCCTTTTTAGCGGTGCCGCTTTGCACCAGGGTCAGCGTCGCCGGCTCCATGCTGATGCGGCCTTCGGCCACCGCCACGCGGTGCGTGTGGGCCTTGGCCGCGACGTCCACCATGTGGGCCTGGCCCTGGGCGTCGAAGTGGGTCAGGGGGCTGCTGGCGGTGTCGTTCATGGCGGGCTTTGCGTGGGCTTTACAGAAACCATCGGAGGGTCGCGGCATCATACGGGCATGACCCGATGTGCCCGACCCGCTGGCCCACTGGCCCGCATGGCTTTGATGTCTGCGCTGGCCCTTTCACCCTTGCTGTTGTCGAACACCGGTCCGGGGGCTGCACGGGCGCAGTCTGTTGTGCCTCCGTCGACCCTGCCCAGCCTGGGCGATGGGGCGGACATGTCGGTGGCAGCCGAGCGGCGCCTGGGCGACAGCATCGCGCGCGACATTTACCGCGACCCCGACTACCTCGACGACCCGGTGCTGGGCGACTACCTGATGGCGGTCTGGCGGCCCCTGCTGGGTGCGGCGCGCGCACGCGGCGACGTGCCACCCGAACTGGCCGAGCGGCTGGCCTGGGAGCTGATGATCTCGCGCGACAAGCGGGTGAACGCTTTTGCGCTGCCGGGCGGCTATCTGGGGGTGAACCTGGGTCTGCTGGCCGTGACCGACACGCCGCAGGAGCTGGCCAGTGTGCTGGCGCACGAGCTCAGCCACGTGTCGCAGCGCCACATCGCGCGCATGATCGCGCGCCAGGACAGGGGCGCACCCTGGCTCATGGGCGCGATGATCCTGGCCATGCTGGCGGCCCGCGCCAACACCGAGGTGGCCAGTGCCGCCATGGTGGGTGGTCAGGCCGTGGCGGCGCAGACGCAGCTGAATTTTTCGCGCGACATGGAGCGCGAGGCCGACCGCGTGGGCTTTGGCGTGCTCAGCGGTGCCGGCTTCGATCCCACCGGCTTCGTCACCATGTTCGACAAGCTGCAGCAGGCCGCACGCCACAACGACGACGGCGCCTTTCCGTATTTGCGCAGCCACCCGCTGACCAGCGAACGCATCGCCGACATGCAGGCGCGCCTGCCCTTGGCACCCAGCGGTCCGCGCGTCGGCCCTCTGGCGGGATCGCCTGTGGGAGCGCCGGGGAACGCATTGCCGGCCATCGGTGGCCTGGCGTGGCGGCCCGATGCGGCCACGGCGCCGGTCACCACCGCCTGGCACGCCCTCATGTCGGCGCGCGCCCGCGTGCTGGCCGAGAGCAGCCCCGACCGCTGGCGCGCCTGGCTGCAGCACGGCCAGCGGGCCGGTGCCACGCCGGCCGATCTGTACGCCGCGGCCCTCTCGGCCCACCGCCTGCGCCAGCACGACCAGGGCCTGGCCCTGGCGCAGCGACTGGCCGGCTTGGCGGGGGCCGACACCCGCTGGGCCGCGGACGCCTTGCTGATGGAGCTGTGGCTGGCGCCCGGGGCGCCACGGGGGCCCTTGGCCGAGCGCGTGGCGGCGCTGCGCGACGCGGCGCTGGCCAGCGGGCAACGATCAGGCCTGATGCTGGGCGCCCAGGTGGCGCAGGCCACCGGCGCGCTGGCGCCGGCCACACAACGCCTGCACGACTGGGTGTTGGGTCACCCGCGCGATGCGCAGGCCTGGCAGGTGCTGGCCCAGTTGCACCAGGCGCAGGGACAGCGTTTGCGGGCCTTGCGCGCCGAGGGCGAGGCGCGCGCCGCGCAGCTCGATTTCGGCAGCGCAGCGGAACATTTCAAGGCCGCCCAGGCCCTGCCGGCCGCCGACCGCGCGGCCGACCCGATGGAACTGGCCATCGTGGACGCGCGCCGCCGCGAGGTGGAAGCGCAGGCGCGCGAAGCGCTGCGCGAGGACTGATCCGGGCCGATGGCCTCTCGGCCACTCAGCCCTTGAGCGCCGCGTCCACCACCAGCATCAGCGCCGAGTAGATCAGCGAACCCAGCAGCGCAGCCAGGAAGCCGTTGACGTGGAAGCCATCGAGCACGCCCGCCGCGGCCCAGAACAGCAAGGCATTGATGACGAACAGGAAAAGACCCAGCGTGACCAAGGTCACCGGCAGGGTCAGGACGATCAGCAGCGGGCGAAGCAGGGTGTAGAAGACGCCGACCACGGCAGCCGCGATCAGCGCCGAGCCGAAGTTCTGCACCTGCACACCGGGGTAGAGGTAGGCCACCAGCAGCAGGGCGCAGGCGGCGAGCAGCCATTTGAGGATGAATTTCATGCGGCCAGCATAGCGCAGCGGCCACAAAAAAGGCGGCCCCTTGCGAGGGCCGCCTTCATGCATGCGCGGGTGACGCTCAGGCTTCTTCGGCCGACGGCGGGTTCTTGGCGGCCAGGTATTTGCCAATGGCCAGCACCAGCAGTGCACCCGCCACGGACGCGCCGTACTTGATGACCGCGGACTGCTCCAGCTTGGGCATCCAGGTCCATTGCGCCGGGTCGGCGAAGGACGGGTCGCTCACCAGCATGCCGCCGGCGATCCAGCCCAGCAGCATGCCGCCGGCCACGATGATGATGGGGAAACGCGCCATCAGCTTGATGACCAGCTGGCTGCCCCAGACGATGATGGGGATGGAGATCAGCAGGCCCAGGACCACCAGCAGCGTGGAGTGTTCACCCGCGTGCTGAGCGGCACCGGCGATGGCGATCACGTTGTCCACGCTCATCACCAGGTCGGCCACGATGATGGTCTTGATGGCGGCGAGCAGCTTGTCGCTGCCCTGGATGTCGCCATGGCCGTCTTCGTCCGGCGCGATCAGCTTGACGCCGATCCACACCAGCAGCAGCGCGCCCACGACCTTGAGGAAGGGCACGTTCAGCAGCGTCATGGCGAACAGGATCAGGACCACGCGCAGGACGATGGCACCGGCCGTGCCCCAGATGATGCCCTTGGTGCGCTGCGCGGGCGGCAGCTTGCGGCAGGCCAGCGCGATCACCACCGCGTTGTCGCCGCCGAGCAGGATGTCGATGATGATGATTTGGCCCAGCGCGACCCAGAACGCGGGTGAAGTCAGAAATTCCATGGAAGCCTCGATGTGTCTCAGGTGGCCGGAGCATGGCGTCAGCGCGCTGCTGCCTGCGTCCGGTTCGTACGGGGTCCGGCCGGGCAGATCAAGGGCGTCTGCTGGACGCCGCGCGCGGGGCCAGGGGTGAGACATGCCTTGAGAGGCCCGGTCGGGCCCATCAAAGGTCTTGCCCGACCCGGTGCTGCTTGCATCACCGGGCTCGGACCGCCGGGAGCCAGAGGCTCCGTGTTGACGACGGTCCGAACGCCTGCCCATGGCGGTGTGGCACACACCATGAAAACGCAGGGCTACTCCCCTTCGAGTGCCGCGATTGTATCGGCGCCGTCGAAATTGCGCTGGCCCGGGGCATACGGAGTTTCCACAGGCTGCGCGGCAGCGGCTGGCTATGATGCGCTCCCCATGGCCCGCCTTCACATCAGCGACATCGAAGCCGCGATCAACCACTGGCGTGCCCGCTCACCGGCCGGCGCCAGCACGCTGGCGCTGGGCCCCGAACTCAAGGCCCTGGCCGAGCTGTACGGGCGCATGGCCTATGCACACCAGACCGAGGTGGACGAGGCTGCGCTGAGCGATGCGGCCCGCGCGGCCTGGCTGGCGTGGTTCGACACCACCCCCGACACGCCCTGCATCGCCATCTGCTCGACCAGCCAGGGCGATGACGTGTGCAAAGGCTGTGGCCGCAGCTTCGACGAGGTGCAGCACTGGACCGCCATGAGCCCGGTGGAGAAGCGCGTGGTCTGGCGCCGCATCACCATCGAAGGCAGCTCCTGGCGCTTCAACCGCTACGCCGAGCGGGCGCGATGACGGGATAAGTTCGGGGCAAGGGACCGTCACGAGCGACGTGACACCACCCGTCAGGAGCACCGCGGAACCGGCTTGCCGGGCCACTGGTGTCGCCCCCCGGGGGGTGACGCCGCAGGCGGCGCGGGGGTTACGCCGGAATGCAGTAGTTCGCCTGCGTCAGGTGGTCCACGCCGCAGCTCAGGTCCTCGACCCAGTGGATGAACTCGTTCACCGCCGGCCCCGCCAGTGGCGCACCGTGCTGCGGCACGATCATCTGGATCGGCAGCTGGCGCGCCATGTGGGCCCACAGCTTGAGCACCTTGCCCGAGACCATGTAGCGGCGGTGAAAACCTTCCATGCGGGGCAGCAGCGGCGCCAGCGAGGTGACCGGCCGGGACGCGTCGGCCGAGGTGCCCAGCGACACGCCCAGGTCGCCCGAAAACAGGATGCGGCTGACCGGGTCCCAGAACTGGAAGTTGCCCTCGGCGTGCATGAAGTGCGCGGGCAGCGCCACGATTTCGCTGCGGCCCAGCGGGATGCGCATGCCGGGGTCGGGAATGCCGATGATGCGCCCGGCCGTCTTGCCCGGCTTGCAGAAGTGCGGCGCGAACCGTTCCCACAGGCGCGAGATGTAGAGCGTGGCCTGGGTGCTGGTCATCCAGCGGTCCAGCGAGGCAATGATGTCCGGGTCCGCGTGCGAGGCCAGGATCTCGGTCAGCTTGCTGGGCGGAAAGTAACGGCCGATGGTCAGCAGCAGCTCGTTGTAGGCCATGTTGCCGCCCGGGTCGATGATGGCGCCCTGCTGGCCGTCGATGACGAGGAACTGGTTGGCCTGCACGGCTTCGCCCCCTTCGTCGCTGAGGTGGGCGAACATCAGGCACACATGGCCGTCTTTGTTGAACAGTTCGATGGCCATGGCCGGGGGCTCCTCGGGGCTGCGAACCCGCCCGACATTGGGCGGTCGCTGAAAAAACCAGCGCCGGACTTTAGGCAGCCACCAGCCCAGGCTGGTTGAGATAAGTCAAGCGCGATCCAGACTGTGCATGAAAAAGCGCACATTCTGAAGAGGGGAGTCGCCCAAAAGGCAACAGGGCCGGACGACTGGCGTCCGGCCCTGTTGCGGTGTGATGTGCAGGAATTACACGCGGCGCGCGAGTTCGGTCGCTTTGCCCACGTAGCTGGCCGGGGTCATGGCCAGCAGGCGGTCCTTCTCGGCCTGGGGGATCTCCAGGCTGCGGATCAGCGTGTGCAGGGCCTCGGCGGTCACGGTCTTGCCGCGCGTGACTTCCTTGAGCTTCTCGTAGGCGCCTTGCACACCGAAGCGGCGCATCACCGTCTGGATCGGTTCGGCCAGCACTTCCCACGAGGCGTTCAGGTCGTCGGCCAGGGCTTCTTCGTTGAGTTCGAGCTTGTTCAGGCCGGTCATCAGCGAGTGGTAGGCCAGCACCGCGTAGCCCAGGCCCACGCCCATGTTGCGCAGCACGGTGGAATCGGTCAGGTCGCGCTGCCAGCGGCTGATGGGCAGCTTTTCGGACAGGTGCTTGAGCACCGCGTTGGCCAGGCCCAGGTTGCCTTCGGCGTTCTCGAAGTCGATCGGGTTGACCTTGTGCGGCATGGTCGAGGAACCGATCTCGCCGGCCTTGAGCTTCTGCTTGAAGTAGCCCACGCTCACGTAGCCCCAGATGTCGCGCGAGAGGTCGATCAGGATGGTGTTGGTGCGCGCGATGGCGTCGAACAGCTCGGCCATGTAGTCGTGCGGCTCGATCTGGATCGAATACGGCTGGAAGGTCAGGCCCAGGCCCAGCGGCTCGGGCGTCTCGATCACCTTTTTGCTGAAGGCCTCCCAGTCGAAGTCGGGCCAGGCCGAAAGGTGGGCGTTGTAGTTGCCCACGGCGCCGTTCATCTTTCCCAGCAGCTTCACGCCGCCGATGCGCTCGCGCGCGTTGACCAGGCGCACCACCACGTTGGCGATTTCCTTGCCCACCGTGGTGGGGCTGGCGGTCTGGCCGTGGGTGCGGCTGAGCATGGGCACGGCCGCGAACTGGTGCGCCATGTCGCGCAGTTTGGCGATCACGCCGTCCAGCGCGGGCAGCAGCACCGCGTCGCGACCGCCCTTGAGCTGCAGGGCGTGGCTGGTGTTGTTGATGTCTTCGCTGGTGCAGGCGAAGTGCACGAACTCGGCGGCGTGCTCCAGTTCGGGGCGGGCGTCGAATTTGGACTTGATCCAGTACTCCACGGCCTTCACGTCGTGGTTGGTGGTCTTCTCGATCTCCTTGATCGCCAGGGCGTCTTCGTCGTTGAAGTTCTTGACCAGGCCCATCAGGTAGGTGCGGGCGCCGGGCGAGAGCGGCTTGAATTCGTCGAAACCGGCGTCGGACAGGGCGATGAACCAGGCGATTTCCACCTGCACGCGGCGGTGCATGTAGCCCTGCTCGCTCATGAAGGGGCGCAGCGGCGCCAGGCGACCGGCGTAGCGGCCGTCCAGCGGCGAGAGGGCGGAAATGGGGGTGAGGGGGGCGGCGTGGGCCGCAGGGGAGGAGGAGGTCGGGCGCATCCCCAGATTGTAGGAGGCCGCCACCGGCGGGGCGCGCCGCCGGGCGGATCTGGCAGGGCCGCACGCGCGTGGCGGCGGGCGTCGATAAAATGGCCGCTTGCATTGCCCTTCGAACCTGAACAACACCGACCCATGAAACTCATTGGCGCCACCACCAGCCCCTACGTGCGCAAGGTCCGCGTCGTCATGGCCGAAAAGAAACTGGACTACCAGTTCGTCCAGGAAGACGTGTGGTCGGCCGACACCGGCATCGCCACCTCCAACCCGCTGGGCAAGGTGCCCTGCCTGATCATGGAAGGCGCCGAAGCCGTGTTCGACTCGCGCGTGATCGTCGAGTACCTGGACACGCTCTCGCCCGTGGGCAAGCTGATTCCCACTTCCGGCCGCGAACGCGCCGAAATCAAGACCTGGGAAGCGCTGGCCGACGGCCTCATGGACGCCGCCATCCTGGCGCGGCTGGAGGCCACCTGGTCCGGCCGCAGCGACGAGCAGCGCTGCCAGGCCTGGATCGACCGCCAGCTGGGCAAGGTCGACGGCGCGCTCAAGGCCATGAGCCACGGCCTGGGCGACAAGCCGTTCTGCTCGGGCATCCACTTCAGCCTGTCGGACGTGGCCGTGGGCTGCGCGCTGGGCTATCTGCTGTTCCGCTTTCCGCAGATCGAGTGGCGCACCACCTACCCCAACCTGGCCCGCCTGTCGGACAAGCTCGCGCTGCGCCAGAGCTTCATGGACACGCGGCCGAGCTGATCGCTCGGTCCGCCCTGCGCCGCTGACGCGGCTTCCCCCTGCTGTGCGGGGGCGCGCACCCTGTGGCTTCTGAGCCTGTCGAATGGCCGTTCCACGGCTGCCCTGGATGGGGTCACGCGGGCCGGGCTGACGCCTGGGGCGGCGCTTGCGGTTCGTCGAGGTTCTGGAGGCCACCGCGGGCCCGGTCGGGCCTCAAGTTCCGCCGGGGGCCGTCGATAGGCAGTCAGGGGCGGTGCGATGGTCGCGGCCCCGTCGCTGCGCCACACCATGAACACCGCCACCCCCGCCCGCGCCTCCTCCCCGTCCTCGCCCATGCCCGTCGGGCCCGACGAAGGCTTCACCCAGCAGCGTTTCTATTCGGGTGATGTGCTCTACACCGAAGGCATGCCGGCCCACCACCTGTACGTGATCAAGGAAGGGTCGGTGGACCTCTACATGGTGCGCGAGGAAAAACGCGTGGTGGTCGAGACGCTGGGGCCGGGCCAGTGTTTTGGCGTGCCGGCGCAGCTGGTCAACGGGCGGCGCGGCAACAACGCCGCCGCACGCTCGTATTGCGAGCTGTACCTGGTCGGCCACGACACGCTGGAGAGCGAGCTGGCCGAGACCCCCAAGTTCACCCGCGGCCTGCTGCGCTCGCTGGTCGAGCGGCTGGAGGTGGCGCACGAACTCATCGCCACCCGCGTCAACTACCAGCCCGACATCCTGGTCTATGCGCAGCTGCTGCAACTGCTGGGCATGGCCGAAACCGGGCGGCCCAAGAACGATGTGCGCGGGGGATCGGGCCCCGCCGTGCTGGCCAGCCCGCTGCTGACCGACGTGTTCACCCAGGCGCGCGGTTTGCTGGGGCATTCGGATGTGCACATCCGCAACAGCATCGGCAAGTTGCTGCGCCTGCACCTGATCCGCGTCGACGATGAAAACGGCAGCGGCAAGCGCGTGATTTTCTCGCCCAAGGACATCGTGCACCAGGCCCGGCGCATCACCGAGGACCATGCCGACACGGAGAAGATGAGCTACGAATACGTGAGCGTGGACGAGTTCGCGGCCATGGTGGACGTGGACCGTTCGCTGCTGCTCAAGAAGCTCGCGGGCAGCGAGTTCTCCGAGGACATCTTCACCTTCCGCAAGAGCGAGGTGGTGCGCCTGCTCAACGACAAGGGCAAGAAGTTTTTCGCCGACCGCAAGATCAAGACGCCCGAGCAGTTCACCGACGTGGACGATCTGGTGTTCGCCGACCAGAAGTCGCTGTTCGACGCGGTGGGCCGTTGCGACCTGTACGACCTGGCCAAGCTGCTGTGCAGCCTGGAGGACGAGGCGCTGCGCCAAAAGCTGCTGGCCTGTCTGGCGCGCAGCAAACGCGAGGAAGTGCAGCAGGACATGGCCAGCATGGGCGCGGTGGACCCGATGGAGGTGCTGCAGACCGGCCGGACGCTGGTGGCCGCGGTGCGCGAGAAGATGCTCGGGAAGATGCCGGGGTAGAGATGGCCCCCCTGCGCCGCTGACGCGGCTTCCCCCCTGCTGCGCGGGGGGACGCACCCTGTGGCCGGGCGGAGCCCGTTCCACGGGTGCCCTGGAAGGGGGCACGCGCTTCGGTTGCGCCCGTACAGCCCGATGCGTGCGGGCCATTCGGCTTCGCTCCAATGGTGACTTTATGTGTTCGCCCGTCGCTTGAGCCAGCGCATCAGGGCGCCCACGCCGGGCAGTTTTTCGTACAGCTCTTCGGCCGCGTCCCAGTAGTCGCGGTGGTCGGCGATGCGACCGTCGGCGGCCAGTTGCAGGTGCGAGCCGCCGCGGATCACCTGCGGAGTGACCGTGTCGAAGCGTTTGAACCGGCAGTGGAATTCCCACACCAGGAACACCTGCGCG
The DNA here is from genome assembly GCF_031426985.1 of Hydrogenophaga sp. Lineage (GTDB taxonomy): Bacteria > Pseudomonadota > Gammaproteobacteria > Burkholderiales > Burkholderiaceae_C > Hydrogenophaga. The sequence continues at coordinate 20,578 of NZ_JASJOY010000097.1, forward strand.
CCGTCGACGAGGCGCTGCGTCACCACGAAGCGCGGTTCGTGCAGGCTGGTGAACATGTGCTCGAACAGGCGCTGGATGGCCGCGTGCCCCTGCACCTCGTTGAACGGGTCTTTGAAGCGCGCCTCGGGGGTGTAGTGCGCGTCGATCTGCGCCAGGCTCTGTGGCGAGAGCGTTTCAAAGAACTGGCAGATGCGCCCGGTGGCGGCGCGGGCCTCGTCGGTGGTCATGGTGTTTTATAGCCCGGTGAAGCGCCGCACCAGCGGGAAGTACAGCCGGTGCGGCAGCACCCTCAGCAGCTTCATCCAGCGCGTGAAACGCTTGGGGTAGTGGATGTCGAAGGCGCCCGCGGCCCAGCCGTCCAGCATGGCCTGCGCCGCCTGCTCGGGGGTGATGAGGGCCGGCATGGCAAAGGCGTTCTGCGCCGTCAGCGGCGTCTGCACAAAGCCGGGGTGCACCACGCTCACGCCCAGGCCCTGCGGCTGCAGGTCGAGGTAGAGGTTTTCGGCCAGGTTGGTCAGCGCGGCCTTGGTCGGGCCGTAGGCCAGGCTCTGCGGCAGGCCGCGGTAGCCGGCCACGCTGCTGACCAGGCTGAGGTGGCCGCGGCCGCGCGCCAGCAGCGCGGGCAGCACCGCGTCCAGCACGTGCAGCGCACCGCGGAGGTTGATGTCCAGGTGGCGCTGCATCTCGACCAGGTCGAACGCCGTGGCGCGCTGGGCGCGGTAGTGGCCGGCGCAGTAGAGCACCAGGTCCAGCGGGCCCTGCGCCAGGATCTCGGTGGCACAGGTGCGCACGGCAGCGGCGTCGGTCACGTCCAGCGGCCAGGCCTGCAGGCCGGGGTGTGCCTGGGCCAGGGCCTGCAGCGCCGGGACGCCGCGCGCCGACACCAGCACCTGCGCGCCGCGCGCGGCCAGCGCCAGCGCGGTCGCGCGGCCGATGCCGGTGGAGCCGCCCACCACCCACACGCGCCGGCCCACCCACTGGCGCAGGCGCGGGTTGTAGGGGCGCAGCAGGTTCCAGCCCCCCGCGTCCGGCCGCTCGACCAGGCTGTGGGGCGCGCTCATGACGGACGCTTCACAAACGACAGCGTGACCTCGCCGAGGTGGATGCCGAACTTGCTCATGGCGGCCTTGTTGAGCATCACACGCTCATCCATCAGGTACATCCAGTCGTCGAACTGCACCTCCACAATCGTCGCCCCCACGCTCCCCGCTGCGCTTGGTTCGCTGCCCCCCGAGGGGGCGCTCGCGCCTTGGGGCGGCCCGGCGGCGCTCGGATCGCCGCCCACCGGCAGCGCCAGCGTGTAGCCCCAGCGGAAGGCGTTGCCCGCGGTCTGGCCCTGGGCCACGCCCACCACGTCGTCGGCCCGGCCTTCGTAGCGGCCGTTGCCCAGGTGTTTCAGGCGCCAGATGCGCTTTTGCGTGGTGCCGTCCGAGTAGACAAAGTCTTCGTCCAGCACCCCCTCGTCGCCGTTCCAGCTGCAGCGCATCACCACGGTGAAGCGTTTGACCACCTTGCCGCTGCGGTCGGTGAACACGCCGTAAGCGTCCAGCGTGCCGTTGAAATACTGGCGCAGGTCGAGCACGGGTTGGTCGCTCGCGTAGTCGGTGACCTGCGGGCCGGCGCAGCCGGTGAGGGCCAGGGCCGCCGCAGCGGCACCCGAGGTGATGAGCCGGCGGCGTTTCATGGGAGGGCTTTCAGGGGGGAGGACAGGGATGTGGCGGCGGGGCGCGCCGGCCGGATGAGCAGGGTGTGCAGCAGGCCGGCGGCCAGCAGCTTGAGGCCGCAGGGCAGCAGGCAGTAGGCGACGGTGAGGGTCCACAGGGCCTGTGGGTCGCGCGCGCCGGGCGTGTAGCCAAAGGCGCCCAGCAGCGGCAGCGCCAGGCCGGCGGCCAGGGCCAGGTTGAGTTTGGCGGCGAAGTTCCACCAGCCCAGGTAGGCGCCTTCGCGCTGGCCGCGTTCGCCCAGTTCGTCCACCAGGCCGGTGAGCAAGGCCGAGGGCAATGCCAGGTCGGTGCCCAGGGCGATGCCCGAGAGCGCGCAGACGATCAGGAAGGCCGCCACATCGCCCGCGCCCAGCGTGGCGGCCCAGATGAACACCGCCACCGACAGCGCCATGCCCATGAGCCAGGTGCGCGCCAGCCCGAGGCGCGGCACCAGCCGCACCCACAGCGGCAGCGACAGCGCGGCACACAGGAAGTAGGTGGCGAGGAACGCGGGCTCGATGCGGGCCGGGGCCTGCAGCCGGTCCTGCACGAAGAACAGCACGAGCGTGGCGGGCACCGCGCTCGCCGTGCCGTTGACCACGAACACCAGCAGCAGGCGCACAAAGCGCGGCTGGGCCAGCGGGTGGGTCTTGGCCCCCAGCCCAGGCTGCGCCGGGCCCCCCGAGGGGGTGCCGCCGTTCTGGGGGCGGCCCGGCGAACGATGGGCGGCGAGCTGTTGCTGTGGCGTGCCCTGCGCAGGCGCGCGCGTCGTGGGCGCCACCGCCCCGCTCCAGGACCACCAGCCCAGCGCCAGCAGCGCGGCGAAGGCGGTGACCGTGGCGTCCAGCCCCAGCGTGCCGGGCAGCACCGCCGCGGTGAGCACGCCGACCAGTGCCAGGCCTTCGCGCCAGGCGCTGATGCGGCTGCGCTGTGCCTCGCTGCCGCCCAGGCGCGTGCCCCAGGTCTGGTGCGCCACGCTGGCCACGCTGTAGGCCGCGCAGGTGATGGCCATGAGCACGCCGGCCCACACCAGCACGGTGCTGGCGTCGGCGCGCGTCGCGGCGGGCGGGAACAGCAGACCCCACAGACCCAGCGCCAGCACCACGGCGGCGGCACCGCCAGCGGCCAGCACCGCCCGGTGGCTGCGCGCGAACTGCCGGTCGGTCCAGCGGCCGATCAGCGGGTCCAGCACCGCGTCGAACAGGCGCGCGGCCAGCAGCACCGCGCCCAGCGCGGCCAGTGGCACGGCGAAGCTGCGCGCATAGTGGTGGGGCAGGATGACGTAGAGCGGCAGCGCCACGAAGGCCAGCGGCAGGCCCATGAGGCCGTAGCGCAGGCCGTGCCGCCAGGCGCCGGGCGCGGTGAAGCGCTCGGCCGGGGCGGTGGCGGTGGGCTGGTCCATGGTGTCAGCGCGCGCTGGCGCCGATCAGGGCCGTGCGCAGCTGCGGCGCCGAGGTGCCGGGCGACAGCCAGATGCCGAAGAAGCGCGCCGAGAACGCCGGGTCGTCCACCGTGGCGCGCAGCTGGCCGTTGAAATAGAAACGCGCGCCGCTGCCGGGCACGTGCACGCCCAGCAGTTCGTCTCCGGCCTTCACGTCCGGGAAGGCGCGCTGCATCGTGGCCAGCCACTCGCTGGCCTGCTGCGGCGACAGCGGTGCGATGGCCTGCATCTCGTCGATCGAGCGCTGCGCGATGTCGCTGCCTTTGAACGCGCGGCGGTATTGCAGCGCCAGCCCGAAGCGCTGCTGCTCAAAGCGCTGGGCGTTGAAGGCGGCACCCGCGTGCAGCGTGGCCTGGTAGACCTCGAAGCCCCAGTGGCGGAACAGCGAGCTGCCCACGGTCTGCTGGCCGCTGAGCGCGGCGTTGGCGGTGGGCTCGACGTTGCTCGCCTGCGCCGGCCACCACAGGGCGGCGGTGGTGGCCAGCACGGTGGCGGCGCGGGCGAACAGGGCGTGGTGTTTCACGGTTTGCGCAGGGTGAACTGCACCACGTCGGTGTTGCCTTCGGCGAATGCCGCTTCGCAATAGGCGAGGTAGAAGGTCCAGGTGCGCACGAAGCGCTCGTCGAAGCCGAGGGCGCGCACGGCGTCGAGCTGCTGCAGGAAGCGCTGGTGCCACTCGCGCAGGGTGCGCGCGTAGTCGGGGCCGAAGTGGAACTGGTCCACCACCTGCAGGCCGGCGCGTTCGGCCGCGGCGCGGAATGCGCGCGGGCTGGGCAGGCAGCCCCCCGGGAAGATGTACTGCTGGATGAAGTCGGTGCCGGCGATGTAGCGCTCAAACAGGTCGTCGCGGATGGTGATGCTCTGGATGCAGGCCTGGCCGCCGGTCTTGAGCAGGCGGGCGATGGCGCCGAAGTAGGTGTCCCAGTATTCGCGGCCCACGGCCTCGACCATCTCGATGGAGCAGATGGCGTCGTAGGGGCCATCGTCGATGTCGCGGTAATCCTGAAGGCGCAGGTCATGTGTGGCCCCCACGCTCCGCCGCTCGCGCGGGTCGCTGCCCCGGGATCGGGGAGGGACCCGGTCCATGCCGGATCCGGGGGCTCGCCCGCCTTGGGGCGGCCCGGCGGCGGGCGTGTCGGCTTCTGGCATACCGAGTCGCTCCATGCGTTTCTGCGCAAAGGCCAGTTGCTCGGTGGACAGGGTCACCCCGGTCACCGAGGCGCCGAATTCGGTGACCGCCTTTTCCGCCAGGGCGCCCCAGCCGCAGCCGATCTCCAGCACGCGGTCGCCAGGCTGCACACCGGCCAGACGCAGAGCGCGGCGCACCTTGGCGTGCTGCGCGGCCACCATGTCCTGATCGGACGACTCGAACAGGGCCGACGAGTAGTTCATCGTGCCGTCCAGCCACAGCTCGTAAAACGCATTGCCCAGGTCGTAGTGGGCGTGGATGTTCTGGCGGCTGTTGGCCTTGTTGTTGCGGTGGAGCCAGTGGCGCAGCCGGTAGGCCAGGCGGCCGAACCAGCTGCCGTAGACCGCGCCTTCGAGCGCGTCGCGGTTGGCGATCAGCAGGCGCAGCAGGGCGGTCAGGTCGGGGGTGGTCCAGTCACCGGCGATGTGGCTTTCGGCGAAGCCGATGTCGCCCGATCGAAACGTGGCGCCGAACACGTTCCAGTTCACCAGGCGCATGGAGGCATGCGGCCCTTCGGTGCTGCCGAAGCGCTGCACCGAGCCGTCGGGCAGCTGCAGGCTGAGGCTGCCGTGCCGCAGGCGCTGCAGCAGTTGCAGGGCGCTGCGGGCGGCGGCGGGGGCGTGGCGCGGCAGGGCCAGGCCGTTGGGCTGGGGCGCGGTGGTGCTGTTCATGGCGTCGGGGCTCTCAGGGCGGTGTCGATGCGGCGGTGACGAAGTCGGCCGGCGGGGCCGGCTGGCGGAAGAAGGGCGTGCGCTTGACCCACAGCCGCAGCGCCTGCCAGTGGATGCGGGCGATCACGGCCAGCGTGAGCGCGGGGTGGTCCCACAGGGCGCGGTGGCGGGTCTGCGCGTTCAGCGGCAGCAGCGTGCCGCTGACGCTGGTGGCGATCAGCACCGGGCCGCCGGCCTCGTCGTGGTAGTCGATGCGGGCGACGGTGCGGTCCTGGCCGCCGTGGCGCGTGCGCATGAAGACGAAGCGGTATTCCCCCTGCACCGGGCAGAAGGGCGAGACGTGGAACACCTTGGTGGCCGTGCAGGGCACGCCGTAGCGCGGCCGGTCGAGCAGGTAGCAGTGGCGTTCGCCGAAGGTGTTGTTGACCTCGGCGACGACGGCGCGCAGCGAACCGTCGGCCCGGTGGCCGTACCAGAAGCTCACCGGCTTGAAGGTGTGGCCCAGCACACGCGGGTAGGTGTGCAGCCAGATCTCGCCGTCGGCGTCCGTGATGCCGTGCTCGGCCAGCAGCCGCTCCATCCAGGCCAGCGCGTCCGGCCCGCCGGTGCCGTGGTCGGCATCGTGAAAGCCCAGCGCCGCGCGGCGGTTGCGCGCCAGGTCGCCGGGGCCGTGGGTGCGCAGGCTGCGCATGGGCAGCATCAGGAAGCAGGTCGGGTAGGCGAAGGCGTTGGCGCGCGGCCGGTGGCGCGTGTGGCGCACCTGGCCAAAGCCCACGAGGGCCTGGGCGGCACCCGTGCCCGCGGTGCTCATTGGACTTCCATCCGTGCTGCGCACGGCGGGGCTGAGCGCCTCCGGATCGGCCGGGCGGCGCTCATGCAAACACCCCGGGCAGTGCGGCGCGGCGCGCGGCGGCTTCGCCGGCCTGGGGCAGCAGGCCGTGGGCGTCGATCAGCGCCCGCGCCGCCTGCAGGCCGGCCTTGAGGCCGTCTTCGTGGAAGCCGTAGCCCATCCAGGCGCCGGCAAAGAAGGTCTGCTGCTGCCCCTGCAGCGCGGGCACCTGGGCTTGCGCGCGGATGGCCGCGAGGTCGAACACCGGGTGGTCGTAGCCGTAGTCGCCGATCACCTGGGCCGGGTCGATGCCGGTGGACGGGTTGAGCGAGACGATCACCGGCTGCGGCGTGGGCAGGGGCTGCAGGCGGTTGATCCAGTAGTGCAGGCAGACCTGGGCCGCTGCCGCGTGCGCCCCGACGCCGCGCGCGTAGTTCCAGGCCGCCCAGGCCTTGCGCTCGGTCGGCATCACCGAGGCGTCGGTGTGCAGCACCGCGCGGTTGGGCTGATAGCGGATCGCGCCGAGCACCGCCCGTTCGTCGGCGCGCGCGCCCTCGCCCAGCAGGGCCAGGGCCTGGTCGCTGTGGCAGGCCAGCACCACGGCGTCGAAGCGCTCGACCGCGCCGTCGCTGACGATGCGCACGCCGGCCCCGTCGCGCAGCACCTGGCGCACTGGGCGGTTCAGGCGCGCGTCGGGGATGCGCGCCACGATCTTCTGCACGTACTGGCGCGCGCCGCCGGCCACGGTGTACCACTGCGGCCGGTTCGTCACCTGGATCAGGCCGTGGTTGTGGCAAAAGCGCACCAGGGTCGCCACGGGGAACCGCAGCATCTGGTCGGTCGGGCAGCTCCAGATGCAGCCCAGCATGGGCAGCAAATACCAGTCGCGGAACGCATCGCTGAAGCGGTGCTGCGCCAGGAACTCGCCCAGCGGCTGCAGCAGCGGGCTGCCGTCGCCCAGGTCGTCGCCCCGCTTCGCCAGGCGCGTGGCCAGGTGGTTGAAGCGCACGATGTCGGCCAGCATGCGCCAGAAGCGCGGGTTGCCCAGGTTGGCGCGCTGCGCGAACACGCTGGACAGGTCCGAACCGCTCCACTCCAGCGGGCCGCCGTGGCGCCCGGCGCCTGGGGCCTGCACCGAGAACGACATGTCGGACGGCACGATGGCCACGTCCAGCTGGCGGAACAGGGCCTGCAGGTTGGGGTAGGTGCGCTGGTTGAGCACCAGGAAACCGGTGTCCACGCCGAAGGTGGTGGGGCGGCCGCTGGCGTCGGGCAGGGTCACGTCCACGGTGTGGGTGTGGCCGCCGAAATAGTCGCCGGCCTCGAACAGGGTGAGGTCGGCCAGGCCGGTCAGGGTGTGGGCGGCGGCCAGGCCCGAGATGCCGGAGCCGACGATGGCCACGCGGGGCCGGCGCGGCGCCTGGGCCCCGCCGATGGGGTATGCGATGGGGTCCGAGTCCATGGCTCAGACCCCCGACACGGTGCGGGCCCGGTGGACCGGAAAACAAAGGCCTGCGAAGCGCCCCGAAACGAAGGAGGGAGGGAGGGAGGAGGAGTGTCGCCTCGGGATTGCAGCCGCCCCGGAGGGCGGAAGGCTTCGCAGTGCAAAAAACCGGTGTGGCCAGCACGCCGACAGGGGGGCGGCCACACCGGTGTGGAGTCCGGCGCGGGGCAGAAAGTTCCGTGCGGGGTGGGGGCCGTGGGCGCCGTGGTGGGCCGCGGGCGCCCGCCCGGCCCCTTGGGGCGTGGCTTCCCGGGCCGCCAGGCCCCCGGGCGCAGCGGATGCGCGGGCGCCCGGCCGGCGGCGCACCGCCGCTTGCAGTTTGATCTGGACAAAAGTGCTGTTCATGGGTTCAATTCAAGAAATTGTGTTTGATTGAATCATTTGTCCTAGACAAATGCAAGTTCCATGACCGAATCTGCCCACACCATTGCCGACATTGAGCGCGACACCGGCCTGTCCAAAGACACCCTGCGTGTCTGGGAGCGGCGTTACGGCTTCCCGCTGCCGCTGCGCGACGCCCAGGGCGAACGGCGCTACGACGACGACCAGCTGCTGCGCCTGCGCCACATCCGGCGCTTGCTGGACGCCGGGCACCGCCCGGGGCAGGTGGTGCCGCTGCCGCTGGCCCAGCTGCTGACACTGGATACGCCGGCGCGGCCCCAACGGATGCAGGGCCAGGGGAAAAAAAGCGCCACGGCCCCGGCGCCGGGTGACGCTGTCGGCCCCGACCTGTCGCACTGGATGGACCTGCTGCGGGCGCAGCGCAGCCAGCCGCTGTACCAGGCCCTGCAACAGTGGCTGCTGGTGCACGGGCTCGGCGCCCTGGTGCGCGAGGTCATCGCCCCCATGAACCGGCGCGTGGGCCAGGCCTGGCTGGACGGCGAGCTGGCGGTGTTCGAGGAGCACCTCTACACCGAACTGGTGCAGCGGCTGCTGCGCACCGGGCTGTCGCAGGTGGTGCTGGCCAGCGCCCTGCGGCCGCCGCGGGTGTTGCTGACCACGGTGCCCGGCGAGGCCCACACCCTGGGCCTGCTCATGGCCGAGTGCATGCTGGTGCTCGAAGGCTGCGAGACCGTGTCGCTGGGGGCCCAGACGCCGCTGCGCGACATCGCCGAAGCCGCCCGTGCCCGCGAGGCCGACGTGGTGGCGCTGGGGTTTTCGTCCGCGCTCAGGCCGCGCGACGCCCGCACCGCGCTCGAACAGCTGCACCCGCAACTGCCGCCGTCGGTGCTGTTGTGGACCGGTGGGCAGTGCCCGGGCCTGCAGAAAGGGCCGCGCGGCGCGGCGCGGCTGGCCGGCCACACCCACATGGACGAACTGGACCAGATCGCGCCGGCCGTCGCGCGCTGGCGGGCCGAACGCACCACCACGGCCACCTGAGCCGAGGCGGTGCACGCGAGGGCTTGCAGGGCAGGACGACCCGGCCCAACGGCCCCACCCACCCGGCGGCACGACCACCGGGGCGCGGTCCTCAGCCGACGTTCAGGTCAGGGGTGCACCGTTTCGTCCGGCGCCGCGGGCGGGCTGGGCACCCGTGCGCGCCGGCGGACCGTGGGCAACCAGCGGGCCAGCCCACCCAGGCACAGCCCCCAGGCCGCGCCGGCCAGGTGGGCCGCCTGCACCAGCGAACGGTCGTTGCCGCTGTCCCAGACCACCGGGTGGTCCCAGGCGCGTTCCAGGCCCAGCTTGATCAGCAACCCCGCCATCAGCAGCCCGCCCCAGCGCTGCGCCTGCGGCATCTCGATGCGCCGCTGCAGCAGCTGCACCGCCAGCACCGCCCAGCCGGCGTGCAGCACGCCCGACAGGCCGATCGAATAGCCGATCTGCGGCCACAGCGACAGCGTGGCCTGCGCCAGCGGCCAGGCCAGCAGCCAGGCCAGGGTGCTGGTCCAGGGTGGGCGCACCACCCACGCGAACGCGGTGAGCACGCCCAGCGCCAGCTGGTGGCCGATCAGCTGCGGCGTGCTCTGGTACACCCAGGCGCTGGTCCACAGCGTCCAGGGGTGGTGCAGGTCTTCGTCGGAGCGCCAGGTCATCCACTCCAGCGTGGTGGGTTGCGTCCACCACAGCAGCATGCTGGCCACGCCGTGCAGCGCGCACAGCAGCAGCCAGCTGCGCGGTCGCCTCATCGGCCCAGCACGTGCGCCCAGAGGGTGCGCACCGCGGCGGCCAGGGGTTCGGCCTGGTCCGCGTCGATCTGGGTCGGCGCTTCGTCCAGGCGCGCGCGGTGCTGCAGGTGGCGCAGTGTGCGGTAGGCGTCGGCCGCGGCCTGGCCCACGCCGGCGGGCAGCAGGCCCACGGCTTCGGCGCGCTGCAGCAGGGCGATGTTGCCCAGGTTGCCGCGCAGCTCGGGGTGGGTGCCCGAATGCGCCAGCACCAGGTACTGCACGACGAACTCCACGTCCACCATGGCGCCCACGCTGTGCTTGACGTCGAACGCGCCCGCCTTGACCGGGTGCGCCGCGCGCACCTTCTCGCGCATGCTCGTCAGCTCCTGCGCCAGCGCCGCGTGGTCGCGCTCGGCGGTGATCACGCTTTCGCGCACCGCGTCGAAGCGGGCCGCGAGCGAAGTGGGGTCGGCTGGCGATGCCGCGGACCCGCCGCCGGGCCGCCCCAAGGCGGGGCCAGCCCCCTCGGGGGGCAGCGAACCACGCGCAGCGGGGAGCGTGGGGGCGATGACGCACCGCGCTCGCGTCATGGCCTGGTGTTCCCAGGTCCAGGCGGTGTTGCTGCCGCGGCCGCGCTGGTAGTCGTCGTAGGCGGCGAAGCTGGTCACCAGCAGGCCCGAATTGCCGTTGGGCCGCAGCGCGGTGTCGATCTCGTACAGGTCGCCCTCGCCGGTCTTGACCTGCAGCCAGTTGATGAGCTTGCGCACGAAGCCGGCGTAGATCTCGTTGGCGCTCTCGTGCTCGTCGTCGAACACGAAGACGATGTCCAGGTCGCTGCCGTAGCCCAGCTCTTTGCCGCCGAGCTTGCCGTAGCCGATGATGGCAAAGGCCGGTTCGTCGCGGTGGCGGTTTTTCAGCCGCGCCCAGCACCAGCGCGCGGTCACGCGCAGCACCGCGTCGGCCAGCGCGCTCAGGTCGTCGGCCACCTGCTCGACGGTCAGCACGCCCTCCACGTCGCGCGCCAGGGTGCGGAAGACTTCGGCGTGGTGCGCGCGGCGCAGCAGGTTCAGCAGGGCCTCTTCGTCGTCTTCGCCGGTGCGCTGCAGCGAGCGGCGGCGCTCTTCCAGGTCGGCTTCGAAACCGGCGGCGTCGAAGCGGTCGGTCAGCAGCTGCTGGCTGGCCAGTTCGTCGATCACGCCCGGGTGCTTGAGCAGGTAACGCGCCGGCCACTTGGCCGCGCCCAGCAGGCGCAGCAGGCGCTCGTGCACCGAGGGGCGCTCCTGCAGCAGGGCCAGGTAACTCTCGCGGCGCAGCAGCGGCTCGATCCAGTCGGCCAGGCGCAGCGCGGCGATTTCGCTCACGCGCCCTTCTTCCAGCCAGGCGCCGGTGCGTTCGACCAGGCGCACCAGGCGCACGCGCGCGTCTTCGCGCAGGGCCAGCACGCGCGGGTGGGCGCTCCATTCGGCCACCTTGGCGGCAAAGGCCGCGGGCAGGCCGGGCAGCACGCCCTGCAGGTCTTCCACCGCGCTGCGGCCCCCGTTCTTGCCGTTGCAGCCCTTGCCGTTGCAGCCGCCGTTGCCCGCGCCGCCGAGCAGGATGTCGAACTCGTGCGCCACCACCTCGCGGTGGCTGTCGAGTTCGTGCAGGAAGGCGCAGGTGTCGGGGTAGCCCAGGGTGGCGGCGATCCAGGCCAGATCGTCGTCGCGCTCGGGCATCAGGTGGGTCTGCTGGTCGTCCAGGTACTGGATGCGGTGCTCGACCTTGCGCAGGAACTCGTAGGCCTGGGCCAGGGCTTCGGCGGTGGCCGCCGGCATCAGGTTGGCCTTGCTCACGCAGGTCAGGGCCTGCAGCGTGGGGCGCTTGCGCAGCTCGGGGAACTGGCCGCCGCGCACCACCTGCAGCAGCTGCACGGTGAATTCGATTTCGCGGATGCCGCCGCGCGAGAGCTTGACGTCGTTGGCGCGGCCCGGGTTGCCCGCGGCGCGCTTGGCCGCGTGGTCGCGGATCTGGCGGTGCAGCGTGCGCAGCGATTCAAAGACGTTGTAGTCCAGGTACTTGCGGAACACGAAGGGCAGCACCGCGCCGCGCAGGGCGCTGGCGTTGCCGCTGGTGATGCAGGCGGCCGGCGCGATGACGCGGCTCTTGAGCCAGGCGAAACGTTCCCACTCGCGGCCCTGGACCAGGAAATACTCCTCCAGCGCGCCCAGCGACACCGTGGCCGGGCCCGAGTTGCCGTTGGGCCGCAGCGCCAGGTCGACCCGGAACACCTGGCCGTGTTCGGTGGTTTCGCCCACCGTGTTGTAGATGTGCCGGACCGCCTTGGCGAAGTACTCGTGGTGGGTGATGCGGTTGCGTCCGCTGGCGTTGCCGGCGGTCTCGCCGTCGGTGTCGTAGACGTAGATCAGGTCGATGTCGCTGGACACGTTGAGTTCGCGCGCGCCCAGCTTGCCCATGCCGATCACCCACAGCTGGGCACGCTGGCCGTTCTCGCCGATGGGCGCGCCGTACAGCGCGTCCAGCTCGGCAAAGGCCAGGGCGCAGGCGTGGTCCAGCGCGAGTTCGGCCAGTTCGGTGACGGCGCGCGTCACGTCGGCCAGCGACGCGCCCTGCTCGCAGTCCAGCACCACCAGGCGTTCCATGACCAGCTGGCGCAGCACGCGCAGCGCGGCCGGCATGGCCAGGCCGCGTTCACGCAGGCGGGCCAGGCACTCGCCCATGGTGGCGTGCACCGGCGGGCCGGCGGGCAGCAGGGGCAGTTCGTCGCCGTAGCGGCGGCGGATGCGCTGCACAAACCGCGAATGCTCGGCGCGCCGGTCCGCCTCGGTCAAGGCGGGGCGGGCCCCACAGGGCCGGGACACATTTGTTGACACGCCGGAAACATCCGCTGCGGAACCTGGAGAAGGGCTGACCGTCATAATTTGCGTTGGACATGAATCAAAGCCAGGCGCCGATCGCGACGGCCACGCGAACCCTCAAAACCCTTTCCGTGGCGACGCGGCTGCTGTTGTGGCTGGTCCTGGCGGCGTGGGCGTTGCTGGCCGCCTCCTGGGGAGCCTTGCACCTCTGGATTGTGCCGCGTATCGACGACTGGCGCCCCGAGCTGGAACGCTGGGCAACGCGCGCTGTGGGGGTACCCGTGCAGGTCGGTGCGATCCGCGCCGAATCCGGGCAGGGCGGCCACCTCTGGCTGCCGGACTTCCTGCCCGGCCTGGCCCCCAGTCTCGAACTCACCGACGTGCAGCTGCTCGATGCCCAGGGCCGGGCCGCCCTGCGCCTGCCCAGCGTGCGCACCACGCTCTCGCCGCGCTCGCTCTGGCGCCTGGGCTTTGACCAGGTGCTGCTGCAGGCGCCGGTGCTGGACGTGCGGCGCACCGCGCAGGGCCGCATCGAAGTCGCGGGGCTGGACCTGTCCGGCCCCACCAGCGGCGACACCGCCGCGGCCGACTGGTTCTTCGCGCAACCAGAATTCGTGATCCAGGGCGGCACCGTGCGCTGGACCGACGAGCTGCGCGGCCAGCCGCCGCTGGCCCTGTCGGCGCTGGACTTCGTGCTGCGCAACACCGCGCGGCGCCACGAATTCCGCCTGGACGCCACGCCGCCGGCCGACTGGGGCCAGCGCCTGAGCCTGCGCGGGCGCCTGCGCGAACCGCTGCTGGACCTGCGCCACCGCCGCCCCGGCCAGGCGCCCTGGCACAACTGGAGCGGTGAGCTCTACGCCGATCTGCCCCATGCCGACCTGGCGCGCCTGCGCGCGCACGCCGACCTGTCCGACTGGGGCGTGGACCTGCGCAGCGGCCAGGGCGCCTTGCACCTGTGGGCCGACGTGACGGCCGGGCGCATCGGCGGCGTCACCGCCGACCTGGCCTTGCAGACGGTGCAGGCCCAGCTGGGCCCGCAGCGGCCGGCGCTGGCCATCGACGAGCTGCAGGGCCGGCTGAGCGCGCACTGGGGCGACGAGGGCTATGGCTTTGCCACCGAAGACCTGCGCTTTCGCACCCGCGGCGGCCAGGTCTGGCCGGGCGGTCACCTGTCGATCCAGCACGCCAGCGCCCGCTCGGGCCGCGAGGCCGGCACGGTGCTGGCGGCCGACCGCATCGACCTGGGCGCGCTGGCCGCCATCGCCACCCACCTGCCGCTGTCCACCACCACCCACGGCTGGCTGGCGCGCCTGCAGCCGGCGGGCCAGGTGCAGGGCCTGAGCGCCAGCTGGCAGGGCATGGCCCCCGGCGCGGCCGGCTACCGCGCCAAGGGCCGCGTGCAGGGCCTGGCGCTGGCCGGGCAGGACAGCGGCCAGACCTCGGCCTTCGGCCCCTACCCCCTGCCCGGCCGCCCGGGCATCCGCGGCGCGGCGGTGGACTTCGACTTCGACCAGAACGGCGGCCGCGCCCAGGTGGCGGTGCAGGACGGCGCGCTGGAACTGCCCGGCGTGTTCGAAGAACGGTTGCTGCCCCTGCGGCAACTGGCCACCGAGGCCCGCTGGACACGCCAGGGCGAACGCGTCGATGTCTGGCTGGAACGCCTGAGCATGGCCAACGCCGACGCCCAGGGCACCGGCCAGGCGCACTGGCACACCGGCGACCCGGCCACCAGCCCGGCGCGTTCGCGTTTCCCGGGCGTGCTGGACCTCAGCGCCACGCTCACCCGCGCCGACGCCACCCGTGTGCACCGCTACCTGCCGCTGAGCGTGGGCCCCGAGGCGCGGCGCTACGTGCGCGAAGCGGTGCGCGCCGGTGCCGCCGACCGGGTCGACTTCCGCGTGCAGGGCGAGGTCTGGGACCTGCCGTTCAACACGCCCGGCGCGCAGGGCACCTTCCGCATCGCCGCCGGCCTGCGCGACGTCGATTTCCAATACGTGCCCGCCTTCCTGCAGGTGGCCGGCGACCTGCCCTGGCCCGCGCTGCGCGGCGTGCAGGGCGAGCTGCTGCTCGACCGCGCCGCGCTGCGGTTGAGCGGCGTGCAGTCGGGCCTGGACGGGGCACCCAACGTGCGGCTGGGGCAGGCCAGCATCGGCATCGCCGACCTGGCCCACACCTCCACCCTGGTGGTCAGCGCGCAGGCCCAGGGCCCGGCGAACGAGGTGCTGGGCTTTGTGCGCCGCTCGCCGCTGAACGCCATGACCGGCGAGGCGCTGGCCCAGGCGCAGATCAACGGCCCGGCGCAGGTGCAGTTCGGGCTGAGCCTGCCGCTCCATGCGGTGGAGCGCACCAGCGTGCGCGGCACGGTGCAGTTCTCCGGCAACGATGTCCGCATCACGCCCGAATCGCCCCTGCTGGCGCGCGCCACCGGCACGCTGGACTTCAGCGAACAGGGCTTCGGCATCAGCGCAGCGCAGGCGCGCCTGTACGGCGGCGAACTGCGCTTTGACGGCGGCATGCGGCCCGATGCGCGGGGCGTGCCGCGCATCCAGTTCCGCGGCCAGGGCACGGCCAGCGCCGAAGGCCTGCGCGACGCCGGGCTGGGCTTCGTCTCGCGCCTGTTCGCCCACGCCAGCGGCAGTGCCGCCTACAGCGCGCAGCTGGGTTTTCGCGCCGGCGAGCCGGAGCTGCAGGTCAGCAGCAGCCTGCAGGGCATGGCGCTGCAGCTGCCCGCGCCGCTGGGCAAGGCGGCGGCCGACAGCCTGCCCATGAGGCTGGACACCAGCGTGCTCAGCACCACCGGCGCGGTGGGCGGCGAGCGGGCGCTGACCGACCGGTTGCGGGTGGACATCGGCGCCGCGGCGCAACCGCTGCTGGCGCTGCACTACGAGCGCGACATCAGCGGCCCCGAGGCGCGCGTGCAACGCGGCAGCATCGCCCTCGGGCTGGGCGCGGGCGAGGCGGCGCCCCTGCCCGCGGCCGGGGTGGTGGCCAATGTGCACACGACGCAGCTGGACGCCGACGCCTGGGAAAAGGCCTTCACCCGCGCCACCGGGGTGGGCGTGCGGGCGCCGGCCGAGGCGGCCAGCGCCGCCAGCCTGAGCTACCTGCCCACCAGCCTGGCCCTGCGCACCGACCGCCTGACCCTGGACGGGCGCAGCTTCCAGCACGTGGTGGTCGGCGCCTCGCGCGAAGGCAGCGGGCCCTGGCGCGCCAACATCGAAGCCGATGAACTGGGCGGTTATGTCGAATACCGCCAGCCCAGCGGCGGCCAGCCGGGCAGCGTGTTCGCGCGGCTGGCCCGCCTGACGCTGGCGCCCGGCGCGGCCCGCGAGGTCGAAGCCATCCTGCAGGAGCCCAGCAGCGTGCCGGCGCTGGACATCGCGGTGGACGAACTCACCGTGGCCAACCGCCTGCTCGGGCGGGCCGAGATCGAGGCGGTCAACCGCGGCGGGCCCACGCGCCAGCGCGAATGGCGGCTGACCAAACTCAAACTGGCCATGCCCGAGGCGCGGCTGTCGGCCACCGGCAACTGGGCCGCCACGGCCAGCGGGCCGGGCACCGCCCGGCGCACCGCGCTGAGCTTCGCGCTGGACATCGACGATTCCGGCCAGCTGCTGACCCGCCTGGGGAGCGAGGGGCTGGTGCGCGGGGGCAAGGGCCGCATCGAAGGCAACATCGGCTGGCTCGGTTCGCCGCTGTCGCTGGACCACGCCAGCCTCTCGGGCCAGGTCAAGGCCGACATCGAGCGCGGCCAGTTCCTGAAGGTGGAACCCGGCGCGGCCAAGCTGCTGGGCGTGCTCAGCCTGCAGGCCTTGCCGCGGCGCCTGCTGCTGGACTTCCGCGACGTGTTCTCCGAAGGCTTCGCGTTCGATTTCGTGCGCGGCGACGCGCGCATCGAACAGGGCGTGCTGCGCACCAACAACCTGCAGATGAAGGGCGTGAACGCTGCCGTGCTGATGGAAGGCAGCGCCGACCTGGCCCGCGAGACGCAGGACCTGACCGTGGTGGTGGTGCCCGAGATCAACGCCGGCACCGCCTCGCTGCTGGCCACCGCCGTCAACCCCGCCGTGGGCCTGGGCACCTTCCTGGCCCAGTTGCTGCTGCGCCAGCCGCTGCAGAGCGCGGCCACGCAGCAGTTCCACATCACCGGGGGCTGGGCCGACCCGCAAGTCATCAAGAAATGACCCCCCTGCGCCGCTGCGCGGCTTCCCCCCTGCTGCGCGGGGGGACGCACCCTGTGGCCGGGCCAAGCCCGTTCCACGGGTGCCCTGGATCAAAGCCCGCGCGCCGGATGAGGGTGTGCGGTTTCACACTCTGAAGTAACCTCGCCTGTCATTGAAGAAGGAACCGCCATGAAAGTCGCCGCCATCCAGATGGTCTCGGGCATCAGCCTGGACGCCAACCTCAGCGAGGCCCTGCGCCTGCTGCGCCAGGCCGCGGCCAGCGGCGCCGAACTGGCGGTGCTGCCCGAGTACTTCTGCTTCATGGGCCACCAGGACGCCGACAAGCTGCTGCTGGCCGAGAAGCCCGGCCTGGGCACGGTGCAGGACTTCCTGGCCGACGCCGCGCGCGACCTGAAGATCTGGGTGGTGGGCGGCACCCTGCCCATGGCCACCGACGACCCGCTGCACGCGGCCAACGCATCGGTCGCCTACAACCCCAAGGGCCAGGCCGTCAGCCGCTACGACAAGATCCACCTGTTCCGCTACGACAACGGGCGCGAGACCTACGACGAAGCCAACGTGCTGGTGGCCGGCGACACGCCCACCACCTTCGACTGCGGCGCGCGCGACGGCCAGCACTGGCGCGTGGGCCAGAGCGTCTGCTACGACCTGCGCTTTGGCGAGCTCTACCGCCTGCTGGCGGCCGACGTGCTGCTGGTGCCCTCGGCCTTCACCCATACCACCGGCCAGGCCCACTGGGAGGTGCTGCTGCGCGCCCGCGCGATTGAAAACCAGGCCTACGTCATCGCCAGCGCCCAGGGTGGTCTGCACGAAAACGGCCGCCGCACCTGGGGCCACAGCATGGTGATCGACCCCTGGGGCCAGGTGCTGGCGATGCAGGCCGAAGGCCCGGGCGTGGTGCTGGCCGACCTGAACATGGCCGAGCTGCAGCGCGTGCGCCAGCAACTGCCCGCGCTCCAGCACCGGAAGCTGTGACCGCGCTCCTGCGCTCGCGCCGCTGGCTGCTCTGGGGCGCCTTGCTGGCGCTGGTGGTGGCTTTGCTGGTGGTGCTGGTGTTCCTGGCAGCCGAATACGAACAGCAACGCGACCAGACGGCGCTGGAAGCCGACGCCAACGGCGTGGCCAGCGACATCCGCAGCGGCCTGCTGCGCAATGTGCAGACCCTGCAGTCGCTGCACAGCGTGGCGCCCAGCGCCGGCGCGTGGGACGCGCCCGCGGCCGAGCTGCTGGACTCGCACCGCGAGATCGTGCGCCTGGAATGGCGCGACCCGCAGCTGCGCCCGCTGGCCCAGCGCGACACGCCCTTCATGGCGCAGCCCTTCGGCCAGCTGGACCGGTCCCAGGCCCTGCCCGACGTGCAGCAGGCCTGCGAGAACGCGCGCCGCTTGTCCGGCCCGGCCTATTCGCCCAGCTATTTCTGGCCGCTCGCCGACGGGCTGGGCATGGAGCTGATCGAGATGTGCCTGCCGGTCGTGCGCGGTGGCAGCACCAGCGGCTTTCTGGTGGCCACCTATTCGCTGCCCGGCATCCTGTCGGAACTGACCACCAAGGAACTGCTGCGCGGTCGCGGCCTGGCCTTCACCGAACCCGACGGCACCCGCCTGGCCCTGCACAGCAGCGTGGGCGGCGTGCGCCGCACCCTGGTGGGCACCAGCCTGCTGGACCTGCCGGGCCACACCCTGATGCTGCGGCTGGAGAGCCCGCGCGCCGTCTACGCCCTGTTCCCCAACGTGCTCACCGCCGTGGTGGGCGTGCTCTCGCTGGCCCTGCTGGCGGTGCTGGGCCTGCTGGCGCACGACATCCGCCGCCGCCAGCAGGCCGAACACGAACTGGCCGACGCGCTGGCCTTTCGCAAGGCCATGGAGGACTCGCTGGTCACCGGCCTGCGCGCGCGCGGCATGGACGGGCGCATCACCTACGTCAACCCGGCCTTCTGCCAGATGGTGGGCTACAGCGCCGAGCAACTCATCGGCAGCGGCTTCCCCGCGCCCTGGTGGCCGCCCGAACTGGTGGACGAATACCAGCAGCGCCAGGCCGTGCGCCTGGCCGGGCGCGACCTGCCGCGCGAGGGCTGGGAATCGGTCTTCCAGCGCAGCGACGGCACGCGGTTCCCGGTGCTGATCATCGAAGCGCCGCTGATCGACGCCCAGGGCGTGCAGACCGGCTGGATGAGCGCCATCCTGGACCTGACCGAACAGCGCCGCGTGGAAGAACTCAACCGCGCCAGCCAGGACCGCCTGCAGGCCACCGCGCGCCTGGCGACCGTGGGCGAAATGGCCTCGCTGCTCAGCCACGAACTCAACCAGCCGCTGGCCGCCATTTCCAGCTACGCCACCGGCACGCTGAACCTGCTGGACGGCCCGGCCAGCGAGCTGCAGCCGCACGAGTTGCACCAGGCCATGCGCCGCATCGGCGAGCAGGCCGAACGCGCCGGCCGCGTCATCAAGAGCGTGGCCGACTTCGTGCGCCGGCGCGAGCAGGTGCGCGAGCCGGTGGCGCCGCAGGGCCTGTTCGACGCCATCGCGCCGCTGCTGGGCCTGCAGGCCAAGAAGCTGGGCATCCGCGTGCAGACCGAGATCGCGCCCGGGCTGCCCGCCGTGCAGTGCGACCGCACCATGGTCGAGCAGGTGCTGCTCAACCTGGCGCGCAACGGCATGCAGGCCATGCCCGACGGCGACCCGCCCGCGCGCTCGGGCCAGCGCGTGCTCAGGCTCTCGGCCCGGCTGGCCAGACCCTGGACCGACAGCGAGCGCGCACCGCGCAAGGCCTGGGTGGAATTTGCCGTCACCGACCACGGCCAGGGCCTGGCCGACGAGGTGCGCGACAAGCTGTTCACGCCCTTCTTCACCACCAAGGCCGAAGGCATGGGCCTGGGCCTGAGCCTGTGCCGCACCGTGGTGGAACAGCACGGCGGCGCGCTGGTGCACGAAGCGGCCCAGCCCCGCGGCACCACGTTCCGGTTCACGCTGCCGGTGGCCTAGACCCACCCCCGCCGCGCTGCGCGCGACCCCCTCAAGGGGGCGATGCGAGTGGCCCGGCAAAGCCGGTTCCACCGCATCCTCGAAGCAGACACGTCGCGCCGGAAGGGAAGTTGATCCAGTGGCACCGCGGAACCGGCTTTGCCGGGCCGCCAGTGCCGCCCCCTTGGGGGGTGACGCCGCAGGCGGCGCGGGGGGCACAATGTGGTCATGACCCAGTACCCCGACGCCAAGGTCTTTCTCGTGGACGACGATGCGGGTGTGCGCGAGGCGCTGGCCTGGCTGCTGCGCACGCGGCGCCTGCTCAGCGAGGGCTTCGACAGCGCCGACGCTTTCCTGGACGAAATCGCCCGCTGGGACGACGCGCCCGACGTGCCCTGCTGCCTGCTGCTCGATGTGCGCATGCCCGGCACCAGCGGCCTGGCCCTGTTCGAGCACCTGCTCACCCTGCCCTGGAAGGCGGCCCTGCCGGTGATTTTTCTGTCGGGCCATGCCGACGTGCCCACCGCGGTGGACGCGGTCAAGCGCGGGGCCTTCGACTTCTGCGAAAAACCGTTTTCCGACAACGCGCTGGTGGACCGGGTGGAGCAGGCGCTGCACCTGTCGGCCCAGGTGCAGGCGCAGCGGCAGGCCCAGCGCAACATGCAGCAGCGGCTGGACAGCCTGACCGAACGCGAGCGCGACGTGATGCGCCTGGTGGTCGAAGGCCTGCCGAACAAACTGGTGGCCGATCAGCTCAACATCAGCGTGCGCACGGTGGAAGTGCACCGCGCGCGCGTGTTCGACAAGATGGGTGTGAAGTCGGCCGTGGAGCTGGCCAACGTGCTGCGCCCGGCGTGACGGCCCCGCCCCGCCCGCCGGTCAGCGTTTGTCCGCCGGGTCGTCCGACTCGCCGCGCGCTGCGTCCGGCAGTTCGCCCTTCTTGCGGCCCGAGAACATGGTCCACCACACGATGAACAACAGCAAGACCAGCGCGCCCAGCGCTTCGAGCAAGAGCAAAGACATGAGCGTTTGGAACCTTGAAAAGCGGAAGGGTCGGGAGCGGCCTCACACCGCCGTCACCGCGCGGGCCGGGCGTCTGGCGCTGGCGGCGCTGATTGTAGGCAGCCTGGCGGCCTGCGCCATCGACCCCCAGCCATACCCCCAGCCGGCGCCGGTGGTCGGTGCGCCGTCCGACGACGGCCCGCTGCCGCCGGCCCTGCAGCGCGGCAAGAGCCGCTGGACGCCGGTGCGCTGGGCCGAGCTGCCCGGCTGGGGCCAGGACAACCTGCACGAAGCCTGGAACGCCTGGATCAAGGGCTGCGAGCGCCCCGCACCGGCCGGCATGCCCGGCCAGGCCGCGCTGTGCACCGAGGTGCGGCAGCTGTCCATCGGGGCGCCCGAAGCGCAGCGCGACTGGGTGGTGCGGCGCTTCCAGCCCTACCGCGTCACCGAGGCCGATGGCAACCTGCCCCAGGGCCTGCTGACCGGCTACTACGAACCCATCCTGCCCGCCAGCCGCACGCCCACCGCCACCCACCGCACGCCGCTGTACGGGCCGCCGGCCGGCCTGGGCAGCGGGCAGAAATGGTTCACCCGGCAGGAGATCGACACCCTGCCCGCGGCCCAGGCCGCGCTGCAGGGCAAGGCCATCGCCTGGCTGGCCGACCCGGTGGACGCGCTGGTGCTGCAGATCCAGGGCTCGGGCCGCCTGAACCTGAACGAGGCCGACGGCGCCCAGCGCCAGGTGCGCGTGGCGTTTGCGGGCCACAACGGCCACCCCTACCAGAGCGTGGGCCGCTGGCTGCTGGACCAGGGGGCGATCCGCGAAGGCTCGTGGGATGCGATCCGCGCCTGGGTGCGCGCCAACCCGGGCCGGGTCAACGACCTGCTGTGGAGCAACCCGCGCACCGTGTTCTTCAAGGAAGTGCCGCTGAACGCCCTGGACGCCCAGTTCGGGCCCGCGGGCGCCCAGGGCGTGGCGCTGACGCCCGGCCGCTCCATCGCGGTGGACCCGCAGAGCATCCCCTACGGCACGCCGGTCTGGCTGGCCACGCAGGGCGCGGCGCTCAACCAGCAGAAGCTCGTCATGGCGCAGGACACCGGCGGCGCCATCGTCGGCGCGGTGCGGGCCGACCTGTTCACCGGCTGGGGCACCTGGTCCGACCCGGCCTACACCCTGGCGGCGTCGCTCAAGCAGCCGCTGCAGCTGTGGGTGCTCTGGCCACGCCAGGGCCTGTGACGCGGACGGGCCTGGCAACGCATCACGGCGCCGGTTCGCCTGGCCGTGCGGCGGCACGGTCTGCGGCGCCCGCCGGCCCGCTCAGCCCGCCGTGCCAGGCGCTGCGGTGGCCGCAAACCAGAGGCGAAAGCAGCTGCCCTGCCCGGGCGCGGTGATCAGCTGCAGGCTGGCGTCGTGATCGTTCAGGATGCCGTGCACCACCGACAGACCCAGCCCGGTGCCTTTCTGGGCCGCCTTGGTGGTGAAAAACGGTTCGAAGATGTGCGCGGCCACGTCGGGCGCCATGCCCGAGCCGTTGTCCCGCACGGTGATCTGCACGCCGGCCCCCGCGGGCGCGGTGCGGCTCTGCAGCACGGCCAGGGCGCCGGGTTCGATCGGTGGCGGCCCATCGGCGGCGCACACCTGCACCGTCACCAGGGCGTTCTGCTGACCCATGCAGGCCTGCACCGCATTGGCCACCAGGTTGATGAGCACCTGCTGGATCTGGGTGGCGTTGGCCAGCACCGTGGGCAGGCCGTCGCCCACCTCCAGCCGCAGGCGTGTCGCGGGGGGCAGGGTGGTTCTGAACACGCCCTGCAGCGCCTGCACCAGCGGGCCCAGGTCCACGGCCTCGCGCTGTTCTTCCTGGCGGCGGGCAAAGGTCAGGATCTGCTGCGTCAGGGCGCGTGCCCGCCGCCCGGCTTTCTGGATTTCGAGCAGGCTGGTCTGGGCCGGGTTGTCGGCGGCGGTGTCCTCCAGCGCCAGCTTCACATTGCCCAGGATGGCGGCCAGGATGTTGTTGAAGTCGTGCGCGATGCCCCCGGCCAGGGTGCCCAGGGCCTCCATTTTCTGCAGCTCCCGCATCTGCGCTTCGAGCTGGCGGCGTGCGGCCTCGGCCTGCCGGCGTTCGCTCAGGTCGAAGTCGATGCAGAAGAACTCGGGCGGGTGGTCGGGCCGTTGCAGCAGCACGTGGCCCGAATGCACGTGCACCGGGCGGCCCTGTTGGTCCTGCAGTTCGAGCTCGGCCGAGGCAATGGCCTGCCCCGTCGCCAGCATGCGGTCGGTGGCCCCGAGCACCGACCCGCGCAGGGCCGGCGGAATGATCAGGTCCAGCAGGTTGCTGCCGATGGCCTCTTCGGCGCTGAAGCCGTACAGCCGCTCCGAGGCAGCGTTCCAGAAGCGGCAGACCATCCGGTGGTCATAACCTTGCACCGCGATGTTGGGGATGGCATCGATCAGGTCGCGAAAACGCCGCTCGCTGGCCTGCCGGGCCTCCGTGGCCACCTGCGGGGGCGGCGCGCGCTGCACGAACGCACGGCAGCGTGAGCCACCGGCCGCGGTCGCCCAGGGCTGGCCGCTGGCCTGCAGCCCGCTGCGCTGCCCGTCGGCGCCGGTCGTGCACCAGGCCGCTGTCCAGGCCGTGTCCTGACCGGCGTGCGCCAGGTGCGCGTGCAGCGTGGCCGCACCGTCCGCATCGACGCGCCGCCAGAAAGCCTGTTCCAGCGGTTCGCCCGGGGGCGGCGCGCCGCCCAGCCAGGCCCAGAGCGCGGGGCTCACCCGTTCGATGCAGACCTCGCCGGCGGGGCCGACGTGCCACTGCAGGTAGGCGTCGGGCAAATGGGGGGCCAGCGCGTCCAGCTGCTGGACGACGGTGTCTGGCGTTTCGGGCGGGCACGGCGGCGGAGGCACAGCGGCAGGTCTCCCAACGGGCGCACCGGCAACATGCGATGGGCGAAAGGGATGCTAAACCTTCGGTGACCGCTTGTGAGCCGCCACGGGAACGTTCCCGTGGCCGCCGTGGGTCACAGCACCATGAATTCGGTGTGGACGGGCCACACCAGGGCATTGCGCTGGCTGCGGAAGTCGTGCTGCAGGCGCAGCGTGTAGCGCCCCGGGCGGCTGGCGCAGAGGCGGTAGCCGTCGGCCTGGGGCTGCAGGGTGATGCCGCCGACCTCGTCGGTCTGCAGGCGCCAGCCGCTGAGCTGCGGATCGGTCAGGCGCAGGCTGGCGCAGAAGCCGTTCTGCAGGTTGGACAGCACCACCAGGCGCTGCTCGACCCACTGGCTGCCGTCGACTTGCTGCGGATGGCTGTCTTCGAGCACCCGCAAGACCGGCGGGATGACGATGCGCACATGCAGGCTGCTGCTGGCGTGGCCGCCGCCATCGGCGCGCGTGGCTTCGGCCGCCCCGGTCATCGGGGCCAGCAGCAGGCCCAGCACCGTCAGGCCAGCGGCCAGGCGGGTGGGCAGGGATTCGGTGAGCGGGCACATGCCCTCTTGTTCGGCAGCTCGGCGGCGGACTTGAGGGGGGTGGCCTGCGCCGGTTGGCATGTCCGTGACGGGCGTCACGGCCGGGCGCTGGCGCCGCTGGGCGGTTCAGTCGGCGCGCTGCACCGCAATGCTCAGCCGCGTGTCTTCGCGCAGGCGCACGGTCACCTTGACCGAGCCCTCGTCCACCGCGGCCCAGGGCAGGGGCAGGGTTTCGTTGCGCACGGTCACGGTGCGGGTGCCGGCGGCGACGAAGGGGAAGCTGAACCGGCCCTGGGCGTCGGTGCGCACGGCGTAGCGGTTGTCCAGGTAGACGGTGACGCCGCTGGCGCCGCTTTCGCTGGCTTCCTGGGTGCCGCTGCGGTTGGCGTCGAGGTAGACCACGCCGTCGATGCGGCCGCCGCCCTCCTGCGGCCGGCCGCCCAGCGGGGCCAGCCGGCTACCGGCCTGCAGCTCGTAGCGCAGCACGGCGTAGAACGAGCGGTCGGTGGTGGACAGGGTGCTCACCGGCGGGGCCAGCGGGTCGAGGGAAATGCTGCTGTCGCGCCCCAGGCTGCGGTGGAACTGGCCTTCGACGCTCCAGCGCGTGTCGATGCGCCAGCTCGCGCCCAGGCTCAGGCTGTCGTGGTGTTCGCCGCCGCTGCGGCGTTCGGTGTCCAGGCTGGCGCGCAGCTGGGCGCGCGATCCGATCGGCGCGCCCAGGCTCAGCGCCGCGGCCCACAGGGTTTGCGCGGCCCGGCCGCCGTCGGCGCCCACGCGGCCCAGGCCCAGGCTGGTGGCCAGGGTCCAGCCTGGGGGCACGCGCCAGTCCTGGTCGTAGCCCAGGCGTTGCTCGTGGGCCTGGCTGGCGCCGCCGGACAGGTCCAGCCGCCAGCCGCTGTTGCCCCAGGCGTTGTCGTGGCGCCAGTCGACGTAGGCGGTCCAGGCGCGCCCGTCGAAGTCGCGCAGCGCGCCCCCCGCGCCGATCTGGCTGCCCGCGCCCAGGCGGTGGCGCCCGCTGAGGGTGGCGTAGATGCCGTCGGCGGTGCCGCCGCTGACCGAACGCAGCCAGTCGAGCGAGCCTTCGGCCGACCACTGGCGCGTGCGCCAGGCGCTGCGCAGGTACACGCCTTGTGCGTCGCTGGCCATGGGCTGGCCGGCCCAGTGCAGGTCGGGGTCGAGCCGGTAGAGGCCGGCGCCGTGGCGGCGCGGGCCGTCGTCCCATTCGGCGTCCACCCACAGGCCCTGGCGTTGCCCGCCCAGGCGGCCGCCGTGGGCCTGCACCCACTGTGCCTGCACCCGCTGGTCGTCGGTTTCGTGGCGGGCGCTCAGCAGGGCGCCGTCGGCGTCGAAGCGGTCGGCCGGCAGCGGGTTGTCGAGCAGCGAGACGTCGCGCGCGGTGTCGAGCTGGGCGGCCAGCGTCCAGCCCGCGCGGTCCAGCGGATCGATGGGCTTGGCCGCCGCGCCGGGCCGCCATTGCAGGCCCAGGCTGTGGCGCTGGCCGCTGCCGCTGCGCCACACGCTGCTGGGCAGGCCTTCGAGCCGGCCCGGCGTGCCACTGGCGGCCTGCCATTGCCAGCCGCCGTCGTCGCGCGCCCACTCCCCCGCCACGCCCTGGATCAGCGCCGAGGGCAGGGCCACGCGCGAGGGCAGGCGGTGGATGGGCGGCAGCGGGCTGTTGAGCACGCCGGCCTCCTGGTTCGCGGTCCAGCCACTGCCCAGCGGCAGGCCGCGCTGGCGCAGCGTGAGCGTGCCGCGGCCGCTGTGCGGGCTGTGGCTGCCGTCCAGCGACAGCGTGCCGTGGTTGGGGGTTTCCAGCAGGCCGTAGACGGCGA
This sequence comes from Hydrogenophaga sp., assembly GCF_031426985.1. Taxonomy (GTDB): domain Bacteria; phylum Pseudomonadota; class Gammaproteobacteria; order Burkholderiales; family Burkholderiaceae_C; genus Hydrogenophaga. The sequence goes on from NZ_JASJOY010000097.1 coordinate 46,324, forward strand.
CGCCGGCACGGCTGCGGTGCTGGTCGTCAAAGGGTTCGGTGCCCAGCCGTGTTTCCAGGCGCAGAAAGCGCGGCCAGCCGCTGCTGTCGTAGGCGGGCGTGGCGCCGTCGTCGTCCAGCGGATCGGGCGGCAGGTCGTCCAGCACACGGTCCTGGTAGGCCGCGGCGGGGGCGGGGGCCGCCGGGGTCTGGGCGCCGGCGGTGGGCGTCAGCAACGCCCAGCCCAGGCCGGCGGCCAGGAGCTGGGGCGGCAAGGACCACCGGCGTGCGCGCCGCCCGAGCCGCATCACGGCGCCAGCGTCAGGTCCAGCGGCAGGCGGTTCGCCCCCCACTCCAGCGCGCCCTGGACCTTCAGCGGAAAGCGCGGCCGGGGCGCTGGCTTGCCGTCTTCGGCCACCGGCGTCAGGGCCACGCGGCGCGTTTCACCGGGCAGGATGGGCAGGTCGGCCGGCGCCAGTTCGTAGGTCTTGCCGTCGGCGTCGGTGCCGTTCACATAGCCCTGCAGGCGGCCGTGCGCGGTGCCGCTGTTGCGCACCTCCAGCACGGCGGTGGGCTGGCCTTGCACGGTGTCGACGCGGCTGGCGCTCAGGCTCAGCTCGGGCTGCGCCCCGCCGATGGCGGCGTAGACGATGACGCCGATGCGCCCGCCCACCGGGAAGCTCACTGCGCCCTGCACGCGTGCCGGGTCCAGCCCCTCGACCATGAGGGCGAAGCGGCATTCGCGCGGCGGCGTGTCGGCCGGCGGGCTGATTTCAAAGCGGTAGCGGTAGCGCGCGCCGGGCGCCAGCGTCAGCTCCTTGCGTTCGATGGCGACCCAGGGCCGGCAGCTGTCGGGCGCCAGCGCGTCGCTGAAGGTCACCGCGTTGTCGGGGCCGAAGGTCCAGTCGTTGGTGTAGAAGCGGTAGCCACCTTTTTGCTGGCCCACGTGCTGGATCTCCAGCACCTCGCGCAGGCGCTGGCCGGGCGCGGCCTGCACCTCCACGCGCGGCGGCGAGATGTAGGCCGCAAAGCCCTGCGCCAGCACGGCCGGCGCGGCTGTCAGCAGGGTCAGGCCGCTCAGGAGGGCGCGCATGGCGGGGGCGCACGGCCGCCCGAAGCCCCCGGCGCGCCTCAGCGGGGGACGGCGAACGGCGTGAGCGGGGGCGCGTTTCATGTCAGTCGGCATCGAATTCAAAGTGGAAGTTCAGGCGCCGGCTGGCCGAGGCCCAGTCGGCACCGGTGCGCAGGCGCACGCCGATCTGGTCTTCCAGCGTCGGGCCGGGCAGCACCCCGGCGAACACCAGCGCGCGCTCGCCCGGGACCAGGCGGCCCGGCAGCAGACGGCCCTGGGTGGTCCAGACGGCTTCGATGTTGGCCGTTTCGTCGTGCGGCAGCACCATGTAGACGCGGCCGCTGCGGCCGGCCCAGGCGGCGGTGTCGATGCGCAGGTTCACGCGCAGCCAGGCCTCCATGCCCGGCGCTGCCCCGCCGCGTGCCGACAGCGGGCGCCACTGCATCTGCACGTTGGGCGGCACGGTGTGGCTGCCCGGGTCGTCCAGGCGGTGCGGGTTGGCCTGGGCCACACCGGCCAGCAGCAGGCCGGCCAGGGCGGTGGCGATGGGGCGGGCGAGGTTCATGGGCTGGTCAGGGTGTAGGTCACCTGCCCGGTGTAGGTGCCGGCCGCGCGCACCGCGCTGTTGGCGTAGCTGAAGGTGTGGCAGTTCTCGATGTAGGTGTTGGCCGGGATGCTGGTCAGCGTCTGTGTGGCGCCGTTGAAGCTGCCGGCCGGGATGACGCCGGGCACCGAACTGCCGGCGGCCGAGACCGTCCAGCCGATCTGCGAGAACGGGATGGTGTCGCCGCTGGCGTTGACCAGGTCGGCCGGCGAGGTGACGCGCAGGGTGGCGCTGGCGGGGCCATTGGCCGCGTTGCTGCGCCGGTACGAGGCGCCGACCATGATCTGCGAGGCCGGCGTCGGGCAGGTGGTGTAGTTGTCGCCGTACAGGCTTTGCGACTGGGTGCTGTTGGTCGTCATGGCCTGCGCCACGCCGTTGCCCACCTGCGCGCCGGGCACCGTGACCTGCACCAGGTTGACGGTGGCGCTGTTGCCGTCCGCCACGCCGTTGCCCACGTGCAGGAAGACGCGGCGCGGCGCCGCGGCGATGGACAACGACCAGGCCAGCGCGTCGGCCAGCGGCCACAGCCCGGCCAGCACCAGGCCGAGCGCGGCGAGCGGGCGGCTGTGGTGGCGGCGGACAACGGAGCGGTGCGCTGGCATGGAGGGCATTGTGACGGGCGGCGTGGGCGGGCTGGTGCACCGTGCAAACGACAACGGAGGGCTGCGCGTGCAGGCCCTCCGTTGCGTGTGTGTGGGGTTCAGGCGCCGGCTCTGCGGCCGGTGGCGCGTCTGAACGCGGTCAGTGCGCCATCAGGGCATGGTGGCGGTGTAGGTGATCTGACCGGTGTAGGTGCCCGGTGCGACCACATTGGTGTTGGAGTAAGCGTAGTTCCAGGTGGCCGTGCGGTTGGTGATCTTGCCCGTGACGGTCGGCGATGCGTTGCCACCCACCGCCGGGACATTGAAGTCGGTCGCGTCGCTGGAGGTCGGGAGGATTTCGGTCCAGGGGATGGTGTCCGTTCCGTTGGTCAACCCCGTGCCAGATCCGCCGGCGGCAATGGTGATCGCGCCGTTGTTGCCCAGCACGCGCACGTTGACGCCCGGCGCGGTTTTGTCGGTGCCGCTGCCCACGTCTGTGGGCGTGGTCGTGAAGTCGAAGCTCACGGTGTCGATGGTGGTGTTCGGCACCAGCGAAGCGCTGCCACTGCCCACGGCCAGGTACAAGACCTTGGGAATCACCACGGAGAAATTCAGCTTGGCGGCGGCACCGGTCGCGGTGGCCGTGCCGGTCACCAGTTGCGACTCGGCCGAAGCCAGCAGGGGGGCGGCCAGTGCCAGGGCGATGGCGGAGCGGACGAACAAAGAGGAGCAGGACTTTTTCACGACGTTTCCTTCGGGTTGACAACCGTCGGCTGCGATGAAGACTTTCGATGCAGCGCCGCGGTGGCTTTGAGGTGGTCGGATGCTACGGAAAGTGTCATTCGCCGGCAATGCAAACGTGGTGAAAAGTTCACGAAAACAAAGACTTGCGGCCGATTTGTCAACCGACGGTCGCAATGCGGTGATGGGCGGTAGGCGAAAAGGCTCAAGTTTTGCGCCGCTCTGCCGTGCCTAAGTGTTTGGTAAGCAGATGGCCCAGCGGCAGCGCGCTGGCGGACTTGACCTCGCCCAGCGAGAAACTGGTGTGCAGGTCTTTCACGTTGGGCAGGTGGATCAGCACCTCGCGCGCGAAGCGGCTGAATTCGGCCAGGTCGGGGCAGACCACCTGCAGCTCGAAGGTGCCGGAGCCGCTGATGTAGTGGCAGCTGACGATCTGCGGGATCTTCTGGATCGCCTGCTCCATCTGGCCCAGCGCGTCGCCGCTGTTGCGCTCGGCGTCCAGCCGCACGAAGGCGAGCACGCCCAGACCGATCTTGTCGCGGTTGAGTTCGGCCCGGTAGCCGGTGATGAACCCGGCCTCTTCCAGTGCGCGCACGCGGCGCCAGCAGGGCGCGGCCGACAGGCCGACGCGGCTGGCGAGTTCGGCGTTGGTCAGGCGGCCGTCGTTTTGCAGTTCGTTCAGGATGGCGAGATCGAACTTGTCGAGTGTTTCCATGAGTGGCACTTTTAAGAAAGAAGCTTTCTCAAGTGTCGCGAATCTGGGCATGAAAAGCAAACACCTGTCGGCATCTCGGCCATACACTGTGCGGCACACTGGGGCCGTCCGATCGGGTCGGATTCCGGTTGAAAAAGCGCCCACAAGGCGTTCCCCCACCCACCGCAGGAGACAACAACATGAACGCCCCACTGCCCGAGCACATCCGCCAGGCCCTCGAAACCGTCACGCTCGACGACAAATACACCCTGGACCACGGCCGCGCTTTCATGAGCGGCATCCAGGCCCTGGTCAAACTGCCCATGCTGCAGCGCCAGCGCGATGCGCTGCAGGGCAAGAACACGGCAGGCTTCATCAGCGGTTACCGCGGCTCGCCGCTGGGCGGCTACGACCAGGCGCTGCAGAAGGCCGCGCCGCACCTGAAGGCGCAGAACATCGTGTTCCAGCCGGGTGTGAACGAAGAGCTGGCGGCCACCGCGCTCTGGGGCACGCAGCAGCTGGGCTTTGCCCCGCCCGGCAGCAACAAGTTCGACGGGGTGTTCGGCATCTGGTACGGCAAGGGCCCGGGCGTGGACCGCTGCTCCGACGTGTTCAAGCACGCCAACATGGCGGGCACCACGCCCTGGGGTGGCGTGATCGCGGTGGCCGGCGACGACCACGTCGCCAAGAGCTCCACCGCCGCCCACCAGAGTGACCACATCTTCAAGGCCTGCGGCCTGCCGGTGTTCTTCCCGTCCACGGTGCAGGACATCCTGGACCTGGGGCTGCACGCCATCGCCATGAGCCGCTTCTCCGGCGTCTGGGCCGGCATGAAGACGATCCAGGAGATCGTCGAATCCAGCGCCACGGCCATGATCGACCCCGAGCGGGTGAACATCGTGATCCCCGAGTTCGACATGCCGCCCGGCGGCCTGCACATCCGCTGGCCCGACGCGGCGCTGGAGCAGGAGGCGCGCCTGTTCGACTACAAGTGGTACGCGGCGCTGGCCTACATCCGTGCCAACAAGCTCAACCACAACGTGGTCGCCGGCCCCAACGACCGTTTCGGCATCATCGCCAGCGGCAAGGCCTTCAACGACACCCGCCAGGCCATGCTCGACCTGGGGCTCGATGACGACACCTGCCGCCGCATCGGCCTGCGGCTGCACAAGGTCAACGTGGTCTGGCCGCTGGAGGCGCAGACCACGCGCGAGTTCGCGACCGGCCTGCGTGAGATCCTGGTGGTGGAAGAGAAGCGCCAGGTGATCGAATACCAGCTCAAGGAAGAGCTCTACAACTGGCGCCCCGACGTGCGGCCCAATGTGCTGGGCAAGTTCGACGAAGGCGACGGCGATTTCACCGGCGGCGAATGGAGCATCCCTAACCCGAGTTCGCACACCCTGCTGCGCGCCAACGCCGACCTGACGCCCAGCCTCATCGCCCGCGCGATCGCCCGGCGACTCAAGCGGCTGGGCCAGGTGCCCGACGACGTGATGGCACGCATCGACGCGCAACTGGCCATCTACACCGCGCAGGAACAGTCGATGCAGACCCTGCTGACCCAGGGCGTCGAGGGCGCCGAGCGCCAGCCCTGGTTCTGTTCGGGCTGCCCGCACAACACCTCCACCAAGCTGCCCGAAGGTTCGCGCGCCATGGCCGGCATCGGCTGCCATTTTATGAGCATCTGGATGGACCGCGCCACCGTGGGCTTCACCCAGATGGGCGGTGAAGGCGTGCCCTGGGTGGGCCAGCAGCCGTTCGTGAACGAGCAGCACATGTTCGCCAACCTGGGCGACGGCACCTACTTCCACAGCGGCATCCTGGCGATCCGCCAGAGCATCGCTTCGGGTGTGAACATCACCTACAAGATCCTCTACAACGACGCCGTCGCCATGACCGGCGGCCAGCAGGTCGGTGAGCGGCCTGAGGGGCACTCGGTGGTGCAGATCGCGCAGAGCATGCGCGCCGAGGGCGCGGGGAAGATCACCATCGTCACCGACGAGCCGGAGAAATACGCCAGCGTGAGCGGCCTGCCCAGCGGCATCGCGATCCAGCACCGCGACACGCTGGACGCGGTGCAGCGCGAGTTCCGCGAGATCCAGGGCACCACGGTCATCATTTACGACCAGACCTGCGCCACCGAAAAGCGCCGCCGCCGCAAGCGCGGCACGATGGTCGAGCCGACCGAGCGCGTGGTCATCAACGAGCTGGTGTGCGAAGGCTGCGGCGACTGCAGCGTGCAGAGCAACTGCCTGAGCGTGGAGCCGCTGGAGACCGAGTTCGGCCGCAAGCGCACCATCAACCAGAGCACCTGCAACAAGGACTTTTCCTGCGTCAAGGGCTTCTGCCCCAGCTTCGTCACCGTGGACGGCGGCCAGCTGCGCAAGAAGGACAAGGGCGGCGCCAAGGCGGAGTGGACCGGCGGCGCGCTGCCCGAGCCCAAGCAGCCAGTGCTGAAGGACGAGGCCTGGGGCATCATCGTCGCGGGCGTGGGCGGCACCGGCGTCATCACCATCGGCCAGCTGCTGGGCATGGCGGCACACATCGAGGGCAAGGGCATCGTCACGCAGGACGCGGCGGGCCTGGCGCAAAAGGGCGGCGCGACCTGGAGCCACGTGCTGATCGGCGCGCACCAGGACGTGATCCGCACCACCCGTGTCTCGGCGGCGTCGGCGGACCTGATCATCGGTTGCGACCCGATCGTGGCGGCACACAAGGAGAGCTGGCAGCGTCTGCGCGCGGGCCGCAGCCACGTGGCGCTCAACGCCAGCGCCACGCCCACGGCCGCGTTCGTGAAGAACCCCGACTGGCAGAACCCGGCGCAGGCCTGCGTGGACGCGCTGACCGCCAGCCTGGGCGCCGAAGCGGTGGGCACGTTTGACGCCGAAACCGCCGCCGCCAAGCTGATGGGCGACAGCATCTACACCAACCCCATGATGCTGGGCTACGCGTGGCAGCGCGGCTGGGTGCCGCTGGGGCTGACGGCGCTGACGCGGGCCATCGAGCTGAACGCGGTGCAGGTGGAGAAAAACAAGCAGGCCTTCGAGTGGGGCCGCCGCGCCGCGCACGACCCGAAGGCGCTGGCCGCGCTGCTGAACCCGCTGGGTCAGCAGGTGATCCAGTTCCAGAAGCGGGAAACCGTGGACAGCCTGGTCGCGCGCCGGGTCGAGTTCCTGACCGCGTACCAGAACGCCGCCTATGCGGGCGCATATGAGGTGTTCGTGCGCCGCGTGCAGGACGCTGAGGCGAAGCTGGGCAAGACCGCGCTGACCGAGGCGGTGGCGCGTTACCTCTTCAAGCTCATGGCTTACAAGGACGAGTACGAAGTGGCCCGCCTGCACAGCGACCCGGCCTTCCACGCCAAGCTGGCCGCGCAGTTCGAGGGCGACTTCAAGCTGCACGTGCACCTGGCACCGCCGCTGACCGCCCGGCGCAATGACAAAGGCGAGCTGGTCAAGCAGAAATACGGCCCGATGATGTTCACCGGCTTCCGCCTGCTGGCGAAGCTCAAGGGCCTGCGCGGCACGGCGCTGGACGTGTTTGGCCGCAGCGAAGAACGCCGCACCGAGCGCGCCCTGATCGGCGAATACCGCGCCAGCATCGAAGAGCTGCTGGGGGGACTGAGCGCCGATAAGCACGCGCTGGCGCTGGACATTGCCCGGATCCCGGACCAGATCAAGGGCTACGGCCACGTCAAAGACCGCAACCTGGCCGCCGCCCGACAGCGCTGGGACGGGCTCATGGCCCAGTGGCGCCAGCCCGCCGGTGCCGTGGCCCGAGCCGCCTGAGGGCTTGGCCGGCCACCCCCTCTGACAGGGGCCCGCGACATACAATGACCGGTTGATCCCGGATCGCCCGGGTGACCTGCACAAGGCCACCCGGGCGTTCGGTGTTTTTTTGACCCCCGTTGTTGGAGAGCCTCCCGTGTTCATTTCTTCTGCCTACGCCCAAGCCGCCACCGGTGGCAGCACGCAAGACACCCTGATGGGCATGCTGCCCCTGGTGCTGATGTTCGTGGTGCTGTATTTCGTGATGATCCGCCCGCAGATGAAGAAGGCCAAGGAACACAAGGCCATGGTCGAAGCCCTGGCCAAGGGCGACGAGATCGTGACCGCCGGCGGCTTCCTGGGCAAGATCGCCAAGATCGGCGAGGCCTATGTGAGCGTGGAACTCGCCAGCGGCGTGGAAGTCCAGATGCAGCGCTCGGCCGTGGTGCAGGTGCTGCCCAAGGGCACGATCAAGTAAGGCCTCCCCCGCACGGGCCCGAATGGGCCCGTTCCCCCCTCAAGGGGGCAACGCGAGCGGCCTGGCAGAGCCAGTTCCGCCGCGTTTCTGGAACGCTCCCCTTCAAGACTCTCTGGTCTCTGCCCCATGAATCGCTACCCTCTCTGGAAGTACCTCGTCATCCTGGTGGTGACGCTGATCGGCCTGCTGTACGCGCTGCCCAACCTGTTCGGCGAAGCGCCGGCGGTGCAGGTGTCGGCGGGCCGCGCCACGGTGCGGGTGGACACCGGCACCCTGACGCAGGTCGAGCAGGCGCTGACCGCGCAGGGCGTGCCGCCTTCGCTGGTGGCCTTCGAAGGCACATCGGTCAAGGCGCGGTTCGAGACCACCGACCAGCAGCTCAAGGCGCGCGACGCGCTGGAAAAAGCGCTCAACCCCGATCCGGCCAACCCGGCCTACGTGGTGGCGCTGAACCTGGTGCCGCGCACGCCGGCCTGGCTGGCGGGCCTGGGCGCCTCGCCCATGTACCTGGGCCTGGACCTGCGCGGTGGCGTGCACTTCATGCTGCAGGTGGACATGAAGGCCGCGCTGCAGCAGCGCGCCGATGGCCTGGCCAGCGACCTGCGTTCGGCGCTGCGCGAGAAGAACGTGCGCCACGGCGGCATCAGCCGCAACGGCCAGACGGTGGAGCTGCGCGCGCGCGATGCGCAGACCATGGAAGCCATCAAGGGCGTGATCGCCGACCAGTTCGCCGATCTGCAGGCCGTTGAAACCCCCGAAGGCAGCGAATACAAGGTGGTGGCCAGCCTCAAGCCCGAGGCCGCGCGCCGCGTGCAGGAACAGGCCATCAAGCAGAACATCACCACGCTGCACAACCGCATCAACGAACTGGGCGTGGCCGAACCGGTGATCCAGCAACAGGGCACCGACCGCATCGTGGTGCAGCTGCCCGGCGTGCAGGACACGGCCAAGGCCAAGGACATCCTGGGCCGTACCGCCACGCTGGAACTGCGCCTGGTGGACGAAAGCACCGAAGGCCAGGCGGCCGAGCGGGGCACCACCGCCGTGCCCTTCGGCTCCGAGCGGTACCTGGAGCGCGACGGCCGTGCCGTCATCGTCAAGCGCGAGGTGCTGCTGACCGGTGAAAACCTCACCGACGCCCAGGCCGGCTTCGACGACACCCAGCAGCCCGCCGTGCACCTGACGCTGGACGCCAAGGGCTCGCGCATCTTCCGCGACGTCACGCGCGAGAACATCGGCAAGCGCATGGCCATCATCCTGTTCGAGAAGGGCAAGGGCGAGGTGGTCACCGCACCGGTGATCCGTGGCGAGATCGGCGGCGGCCGGGTGCAGATTTCGGGCGCCATGACCTCGGTGGAGGCCAACGACACCGCCCTGCTGTTGCGCGCCGGTTCGCTGGCCGCGCCGATGGAAATCATCGAAGAACGCACCATCGGCCCCAGCCTGGGCGCCGACAACATCGCCAAGGGCTTCAACAGCGTGGTCTGGGGCTTTGCCGTGATCGTACTGTTCATGTGCATCTACTACATGCTGTTCGGCGTGTTCTCCAGCCTGGCGCTGGGCCTGAACCTGATCCTGCTGGTGGCCGTGCTGTCCATGCTGCAGGCCACGCTGACGCTGCCCGGCATCGCCGCCATGGCGCTGGCGCTGGGCATGGCCATCGACTCCAACGTGCTGATCAACGAGCGCGTGCGCGAAGAACTGCGCAATGGCAGCTCGCCGCAGTCGGCCATCAACGCCGGTTACGAACACGCCTGGGGCACCATCCTGGACTCCAACATCACCACCCTGATCGCCGGCGTGGCCCTGCTGGCCTTCGGCTCCGGCCCGGTGCGCGGCTTTGCCGTGGTGCACTGCATCGGCATTCTCACCAGCATGTTCTCGTCCGTGGTGTTCTCGCGCGGACTGGTCAACCTCTGGTACGGCCGCCAGAAGAAGCTCAAGAGCGTGTCCATCGGCACGGTCTGGCGCCCCGAAGGCGGCCACAACGAAGTGGCCAAGGCCGATGGATCGTGAGCATCCCCCTGCGCCGCTTCGCGTTTTCCCCCGTGAGCGGGGGACCACACCTGCAGCCTGGCCAAGCCAGTTCTGCGGTGTGTCTCGCGATAGGGCGGGTCTTTCAAGCGTCGCAGCTTGCGCGCAGCACTCTGGATAACTGACATGGAACTCTTCCGCATCCGCCGCGACATCCCGTTCATGAAGCACGCCCTCGTGCTCAACGCGGTCTCGGCCATCACCTTCGCCCTGGCCGTGTTTTTCCTGGTCACGCGTGGCCTGCACCTGTCGGTGGAATTCACCGGCGGCACGGTCATGGAGGTGGCTTACGAGCAGCCGGCCGACCTGGAATCGGTGCGCAAGGTCGTCGCCGCTCAGGGCTACCTGGACGTGCCGGTGCAGAACTTTGGCACCGCTCAGGACGTGTTGCTGCGCCTGCCGGCCCAGGCGGGCAAGAACTCCGGCCAGCAGGCCGAGGCCATGATGACGGCCCTCAAGGCCCAGAACCCGGCGGTGCAGTTGCGCCGCACCGAATTCGTCGGTCCGCAGGTGGGGCAGGAACTGGTGCAGGACGGGCTGAAGGCCCTGGGCCTGGTGATCGTGGGCATCATGATCTATCTGGCCATCCGCTTCGAATGGAAGTACGCGGTCTCGGCCATCATTGCCAACCTGCACGACGTGGTCATCATCCTGGGCTTCTTCGCCTTCTTCCAGTGGGAGTTCTCGCTGGCGGTGCTGGCCGCGGTGCTGGCGGTGCTGGGCTATTCGGTCAACGAATCTGTGGTGATTTTTGACCGCATCCGTGAAACATTCCGCCGCCAGCGCAAGAAGACCACGGTCCAGATCATCGACCACGCGATCACATCCACCATCAGCCGTACCATCATCACGCACGGATCGACCCAGATCATGGTGTTGTCGATGCTGCTGTTCGGTGGGCCGACGCTGCACTACTTCGCCATGGCCCTGACCATCGGCATCCTGTTCGGCATTTATTCGTCGGTGTTCGTGGCCGCGGCCATCGCCATGTGGCTGGGCATCAAGCGCGAGGATCTGATCAAGGGCGGCGGCGGCAAGACCACGGAAGTGGACCCGGCAGACCCGAATTCCGGCGCGGTGGTCTGAGTCGGGCGGCCGAAAGGCCGGGTTTGGTCACGTTGTCGCTGCCAAGAATTGAGTTCTTTCGTGTCATACTGAATTTATTGTGGCCTCTCCCGACCAGCACGTTTCCTCCTTGGCCAAACAGGCGCGCGAACTCTTTGTGGTTCACGTGGGGCGTGCGCTTCCCGAGCTGGTCAAGGCCTGCGAAACCCGGCTGGCCAACAACGTGGATCAGCACGGTCCAGCCCGCGAGATGCAGGAGCGGCGCGATGTCTGGGTGGCCTTCCAGAAGAACCAGGCCGCCTGGCTCAACAACAGCCGCAAAGCCCTGCAGCGCACCCTGCTGCCGCGTTTCTCCCCGTCGGGCGGTGGCCCGCAGAGCACGCCCGGCCGCCTGGAGTTGTTGGCCGAAGGCGCCATCGACGACCAGATCATGGCCTCACGTCTGGCGATGCGGGTGCTGGACCTGTCGTCCACCGAACTCAACGAACTGCGGCTGCGCATCCAGCACCTGGAAAAACGGCAGGAGCTGCCCCGCGGCGATGTGCTGCTGCCCGACGTGACGGCCCGCATCCTGGTGGACCAGTGGCTGGACGCGCAGATGAGCCGTGAAGGCTGGCAGCTGGTGCAAGACGCGCTGGCGCCGGTGCTGTCCCAGAAGATGCTGGAGGCCTACAAGTCGTCCAACGAATTCCTCGTCTCCAGTGGCGTGATGAAGGAGATCGACCTCAACGCGCTGGTCAAGCGCGTGCCCGGCAGCCGCTCCAGTGGCGGAGCGCCATCGGCTCGCACCGGCAAGGAAGCCGACCATCAGCCGCCGGGTCAGGACCACGGTGGCTATGGGGGTGACGTGGGCGGCGGCCCGTCGGGGGCGTCCCGCGATCCGGGTGGAGACCGTGCCGGTGCGGCGTCGCAGATGAGAGGTGCCCGCGGTGGCGTGGCGTCCTCGGTCATGGGGGTGCACGATGAAACGCGTCTGATGACCGGTTCGTCGCCGCTGGCGCGAGCGCGCATGCGGGCGCAGGGCGTGGTAGGCCGTCTCAAGCGCATGCTGATCGACCGGGTGGGCGGCGATTTTGAATCGACGCAAATCATCGACACGTCGCCGCGCCTGCGGCAAGCCATCCAGCATGTGGCGCCTGCGGTGGCGCACGATGTGCCCATGTCCACCGGGTCCGGTGGCGGTGGCGTCGTCATGTCGCTGGACGCCAGTCACGTCGAGCGCGCAGCGGTTGCGTTGCGACAACGCACGACCGAACTCAAGCAGGCGGCATCGACGCCGACCGAAAAAGCCATCATCGAAGTGGTGGCCCTGATGTTCCAGAGCATCCTGGCCGAAGAGCGCATCCCGCCCAGCGTGCGGGTCTGGTTCGCCCGTCTGCAGATCCCGGTGCTGCGGGTGGCCCTGGCCGAGCCCGAGTTTTTCAGCGCCCTGCAGCACCCGGCGCGCCGCCTGATCGACCGCATGGGGTCGTGCGTGCTGGGGTTCGAGTCCAATGTGAGCTCGGTGGCGCTGGAGGCCGAGATCAAGCGCGTGGTGCAGGTCATCGAGCAGTACCCCGAGACCGGACGCCGCGTGTTCCAGCTGGTGTTCGACGAATTCCAGAAGTTCCTCTCCACCTACCTCAGCGAGCAAGGCAGTGCCAGCCGCTTCGTGTCGGTGGCCCAGCAGGTCGAACAGAAAGAGACGCTGTCGGTGCAGTACACGATCGAGTTGCGCAAGCTGCTCGACGATGTGCCGGTGCGCGACGAGATCCGCGAATTCCTGTTCAAGGTGTGGGTCGAGGTGCTGGCGGTGGCCAGCGTCAAGTACGGTCTCAAGCACGAGGAAACCGCCTCGCTCAAGCGCGTGGCGTCCGACCTGCTGTGGGCCGCCAGCGCCAAGCCCAACCGCAACGACCGCGCGCGGGTGATCCAGCAACTGCCCAGCCTGTTGCAGCGCTTGCGCCAGGGCATGGGCCTGCTGGGCTTCCCGCCGGGCTTGCAGGACACGTACATCAAGTCGGTCAGCGACACGCTGGCCGATGCTTTCATGTCACGCACCGAAGCGATCTCGCAGGAGAGTCTGGACAAGCTCTCGGACCGCCTGGCGAACCTGGAAGACTACCTGCCCGAGAGCGGTGTGGGCGATCTCGACCTGGACAACGGGAGCATCGAGATGATCACCGGCGTGGACGCCAGCAACATCGAGGTGATCCGCCACGGGGGCAGCCAGCCCAACGAGGCCATGCGCGCCTGGGCGATCGAGTTGCAGATCGGCTCCTGGTTCGGGCTGGACCACAACGGCAAGCTCAACAGCGTGCAGTTGGCCTGGCGCAGCAAGCAGGGGCAGCTGTACCTGTTCGTGACCAACGGGGGGCGTTGCTTCCTCATCCAGGCCAACCGCGTGGCGGCCTATCTGCAGGCCGGCCTGCTGGTGCCCAGCGAAGACGAAGCGCTCACCGTGCGGGCCACCCGCGCCGCGCTGGCCAAGCTGGATGCGAATCCAGAACGTTTGTTGACGTAGACCACCCCGGGTCTGGGAACACCCCCGCGCCGCGCTGGAGCGCGTCACCCCCTCAAGGGGGTACACGAGCGGCTCGGCGAAGCCGGTTCCGCCGTGCTCTCGACCTGACCCCTGCGCGCTGCAAACACTCTGCGCAGTTCTTTTGCGGTTCAGCTTTGGCCGATGCGCTGCAGCAACCCGCCGGGCAGGCGGCCGATGTGACCGTCGAGTTCGAGTTCGAGCAGCCGCGCCTGCAGCGTGGCGGTGTCCAGGCCGCAGCGGGCCTGCAACGCGTCCAGCCCCACCGGGTCGAATCCCATCAAGGCCAGCAGTTCGTCTTCGTCCTGGGGGACAGGCGTCGGTGTGCGGGGTTGCGCAAACGGGTCGGGCACGCGCAGCTCTTCCAGAATGTCCTGTGCCGACTCCACCAGCTTGGCGCCCTGGCGGATCAGCGCGTGGCAGCCGCGCGCCTGTGGCGAGTGGATGGAGCCGGGGATGGCGAACACCTCACGCCCCTGCTCGGCGGCCTGGCGTGCGGTGATCAAGGAACCCGATTGCAGCGCTGCCTCGACCACCAGCGTGCCCTGTGACAGGCCGGCGATGATGCGGTTGCGCTTGGGAAAGTTGGGCGACAGCGGCGGCGTGCCCAGCGGGTATTCGCTGACCAGTGCGCCCTGGGCCGCGATGCGGAGGGCCAGGTCCCGGTGGCGGCTGGGGTAGACGCGGTCCAGTCCGGTGCCGACGACCGCAATGGTCGGCGCGCCGGCTTCCAGCGCGCCCTCGTGTGCGGCACCGTCCACCCCCAGTGCCAGACCCGACACCACGCACACGCCGGCCTGGCCGAGCGCGAGCGCGAACTGGCGGGCGTTGAGGGCGCCTTGCGGCGTGGGGTTGCGGCTGCCGACGATGGCCAGGCGTTGCGGGTGTTGCAGCGCGCCGAGCTGGCCCCGCACGTACAGCAGCAGGGGTGGATCCTGGGTTTGCAGCAGCTCGGCCGGGTAGTGCGGGTCGCCCAGTGTCAGCACATGCCGGTCATCGCCTTCTGCCAGCCAGGCGTCGAGCCGCTCCAGCGCTTGCGGCAGATCGGCGGGCGGTGTGCCCAGTGCCTCGGCGACGCGCGCACTGGCCACCGCCTTGAGGCTGCTGAAATTCTGTTGCCACACCGCTTCGGGCGAACCGAAGGCGGCCAGCAGCTTGCGTGCGGTCTCGTTGCCGACGCCGTCGGTCAGCAACAGCCGCAGCCAGGCGGCACGTTCGTCCGGGCCCATGGCGACGGGCCGTTCAGGGGTTGGTGAAGCGGTCACCCACCTTCGCGCCATCGGCGACCTGCAGCACCAGCGCGTAGGACAGTTTGTCGAACGTGCGGAAGACCATCACCAGACCGTTGCGTTCGCCGGGCAGGCGCAGCATCGGACGGGCGCCGTCGGTCTTGTCGGCCACCAAGTCGGCGTCGCGCATGAGGGCCAGCACATGCCCGCGCTGCACGCCGTGGGCGGTGCCGCGGTTGATGGTGATCACCTGGTTCTGGCCGGCGTAGGTGACGCCGTTGCCGTAGACCGAGACGATCTGGCCGCTCAGGGCGCTGGTCGGCGCGCTGGGCACGTAGTGGGAGAAGTCGCGCGGTGGCTCGGGCAACAGCCGGTCACCGACGCGCATTTCTTCCTTGGCCGCCACGATGTCGATGGTGGCCGGCACGATCTCCGTCTGCGCCTTGCCGTCGGCGGTCTGGCCGGTCAGCTGGCTTTCGCCGCGCTGCAGCTCGGCCTTGCCCAGGTACTGCGCCTCATAGCCCAGCACCTCGCGGGTGACCGGGTCCTTGAGCGGGATGGCGTTGCGGAACACGCGGAACCCGCTGGGCTGGCCGGCACTGCCCAGCGCGGTGCCGCTGGGGCTGCTGCCGTACTGGCCACGGGCATAGGCGCGGTCGCCCTTGGTCAGCAGCACCCGGTTTTCGGGGGCGGCGACGATGCGCGGCGCCTGCGAGAACGTGGCCTCGTCCACGATCAGCGCTTCGGTCAGGAAGGCTTCGATGGCCTGCAGGTTGACCGGCGGGATGGCGGCGTCGGACAGGCTGTCGTAGCGGGTGCGGGGCGAGACCTTGATGGTGCCGCCGCTGTCGGCCGCCGCACCCGGTGGCACGGTTGACAGGGTGGCGCGACCATTGGACTGGTGCAGGTACAGGGTCTGGCCGGGGTAGATCAGGTGCGGGTTGCGGATGGCCTGCAGGTTCATGCCCCAGAGCTCGGGCCAGCGCCAGGGGCTTTTGAGGAACAGGCTGGAGATGGCCCACAGCGTGTCGCCGCGTTTGATGGTGTAGCTGCTGGGGGCGTTGGGCGCCAGTTCGGACAGGGGCACGCCCGCCTGGGCGACCTGCTCGGCGGTCGACCGCTGGACCGGGGTGATGGGGAAGTCCTGCGCCCAGCTGCTGCCCGCGGCCAGCAAGGCCAGCGCGGCGGTGGCTCCCGCCAGGGGACGGAGAAGGACGGACGGGCGGCGGTTCAATGGCATGTGTGGATCCCGGCGAGCGCTTCCGCACCCGGTGCCGCCCGCCAGGGGGCCAAAGCACGGGCGCAGGCGCGCTTTTTGTCTTGACAATTCGCATTTGATTTTGCGCCCAAGCCCTTGATTAGGCAATGTTTATGGCCGACGGTTCGCCCGCGCGTGCGCAAAAGTGGCGAAAATAGCCACAAACCTGTCAGCCCGCCGCACAGCCTGCGCCGCCCGTCACCCGGGGGCGGCCGGCTGGCGTTTTTCTGCGTTCCAAAACCCATGAATCCGCCCCAGCCTTTGCCCATCCTGCGCTATCCCGACCCGCGCCTGCACACCGTGGCCCAGCCCGTGGCGGCGGTGGACGCACGCATCCGCGACCTGATCGCGCGCATGCTGGCCACCATGTACGACGCCCAGGGCATTGGCCTGGCCGCCACGCAGGTGGACGTGCACGAGCGCCTGGTCGTGATCGACGTCAGCGAGACGCGCGACCAGCCCCTGGTGCTGATCAACCCCGAGATCGAATGGGCCAGCCCGGAAACGCGCAAGGGCGAGGAAGGCTGCCTCTCGGTGCCCGGCATTTACGACGGTGTGGAGCGCTCGATCGCCGTGAAGGTGCGCGCGCTCGACGGCGAAGGCCAGAACCGCGTGATCGAGGCCGAGGACATGCTGGCGGTGTGCATCCAGCACGAGATGGACCACCTGATGGGCAAGGTGTTTGTCGAATACCTCTCGCCGCTCAAGCAGGGCCGCATCAAGACCAAGCTGGTCAAGGCCGAACGCGACGCCAAACGTTGAGCCCCCAGGCGCCGCCGCGGCGCGGGTCGCTGCGGCCCGAGCGGGCGGCCCGGCGCCGGACCGATTTCCTCCCACCACAAGCACCCGATGCGCATCATTTTTGCCGGCACGCCGGAATTCGCCCGTGTGGCGCTGGAGCGCCTGCACGCCGCGGGCTTTGACATCCCGCTGGTGCTGACCCAGCCCGACCGGCCGGCCGGCCGCGGCATGAAGCTGCAGGCCTCGCCCGTCAAGCAGTTCGCGCTGGAGCACGGCATGGCCGTGGCCCAGCCGCGCAGCCTGCGGCTCGATGGCAAGTACCCCGATGACGCCGCGGCCGCGCGCGAGGCCATCGTGGCCGCGCAGGCCGACGCGATGGTGGTCGCCGCCTACGGGCTGATCCTGCCGCAGTGGGTGCTCGATGCCCCGGCCAAAGGGTGTTTCAACATCCACGCTTCGCTGCTGCCGCGCTGGCGCGGCGCAGCGCCCATCCACCGCGCCATCGAGGCGGGCGATGCCGAGACCGGCGTGACCATCATGCAGATGGACGCCGGGCTGGACACCGGCGACATGCTGCTGATCGAGCGCCTGCCGATCGGGGCCGCCGACACCACCGGCGGCCTGCACGACCGCCTGGCCGTGCTGGGGGGCCGGATGATCGTCGAGGCGCTGGAAATCGCGGCCTGCGGCGGCCTGATCGCGGTGCAGCAGCCCGACGCCGGCGTGACCTACGCGCACAAGATCGAGAAGGCCGAGGCCGCGCTGGACTGGTCGCAGCCCGCCGCGGTGCTGGACCGCCGTGTGCGCGCCTTCAACCCCTTTCCCGGCGCGGGCAGCGCGCTGGGCGGTGAGGCGGTCAAGGTCTGGTCGGCCCATGCCGAGGCCGCCCGTGCCGACGGCGCCGTGGCCGGCCAGGTGCTGGCGGCCGACGAGCACGGCATCCGCGTGGTGACGGGCGACGGCGTGCTGGTGCTGACCGAACTGCAGCGCGCCGGTGGCAAGCGCCTGCCGGTGGCCGACTTTCTGCGCGGCTTTCCGGTCAACCCCGGGCAGGTGTTCGACGCGCCCGCCGCAGCGGTGGACCGCGGCTGATGTTCTACCAGGCCCAACACCGTCGCCACCCCGAGTTCTGGGAAGGCATCCGCGACCAGGCCACGGTCGCCATGGGCATCGCCGCCTGGGGGCTGATGACCGGCGTGGCCATGGTCCAGTCGGGTCTGTCGGGGCTTGAAGCCTTGCTGATGACCCTGATCGTCTACGCCGGCAGCGCGCAGCTGGCCGCGGTGCCCATGATCGCGTCGGGCGCGCCGCTGTGGGTGATCCTGGCCGCGGCCTTCTGCGTGAACCTGCGCTTTGTCGTCTTCTCGGCCCACCTGCGCCCCTACCTGATGCACCTGCCGCGCTGGCAGCGCATGGTCAGCGGCTACGTCACCGGCGACCTGAGCTACGTGTTCTTCGCGCGCCGCTTCCCGCACCCGGGGCAGAGCGCCGACGAACTGGCGCGCCAGCAGGCCTACCTGATGGGCAACTGCGCGGTGAACTACCTGGCCTGGATGGTGGCCAGCGTGGCCGGCGTCGCGCTGGCCAACGCCATTCCGACTGCCTGGGGCCTGGGGTTTGCGGGCATCCTGGCGCTGGTGGGGGTGCTCAGTTCGCTGGCCTCGTCGCCGCTGCGCATCGTCTCGGCCAGCGTGGCCGGCGCGGCGGCGGTGGTGGCCTGGGCACTGCCGCTCAAGCTCAACATCCTGGTGGCCATTGCCTGCGCGGTGGCGCTGTGCCTGCTGCTGGAAAAAACGCCCCCGTTCCGCCACGCCGAGGGGGCCGGCCATGTTTGAGATCGACCCCTGGACCCTGCTGACCATCGTGCTGCTGGGCGTGGTCACGGTGGTCACGCGCGGCTTTTTCCTGATGTCCAGCAAGCCCTGGACACTGCCGCACTGGGCGCAGCGCGGCCTGCAGTACGCGCCCATCGCGGCGCTGTCGGCGGTGGTGATCCCCGAGGTCGTGACCACCCAGGGCGTGCTGGTGCAGACCTGGATGGACGCCCGCCTGTTCGCCGCCGCGGTCGGGGCCGGCTGGTTCTTCTGGCAGCGCAGCGTGCTGGGCACCATCGTCGCCGGCATGGTCGTCTACCTCCCGCTGCACATCGGCTTGGGCTGGTAGCCCTGTGGTTGTGTAGCGGGTGTTCGCCCGGTCGGCGCGCGATGTCTGGTCCAGAACGCTTTGGTCCAGGCTCTGCCGGGCCGCACCGCGTTGCCCCCTGGAGGGGGTCGGGGGTGTGCCTTACGTCATCCAGCGCTGGGCGATGCGCCAGCCCGCGAGCGTGACGCCCGCGCAGATCACCAGCGTCCACAGCGTGTGGCTGGGGTAGTGGGCGCCGCGCACCGTCTGCACCACGCCGGCCACGGCGCCCGCCACCAGCAAGAAGCCCAGCCAGCGCCAGCCCGCGGCTGGTGAGCGCGAGCGGCCGGCCGGGGGCATCAGCCAGGGCAGGCACAGGCCCAGAAACGCGTAGGCGCTGGAGGCGTGTCCGCCCGGGAAACAACGGCCGCTGCCGCCGTCGCGCAGGCCCAGCGTCCAGTGCGAGACGTAGTGGGCCGGGCCGCCGAAAGCCTGCAGGTCCCAGGGGCAGCTGGTCTGGCTGGCGTTCTTGATCAGGTTCACCACCAACAGGCCCAGGGTGGTCAGCAGGGCGACGGTCAGCCGCTCGCGCCGCGGCAGCGTCCACAGCGCCGCCGGGCCGCGCTGCCAGCGCGCCGGCCAGGCGGCCCAGGCCCAGACCAGCAGGTAAAAGAGCACGGCGGCCTGCCGCACCGCGTCGTGCAGCACGCGCGAGAGCAGCCACTGGTCGCGCAACGCGAAACCGCGCGGGCCGCCGATGAGCTGCATCACCGCCAGGTCGGCGCCCGCCAGGTCCCACAGCAGGGTCAGGCCCAGCGCGATCAGCCACCAGCGGGCCAGGGGCGCCGCTCCTGCGCTCAAGGGGGTGGCGGCGGCAGCGGTGGGCGTGGCGGTGGCTTGGGGCGGCATGGGATGGGAGTGTCGCGATCGCAGGTTAAGAAAGCCTTAAGCACATTCCAGATAATGCAAAGGCTTTGACGTGGCGGGCCATGCCCGGGGTGTGACATGCGTGTACTGGTGGTGGAAGACGATGCCGGCATCGCCGGCGGCCTGGCGGCCTCGCTGCGGCAGGCCGGCTATGCGGTGGACGTGTGCGGCACGCTCGCGACGGCCTGGGCGTCGCTGTGTGTGGAGCCGTTCGACGCCATGCTGCTGGACCTGGGCCTGCCCGACGGTGACGGGCTGGGCCTGCTGGCGCGGCTGCGCGGCCTGGCCCAGCGCAGCGCGGGCGGCACGTCCATGCCGCACCCGGACCTGCCGGTGCTCATCATGACCGCGCGCGATGGCGTGAACGACTGCATCACCGGGCTGGACGGCGGGGCGGACGACTACATCGTCAAGCCCTTTGACGCCAACGAACTGCTGGCCCGCCTGCGCGCCATGCTGCGGCGTGCCGCCGGCCGCAGCAAACCGGTGATCGAACACGGCCACCTGGTGCTGGACCCGGCCACCCGCAGCGTCGAGCTGGGGGGGCAGCCGGTCAGCCTGGGCGGGCGCGAATTCGCGTTGCTGCTGACGCTGCTGCAGGCGCGGCCGCAGGTGCTGTCCAAGGCGCGGCTGGAGTCGGCGCTGTACGGTTTTGGCGAGGCGCTGGAGAGCAACGCCATCGAGGTGCACGTGCACCACCTGCGGCGCAAGCTCGGCGAGTCGCTGATCAAGACCGTGCGCGGGGTGGGCTATTTCATCCCGCGCGACGACGCCGCGCCACCGGCGCCGGCCCGCACGTGAGCGCCGCACGGCCGCCCCGTAGGCGCTCGGCCCCGCAGTGCGCCGCACGGAGGGGCGGTCCGTGAGCCCATCGCCCATCCCGCTGGTGCGCGCCCAGCGCGAGCTCTGGCGCCACCTCTGGAACTGGACGCTGGGCGCCCTGCTGGTGGTCTGGCTGACCCTGGTGGCCGTGGCCTGGTACGTCGGTCACCACGAGGCCGAAGAGATCACCGACGGGCAGCTGATGGCCGTCTCGCGCCTGTGGCTGGCGGCCGACCCCGGTGCCATGCCGGCGCCGCCCGAGCCGCTGAACCGGCAGCGGGTGAAGCCCTACGTGCAGGACCTGGCCGTCCTGCAGTGGGTGGACGATCGCCTGGTCACCGACACGCACGGCATGGCCGCGGGCCTGGGCTTTGCCTCGGTGCCCCCGCCGGGCCTGACGGAGCAGGTCTACCAGGGCCCCCAGGGCCGCAGCGACTGGCGCATGTATGTGGGCGAACGCCGCAGCGGCGGCCAGACCCGGCGCGTGGCCGTGCTGATGGACATGGCGCAGCGCTACGACCTGGGCCGCGACGTGGCCGAACACGTGGCGCGGCCTGCGCTGCTGGTGCTGCCGCTGATCGCGCTGGTGCTGTGGTGGGCCATCCGCCGCGGCCTGCGCCCGCTCGAGCGCCTCTCGCGCGAGGTGGCGGCGCTGGACACGGCCCATGGCCAGCGGCTGGACGACCGGCAGCGCTTTCGCGAGTTCTCCAGCACCGTCACCGCCATCAACACCCTGGTGGACACGCTGCAGACGCGCGCCCAGCGCGAGCGCGAGTTCGCATCCGACGTGGCGCACGAACTGCGCACGCCGCTGTCGGCCATCGCCCTGCAGGCCCGCGCCGCACAGGCCGAGCCGACCCCCGAGCACCTGCAGCGACTGGAACAGGAGTCGCTGCGGGCCGGGCGCATCCTGGCGCAGCTGCTGGACCTGGCCCGGGCCCAGCGCAACGGCGGCGACAGCGTGCCGGTGGTCACGGCGCTGGGCCCGGTGGCGGCCGAGCTGATCGCGGCGCACGCGCAGCAGGCCCATGACAGCGGGCATGAACTCTCGCTGGTGCAGCCCGAGGCGCCGGTCACGGTGCGCGTGAGCCCCATGCTGCTGGAGCTGGCGCTGCGCAACCTGATCGCCAACGCGCTGCGCCACACCCCGCCCGGCACCCAGGTGGCCGTGGAGGTCTGGCAAGATGCGCGCGCTTGCGGGGTGTCCGTCAGCGACGACGGCCAGCGCGCCGATGCGCCGGCCGTCCGCGCCGCCCCCACCCACGGCCTGGGCCTGGGCCTGCGCCTGGTCGAACGCATGGCCGAACAGATGGGCGGCCAGCTGGTGCGCGACACCGGACGGCCGCCCATGACCACCCGTTTCACCCTGCGCTGGAGCGACTGATCCCGCCGCGCTTGCCTTCGTTTTCCATCGCTCCGCCACGCCGCCGACCGGCGCCGTGTTGGCCACCGACCCAGACTTTTCATGTCCTCTCTGAACGCACATCGCAGCACGTCCCGCACCCCGGTCAACGCCTTGATGATCACGGGCCGCCGGCCGGTGCACGGCGTCTGGTGGATCGCCCTGTGGCTGACCGTCGTGGGCAACCTGCCGCTGTGGCAGCGCGTCGCCGCGCTGGACGGACAGCCCGCGCAGCGGGTGCTGTTGCTGCTGGTCATGGGCGGGCTGGTGCTGGGGGCCACCGCGGCGCTGCTGTCGCTGCTGGCCTGGCCGCGCGTGTTCCGGCCGCTGGTCACGGTGCTGGTGCTGGTCTCGGCCTTCAACACCTACTTCATGTGGCAGTACGGCGTGGTGATCGACCCCACCATGCTGGCCAACGTCGCCCAGACCGATGCGCGCGAGGTGCGCGACCTGCTTTCGCCGCGCCTGCTGGGCACGGTGCTGCTGGTGGCCGGCCCGCCGCTGTGGTGGCTCTGGCGCCGCCCGCTGGCCTGGGGGCGCTGGCTGCCGCAGACCGGCCGCAACCTGCTGGGCGCCTGCGTGGCCCTGCTGCTGCTGGTGGGTGTTGTGCTGGCGGGTTACCAGGGCCTGGCCTCGCTGATGCGCAACCACAAGCCGCTGCGCTACATGATCAACCCGCTCAACAGCGTGTACGCCGCCACCCGCCTGGCTGCCGACCAGCTGCCCAAGCAGGTCCGCGCCCTGCAACCGGTGGGCGAAGACGCGCAGCTGGGCGCCCGCTACGCGCAGCAGAAGCGCCCGCCGCTGCTGGTGGTGGTGGTGGGTGAAACCGCCCGCGCGCAGAACTGGGGCCTCAACGGCTACGCCCGCGCGAACACGCCGGCGCTGGCGCAGTGGCAGGCCAGGGGGCTGGTCAACTTCCCCGACGTGCGCTCCTGCGGCACCAACACCCAGGTCTCGGTGCCCTGCATCTTCTCGCCGCTCACGCGCGAACAGGGCGGCGACCAGACCGCCGAACACCAGAACCTGCTGGACGTGCTGCAACGCGCCGGCCTGGCCGTGCTGTGGCTGGACAACCAGTCGGGCTGCAAGGGCGTGTGCGACCGCGTGCCCAACGCCAGCACGCGCGACCTGACCCTGCCCGCACTGTGCGAAGGCGGCGAATGTTTCGACGAAGCCATGCTGCACGGCTTGGACGAGCGCATCGCCGCGCTCGACCCGCAGCGCCGCGCCCGCGGCGTGGTGGTGGTCATGCACCAGATGGGCAGCCACGGCCCGGCCTATTCCAAGCGCACGCCGGCCGCGCGCAAGGCCTTCATGCCCGAGTGCACCAGCAACACCCTGTCCGAATGCCCGCCGGAGCAGCTGGTCAACGCCTACGACAACACCATCGCCTACACCGACCACTTCCTGGGCCAGACCCTGCAGTGGCTGCAGAACCAGGCCGACCAGGGCACCTACGACACCGGCCTGCTGTACTTCTCGGACCACGGCGAATCGCTGGGCGAGAAGGGCCTGTACCTGCACGGCGTGCCCTATGCGTTTGCGCCCGAACAGCAGACCCGCGTGCCCATGGTCACCTGGCTGTCGGCCGGGCTGCAGCAGCGCAGCGGCGTCCAGGCCGACTGCCTGCGCAAGCAGGCCGGCACCCCGCTGTCACACGACCACGTGTTCCATTCGGTGCTGGGGCTGATGGACGTGAAGACCGCCGTGCGCGACCCGGCGCTGGACCTGTACGCGCCCTGCGCCGGGCGCTGAACCGGCGCTGAGCTTCAGGCCGCGGCCGGCAGCGACAGACGGGCGCGCAGGCCGCCGGTGTCGCTGGTGTCCAGCGTGAGCGCGCCGCCGTAGAGCTGCGCGAGTTCGACCACGATGGCCAGGCCCAGCCCGCTGCCGGGCGTGGACTCGTCCAGCCGCACACCGCGCTGCAAGACCGCGGCGCGCTGTTCGGGCGCGATGCCGGGGCCGTCGTCGTCCACCGTGATGTGCAGCTGCCGGCCCTCGTGCTGCGTGCTCACGCGCACCGCGCGGCGGGCGCATCGGCAGGCGTTGTCCAGCAGGTTGCCCAGCATCTCCTGCAGGTCCTGTTCTTCGCCGGCAAAGGCGGCGTCGGCGGGCAGTTCACCGGCCGACAGATCCAGCCCCCGCCCGGCGTGCAGCTTGCCCATCACCCGCAGCAGACCCGCCAGCAAGGGCGCCAGCGGCGTGCGCTGACCGGGCAGGCCCTGCGAGGCGGCCACGCGGGCGCGCGCCAGGTGCCAGTGGATGTGGCGCTGCGCCACCTGCACCTGCTCGGCCACCAGCGGCGCCAGGTCGCTGTGCGGCGCTTGGGCAGCGGCGTTGCCCAGCACGGCCAGCGGCGTCTTGAGCGCGTGCGCCAGGTTGCCCGCCTGCGTGCGCGCGCGCGCCACCCCCTCGGCGTTGCGGTCGAGCACGCCGTTGAAGTCGTCGATCAGCGGCTGCACCTCGGCCGGGAAGCGGCCCTGCAGCCGGGCCGTGCGGCCCTCGCGCACCTGCTGCAGCGCGCGCTGCATGCCCTGCAGGGGCGACAGGCCCACCGCCACTTGCGCCAGCGCGGCCAGTGCCAGCAGCGCGCCCAGGCCGGCGAGCGACCCGGCCAGCACGCCGTTGAAATCGTCCGCGGCGGCCAGGGCCGCGCGCGTGTCGGCCGCCACCATCAGGCGCCAGCGCGCCTGCGGCTGTTCGGGCACCTGCAGCGACCGTTCGACGATGCGCAGCGCGTCGCCTTGCGGGCCGGTGCCGTCGTGCGTGTGCAGGCCGCCGTCGGCCAGCGGGTCGGGCGCCAGCGCCAGCTGCGCGTCCCACAGCGAGCGCGAGCGCAGCACGCCGCGGCGGGTCTGCCCATCGGTGCTGACCTGGTCGAGCTGCCAGTACAGGCCCGAATAGGGCTTGTCCAGCCGCGGGTCGGACAGGCGGCGCGGGTCGATCAGCGGCTGGCCCCGGGCGTCGAACTCCAGCCGCGCGGTCAGCTGGTCCAGCTGCAGCACCAGGGTGGCGTCGAACTGGCGCAGCACGTGGTCGCGGAACAGGCCGCTGAGCCAGCCGTGCGCGCCCGTCAGCGCCAGCGCCAGCGTGACCAGGGTGGCGCCCAGCAGCCGCAGGCGCAGCGAACCCGGCCAGCGCCAGCCGGTGGGCGCTGGTGCCTCCGCGGCGCCTGGCGGCGCTGTCATGGCGCCACCAGCCGGTAGCCCAGGCCGCGCACGGTTTCGATCAGGTCCGCGGGCAGCTTCTTGCGCAGCCGGCCCACGAACACCTCGATGGTGTTGGAGTCGCGGTCGAAGTCCTGCGCGTAGATGTGTTCGGTCAGCTCGGTGCGCGAGACCACCGCGCCGGGGCGGTGCATCAGGTAGTCCAGCACCTTGAATTCGTGGCTGGTCAGCGTGACCGGCTGGCCGGCCAGGGTGACGCGGCCGCTGCGCGTGTCCAGCGCCAGCGCGCCGCACTGCAGCACCGGCGAGGCCTGCCCGTTGGCGCGGCGGATCAGGCCGCGCATGCGCGCCAGCAGCTCTTCCATGTGGAAGGGTTTGGTCAGGTAGTCGTCGGCGCCGGCGTCGATGCCGGCCACCTTCTCGCTCCAGTTGTCGCGCGCGGTCAGGATCAGCACCGGCATCGCGCGCCCGGCATCGCGCCAGCGCTTGAGCACCGACAGGCCATCGAGCACCGGCAGACCGAGGTCGAGCACCACCGCGTCGAACGCTTCGGTGTCGCCCAGAAAGTGCGCGTCGCGGCCGTTGTCGGCCTCGTCCACCGCGTAGCCGGCCTCGGTCAGGGCGGTGCGCAGCTGCGCGCGCAGGGTGGGTTCGTCTTCGACCAGCAGGATGCGCATGGGGAGCAGCGTATCAGTGCCGTGGTCCGCGTTCGCGGCGCTTGAGCACGTCGCCGCTGGCGGCGTCGAGTTCGAGCTTGAGCAGCCGGCCACCGGCCTGCAGCAGCCGGACCTCGTAGACCCAGCGCCCGTCCTCCTGCTCCAGCTCCACCTCCAGCACCTGGCCGGGGTGGTCGCGTTCCAGCCGTTCCAGCACGGTCTTGAGCGGCAGCACCTGGCCGGCCTGCACGGCGGCGCGGGCGCGGTCGTGGTCGCTGTCGGCGTGTGCCGGCGCCAGCGCCAGCACAGCGGCCAGCCACAGCACAGAGAGGCGAAGGGACTTCATGGCCCGCGATTGTCCGGGCCGAAGCTGAACGCCCGATGAACGTGCGCTTCAGCTTCGGTTCAAGCGCGGGTTCACACACTGCGTCCATGCCGTATCCCCACCCATCCCGCACGGAGCCAGTCAAACCATGAAAAGCTTTTTCTCTGTCCTGTTCATCGCCCTGGCCCTGTCGACCGGGGGGACGGGCGCCGCCCACGCCGGCGACACCACCCCCGCCCAGCAGCTGGCGCACTGGAGCACCCAGGCCGGCACGCCCGGCAACGCCGCGCGCGGCCAGACTCTCTTCACCACCCGGCACGGAGGTGAATGGTCGTGCGCCTCGTGCCACGGCACGCCGCCCACCGCCGAAGGCAAACACGCCAGCACCGGCAAGCCCATCGCCCCGCTGGCGCCGGCTTTCAACCCCAAGGCCTTTGCCGACACCGCCAAGGTCGACAAGTGGTTCCGCCGCAATTGCAAGGACGTGCTGGCCCGCGAATGCAGCGCCGGTGAAAAGGCCGACGTGCTGGCCTACCTGAGCAGCCTGAAGTGAACCTGGAGATACCCGCCATGAACACCCCCCTGATCCCCCGCCTCCTCCCTCGTCTTGTGCTGCTCGCGGCCGGCCTCGTCACCCTGGGCAACGCCCTGGCCGACGGTGGTCGCGCCATGCCCGCCGTGGTGCCGTCGGCCTACACGGCCGAATGCGCGGCCTGCCACACCGCCTACCCGCCCAGCCTGCTGCCGGCGCGCTCGTGGCAACGCATCATGACCGGGCTGGACCAGCACTACGGCACCGATGCCTCGCTCGACGCGGCCACCGTCAAGCACATCGGCGGCTGGCTGCAGGCCCACGCCGGCACCACCAAGCGCGTGGCCGAAGAGCCGCCGCAGGACCGCATCACCCGCGCCGCCTGGTTCGTGCGCAAACACGACGAGGTCGAGCCCTCCGTCTGGAAGCTGCCCAGCGTCAAGAGCGCGGCCAACTGCGCCGCCTGCCACACCGGCGCAGACAAGGGCCAGTTCGACGACGACCACCTGCGCATGCCCGCCGGCATGACGCTGCGCCAGCGCTGGGCCTGGCGCGACTGATCCGAAGACCCCACCATGCAGACCGCACCGTCCTTCGATCCCCGCGCCCCGGGCGCC
Organism: Hydrogenophaga sp.; assembly: GCF_031426985.1. Classification (GTDB taxonomy): domain Bacteria; phylum Pseudomonadota; class Gammaproteobacteria; order Burkholderiales; family Burkholderiaceae_C; genus Hydrogenophaga. The sequence continues at coordinate 73,659 of NZ_JASJOY010000097.1, forward strand.
GCCACCGTGCCGGCGCCGAGCCGCCTCGTCACCGATGCGCCCACGCGTATGTTCCACTGGCTGTTCGCCCTCAGCTTCGTGGGGGCCTACCTGACCGCCGAAAGCGAACACTGGCGCCTGCTGCACGTCACGCTGGGCTACAGCTTCGCCGGCTTGCTGGTGTTTCGCCTGCTCTACGGGCTGCTCGGCCCGCGCCAGGCCGGGCTGGGCCTGCTCTGGCGCAAGCTCGGCTGCGCGCCGGCCTGGCTGCGTTCGCTCAAGGCGGGGGCCACTGTCAACTGGCGCCAGGGCCAGCACCTGGCCATGGCCCTGGCCATCGTGCTGATGCTGGCCCTGGTGCTGCCGCTCACCCTCAGCGGCTACGCGACCTACAACGACTGGGGCGATGTGCTCGGCGGCGACTGGCTGGAGGAGGCGCACGAGCTGTTCGGCAACGCCTTCCTGGCCGTGGTGCTGGCGCACCTGGGCCTGATCGCCCTGCTGAGCGTGCTGCGGCGCCAGAACCTGGCCCTGCCCATGCTCACCGGACGCCTGCCCGGCGGCGGACCCAGCCCGGTGCGGCACAACCGCGTGTGGCTGGCGGTGGCCGTGCTGCTGGCGGTGCTGGCCTTCGGCGCCTGGCAATGGCAGGACTCGCCGCGCGGGCTGGTGCCCGGGCTGGGCACCAGCAGCGCGCTGGTCCAGGGCGGCGACCACGACGACGACTGAGCTTCCATGTCAAACACAGGAGAGAAGCTCATGAACACCTGGATGTGCGTGGTGTGCGGATTCATCTACGACGAAGCCCAGGGCGACCCCGACAGCGGGATCGCGCCCGGCACCCGCTGGGCCGACGTGCCCGAGGACTGGCGCTGCCCCGAATGCGGGGTCGGCAAGGCCGACGTTGTGATGTGCACGCTTTGAGCCGCAGCCCGAACGGGTGGCCCGGGTTTTCACCGGGGTGCCACATAAGCTGGGGATCATCTGCCGGCCCCAGCATGCCGGCACGATGCCCGACCTGAACCTCCCACTCTTTCACTGGATCAACCTCGGCCCGCAGCCACACACCCTGCTGCTGTGGCTGGCGCGCATCTCGTCCACCGTGTTGCCGTCGGCGGCGCTGGTGGGTGTCTGTGCGGCGCTCTGCCTGCGCGAGCCGGGCGTGCGGCGCGCCATGACCGTGGCGCTGCTGGCCATGCTGCTGGCCTGGCTGGTCTCGCGCGGGCTGTCCGCCCTGTGGCCCATGCCGCGCCCCTTCGCCCTGGGGCTGGGGGTCCAGTGGCTGGAACACAAAGCCACCCCGAGTTTTCCCAGCAGCCACGCCAGTGCCGCATTTGCCATGGGCTTTGCGCTGTGGCGGCGGCTGCGCGGCCGGCCGGGGCGCTGGGTCCCGCTGGGGCTGGCCGCGCTCGTGGGCTGGAGCCGTGTGGCCCTGGGCCTGCACTTTCCGCTGGACGTGCTGGCCGGCGTGGGTGTGGGTTACCTGTGCAGCCAGCTGGCCTGCCGGTCCATGGCCCTGCGCGGGGGCGACTGGGTGCTGGTGGCGGGACCCTTGCCGCGCTGACCGGCGCGCTGCGGTCGCCGGGGCGGGGCGTTCGGCCTTCCCTACAATCTTCCGGTTCGGCTCTGGCGGCTCGCGCTGCCAGGCCCTTGTCCACCGCCACCGGAAACCGCCATGCAATTCATCCGCTTCTCCGATCTCTGCGCCCAAGGCAAAGCCAAGGGCCAACGCGTCTTCATCCGTGCCGACCTGAACGTGCCGCAGAACGATGCGGGCGAGATCACCGAAGACACGCGCATCCGCGCCAGCATCCCGGCCATCCAGATGGCGCTGGACGCCGGTGCCGCGGTGATGGTCACCAGCCACCTGGGCCGCCCCACCGAAGGCGCGTTCAAACCCGAAGACTCCCTGGCACCCGTGGCCGCGCGCATGGGTGAACTCATGGGCCGCAGCATCCCGGTGGTGGCCAACTGGGTCGATGGCGACTTCGCCGTCGCGCCCGGTGAACTGGTCATGCTGGAGAACTGCCGCCTGAACGTGGGCGAGAAGAAGAACAAGCCCGAACTGGCGGCCAAACTGGGCCAGCTGTGCGACATCTTCGTGCACGACGCCTTCGGCACCGCGCACCGCGCCGAAGGCAGCACCTACGGCATCGCCGAGACCGCTCCCATCGCCTGCGCCGGCCCGCTGCTGGCGGCCGAGATGGACGCGATCGGCAAAGCGCTCGCCAACCCGAAGCGCCCGCTGATCGCCATCGTCGCCGGCAGCAAGGTCAGCACCAAGCTCACCATCCTGCAGGCCCTGGCCAAGAACGTCGACGGCCTGATCGTCGGCGGCGGCATCGCCAACACCTTCATGCTCGCCGCGGGCCTGAAGATCGGCAAGAGCCTGGCCGAACCCGACCTGCTGGGCGAAGCCACGGCGGTGATCGCGGCCATGAAAGCGCGCGGCGCCGAGGTGCCGATCCCCGAAGACGTGGTCTGCGCCAAGGCCTTCAGCCCGGACGCCGAAGCGACGGTGAAAGCCGCCACCGACGTGGCCGACGACGACCTGATCCTGGACATCGGCCCCAAGACGGCCGCGAAGCTGGCCGCGCAGTTGAAGCAGGCCGGCACCATCGTCTGGAACGGCCCGGTGGGCGTGTTCGAGTTCGCGGCCTTCGAGAACGGCACCAAGGTGATCGCGCAGGCGATTGCCGAGAGCAGCGCCTTCAGCATCGCCGGTGGTGGCGACACGCTGGCTGCGATCGCCAAGTACGGCATCGAGAAGCAGGTGGGCTACATCTCCACCGGCGGCGGCGCCTTCCTCGAAGTGCTGGAAGGCAAGACGCTGCCGGCGTTTGAGGTGCTGGCGCGCCGCGCCGCCTGACCGACCGACCGACCGACCGGGTTCAGTCGGTGGCCATGTTCAGCCGCAGGCCGGTCTGACGCACCACGTCCTGCCAGCGCTCGCCTTCGGCGAGCAGCAGGTCGTGCAGCTCGCCCGGGGTTGAGGTCTGCACCTGCGCTCCGTCGGCCTGCATGCGCGCGGCCACCTCCGGATCGTTCAGCACCGTGTTCAGGGCGGCGTTGAGCTGGCGCGTCACCGCGTGCGGCGTCTTGGCCGGCGCGAACAGCGCGTACCACTGCGTCATCGCCAGGCCCGGCACGCCCGCCTCCTGCAGCGTCGGCACATCCGGGCAGGCCGCCAGCCGTTCGGTGCCGGCCACAGCCAGCGCCTTCAGCCGCTGGCTGCGCAGGTACGGCAGGGCGGTGAACAGGCTCGGGAACATCAGCTGCACCAGACCGTTGGCCACGTCGGCAATCGCTGGCCCGGCGCCGGAGAAATCGGCGCGGGTCAGGCGCGTGCCGGTCTGCAGCTGGAACAGCTCGGCCGCCAGCTGCGGCACCGTGCCGTCGCCCGCCGAGGCGTAGGCCAGCGGCGCCGGCGCGTCGCGCAACAGCCGCACCAGCTCGGACACGTTGTTGACCGGCAGTGACGCCGGCACCACCAGCAGCGTGGGCGAATAGCCGATCAGGCCCACCGGCGAGAAGTCGGCCACCGGGTCGTAGCGCAGCTTCTGCAGCGCCGGGTTGATGCCGTGCGTCGCGATGTAGCCGAACAGCAGGGTGTGGCCGTCGGGCTGCGCCGCGGCCACGTACTCGCTGGCGATGCTGCCGTTGGCGCCGGCCCGGTTGTCCACCACCACCGGCTGGCCCAGCAGGGGGCCGAGCTTGCGCGTGAGCGTGCGGGCCATGGTGTCGTTGCCACCACCGGCGCTGGTGGGCACGATGATGTGCAGCTCGCGCTGCGGGAAGTTGCGCACGGCGCTGGGCGCGGCACCTGGTGACGCTTCCGGCACCGGCACAGCGGGCGGGAACACATAACCCGGCAGGTGCAGCATGCCCTGCATGATCTTGCGCGCAGTGCGCACCAGGGCCGCGCTCTTGATGGCGATCGCGTCGCCCTCGCCTTCCAGGTCCACCGCCACGTCGATCTGACCAGCTGGGTGCAGCACCACCAGCGCATGGCGCCCGGCCGCGCGTGCGCCGCCGCTGGCGACGGTGCCCGGCAGAGCGAAGGCTGTGGCCACGCCGATGGCGCCGGTGACCGCGTGCGAAGCGTGGCACTTGTGCGGCGTGAAGTAGCGCGAGGTGATGCTGTCGGGCGTGTCGCCTGCGCTGACCAGCACCGGCTTGGGGATCACGCTGGCCGACACATCGCCCAGGCCCATGCGCCGGCCGGCTTCGAGCCGCAGCGCCTCGATGCGCGCCAGCAGCGCGGTGTTGGCGTCCAGCTCGGCCGGGCGCTCGCGGCCCGTGAGGCCGAGGTCGGCGGCGCGCAGCATCATCAGCGGCATGGCCGCGTCGATGCAGGTCACCTCCAGCCCGTCGATCAGGTCGATGCGCTGGCCGGTGGGGAACACCTGGCCGGTGACCGCGCCCCAGGCGTCCAGGAAGTTCAGCAGGATCGGCGCCGCCGTGCCGGCCACGCCGTCGATGCGCGCGTCGCCGTCGTAGCTCACCTTGCCGCCCGGCGTGCAGACCGTGGCCTCGATCTGGGCCCCGGTGTTGACGTTGTGGATGCGGACCGTGGTGGTGCCGTCCTGCGCCGCGATCAGCCCCTGCTCGATGGCAAACGGCGCCACGCCCGAGAGCATGTTGCCGCAGTTGGGCCGCGTGTCGACCGAGCGGTGGCCGACGCCGACCTGGGCGAACAGGTAGTCGAGGTCGCAGCCGGGCACGCTGGAGCGCGAGACGATGGCGACCTTGCTGTTGAGCGTGCTGCCGCCGCCCAGGCCGTCGAGCTGCAGCGGGTCGGAGGCGCCGATGGCGCCGATGAGGGCCTGGTCGCGCGCCTCGTCGCCTTCGGGCAACCAGTCGCGCAGGAAGAAGGGGCCGCGCGACGTACCGGCCCGCATGAGCACACAGGGGATGGCGTAGTTCATGGCGGCCATGGGTTACCGATCAGAAGTTGTGACGGATGCCGAGCACGGTCGAGTTGACGTCCGTGGCCGCCTTGCCCTTGCCGTTGCGGATGTGCGCGGCGTACACCATGGTCCGCTTGGACAGGGGGTAGCGCGCATCCAGCAGCAGGTCGGAATCGTGTGCCTCGGTGTCGCGCGCCCAGTCGATCAGCAGTGCAACCGGGCCCACCTGGGTCGAGGCGCCCAGCGTGAAGCCCTTGCCTTTGCCGGCGCTCACCACGTCGTGCAGACTGGCGGCCACCCGCACGCCCCCGAACTGGTAGCTCGCGCCCAGGGCCTGGTTGCTGCTGCCGCCGCTGAGGTGGTTGTAGGACAGGCCCGCCGACAGGTTGCCGCTCTTGTAGATCACGTTCAGGTCGTTCTTGGCCACGCCCTTGTTGTCGGCCTTGAGGATGTGCCCGAGGGAGAAGCTCAGTCCGTTGAAACTGGGGGAGCTGTAGCTGATCTCGCTGCTGTTGCGCGAATCCAGTCCGGCGAACTTGAACTGGCTGCTCACGACGTTGTAGTTGGCGGCGCCGGACAGGTCCCAGGCCCTGAACCCGCCGTAGCTGGGCGTGAGCGTGCGGCCCAGCTTCACGGCGCCAAAGCCGCCGCTCAGCGACAGGTTGGCGGCGCGCGAAAACATGGCGGTCTGGGTGGCGCCCGAGGTCGGGTCGATCTGGGCTTCCAGGTTGAACGAGGCCTTCATGCCGCCGCCCAGGTCCTCGGTGCCGCGGTAGCCGATGCGGCTGCTGCCGTTGGTGAGCGGGGCCGCGCCGCCCAGTTTGAGCGACTTCCCGCTGACTTTGGCCAGCGAGAGGTCGACCACGCCGTAGAGCTGCACAGCGGACTGGGCATGGGCCGCAGAGGCCAGGGACAGGGCGGCCACGGTGGCCAGGGCGAAGGTGTGTTTTTGCATGTCGGTTGTCTCCAGGGGGTTCAGGTTTCGGGCGGGTGTGGGCGCGCTTCGGGGCGCGCCGACCCTGGCCCGGTGATCGGTCGAACGACCACGGCGGTCGTGTTCAAAGGGAGGGCGCAGGCGCGCCGGTCAGGGGCGGCCCGCGGGGGCTGCGTGTGGCGTGTTCAGTTCGCGGTCAGCTTGGCCTTGAGCACGACGGCCTTCCACTTCGCCAGCTCCGACTTCACCAGGCTGCCGAGCTGCTCGGGCGTGCTGGTCTCGACGTCGGCGCCGTGGTCTTCCATGCGCTTGATAACGTCCTTGTCGGACAGCACCTCGTTGATGGACTTGTTGAGCTTGGCGACCACGTCCTTCGGGGTCTTGGCCGGCGCGAAGATGGCGTACCACTGTTGCACTTCGACCCCGTCCACGCCGGCCTCCTTCATGGTCGGCACATCGGGCAGCAGCGGCGAGCGCTTGGGGCCGGCGATGGCCAGCGCCTTGAGCTTGCCGCCCTTGACATGGGGCAGCGCCGTGAACAGGCTGGGGAACATGAACTGGGTCTGGCCGCCCAGGGTGTCGTTGATGGCGGGCGAAGCGCCCTTGTAGGGCACGCCGATCATCTCCACGCCCGCGTTGAGCTTGAACAGTTCGCCCGCGAAGTGCGGCGCCGTGCCGTTGCCGGCGGTGGCGTACACGTAACGCTCGGGCTTGGCCTTGAGCTGGGCGACCAGGTCCTTGATGTCTTTCACGGGCGTGGCGGCGTTGGCCACCATCACGACACCCGAGTAGCCCACCATGGCCACCGGTTCGAAATCGGTCACCGGGTCGTAGCGCAGCTTCTGCAGCGCGGGGTTCATGGCGTGGGTGGCGATGTAGCCCAGCATCAGCGTGTGGCCGTCGGGCGTGGCCCGGGCCACGTACTCGCTGGCGATGGCGCCGTTGGCGCCGGCCTTGTTCTCCACGATCACGCTCTGGCCCAGCAGGCCACCGAGCTTTTGGGCGATGGTGCGGGCCATCAGGTCGTTGCCGCCACCAGCGGCGGTGGGCACGACGATGGTCACGGTCTTGCTGGGAAAGCCTTGCGCAGCGCCGGTGAGGGCGGTCAGGGCCAGGGCGATCGCGGTGAGGGTGGATTTCATGAATTTGTCTCCGTCGGTTGAAAGTGGGCGCATCATCCGGCGCCCACAGATATCTGTGAATTGCATAGTTGAGATCGATTGATCCACAATATGCATCAATCAAAACCCCCCGTCATCCCCGCCACCCATGTCCGCACACTTCGATCTCAACGACCTGTTCGCCTTCCGTGCCGTGGCCGAACTGGGCAACTTCCGCAAGGCCGCGGAGTCGGTGCACATCTCGCAGCCGGCGTTCAGCCGGCGCATCGACAAGCTGGAGCAGGCGCTGGGCGTGCGGCTGCTCGAACGCAGCACGCGCCGCGTCAGCCTCACCGTGGTGGGGCGCGATTTTGACCGCCAGCTGCGCCAGATCCTCGATGCGCTGGACACCACCCTGCTGGGCATCCGCGGCGTGGCGGCCACGCGCATGGGCGAGGTCACCATCGCGGCCGTGCCCTCGGCGGTGAACTACTTCCTCTCCAGTGTGATCGCGCGTTACCACGAGCGCTACCCGCGCGTGCGCGTGAAGATCATCGACGAGAGCGCCAACGCGGTGTTGCTGGCGGTGGCGCGCGGCGAGGCCGACTTCGGTCTGAATTTCGTCGGCTCGCAGGAGGGCGATGTGGAGTTCAAGCCGCTGGTGGAAGAACACTTCGTGGCGGCCTGCCGGCGCGACCACCCGCTGGCGAAGAAGCGACAGGTGCGCTGGGCCGAACTCGCGCAGTACGACTACATCGCCGCCGACAAGGTCTCGGGCAACCGCCTGCTGCTCGACCAGGCGCTGGCCGGCATGGCCGAGCAGCCGCACAGCCTGTACGAAACACGGCACGGCACGACCATGATCGGCCTGGTGGAGGCGGGGCTGGGCGTGGCGGTGGTGCCCTCGATGGCGATGCCGGCGAAAGACCACCCGCTGCTGGCCAGCGTGCCGCTGGTGGACCCGGTGGTCAAACGCATGGTGGGGCTGATCAAGCGCCGCTCGACGGTGCTGACACCGGCGGCGCAGGAGTTCTACAACCTCTGTGCCGCCATGCAGACCGGCAAGCCGCGCCGGCGCACGCGCGCCGCCGCCGCGGCTGCGTGACGCGCTTTCTTCAGGGCTTGCGCGTCGGAATGCGCAGCACCACCCAGGCGCCGATGGCGCCCAGCGCCACCAGCACCGCCTGCGCGATCCAGCGGTGGCGGAAGCTCCAGATCGAGAAGCTCACCATCACCAGCATCGAGCCGACCGAGATCAGCTTGGTGCGCCGCGTGAGGCTGCGGTTGGCTTCCCAGTCGCGCAGCAGCGGCCCGGTGAGCCGGTGGTTCAGCAGCCAGGCGTGCAGGCGCGGGGAGGCCTTGGCGTAACAGGCCGCGGCCAGCAGCACGAAGGGCGTGGTCGGCAGACCCGGCACCACGACGCCGATCAGGCCCAGAACCAGCGAGACCGAGCCCGCGAGCCAGAGCAGGCCGCGCACCAGGCGCGAGTGATGGACCGTCGGGGCGCTCATGGTGCGAACCAGCCCAGCGGGTGGTGGGCCAGCGCGATGCCCACCATGAACCCCACGACCGCGAGCGCGGCGACATAGCAGGCCGCCCGGGCGCCGCGCGTGGGGGCCCGCTTCAGCGCCAGGGTACCCAGCACGATGTAGACGATCAGCAGCACCAGCTTGGCCAGCAGCCAGTGCTGCTGCGTGGGGTTGAGCTGCAGCAGCCACCACAGCGTGCCGCCGGCCAGCAGCAGCAGCGAGTCGATGACCGGGGCCAGGCCACGCGCCCAGTCGCGCATGGGCCAGGCCTGCCCGGCGAGCACGCCCAGGCCGCGCGCGGCGAACAGCGACACGCTCAGCGTCACCAGCGTGATGTGCAGCGGCAGGAGCCAGGGGTAGAGGGCGGCGACCAGTTCGGGGGAGGGCATGGTGCGCGCATCATAGGCGGGCGCAGTGGTGGGGCGCGGGGCTCAGACGGGCCAGCCGCCGGGCCGCCCCAAGGCAGGCCCAGCCCCCGCGGGGGTAGCGACCCGCGCAGCGGTGGAGCGTGGGGGCTCAGACGGGCCAGCCGCCGGGCCGCCGTCCCAAGGCTGGCCCAGCCCCCGCGGGGGGCAGCGACCCGTGCAGCGGTGGAGCGTGGGGGCTCAGACGGGCCAGCCGCCGGGCCGCCCCAAGGCAGGCCCAGCCCCCCTGGGGGGCAGCGACCCGCGCAGCGGCGGAGCGTGGGGGCTCAAGCCTCCAGGAACGGGTAGTCGGTGTAGCCCTTTTCAGCGCCGCCGTAGAAGGTCATCTTGTCCGGCGGGTTGAAGGGGCCGCCGCGGCGCAGGCGGGCCACCAGGTCGGGGTTGGCGATGTAGGCCTTGCCGAAGGCCACGAGGTCGGCGCCGTCGGCCAGCGCCTGCTGGGCCAGCGGCAGGTCGTAGCCGTTGTTGACCATCCAGGCGCCGGTGCCGCCCGCACTGCGGTAGGCGGTCTTGAATGCGGCGTAGTCGAACGGCCGATCGGGCAGTGTGCGCGGGCCGCCGGTCGAGCCTTCGATCACGTGCACATAGGCCAGGCCCAGCGGGCCGAGCTGGCGCGCCACGTGCTCGAACAGCGGCTGCGGGTCGGCGTCGACAATGTCGTTGGCCGGGGTCACCGGCGAGAGGCGGATGCCGGTGCGGCCGCCACCGATGGCGTCGGTCACCGCGGCCACCACTTCCAGCAGCAGGCGCGCGCGGTTGGCGATGCTGCCGCCGTAGTCGTCCTTGCGGTGGTTGGCGCCGGTCTTGAGGAACTGGTCGATCAGGTAGCCGTTGGCGGCGTGGATCTCGACCCCGTCAAAGCCGGCGCTGATGGCGTTCATGGCCGCGTGGCGGTAGGTCATCACGATGCCCGGGATCTCTTCGGCGTCCAGCGCGCGCGGCTCGGAGGTGTCGACGAAGGTCGGCACGCCGTTCTTGATCAGCACGGTCTTGGTGTGGGCGCGGATGGCCGAGGGCGCCACCGGCTTCTGGAAGTGCGGCTGCAGTTCCAGGTGCGAGACGCGGCCCACGTGCCAGAGCTGGCAGACGATCTTGCCGCCGGCCTCGTGCACGGCGCGGGTCACGCGCTTCCAGCCGTCCAGCTGCTCGGTGCCGTACAGGCCCGGCACGTCGGCGTAACCCTGGCCTTCGTGGCAGATGGCGGTGGCTTCGGTGATCAGCAGGCCGGCGCTGGCGCGCTGGGCGTAGTACTCGGCCATCAGCGGTGTGGGGATGGCGTCGGGCGCGCGGTTGCGCGTCAGCGGCGCCATGACGATGCGGTTGGCCAGGTGCAGGTCACCGGCGGTGACGGGGTCGAAGAGGGTGGTGGTCATGGTCGGGTGGATGGGAACGGTGAAGCAGGGGACAGTGGCCAGAGCCTACGCCGGGTGCGCCCGCTTGACCACCAGCGGCGGGACAAGGCTTGCGTTGCGTCAGGGTTTGGCGCCGGTGACAGCGCCGGTGCGGGCACCGGACCACAATCGGGCGCATGAAAAACCTGACCGACATCCGGCTCTCCCTGCTCGACCTGGTCGCCGTGCGCGAAGGCGGCACGGTGGCCGACGCCCTGGCCATCGCCTTGCGCACCGCGCAGCACGCCGAGCGCCTGGGCTTCACCCGCTACTGGCTGGCCGAGCACCACAACATGAGCGGCATCGCCAGCTCGGCCACGGCCGTGCTGGTCGGCCACATCGCGGGCGCCACGCAGCGCATCCGCGTCGGCTCGGGTGGCGTGATGCTGCCCAACCACGCGCCGCTGGTGGTGGCCGAGGCCTTCGGCACCCTGGCCGAGCTGCACCCCGGCCGCATCGACCTGGGCCTGGGCCGCGCGCCCGGCACCGACCCGCTGACCATGCGCGCGCTGCGCCGCGACCGCCGCGAGACCGAAGACGATTTCCCGCGCGACGTGGCCGAGCTGCAGCGTCTGCTCGACGACCCCCAGCCCGGCCAGCGCCTGATCGCCATGCCCGGCGCGGGCACGAAGGTGCCGATCTGGCTGCTGGGGTCGAGCCTGTTCTCGGCCCAGCTGGCGGCCGAACGCGGCCTGCCCTACGCCTTTGCCTCGCACTTCGCGCCGCGCTACCTGCTGCAGGCGCTGGACATGTACCGCGCCAACTTCAAGCCTTCGAAAGTGCTGGACAGGCCCTACGCCATCGTCGGCGTGCCGCTGATCGCCGCGCCGACCGACGACGAGGCCGAGTACCTGGCCAGCAGCACCTACCAGCGCGTGCTGGGCATCCTCACGGGCCAGCGCGGTCAGCTGCCGGCGCCGGTCGAGGGTTTCATGGAACGGCTGGACACGCAGGCCCGCGCCGCCATCGCCGACTTCCTGGCCTGCGCCGTGGTGGGCGGGCCGGACACGGTGCGCGACGGTCTGCAGCAGCTGGCCGAAGCGACCCAGGCCGACGAGTTCATGCTGGTCAGCGACGTGTTCGATCCGGCGCTGCGGCTGCGCTCGCTGGACATCGCCGCGCAGGCGATGGGGCTCAATCCGGCGGTGGTGCCGACGCCTTGAGCCAGTCGCGCGGTGAGCGCCCGGACTTGGCGGCGAACGCGCGGCTCAGGGCCGAGGGGTTGGCGTAACCCAGCTCGCTGGCCAGCCGCTTGATGGAGGCGCCCTGCAGCAGACCGGCCTGGGCCAGGCCGATGCGCCAGTCGGCGAGGTAATCCGCCGGTGTCTGGCCCACCAGATCCCGAAAGCGCTGGCTGAAGCCGGTGCGCGAGAGGCCGGCGACCGCCGCCAGCTCTGCCACGCTCCAGGGCTGGCCGGGCGCCTCGTGCAGAGCGACGATGGCGCGCGCCAGCTGCGGGTCCGACAGGCCGGTGACCAGGCCCGGCGGCACGCCGGCCTCGTGCGGGTGGTCGAGCAGCCAGCGCAGGGTCTGGATCAGCACCACCTCGAACAGCCGGTCGGCCAGCAGGCGGTGGCCACAGCGCACCCGGTCGGTCTCGGCGAACAGCAGGTCCAGCGCCGCGCCCAGCCCCTCGACCTGGCTCAGCGGCAGCACCAGAACGCCGGGCAGGGTGCGCACCAGCGGGTGTTCCTGGCCACCGTCGAAGTGCAGCTGGGCGCAGGTGAAGTCCGAGCCCTCGACCGGCGGGTTGTGGAAGTGGTGGGTGATGGCGCGCGGGTAGAACAGCAGCGAGGGCTCGTGGATGTACAGGCGCAGCGGCACGCACTGGCGCGGCGGGTGGGTGACCGTGAGCGTGCCCCGGCGCAGCAGGTGCAGGTAGCCCGTGCCCGGCGGCGGCGCAAAGCTCTGCACCCCGCACAGCGTGCCGGTGAACGACAGCTCGGCGCGGACACGGAAACGCTCCAGCAGGCCGGACAGGCGGTCGATGGGCGGCGGGGTGTCGGACATGCGGCGGCTGAACGAATGGGTATGAATGGCGGACGAAATGATCCCATCAGAGCGCGCGTCGGGTCAACACTGACCGTCCCGGGATCGCTGAACGGCGGTTCTATGTGCCACCCCACCCAGGAGTTCTCTATGCGTTCCATTCCCACACCGACCGTTCTGCGTGCCGCCTTGGTGGCGGCCTTTCTCGCGGCGGCAGGCCCCGCCCTGGCTGAAGGGCCGAAGGACGCGGCTGGCGGCATCGCGACCGCGCGCGCCAAGGCGGTCCACGCGCCCTTCGACATCGTGCGCACCCGCATCACCACCGAGGGCAAGCAACTGATGTTCCAGATGCAGGTCTCGGGCAAGGCCGGCCGCCTGCGCCCGACCAAGACCGGCCAGCTCGCCGGCAGCAAGGTGTTTTCCTATGTCTGGCCGACCAGCCTGGACCCGGCCGAGGTCGGCTTCGAGGCCAAGGCCGGCATCCTGGCCTTCGCCGTCACCGCCCACCCCGACTTCGACGACACGCCGCTGTTCGACGAAAACGGCGACGGCAAGCTCAAGAACGACGGCGGCGTCTGGCACTCGCACTGGGTGGTGCTGCAGCCCGACGAGGCCTGTGGCAAAGGCGCGCTGAAGGTGGTCGACATTCCCGAGGGCAGCCAACCGCGCCTGCCCAAGACCTGGCCCGGCCTGCCGCTGCTGATCGACAGCCCCGGCTGGAGCCCCCTCTTCGCGGGCGACCGCGTGAGCGTGCGGGTGCCGTTCGACGACGTGGCGGCCCACGCGCAGGCCAAGTTCGACGGCGTCACCGCGGCCCTGCGGGTCAACGCCAGCATGCACAACCCGCTGCTGTGTGTGGCGCAGGTGTTCAAGGTCGCGTCGGGCGATCTGTCGCTGCCGGGGGGGATCGATCGCTGAGAGCGCGACCCGCGCAGCGGCGGAGCGTGCGGGCCTCAGTTCAGATGCGGTGGCGTGCGCATCTGCTCCGGCGTCGTGAAGTAAGCGGCAGAAGACCCCAGACGCTCGCGCGCCTGCGCCAGCTCGTGCCGCGCCACGCTGCGCAGATGCACCTCGTCCGGGCCATCGAGCAGGTGCAGCGCGCGGCCCCAGGTCCAGAACTGCGCCAGCGGCGTGTCGGGCGACAGGCCCATGGCGCCGAAGATCTGCATCGCGCGGTCGACCACGCGGGTCTGCAGGCCGGCGGCGACCACCTTGATGGCCGCGACCTGCGCCCGCAGCGCCGCCGGCTCGGAGCGCTCCGGGTGGTCCAGCAGCCAGGCGCAGCGCAGCACCAGCAGCCGCGCCTGGTCGATCTCGATGCGCGAGAGCGCGATCCACTCCTGCACGTTGGCGTAGTCGGCCAGGTGGTGGCCGAAGCTGCGCCGCTCCAGCGCGCGCTCGGTCGCCAGTGCCAGCGCCAGTTCGCACTGGCCGATGGTGCGCATGCAGTGGTGCACCCGGCCCGGACCCAGGCGCGCCTGCGCCATCGCGAAGCCCGCGCCCCAGTCGCCCAGCAGCTGGTCGGCCGGCACCCGCACCTGGCGGAACACGATCTCGCAATGCCCCTCGGGCGCGTGGTGGTGCACCACGCTGATGTTGCGCACCACGGCCACACCCGGCGTGTCCAGCGGCACGAGCACCATGCTGTGCTGGTGGTGCTGGGTGTCGGGCGCGGTGCTGTCCTCACCGTCGTTGCGCGCCATCACGATCAGCAGCTTGCAATGCGGATGCGCCACGCCGGTGATGAACCACTTGCGGCCGCTGAGCACGAGATCATCGCCCTCGCGCCGCACGGTGGTCTGCAGGTTGGTCGGGTCCGACGAGGCCACGTCGGGTTCTGACATCGCGAAGGCCGAACGGATCGTGCCGTGCAGCAAGGGCATCAGCCAGCGTTCACGCTGCGCCGGCGTGGCGAAGCGGTGCAGCAGCTCCATGTTGCCGGTGTCGGGCGCGCTGCAGTTGAAGACCTCGGCCGCCCAGCTGAGCTTGCCCATGGCCTCGGCCAGCGGCGCGTAGTCGAGGTTGGAGAGGCGCGTGCCCGGCTCGTCCTCGCGCAGGCCGGGCAGGAACAGGTTCCACAGGCCTTCCTCCTGCGCCAGCGTCTTGAGGTCTTCCAGGAAGGGCGGCGGGTACTGCCCGTCCTGCACCGCCTGGTGCCAGGCCGGGTTGTGCGGCAGCAGGTACTGCTGCATGAAGTTCTCCAGCTGCCGCTGGAGCGCCTGCGCCCGGGGGCTGTGCTCAAAGTCCATGCGGGCATTGTGTGGAGCGCGGGGCCGCTTGTCAGCGCCCAAGCGACAGCGGCCCGGCCGTGGGCCCCGGTGGCGGACAATATTGGCCTCTTCGATACCACCCCGGGCGCCGCCTGTTTCGCGGCCCACCTGGCTTTCACCATGACCTACAGCGTCAAGGAAATCTTCTACACCCTGCAGGGCGAGGGCGCCAACGCTGGCCGCGCGGCGGTGTTCTGCCGCTTTGCCGGCTGCAACCTCTGGAGCGGGCGCGAGGCCGATCGCGCCAGCGCGGTCTGCACCTTCTGCGACACCGACTTCGTGGGCACCGACGGCACGCTGGGCGGCAAGTTCGCCAGCGCCGAGGCCCTGGCCGACACCATCGCCGGGCAGTGGCCCGCCGGCGCGGCCCCCGGCCTGGTGGTGCTGACCGGGGGCGAGCCGCTGCTGCAGGTGGACGAGGCCCTGACCGGCGCGCTGCACGCGCGCGGCTTCACCATCGCTGTGGAAACCAATGGCACGCTCGCGCCGCCCGCCGGGCTGGACTGGGTGTGCGTGAGCCCCAAGGCCGGCGCTCCGCTGCTGCTCACCCGCGGGCAGGAGTTGAAGGTCGTGGTGCCGCAGGACGGGCTGGACCTGGACGCGCTGGCCGAGCTGCCGTTCGACCACCACTTCCTGCAGGCCATGGACGGCCCGCTGGCGCGCCGCAACACCGAACTGGCCACCGCGCTGTGCCTGGCCGACCCGCGCTGGCGGCTCTCGGTGCAGACGCACAAGGTGTTGGGGATCCGGTGACCCTCCCCTGCGCCGCTTCGCTCGCCTTGCAGGCCGCAGCATGGGACAGAGCCCATGCTTCTTCGGGCTGTCCGAGCCTGCGCAGGCAGGCCCGGAGCCGCGGCCCTCAGCCCCCGGAGGGGGCCGCACCCTGTGGCCTGGCAAAGCCAGTTCCACGGGTGCCCTGGGCGGGGCACGTTCTCCGGCTGCGGCATGTGAATTGAGTTGATAGAGATGGATTGAGATGAGATACGAACTGAGTCAGAGCTTTTATTTCGAGGCCGCCCACACCTTGCGCCGCAAGATCGATGTCGAGCCCAGCCTGCGCATCCACGGCCACACCTACATCGCCGAGGTCACGCTGGCGGGCGAGCCCGACCCGGACAGCGGCATGCTGGTCGATCTGGCCCACCTGCGCGGCCACATCGAGACCCTGCGCCTGGCGCTGGACCACCGCTTCCTCGACGAGGTGGCCGACCTCGGCCCGGCCACGCTGGAAAACCTCTGCGCCTTCATCTGGCGTGCGATGGAAGCGCGCTACGCGCAGCAACTGGACTGCGTGGAGGTGCGCCGCCAGGCCAGCGGCGACGCCTGCCGGCTGCGCCGCTAGGCGCTTTCCCTCCCCCGGCGGCAGGGCCGGGGCCAGGGCGCCGGCTTGATGTGCATCAAGCCGGTTCTTGGGCGTTTTCGGGCCTCCGGGGCGTGCGATTTCTTGTCGCACATCAAACTACATATAGCGTGCCATGGATATCGTGCACACCATAGGTAGTGTTTCAACCCCGAAGGAGGAGAGCCCGATGGAGGACGCCATGGTGGTCAGTTTGCCGCGCGAGGTGGTCAAACGCAGTGGTCAGCGCGAGCCGTTCAATGCCCATAAGATCGGCGCGGCGCTCGCCCGCGCCGGGGCCGCCAGCGGCGAGTTCGACGAGCCGGAGGCCGCGCTGCTGTGCGCGCAGGTGGTCAAGGTGCTGATCCACCGCTTCCGTGGCGAGGCGCCGCACATCGAGCAGGTGCAGGACGTGGTCGAGCAGACGCTGATCGCGGCCAACCATTTCAAGACGGCGCGCGCCTACATCGTCTACCGCGAACAGCACGCCACGCTGCGCGCCGACAAACAAACGCTGGTGGATGTGGAAAGTTCCATCAACGAATACCTCACGCGCGCCGACTGGCGCGTCAACGCCAACGCCAACCAGGGCTACTCGCTGGGCGGCCTGATCCTCAACGTGGCCGGCAAGGTCACGGCCAACTACTGGCTCTCGCACGTCTACACGCCCGAGATCGGCGCGGCCCACCGCGAAGGCGACATCCACATCCACGACCTCGACATGCTCAGCGGCTACTGCGCCGGCTGGTCGCTGCGCACCCTGCTCAACGAGGGCCTCAATGGGGTGCCGGGCAAGGTGGAGTCGGGGCCGCCCAGGCACATGTCCTCGGCCGTGGGGCAGATCGTCAACTTTCTGGGCACGCTGCAGAACGAGTGGGCCGGCGCACAGGCCTTCTCGTCCTTCGACACCTACATGGCGCCCTATGTGCGGCAAGACGGCATGGATTACCCCGCCGTGCGCCAGTGCATCCAGGAGCTGGTCTACAACCTCAACGTGCCCTCGCGCTGGGGCACGCAGACGCCCTTCACCAACCTCACCTTCGACTGGGTCTGCCCCGAGGACCTGCGCGAGCAGGTGCCTGTGATCGGTGGCCGCGAGATGCCGTTCTGCTACGGCGAGCTGCAGGCCGAGATGGACCTGATCAACCGCGCCTACATCGAGGTCATGACCGAGGGTGACGCCAAGGGCCGGGTCTTCACCTTTCCCATCCCGACCTACAACATCACGCCCGATTTCCCCTGGGAGAGCGAGAACGCGCGGCGCCTGTTCGACATGACGGCCAAGTACGGCCTGCCCTACTTCCAGAATTTCATCAACTCCGAGCTGCAGCCGAACATGGTGCGCTCCATGTGCTGCCGCCTGCAGCTCGATCTGCGCGAGCTGCTCAAGCGTGGCAACGGCCTGTTCGGCAGCGCCGAGCAGACCGGCAGCCTGGGCGTGGTCACGGTCAACTGCGCGCGCCTGGGGCATCTGCATGCGGGCGACGAAGCCGGCCTGCTGGCCGCGCTGGACCGGTTGCTGGAGCTGGGCAAGCAGAGCCTGGAGACCAAGCGCAAGCTGATCCAGCGCCTGATGGACCAGGGCCTGTTCCCCTACACCAAGCGCTACCTGGGCACGCTGCGCAACCACTTCAGCACCCTGGGCGTGAACGGCATCAACGAGATGCTGCGCAACTTCACGGGGGATGCCCACGACATCACCACCGACGAGGGCCAGGCCTTCGCGCTGCGTTTCCTCGACCACGTGCGCGCGCGCATCGTCGCCTTTCAAGAAGAGACCGGCCACCTCTACAACCTGGAGGCCACACCGGCCGAAGGCACGACCTACCGCTTCGCGCGCGAAGACCGCAAGCGCTGGCCCACGATCCTGCAGGCCGGCACCGCCGAGCAGCCCTACTACACCAACTCCTCGCAGCTGCCGGTGGGTTTCACCGACGACCCCTTCGAGGCGCTGGAGCGCCAGGCCCCGCTGCAGCGCCAGTACACCGGCGGCACCGTGCTGCACCTCTACATGGGCGAGCGCCTGACCAGCGGCGAGGCCTGTCGCGCCCTGGTGCAGCGGGCCCTGACGAACCACCGCCTGCCCTACATCACCGTCACGCCCACCTTCTCCATTTGCCCGACCCACGGCTACCTCGCCGGCGAACACCCGTTCTGCCCGGTCTGCGACGAAGAGAAGCTGGCCGCCAAGCGCCGGCAACTGATGGCGGCCTGAGATCCCGTTAGTCAACCCCCCAAGGAGGAAAACCTGTGAGCCCATCGACCCCATCCACCGCCGCACCCACCACCGCCGACCCGACCCTGCGCGACGACGAACGCCAGCCCTGCGAGGTCTGGACCCGCGTCATGGGCTACCACCGCCCGGTCAGCAGCTTCAACCGCGGCAAGCAGGGCGAACACGCCGAGCGCCAGTTCTTTACGGAACCTGGATGTGCTGGTTGAGGCGCTGCCCGATGCGCCGCCGCAGGGGGCCGATGCCCTGCGCATCGGTGGCCTGACGCGGCTGACCGGCGTCGACTTCCCCGGCCGGCTGGCGGCGGTGGTGTTCCTGCAGGGCTGCCCCTGGCGCTGCGGCTACTGCCACAACCCGGCCCTGCTGGACGCGGCCGTGCCCGGCGCGCTGGCCTGGTCGGCGGTGCGGGCCTTTCTGCAGCAGCGCCGCGGCCTGCTCGACGGCGTGGTGTTTTCCGGCGGCGAGCCCACGCTGCAGGCGGCCCTGGTCCCGGCGCTGGCCGAGGTGCGGGCGCTGGGGTTTGCCACCGGCCTGCACACCGGCGGCATGTACCCGGAACGCCTGGCGCAGGCCCTGCCGCAGCTGGACTGGGTGGGCCTGGACGTCAAGGCGCCGGCGCAGCGTTACGACGCCATCACGGGCACACCGGGCAGCGGCGCGCGGGCGGCACAGAGCCTGCGCCTGCTGCTGGACAGTGGCGTGGCGCTGGAGTGCCGCACCACCTGGCACGCCGGCCTGTTCGGCCGCGACGGGCTGTTCCGGCTGGCCGACGCGCTGGCGGCTCAGTCGGTGCCGCACTGGGTGCTGCAGGCCTGCAGCGGCCAGGGCCGGCCGCAGGACAACCTGTCGGCCAGCGATCTGGCGGACTTGGGGGCGCGGTTCCCGCGTTTTGAATGCCGGTAGGGCCGGTTCGCACCTGAAAAGACAGAGACAACAGGCCCTGGCCGCCGGCGCCCGCCACCGGGTCGGGCGTCGGGCCCGGGCGGCGCGGCCCGTCCAGAGTGGGGTGTGGTTTGGGTATGATTGGTAATGCGAATGAATTGCATTTGCATCAATTATCCCCATCTCATCATGAAAATCCCCGCCTCCGCAGGGCAGCGCCACCCGGATGCGCTGACCCGCTTCGCCAAGTTCTCCCGCCTCACCCACAAATGGATGTCCGTCTTCCTCGGCCTGGTGCTGCTGGTTGTCGCGCTGTCGGGCCTGTTCCTGACCTTCAAGAAAGACCTGGAGTACCTGCAGCCGGCCTCGCGCAAGGGCGACCAGGGCGAGTTCAGCCAGTTCCTGCCGGTGCAGCGCGTCGCGGAGATCGTGCTGGAGCTGCGGCTGCCGGAGGCCCAGTCGCTGGACGACATCAACCGCCTTGAGCTGCGCCCGGGCAAACGCATGTGGAAGGTGCGCCTGGAAGCGGGTTCCGCCTTCAGCTCGCCGCGGGAACTGCAGATCGATGCGGTCAGCGGCAAGCTGCTCAACGACGGGCTGCGCGGCGACCAGCTGTGGATGGACGTGCACGCCTTCATGGTCTTCGGCGATGTCGCCAAGTACGTTGCCATGGTCCTGAGTGGCCTCACCCTGTTCTGGCTGATCCTGACCGGCTACTACCTGTTCTTCTACCCCTACTGGGTCAAGGCCCGCAAGGCGCGGCGGGCCCCGGGGCGCGCCGCCGCCGAGCCCGGGCTGGCCGCCGAACAGGCGGGCTGAGCGCCGGAACGCGGCCGGCAGACGCCCCGCTGCGGCCGCGCTCGGACGGCCCGAAGCTTGATCTGTGTCAAGTAAATAAGAGTGATTCTTGTTTAATATGCGCATCACACCGGGCCCGTGGCCCGTGTCCCAACCACCCAGGAACTTTCATGAAACCCATCACCTTCCTCGTCACGCTCGCGGCCGGCGCCGCCCTGACCTTCGCCGCCCAGGCCAAGGAATTCCCGATCGGCAAGCCGCACAAGCTCGCCGGCATGGAGATCGCGGCGGTCTACCTGGCGCCAATCAAGATGGAGCCCGAGGGCATGATGCGCAAAGCCGAAGAATCGGACGTCCATCTGGAGGCCGACATCCACGCCCTCAAGGACAACCCGAATGGCTTCGAGGAAGGCGCCTGGATGCCGCACCTGACCATCGATTTCGAGCTGGTCAAAGTGGGCACAACCGAGAAAGTCAGCGGGCACTTCATGCCCATGGTGGCCTCCGACGGCCCGCACTACGGCGACAACGTCAAGCTGATGGGCCCGGGCAAGTACAAGCTGACCTTCCGCATCAGCCCGCCCGGCGGCAACGCCGCGCACTTTGGCCGCCACACCGACAAGGAAACCGGCGTCGGCCCCTGGTTCAAGCCCTTCGACGTGAGCTACGAGTTCACCTACGCGGGCACGGGCAAGAAGGGCGGTTACTGATGGCCCACCCCTGCCGCGCTGCGCGCGACCCCCTCAAGGGGGCGATGCCTGTGGCCCGGCGAAGCCGGTTCCACGGCATCTCTGGATGGGGAGGCTCGCGTGCCGGGTGGTTGACCCGGTCGCTGGTGGCGCTGCTCTTGGGTTCGGCGCTGGGGCTGGCCTGGGCGGACGACATGCCGACCTTCCGGCTGACGGCGCGCGAGGGGCGCTTCGAGCCGGCCGAGCTGGTGGTGCCGCAGGGGGTGAAGTTCCGGCTGGAGATCACCAACGCCGGGCGCGACCCGGTGGAGTTCGAGAGCCTAGAGCTGCGCAAGGAAAAGGTGCTCGCGCCGGGCGTGACCTCAACCCTGGTGTTCCGGCCGATGGCGCCGGGGCGCTACCGCTTCTTCGACGATTTTCACCAGACCACGGGCCAGGGCGCCATCGTGGCGAAATGATGTGCTGCACCCCCCTGCGCCGCTTCCACGGGTGCCCTGGCATGCAGCCACCCGCACCGGATGCGGATCGGCACGCTGCGTTTCCGGGTCGCCAGAAGCTGTGCGTCATGGATCACTGAGGTAAGAACGCATGGGCGACGTCATCTTCATCACCTGGCGCGAGAGCGTCGAAGCGCTGCTGGTGGTCGGCATCCTGCGCGCCTGGCTCAACGAGCGGCCGGACCGGGCCTGGGGCCTGCGCTGGCTCTGGGGCGGCGTGGCGCTGGGGCTGGCCGCCGCGCTGGCGCTGGCGCTGCTCATGCTGGGCGCGGCCAGCCTGCTCGACGGCGAGGCCGGTGAGTGGTTCCAGGCCGCCATGGTGCTGGTGGCGGCGGCGCTGATCCTGCAGATGGTGGGCTGGATGCGCCGCCACGGCCGCGGCCTGCGCCAGGACCTCGAACACGAGGCCGCCGGCCAGCTGGCGCGCGCCAGCGGCTGGGGCATCGCGTTGCTGGCGGCGCTGGCGATCGCGCGCGAGGGCAGCGAGACCGTGGTCTTCCTCTACGGCGTGGCCGGTCGCCACGAGGGCGCCGGCCGGCTGGCTTTTGCGGCCTCGGCGCTGCTGGGCCTGGCGCTGGCGCTGGCGAGCTTCTGGCTGCTGCAGTCGGGCCGGCGCTGGATGTCGTGGCGCAGCTTTTTCCGTTTCAGCGAACGGCTGCTGTTGCTGCTGGCCGCGTCCCTGTGGGTCAACGCGCTGGACCGGCTGATCTCGCTGGACGTGCTGCCCACGCTGGTGGACCCGGTCTGGAACACCGCCGACTGGCTGGACGACAGCGGTGCCGTGGGCGGCCTGGTCGCGGCCCTGACCGGCTACCGGGCCCAGCCGGCGCTGATCACGGTGTTGGCCTACCTCGGGTTCTGGATCGGCGTGGCCCTGCTGCTGCGCCCGGGCGCGTCGGCGACCGCCGCGACCGCGCGGGCCGCTGCGTGAGGTACCGGTGAACACCCGCTGTGCCGTGGAACCGGGGGCGACCGCAGCGTCGGCGCCGCTGCATTTCGTGCCGCGCCGGCCGGCCGGCGCGCTGGTGGCCCTGGGCGACGGCATGCGGCGCCACGGCCGCCTGATCCGCGGCATCCAGTGGGCGATCGTGCTGTTCTACGCCGTGCTGGTGGTGCTGCCGGCCTTCCTGCCGCTGCCCGACGACGAGGCGCGCATCCTCGACAACCTCAGCCTGTTCGCGCAGTTCCTGTTCTGGGGCATCTGGTGGCCCTTCGTGCTGCTGAGCATGGTGCTGGTCGGGCGGGTGTGGTGCGGCGTGTTCTGCCCCGAGGGCGCGCTCAGCGAGGCGGTCAGCCGGCACGGGCGCGGCCGTGGCATCCCGCGCTGGGTGCGCTGGGGCGGCTGGCCCTGCACCGCCTTCGTCATCACCACCGTCTACGGCCAGCTGGTCAGCGTCTACCAGTACCCGCAGGCGGCGCTGCTGGTGCTGGGCGGCTCCACCGTCGCGGCGGTGGCGGTGGGCTACATGTACGGGCGCGGCAAGCGGGTCTGGTGCCGCCACCTGTGTCCGGTCAGTGGCGTGTTCGGTCTGCTGGCGCGCCTGGCGCCGCTGCATTTCCGGGTCGACCGCGCGCGCTGGGAGGCGCGCACCGGTGGCATCGTGGCGCTGCCCAACTGCGCGCCGCTCATCGACATCCGCCGCATGGAAGGCGGCTCGGCCTGCCACATGTGCGGCCGCTGCAGCGGCCAGCGCGACGCGGTGTCGCTGGCGCTGCGGGCGCCGGGGCTGGAGATCGCGGTGAACGGCCAGCGCGCCGCCACCGGCTGGGACACGGCGCTGCTGCTGTTCGGCCTGATCGGCGTGGCCATGGGCGCCTTCCACTGGAGCGCCAGCCCCTGGTTCGTCACGCTGCGGGTGGCGGCCGCCGACTGGCTGATCGAACACGGCGGCCTGTGGATGCTGGCCGACAACGCGCCCTGGTGGCTGCTGACGCACTACCCGCAGAACCACGACAGCTTCAGCTGGCTCGACGGTGCCCTGATCACCGGCTACATCCTGGGCACGGCGCTGCTCGTGGGCGGCGCGCTGTACGCGCTGTGTGTGGCCGCCACGCGCGGGCTCGGTCGCCCTGCGGCGCGCCACCACCTGGCGCTGGCCTATGTGCCGCTGGGCGGCTGTGGTGTGTTCCTGGGGCTGTCGATGACCACGCTGACCCTGCTGCGGCACGAAGGCCTGGCGCTGCCCTGGGTCGACGCGGCGCGGGCCGCGCTGCTGGCGGGCGCGGTGGGCTGGAGCCTGTGGCTGGCCTGGCGCAGCAGCGCCGCGCACAGCGCCTCGCTGCCGCGGCGGCTGGCGGCCCTGCTGACGATTGCGGTCGGTGCGGCGCTGATCGCCGGCGGCTGGGGTCTGCTGTTCTTCGTCTGGTGACGGCCTGGGGGCGTTTGCCGCGCCGGGTTCACAGCCCCAGCTGCGCCGCCAACGTGTCCATGCGCTGTCGCACCGCCGGGTCCATGGCCATCACCCGACCCCATTCGCGCGTGGTCTCGCCGGGCCACTTGTTGGTCGCGTCCAGGCCCATCTTGCTGCCCAGGCCGCTGACGGGCGAGGCGAAGTCCAGGTAGTCGATGGGCGTGTGTTCGATGGTGAACGTGTCGCGCGCCGGGTCCATGCGCGTGCTCATGGCCCAGACCACGTCCTTCCAGTCGCGCACATCGATGTCCTCGTCCACCACGACGATGAACTTGGTGTACATGAACTGGCGCAGGTGGCTCCAGACGCCCATCATCACGCGCCGCGCGTGGCCGGCGTAGGCCTTGCGGATGCTCACCACCGCCATGCGGTAACTGCAGGCCTCGGGCGGCAGGTGGAAGTCCACGATCTCGGGGAACTGGCGCTGCAGCAGCGGGATGAACAGCTCATTCATCGCCACACCCAGCACCGCGGGTTCGTCGGGCGGCTTGCCGGTGTAGGTCGAGTGGTAAATGGCGTCCTGGCGCATGGTGATGCGCTCGACCGTGAAGACCGGGAACTCGGCGCGTTCGTTGTAGTAGCCGGTGTGGTCGCCGTAGGGGCCTTCGAGCGCGTGCTGCCAGCCGCTGGGGTGGGCCGGGTCGGGGTGGATGTGGCCTTCGAGCACGATCTCGGCCGACGCCGGCACCCGCAGCGGCACGCCGATGGCCGGAACCACCTCGGTGCGGGCGCCGCGCAGCAGGCCGGCGAACTGGTATTCGGAGAGGCTGTCGGGCACCGGCGTCACCGCGCCCAGCACGGTGGCCGGGTCGGCGCCGATGGCGACCGCCACCGGGTAGGGCTGGTCGGGGTGCAGGCGGCCGTGTTCGCGGAAGTCCTGCGCGCCGCCGCGGTGCGCCAGCCAGCGCATGATCAGCTGGTTGCGCGACAGCACCTGCTGGCGGTAGATGCCCAGGTTCTGGCGCGGCTTGTGCGGCCCTTGTGTGATGACCAGGCCCCAGGTGATGAGCGGCGCCACGTCGCCCGGCCAGCAGTGCTGGATCGGCAGGCGCGCCAGGTCCACGTCCTCGCCCTCGATCACCACCGCCTGGCAGGGCGCGTGGCGCAGCTCGCGCGGGCTCATGTGCCAGAGCGACTTGAGCAGATCGCCCAGGCCCGCCATCTCGCGCAGGCCACGCGGCGCCTCGGGTTCCTTCAGCCGCGCCAGCACCTCGCCGAAGCGGCGCAGCTCGCCCACGTCGGCCACGCCCATGGCGCGCGCCACGCGCGCCGTGGTGCCGAACAGGTTGGCCAGCACCGGCAGGGTGTGGCCGCTCGGGTGCTCGAACAGCAGGGCCGGGCCGCCCGCGCGCAGCACGCGGTCGCACAGCGCGGTCATCTCCAGGTGCGGCGAGACCGGCTCGCTGATGCGCCGCAGTTCGCCGGCGGTTTCGAGTTGCGCGATGAAGTCGCGCAGGTCTTTGTAGGTCATTCGGAAGCACCCCCTGCGCCGCTTCGCGTCTTCCCCCTCAAGGGGGACCCCACCAGTGGCCCGGCAAAGCCGGTTCCACGGTGGGTGCTGGGGAATGCGGGCGCCCTCATGCCAGCTCGGTGCCGCATTCCAGTCCTTGCCAGCGCGCGCTCAGTGTGTGCGGCACGTCCAGCAGGTCCAGCACCCGCGCTACGCTGGCGTTCACGATGTCGTCGATGGTCTGCGGCCGCAGGTAGAACGCCGGCACGGGAGGGCAGACGATGGCGCCCATCTCGGTCACGGCGGTCATGTTGCGCAGGTGGCCCAGGTGCAGCGGCGTCTCGCGCGCCATCAGCACCAGGCGGCGGCGTTCCTTGAGCATCACGTCGGCCGCGCGCGTGACCAGGTTGTCCGACAGGCCGTGCGCGATGGCCGCGAGCGTGCGCATCGAACACGGCGCGACCACCATGCCGGCGCAGCGGAACGAGCCGCTGGCCGGGCCGGCGCCGATGTCGGCCGCGTCGTGCAGCGTGTGCACCAGCGGGCGCAGGGTCTGGGGGCCGGCGTGCAGCTCGTGGCGCAGGGTCTGCCAGCCGGCGTCGGAGACGACGAGGTGCGTTTCCACGCCCGGCGCGGTCTGCAGCGTCTGCAGCAGGCGCAGGCCGTAGACCGCGCCGCTGGCGCCGGTGATGGCCACCAGCAGGCGGCGGGGTTCAGGGCTGGGCGGGTTCATCCGGGGCGGGGGCGGGTGGGGGCAGCTTCTGCAGGTCGCTGCGCACGCGGAACAGCACGGCCTCGGCCTGCTCGGGGTCGAAGTCTTCGTGCAGGCGCCGGCGCACGCCGTAGATCTGCAGCTGGTGGTGCTGGGTGGGGGCGATGCCGTGGCGCTGCAGGCAGTGGCGCGCGCATTCGAGCGGGCAGCCGTCGAGCACCACGATCTGGCGACCCGACTGCGCGGTCTTGAGCAGCTGCGGCACGTCGCCGCCCACGCCGGCGATGCAGGACATCTCGGCCAGGCCGGTGCGGTCCAGCCGCACCGCCACGTGGTTGGCCAGCTGCGCCGCGCTGGAGCTGCCCGAACAGGCGTAGACCAGGGGCAGCGCCGGGCGATCAGCGCGGGCCATGGGTGGAACCAAAGGGGCGCAGCCGCTGCAGCCGTGCGAACACGGCCGACGGGGCCCACTGCGCGGGGTCGAACACCGGCAGCTCCAGCGCGTCGAGCGCGTTCTTGACCACCAGGCCGAGTTCGGTGTCGCCCTCCATCGACAGGCGGCGGTTGAAGAACAGGGTGTCCGGGTCGTCCAGCCGCCGGGCCAGGCGCAGGAAGTCGTGCGCGTGCGCGCTGAGCGTGAGGTCGGCCGCCTGCTGCGGCGGGCAGGCGCGGAACTGGCCGTCCTGCCAGCGGAAGTCAAAACGCAGGCCGGCATCGCGCACGTGGATGCGGATGCGCCGGCCGTTCAGGTGGCTGCCCACGTCGGCCGGCAGCTGGCGCGCCAGCACCAGGTTGAGCCCGGTGACCAGCAGCAGCGAGCCGGGGTAGGGCGGCAGGCGCGCGAGCACCGCGGCCACCGGTGGTGGCACGGTGGGGCGCTGGGGCTGGGCAAAGCGGTGGTTCATGGCGGGCGGTGGCGGTCAGGCCACGTAGAGCAGGAAGGTGAAGAAGTGGCAGGCGCTGCCGCCGAGCACGAAGAGGTGCCAGATGCCGTGGCTGTGGCGCAGGCGGTGGTCGGCGACGTAGAAGGCGATGCCGCCGGTGTAGAGCGCGCCGCCCGCGGCCAGCCAGGCGAAACCGTCCGGCCCCAGGGCGCGCCACAGCGGCACCACCGCCACCAGCGTCAGCCAGCCCATGAGCACGTAGATCACCAGCGACAGCACGCGAGCGCCGCGCGCCAGCCAGACCTCCTGCGCGATGCCCAGCAGCGCCAGCGACCAGACCACGCCCAGCAGCGACCAGCCCCAGGGCCCGCGCAGCGAGACCAGGGCGAAGGGCGTGTAGCTGCCCGCGATCAGCAGGTAGATGCCGCAGTGGTCCAGCTTCTGGAACACCGCCTTGGCGCGCCCGCGCAGCGCGTGGTACAGCGTCGAGGCCAGGTAGAGCGCGATCAGCATCGCGCCGTAGACGCTGAAGCCGACGATGCGCCAGGCGTCGCCCTGCAGCGAGGCCTGGGTGATCAGCACCGCCGCGCCGGCCACGGCCAGCACCGCGCCCACCAGGTGGCTGATGCTGTTGAAGCGTTCACCGTGCACCATGGCTCAGGCGGCGACCGCCGCGGCGCTGGGCTCGATGCGGTCCTGCCCCGGCTGGCCGTGCCAGTAGCCGTTGCAGTCGGGGGCGCCGTGTTGCGCCGGGGGCAGCAGCGGCAGCAGGGCCGCGCGGGCCTGGCCGCTGGCCAGTGCGCCGCGGCGCACGGCGTCGTACAGCGCCACCACCTCGGCCGTGTGCTGCGCCTGCGGGCTGATGCGCGCCACGTCCACGCCCAGCGCGACCAGGTCGTCCCAGGCGTCGATCAGGCTGTGCACCCGCGCCGACTGGGTCTGGATGCCGTTGAGCACCAGGAAGTCGGCCTGCTCGCGGGTCTGCAGCATCAGGCCGTCGGGGTGATCGAGGCAGCTGAAGCGGCAGTCGTCCTTGGGCAGGTTGCGGTGGCGCGCGGTGAAGCAGCGGGCCGAAAACGCCAGTGGCAGGCGGCCGTGCGCGAACACCTCGGTCTGCAGGCCGGCGGGGCGCTCGCGCTGCAGCAGGGCCAGGTCGTCGCGTTTCATCTCCAGCGGCGCCACCCAGCGCGTCGCGCCCTGCTCGGCCATCCAGCGCAGTGCGGGCGCGTTGTAAATGTTCAGGTGCGGCCCGGCCACGAAAGGCTTGCGCCCGGCCAGCGCGCCCACCGCGCCCATGTCGTTGGCCTCGACCAGAAAGTCTTCGTTGGCCGCGATCTTCTGCATCGCGCCCACGTCCGAGCCCGATTCGAGCAGCACCAGGGTCGAGAGCACCACCGTCTTGCCGGCCTCGCGCAGCAGCTGCGCCACGTCCAGCCAGTCCGACAGGCGCAGCTCGTGCCGGCGCGAGCAGGTGACCTCGCCGAGGCAGACGATGTCCACCGCCGTCGCGGCCATGGCCTCGTAGAAGTCGAACACCGTGGTGCGCGGCCAGTAGTACTGCAAAGGTCCGAGAGAAAGTTTCATACAGATGCCTGATTCAGAACCGGAGCGCGTGCCCCATCGAGACACACCGCGCAACCGGCTTCGCCGGAGCGCTGGTGTGGTCCTCCCTCCCGCCGAAGGCGAGAGAGGGGGAAGCCGCGCATCGGTGCAGGGGGGTGTCACTATTTCCAGGGACGGTGGTAGGCGCCCAGGGTGTGCTGCTGGCCTTCCGCGACCTGGTCGAGTGCGGCCATCCAGGCGCCCCGGGGCGTGTACTGCTGCGGCTGGGCCGTGCACTGGTCGATCGCCTCGCGCCAGACCTTGGTCACCTGCGCCACGTAGGCCGGGCTGCGCTGGCGGCCTTCGATCTTGATCGCGCGCACGCCCATCTGCGCCAGCTGCGGCAACAGTGAGAGCGTGTTGAGGCTGGTGGGTTCCTCGATCGCGTAGTAATCGTGGTCGTCTTCGACGTCGAAACGGCCCTTGCACAGCGTGGGGTAGCCGGCGCTTTCGCCCGGCGCGTAGCGGTCGATCAGCACGCCGTTCAGGCGCGACTCCAGCCCTTGGGGCGTTTCCTGCCAGCGCACCGCCTTGGCCGGCGAGCACACGCCGTGCGTGTTGGGCGATTCGCCGGTGACGTAGGACGAGAGCGCGCAGCGGCCCTCGACCATCACACACAGGCTGCCGAAGCCGAAGACCTCGATCTCCACCGGCGTCTTCTGCACCAGCAGGCGCACCTGTTCGAGCGAGAGCACGCGCGGCAGCACGGCGCGCGAGATGCCGAACTGCCGGTGGTAGAAGTTGATCGCCTCGTGGTTGGTGGCCGAGCCCTGCACCGAGAGGTGCAGGCGCAGCTGGGGATGCCGCTGCACCGCGTACTGCATCAGGCCGGGGTCGGCCAGGATGACCGCGTCCACGCCCAGCGTGACCGCCTTGTCCAGCGCCTGCTGCCAGCGCTGCGGCTGGCCGGCCTGCGGGTAGGTGTTGATGGCCATGAACACCTGGCAGCCGCGCTGGTGTGCGTAGGCGATGCCCGTGGCGATGCCGGCGTCGTCGAAATTCAGGCCGGCGAAGTTGCGCGCGTTGGTCGCGTCGCGCAGGCCCAGGTAGACGCAGCTGGCGCCGTGGTCAACGGCGGCCTTGAGGGCGGGCAGGCTGCCGGCGGGACAGACAAGATCCATGGCACAAGAGGGGGGGGAAGCCAGACGAAGGCGCGACCTTAGCCGCCGCCCCGCGGCCCGCGCTTGACCCGTGTCAAGGTGCTCATGGCTTGATCTGGCGCAAGTCACGACCCGCCGGGCGCACGCGCGGGCCACCGCCTGGCGCCCGACCGCCACAAACCCCGCCCTCCTTGATGCACCGCAAAGGGGCGCGGGCGGCGCACCGATAGCCTGTGCCGTTTCGCCTGGTGAGAGGTCCAAAATCCTACAAAAAGAGAGGTTTCCTGGGTCCGCTCCCGGCCGACTTTGGCGCAAAATGCAGGCCTTTCCCGCTCCCCTCTCCCCCACCACACCCCTTTGACCGGCAGCCCGCCTCGCGGGTGTGCGTGCGTTGGGCCTGAGCCTTTCTTTTTCTCCCGTTCACTGCCCTCCAGATCCCCCGCCCATGAAACGAGACCACGCCATGCGTCCCCAGGACCTGACCGCGACCCAACCCATCAGCCAGGACGTGCTGGCCGAGAAATACCTGAAACCGGGCGAAACCGGCTTTGAAGACCTGTACCGCCGTGTGGCGCGAGCGCTCGCTTCGGTGGAAAAGCCCGAAGCGCGGGCCGAGTGGGAACAGAAGTTCCTGGACAACCTGCACGCCGGCGCCATCGGCGCGGGCCGCATCATGAGCGCGGCCGGCACCGACATCCAGGCCACGCTGATCAACTGCTTCGTGCAGCCGGTGGGCGACTGCATCCAGGGCGTGGACGCCGACGGTTACCCCGGCATCTACGAAGCCCTGCGCGAAGCCGCCGAAACCATGCGCCGCGGTGGCGGCGTGGGTTACGACTTCTCGCGCATCCGCCCCAAGGGCGCCGAAGTCAAGGGCACGCATTCCATGGCGTCGGGCCCCTGCAGCTACATCAACGTGTTTGACCAGAGCTGCTCCACCGTGGAAAGCGCCGGCGCCCGCCGCGGCGCCCAGATGGGCGTGTTGCGCATCGACCACCCGGACGTGCTGGAATTCATCACCGCCAAGCGCACGCCCGGCCGCTGGAACAACTTCAACGTCTCGGTCGGCGTGTCCGACGCCTTCATGGAAGCCGTCAGCGGCGACCAGCCCTGGGAACTGGTGCACAAGGCCCGCCCCGGCCAGAAGCTGCTGACCCAGGGCGCCTACCAGCGCGGCGACGGCCAGTGGGTCTACCAGACCGTGGCCGCCCGCGAGCTGTGGGACACCATCATGAAGTCGGCCTACGACTTCGCCGAACCCGGCATCCTGTTCCTGGACCGCATCGGCACCGACAACAACCTGCACTACTGCGAGACCATCTCCGCCACCAACCCCTGTGGCGAGCAGCCGCTGCCGCCCTACGGCTGCTGCGACCTTGGTCCCATCATCCTCACCCGCTTCGTGCGCAACCCCTTCGGGTTCGGCGGCACGCCCAGCTTCGACTACGCCGCCTTCGAGGCCGCCGTCGCCACCCAGGTGCGTGCGCTCGACAACGTGCTGGACGTGACCTTCTGGCCGCTGGAGCAGCAGCGCGCTGAATCGGCCGCCAAGCGCCGCATTGGCGTGGGCTTCACCGGCATGGGCAACGCCCTGGCCATGCTGTGCGTGCGCTACGACCGCGAAGACGGCCGCCTGGCCGCCGCGCAAATCGCCGAGCGCATGCGCAACGCCGCCTACCTCGCCTCCATCGAGCTGGCCAAGGAAAAGGGCCGCTTCCCCAAGTTCGACGCCGACGGCTACCTCACGGCCGGCACCTTCGCCAGCCGCCTGCCGGCCGACATCCAGAAGGCCATCCGCAAGCACGGCATCCGCAACAGTCACCTGCTGTCCATCGCGCCCACCGGCACCGTCAGCCTGGCCTTTGCCGACAACGCGTCCAACGGCATCGAGCCGCCGTTCTCGTGGATGTACCGCCGCAAGAAGCGCGAGGCCGACGGCTCCACCAGCGAATACGCGGTGGAAGACCACGCCTGGCGCCTGTTCCGCGAACTCGGCGGCAACGTCGACCAGCTGCCCGAGTACTTCGTCAACGCCCTGGCCATGAGCGCCGGCGAGCACATCGCCATGATGGAAGCGGTGCAGCCCTTCGTGGACACCGCCATCTCCAAGACGGTGAACGTCGCCGCCGACTACCCCTTCGACGACTTCAAGAACCTGTACCTGCAGGCCTGGCGCGCCCGCCTCAAGGGCATGGCCACCTACCGGCCCAACAGCATCCTGGGCTCGGTGCTCGACACCGGCGCCCCCGCGGTGGAAGCCAAGCCGGCCGCACCGGCCGCACCGGCCGTGCCGGCGACCCCGGTGGACCCGATGCGCACCGTGATCGAAAGCCGTCCCAAGGGCGCGCTCTCGGCCGTGGCCGACAAGATCGAGTACTGGACGCAGGAAGGCCACAAGACGCTGTACATCGTGGTCTCGTTCCTGCCGGTGCCCGCCGCCGACGGCAAGGGCACGGTCGAGCGCGCCATCGAGTTCTTCATGCCCGTGGGCCAGAACGGCGAGTCGCAGCAGTGGATCACCTCCACCATGCGCATGCTCTCGCTGGCCGCGCGCGGTGGTTTCCTGGGCCGTGCGCTGTCCGACATGCGCAAGGTCGCCTGGGACCGCGGCCCGGTGCGCCTGGGCACCTACCAGAAGGCCGACGGCACCCACGTGCCGATGTGGCACGACTCCGAAGTCGCCGCCATCGCCTTCGCGCTGCAGAACATCATGGCCCGTCGCAACAAGGCCAGCGACACCGCCGCCGTGAGCACGCCGCACCTGCCGGCCGCCCCCGAGCTGCCCGGCATGGCCACGCCGACCAACGTGATGGCCGGCAAGAAGTGCCCCGAGTGCGGCGCGCACGCCATGATCCGCAAGGACGGCTGCGACTACTGCACCTCCTGCGGCCACCTCGGCAGCTGCGGCTGACGCCACGCCCACACCGCCCCCGGTGGTTCCACCGGTGGGCGGTTTTTTTACGGGTCAAAAGATGCATCCCATATGCACATTAAGGTGATGACCCGCTTCCCCGCCCGACCCGCCGACAATGCACGCAGCGCAGGCGGCCGGGCCGACACCGAGGCCTGCGTGCCCTGTTCCTGACATTCCCGGACCCCCCGTGCCCCTGCCCCGCCCCCCCGTTTCGCGCCCCGCCGCCCCGCCGGCCACCCCCTGGCACTGGGGCCACCTGTGGCTGGCGCCCCACCGCCTGGCCTTTTTCACCGGGGTGCTGCTGCTCATGGCCTCGGGCCTCTGGTGGGCCGCGGTGCAGCTGGACCGCCTGAGCGGTGCACTCGGCCTGTCCTACGCCGTCTCGCCCACGCTCACCCACGCCGCGGTCATGGTGCTGGGCTTCATGCCCCTGTTCTTCGCCGGCTTCCTGTTCACCGCCGGGCCCAAGTGGCTGGGCGTGGCCGGGCCCGAGGCGCGCGACATCACGCCGGCGCTGGCCCTGCAGGCCCTGGGCTGGCTGCTGTGGCTGGCCGGGGCGCACACCCATGTCGCGCTGGCGGCGGCCGGGGCTTTCACCGCCAGCCTGGGGCTGGCCCTGCAGTTCGGGCGGTTCTGGCAACTCTGGTGGCGCAGCCCGGCGACCGACCGCGTGCACGCCACCGTGGTGGCCGTGGGCGGTACGCTGGGCGCGCTGTGCACCGCCGGCCTGGGCGTGGCCCTGCTGCTGGGCGCCGGGCCGGTGGCGCTGGCCCTGGTGCACACGGCGCTGTGGGGCTTCGTCGTCGCCACCTACGTGGCCGTGGCGCACCGCATGATTCCCTTTTTCACCTCCGGCGTGCTGCCCATGATCGAGGTCTGGCGCCCCTTCTGGGTGCTGTGGCTGATGCTCGGCGCGGTGGTGCTGGAAATCGCCTCGGTGTGGCTCATGGTGCTGGGCTGGGGCGAGGGCACGGCCTGGCGCCTGCTGCGCGGCGCGCTGGAACTGGGCCTGGGCGGCGTGCTGGTCTGGCTGGCCTGGGTCTGGGGCCTGGTGCAAAGCCTCAAGGTCCGCCTGCTGGCCATGCTGCACGTGGGTTTTGTGTGGTTCGGCCTGTCGCTGCTGCTTTCGGGCGCGTCGCAATGGCTGCTGGCCGCGGGCGGCGTGCCCACCCTGGGCCTGGGCGCGCTGCACGCGCTCACCATGGGGTTCCTGGGCTCCATCCTGCTGGCCATGGTCACGCGCGTGGCCTGCGGCCACAGCGGTCGCGCCCTGGTGGCCGACGCCACGGTGTGGGGCCTGTTCTGGTGCCTGCAGGCGGCCGTGCTGCTGCGCATCGCCGGCACCCTGCCGCAGGCCGGTGGGGGCTGGCTGCTGGCCGCCGCGCTGCTGTGGGCCGGCACCGTGCTGGTCTGGGGCGGGCGGCTGCTCAACTGGTTCGGCCGGCGGCGCCCCGATGGCCGGCCCGGTTGACAATCCCGGCATGGACACCACCCCCGACTGGGCCGACATGGCGGCCGAACTGATGGGCGCCCGCCAGACCGTGCTGCCCTGGCGGCTGGGCGGGCCCGGGCCCGACGCGGCGCAGCTGCAGGCCATATTGGCCGCCGCGGCCAGCGCGCCCGACCACCGCTGCCTGCAGCCCTGGCGCCTGATCACCGTGGCGCTCGACCAGCGCGAGGCGCTGGCCGAGGTCTTTGCCCAGGCCCTGCTCGAACGCGACCCGCAGGCCGCCCCGCACGAGGTGGCCAAGGCGCGCGACAAGGGCTTTCGTTCGCCCTTCCTGGCCCTGCTGGTGGTGGACGCCGAGAGAGGCGACGCCGACATCGGCCTGGCCGAACGCCTGATCTCGGCCGGGGCCGCGGCGCAGAACATCCTGCTCATGGCTACCGCCCTGGGCTACGGCTCGGCGCTCACCGCCGGGCAGTCGGTGCGCTCGGCCGTGCTGCACCGTTTCTTTGGCCTGCGCGCGAGCGAGCAGGCCGTGTGTTTCATCAACATCGGCACCGCGCTGTCGCACGGCACGGCGCGCGTGCGCCCCGCCGTGGCCGACTACGTCCACGCGCTGGGGGCAGGAAGGTCCGCATGAGCGCCACCAAAGTCCAGATCGGCCTGCCCGGCCACAGCACGCCCGGTGCCGGTTTTGAGGCCCCGTTCGAAATGCTCGACGCCTGCCACGAACGCGTCGAACGCATGCTGCGGCTGATCGGCAAGATCCGCGAACATGTGACAACCCACGGCGCAGACGAGCAGGCCCGCGACGCCGCGCGCGACGTGATGCGTTACTTCGACCAGGCCGGCCCGCACCACCACGAAGACGAAGAACGCCATGTTTTCCCGCCGCTGCTCGCGCAGCGCGACCCGGCCGTGCTCGCCGTGGTCATCCGCCTCAAGCAGGACCACCGCGACATGGCGGTGCAGTGGGCGCAGGTGCGGGCGGCGCTGACCGCATTGGTCGATGCCGGTGACGGCTGGCCGGGTTTTTCGGCCGAAGACCAGCTGCGCTTCGACGCCTACGACGCGCTGTACCGCCGGCACCTGGTGGACGAGAACGGCGTGGTCTACCCGGCGGCGCGCAGGCTCATCCGGGGCGAAACCTTGCAGGCCATGAGCGCGGACATGATGGCGCGGCGGGGTGTGGCGGTCTGAGGGCAGGCGACTTGGTTGAACGACGGCGATTGTGGGTATCCTGCGTTTCGCCGTTTAAATTAAAGTCATCCACATGAGCGACGCATTGCCCAGTGCCAAGGTCCTGTTCCGTGTCCCGAACGACGATGGAACGGCTGAAGTTGAAACGCTTTGGGCATTTCACCTCGGTGGCGATCGATACCGCTTGGACAATCTTCCGTTCTTCGCGTACGGCGTCTCAGTTGCTGATGTGATTCTGGCGCCGCATGTGGAGGAAGAGGGATTCCCGACGTTTCAACAAGTCTTGGAAAAATCGGGCAATCGCACAATCCGTGTCATCTTTGAGCCACCGCTTGCGCCCGGGAACCAATCGCGAGTTCTGCTGGACCAACTTGTGTCACTCGGTGTCGAGTACGAGGGCGCCAATCCAACCTACGTAGTCTTGAACATCCCACCAGAGGTCGACTTTGAAGGAGTAGTGAAAGTGCTGCTCGATGCCCAGGTGCAGTGGGAGCACGCGGACCCGACCTATGATGAAGTCCATGAAAGTGCGGGATAAAAGGTACTTCGACATGGAATTTCAAGGGCTACCCGCGCCTGAGGCGCTTCAATTTCTTGGGTGCCATCAAGTCCGACGTTGACCATCTAACCTCTTTAGGCTGAGTACCCGCGAGCGGCCATTACTCCGCCGACCCCACGCTCAACGCCACTTCCGCCACCCCTTCCACCCGCCCCGTGATCCGGTCCCCGGGCACCACCGCGCCCACGCCTTCGGGCGTGCCGGTGTAGATCAGGTCGCCGGGCTGCAGGTGGTAGAACTGGGACAGGTCGGCGATGATTTCGCGGATGTTCCAGATCAGCTTGTCCACGTCGGA
>NZ_JASJOY010000098.1:0-6726 GCF_031426985.1 Hydrogenophaga sp.
TCGCTGCCCCCCGAGGGGGCTGGGCCTGCCTTGGGGCGGCCCGGCGGCTGGCCCGCAGACCCCCACGCTCCACCGCTGCGCGGGTCGCTGCCCCCCGAGGGGGTTGGGCCTGCCTTGGGGCGGCCCGGCGGCTGGCCCGCAGACCCCCACGCTCCACCGCTGCGCGGCTCGCTGCCCCCCGAGGGGGCTGGGCCTGCCTTGGGGCGGCCCGACGGCTGGCCCGCAGACCCCCACGCTCCACCGCTGCGCGGCTCGCTGCCCTGTCCCTCGGACTGGACCTTCGAGCTGATCGAGACCTACCACGCCGAAATCGCACGCGTGGCCCGGCAACACGGGCTGGACACCTACCCGGTGCAGCTGGAGGTGATCACGGCCGAGCAGATGATCGATGCCTATGCCTCGGTGGGCATGCCGGTGAACTACCGCCACTGGTCGTTCGGCAAGCAGTTCATCGCCACCGAGAAGAACTACCGGCGCGGCCACATGGGCCTGGCCTACGAGATCGTGATCAATTCCGATCCCTGCATCGCCTACCTGATGGAAGAGAACACCATGACCATGCAGGCGCTGGTGATGGCCCATGCCTGCTACGGCCACAACTCCTTCTTCAAGGGCAACTACCTGTTCCGCATGTGGACCGATGCCTCGTCGATCATCGATTACCTGGTCTATGCGCGCGACTACGTCAACGAGTGCGAGGAACTGCACGGCGAAGAGGCGGTGGAGCGCTTGATCGACGCCTGCCACGCGCTGATGAGCCACGGCGTGGACCGCTACCGGCGCTCGCAGAAACCGTCGCTGGCCGAGGAAGAAGCGCGGCGCAAGGACCGCATCGCCTACCTGCAGCAGCAGGTCAACGACCTCTGGCGCACCCTGCCCCGGAGCACCGACAAGCCGGTGGAGAAGACCAGCCGCCGCTTCCCGGTCGAACCCGAGGAGAACCTGCTGTACTTCATTGAAAAGCACGCGCCGCTGCTCGAACCCTGGCAGCGCGAGGTGGTGCGCATCGTGCGCAAGATCGCGCAGTACTTCTACCCGCAGCGCCAGACCCAGGTGATGAACGAGGGCTGGGCCACGTTCTGGCACTACACCCTGCTCAACACGCTCTACGACGAAGGGCGCCTCACCGATGGTTTCATGATCGAGTTCCTGCGCTCCCACACCAACGTGGTGCACCAGCTGCCGGTCACCCATCCCGCCTACAGCGGCGTCAACCCCTACGCGCTGGGGTTTTCGATGTTCAGCGACCTCCGGCGCATTTGTGAGGCACCCACCGAGGAAGACCGGCGCTGGTTCCCCGACATCGCGGGCTCGGACTGGCACGCGACGCTGGACCACGCCATGCGGCACTACCGGGACGAGAGCTTCATCGGCCAGTTCCTGTCGCCGCGGCTGATGCGCGAGATGCGGCTGTTTGCGGTGGTCGACGATGCGCAGCGCGCCGACCTGGAGGTGTCGGCCATCCACGACGACGCCGGCTACCTGCGGGTGCGCGAGGCCCTGGCCCGCCAGCACGACCTGAGCGAACGCGAACCCAACATCCAGGTCTGGAACGTGGACCTGCGGGGCGACCGCTCATTGACCCTGCGTCACACCCGCCAGCACGACCGGCCGCTGCACGACGGCTGCCTGGAGGTGCTCAAGCACGTGGCCTGGCTCTGGGGCTTCGCGGTCCGGCTCGAAAGCGTGGACCGCCACGGCAAGGTGGTGCAGCACTGGGACCTGGAGCCGCCGGTCACTTCCCCGTGAGCTTGGCCTTGAGCTTGGTGATGCCGATGAAGTCCATGATGATCTTTTCGTAGATCGGCTCGGACGTGCCTTTCTCCATCTTGCGCATGAAGTACTTTTCAAACGCGACCTTGGCCAGGTGCACCCACTTGCCTTCGCTGAACCAGCTCACGTTGCGCGGCGGGATCTGCGGCAGCGCGACGAAGGCGGCGCCGGTGTCGCCGAAGTCGGCCAGGCAGATGGTGTTCCAGGTCGCGTGGTGCGAGGGTTGCTGGCCGTCCAGCAGTTCGCGGATGTTGTGCGCCGTGGCCGTGACCATGGACTCGATCATGTAGCCCGTCTTGGGCGTGCCGCAGGGGATGGGGGTGGCTTCCACCGGCGGGATGGCCACGCACACGCCCACGCTGAAGATGTTCTTGAACTTGGGGTTGCGCTGGTGTTCGTCGATGGTGATGAAGCCGCGCGGGTTGGTCAGGCCTTCGATGCCGAACACCGCGTCCACGCCCTTGAAGGCCGGCAGCATCATGCTGTGCTTGAACGGCAGCACGTGTTCCTTGATCGGCTGGCCCTGGTCGTTGTGCTCGGTCACGAACATCTGGCCGGCCTCGACCTTGGTGGTCTTGGCGTTGCAGATCCACTTGATGTGGCGCTGGCGCATGGCCGATTCGAGCATGCCCTTGGAATCGCCCACGCCGCCCAGGCCGAGGTGGCCGATGTAGGGCTCGGAGGTCACGAAGGTCATGGGCACCTTGTCGCGGATCTTGCGCTTGCGCAGGTCGGTGTCCATGATCATGGCGAACTCGTAGGCCGGGCCGAAGCACGACGCGCCCTGCACCGCACCGACCACGATCGGACCCGGGGCTTGGACGAAGCTGTCCCAGGCGGTCTTGGTGGTCTCGGCGTGGCTCACATGGCAGATCGACTGCGTGTGGCCGCCGTGCGGGCCCAGGCCTTCGACTTCGTCAAACGCCAGCTTGGGGCCGGTGGCGATCACCAGGTAGTCGTAGTCCACCCGGCTGCCGTCTTCCATCTCGACCTGGTTGGCGTCGGGGTGCACGCGCCTGGCGCGCTGGATGATGGCTTCGATGCCCTTGCGCTTGAGCGCGGGGGCGATGTCGACCTCGATGTCCTGGCGCTTGCGCCAGTCCACCGCCACCCAGGGGTTGGACGGCACAAAGTGGAACTTGGGCGCGTCGCTGATGACGGTGACCGTGTCGCCGGCGCGGGCCAGCGCCTTCATTTCGTACGCCATGGGCATGCCGCCGATGCCGGCGCCCAGGATGACGATGTGTGCCATGAGAGTCTCCAGTGGTGGTTTTGGATGACCCGATCATGTATGCCCCTGGGGGTATATGAATTGATATAAATCAAACCCGGACCGAGGGGAAACCCGGCCCGGCGGCGGCCGGGTCAGATCCCCAGCGCGCGCAGGTCCAGCCGGCCGCCGTGCACCGGTGGGCACCAGAAGTAGGCGCCGGTTTCCGGTTCGGTGAAGGTGAACAGGGCATCGGTGATGCCGTCTTCGGCGCCCGACATGCGGCGCAGCTGGGCTTCGAACGCCTCGAAGGAGTGGCCGAAGGCGGCGAACACCAGGCCGCCTTCGTTGCCCTCGGCCCAGGGCATGGAGCGGCGCAGCACAAAGGCCTCGGGGTCGAAGTTTTCCTGCGCAGTGCGCTTGACGTGGGCCGATGCGGGGGCGTCGTCGAGTTCTTCGTTGCTGTCGCGCTCGCGGCCGATGGTGTGGTCCTGCTGCTGCCTGGGCATGGCCTCGAAGCGGCTCATGTGGTGGCACCAGCGCTGCACCGCCACGAAGCTGCTGCCGGCCAGGGGGCCTGCGCTCTCGGGCAGCAGGGCCACGGTCAGCGCCCCGTCGCCTTGCGGGTTTTCGGTGCCGTCTTCGTAGCCGGTCAGGTCCTTGCCGTGGTCGTGGCTGAAGGCGTCGGTGATGTCGGTCACGTCAAAGGCCGGGGCCAGCAGCGTTTCCAGGTGGCGGCTGCGGATCAGCAGGTCGCCCCGGTCGGTGCCGCGTAGCCAGATCAGCAGGTCGGTGGGGGTGGCGGGCAGCTTGATGCGCGCGCCGTCGATGCCACAGAAGGTCTTGAGGCCGGGGATCTGTGCGCCGAGCTCGCGCACCAGCGAAAGGCCCAGGCCCACCACGGTGGCCTGGCCATCGGCCTGCTCGGCCAGGCGCTGGATCACGGTGCGCGGGTCGGCCCCCACACGCAGCTGGCAGGTGAGGTAACGGCCGTGGGCGGGAATGGGTTCGAGAATGCCCGGCTGGGCGAGGTGGGCGAGGCTCATCGGGGGCTCCGGTCGAAGGTGGTCGCCCCGGGCGACGATGCCCTGGGGTATGTCCAACCGAATTTACCAGCCGGTCCGCGCCGGGGAAGCGACCCGGATCAGGTCGCCGCTTCGAGCCCGTTGCGGAAGTGTTCCTGCATGCGCTGGCGCGTCAGATCGGGGTGGCGGGCGAGCAGGGCGGCCATCACCGCCCGGTGTTCGGCCAGCGATTCGTCGATGCGCCCGGTCTTGAACAGCGAGTTGTGGCGGTTGAGTTTCATGACCTTGCGCAGGTCGGCCACCATCTGCTGGCGCCAGCGGTTGTCGGCCATTTCCAGCAGGCG
This sequence comes from Hydrogenophaga sp., assembly GCF_031426985.1. GTDB lineage: Bacteria > Pseudomonadota > Gammaproteobacteria > Burkholderiales > Burkholderiaceae_C > Hydrogenophaga. The sequence continues at coordinate 4,353 of NZ_JASJOY010000098.1, forward strand.
CATGTGGAACCGCTCGTTGACGGCGAAGAAGCGGTCCCGGTCACCGATGGCGGCTTCCAGTTCGGCGTGCAGCGCCTGCAGTTCGGCGCGCTGGGCGTCGCTGGCGCGCTCGGCGACCACGCCGGCGGCGTCGGATTCGAGCAGCGAGAGCAGGTGGTAGACGTCGGCCAGGTCCTTGTCGGACACTTCGGTCACGTAGGCACCGCGACGCACCTTCATGGTCACCAGACCCTCGGCCGCCAGCACCTTCAGCGCCTCGCGCAGGGGGGTGCGGCTGATGCCGTACTCCTCGGCCAGTTTGAGCTCGTCGATCCAGCTGCCCGGTTCCAGCTCGCGGTTGAAGATGCGCTGGCGCAGCAGCTCAGCGACTTCTTCGTACAGGGCGCGGGGGGCGAGGGAGAGGGCGGACATGAAGGTGGGGGGTGACAGCGGGTCTGGATTGTAAGCCCGCTGGAATATTTTGCATCAATAATTATGAATGATGTAAACTCGACAGGCTGTTCTGTTGCATCCCCACACCGCGTTGGAAGCCCGCTGCCATGAGTCAGAAACCCTCCGAATTCGCCCCCGCCACCCTCGAAGCCTGGACCAAAGCGGCCCAGAAGTCCGCCCCGGGCGGCGATGTGAACGCGCTGAACTGGGTCACGCCCGACGGCATCAGCGTCAAGCCGCTGTACACGGCCGAAGACACCAAAGACCTGCCGTACGCCAACACGCTGCCGGGTTTCGAGCCCTTCATCCGCGGCCCGCAGGCCACCATGTATGCGGTGCGCCCCTGGACCATCCGCCAGTACGCCGGTTTCTCCACCGCCGAAGAGTCCAACGCCTTCTACCGCAAGGCGCTGGCCGCCGGCGGCCAGGGTGTGTCGGTCGCGTTCGACCTGGCCACCCACCGCGGCTACGACTCGGACCATCCCCGTGTGACGGGCGACGTCGGCAAGGCCGGCGTGGCGATCGACTCGGTCGAGGACATGAAGATCCTCTTCAACGAGATCCCATTGGACAAGGTCAGTGTCTCGATGACCATGAACGGCGCCGTGCTGCCGGTGCTGGCCGGCTACGTGGTCGCAGCCGAAGAGCAGGGCGTGAGCCAGGACAAGCTGAGCGGAACCATCCAGAACGACATCCTCAAGGAGTTCATGGTCCGCAACACATATATCTACCCGCCCGAGCCGTCGATGAAGATCATCGGCGACATCATCGAGTACACGGCCAAGAACATGCCGAAGTTCAACTCGATCTCGATCTCGGGGTACCACATGCAGGAAGCCGGCGCCAACCAGGCGCTGGAGATGGCCTTCACCCTGGCCGACGGCAAGGAGTACGTGAAGACCGCCACCGCCAAGGGCATGGACGTGGACGATTTCGCCGGTCGCCTGAGCTTCTTCTGGGCGGTGGGCATGAACTTCTATCTGGAGATCGCCAAGATGCGCGCGGCGCGCCTCTTGTGGACCCGGATCATGAAGGGCTTCAACGCCAAGAACCCCAAGAGCCTGATGCTGCGCACGCACAGCCAGACCTCGGGCTGGTCGCTGACCGAGCAGGACCCCTACAACAACGTGGTGCGTACCACCATCGAGGCCATGGCGGCGGTCTTTGGCGGCACGCAGAGCCTGCACACCAACAGCTTTGACGAAGCGATCGCGCTGCCGACCGAGTTCAGCGCCCGCATCGCGCGCAACACCCAGCTCATCATCCAGGAAGAGACCCACATCACCAACGTGGTCGACCCCTGGGCGGGCTCGTACATGATGGAGTCGCTGACGCAGGAAATGGCCGACAAGGCCTGGGCCATCATCGAAGAGGTCGACGCCATGGGCGGCATGACCAAGGCGGTGGACTCGGGCTGGGCCAAGCTCAAGATCGAAGCCGCCGCGGCCGAGAAGCAGGCGCGCATCGACAGCGGCAAAGACGTGATCGTCGGCGTCAACAAGTACAAGCTGGCCAAGGAAGACCCGATCGACATCCTGGACGTGGACAACGTCAAGGTGCGCGACGGCCAGATCCAGCGCCTGCAGGCCATCAAGGCCAGCCGCGACAATGCCGCTGTTCAGGCCGCGCTGGATGCGCTGACCGCCGCCGCCGAGAGTGGTCATGGCAACCTGCTGGATCTGGCGATCAAGGCCATCCGCCTGCGCGCCACGGTGGGCGAGGTGTCCGACGCACTGGAAAAGATCTACGGGCGCCACCGCGCCGATACGCAAAAGGTGACCGGGGTGTACGCCGCCGCATACGACAGCGCCGAAGGCTGGGAACAGCTCAAGAAAGAGATCGCCGACTTCGCGACCGAGCAGGGCCGCCGCCCGCGCGTGATGATCGCCAAGCTCGGCCAGGACGGCCACGACCGCGGCGCCAAGGTGGTGGCCACGGCCTT
>NZ_JASJOY010000099.1:0-16730 GCF_031426985.1 Hydrogenophaga sp.
AGCGCACCTCGATCTTGGTCGGGTGCACGTTCACGTCCACCCGCGTCGGGTCGATGCTGACGTACAGCGCGTACACCGGCTGGCGGTGGCCGTGCAGCACGTCTTCGTAGGCGCTGCGGGCAGCGTGGGTGATGACCTTGTCGCGCACGAAGCGGCCGTTGACGTAAGCGAACTGCCAGTCGCCGCGCGAGCGCGCCGCGTCGGGCACGCCGGCAAAACCCCAGACGCGCAGGCGGTGCTGGCCACCGGCGGTGGCGGCCTCGCCGGGCACGTCATCCACCGGCCAGTTCACTGCCACGGCGTTCTCGATGAATTCTTCGCCCAGCACGTCGGCCAGGCGGCGGCGCAGCGCGTCCAGCAGGTGTTCGCCGCCGGCCAGGTCGGGCGCCACGGCGCGCCACTGCGCGACCAGCTTGCCGTCGTGCCAGATGGCAAAACCCACCTCGGGCCGCGCCAGCGCGTGGCGGCGCACGGCCTCGATGCAGTGGGCCAGCTCGGTGCTTTCGGACTTGAGGAACTTGCGCCGCGCGGGCGTGGCAAAGAACAGTTCACGCACCTCCACCGTGGTGCCGCGCGCACGGGCGGTGGGCTGCAGCTCGCCGCTGCGGCCATCGAGCAACCAGCCGTGGGCCGTGCCTTCGTCGGTGCGGGTGAGCACCGAGACTTCGGCGATGGAGCAGATGGCGGCCAGCGCCTCGCCGCGAAACCCCATGGTGTCCACGGCTTCGAGGTCGTGCAGGCTGGCGATCTTGCTGGTGGCGTGGCGCTTGAGCGCGGTGGGCAGCTCGTCGCGCAGGATGCCGATGCCGTCGTCTTCCACGCTGATCAGGCGGATGCCGCCGGCCTGCAGCCGCAACGTGATCTGGCTCGCGCCCGCGTCCAGCGCGTTGTCCACCAGTTCGCGCACCACCGAGGCGGGGCGCTCGACCACCTCGCCGGCCGCGATCTGGCTGATCAGCTCGTCGGGCAGTTCACGGATGGGGCGGCGGTGGGTTCCGGCGAAGGGGTGGGGGTGCGGTGCGTTCACCACGGCATTGTAGGAAGCCGGGGCCGAGCCGTTGCGACCCGGGATAATCCCTGCCCATGGAACTCTTGGCCTTCTTGATCGACTTCATCCTGCACGTGGACCAGCACCTGCAGGCCTTTGTGCAGACCTACGGCGCCTGGGTCTATGCGCTGCTGTTTCTCATCATCTTTGTCGAGACGGGGCTGGTGGTCATGCCCTTTCTGCCGGGTGACTCGTTGCTGTTCATCGTGGGCGCCCTGTGTGGCGCCGAACTGATGAGCTGGCCGCTGGCCACCGGCCTGATGCTGGTGGCCGCCATCCTGGGCGACCAGACCAACTACAGCATCGGGCGTTACTTCGGCCCCAAGGTCTTCCAGTGGGAAGACTCGCGCCTGTTCAACAAGAACGCCTTCAACCAGGCCCACAACTTCTACGAGCGCTACGGCGGCATCACCATCATCATCGCGCGCTTCATGCCCTTCATCCGCACCTTTGCGCCCTTTGTGGCCGGTGTGGCGGACATGACGCGCAGCAAGTTCACGGCCTACAACGTCATCGGTGGCGCGCTGTGGGTGGTGGGCCTGAGCACCGCGGGCTACTTCTTCGGCAACCTGCCCTTCGTGCAGACCCACCTGTCCAAGATCATCTGGGCGCTGATCCTCGTGCCCGGCCTGATCGCGATCTTCGGCGCCTGGCGCGCGGCCCGCGCTGAGAAGGCGCGTGCCGCGGCCGGGTCGGCCTGATCAGCGCTTGCGGCTGCGCAAGGGGCGAATTCGCGCTGACATACCTGTCCATAGCGGCATTGGGACTTCGCCAGTGCGCCGGGCAGCCCAGTGGGCGATTTTTTTGGGGCCACCACTTTCCGAAGAATGGCACCTTCTGATGGGGGCTTATGGTTCACAGGTGTCGCCTTCGGGCAATCTTCCGGTGCTGCCGGAGCGAGCTCGGTTGTAGGAAATGTACTTTTTGACACGCTCTTTGGTGTTGGCTGTAATAGCTTCTATTTGTGCACTGAGATCCAGTCCTTTTTGGTAGTCAGGCATAAAGCTATCCCCAAGACATTTCACCGCAGCCATTGATGCGTTTCCGAGTCGGTCCAACTCGGCCTTGTTGCCTGTGCTTGCGAGTATTTCTAATTGCATCACTCGGGCAGCCTGCTGCGCAGCCTTCTTCTGTACGTCCGTGATCGGCTGAGCGGCGATCCAGGCGTCGATGTCGTCGCGGATGCCGTTGTTGTCGGTGTCAGGTCCTTTGATGTCGGGTGAGCGGTCCGGTTTGGGCTGTTGGCCGCTGGCCTCCAGCGTTTGACTCTGGGTGCCCAGGTTGGACGACGTGCCTGAGCCAGGAGCAAGGGGCGCCGATCTGTCGCTGCCACCACAGGCGGCGAGTGCAGCGGCCATCAGCCAGAGGATGAGTCCGTTGTGAAGTGCGTTCAAGCTGCGGTTTCCTGTCATGGTGTGAGGGCGTCCAGGCGGCTGGTGATCGTGCCGGCAGTGCGTGCACCGGCGGCGCGGGGTTACAAAGCCCGTCCGCGGGCCAGCGGCGGGTTGGCCGCGAAATAGCGGGTGATGCCGCGCATCAGCGCGTCGGCCAGGCGGTCCTGGTAGTCCTCGCTGCGCAGGCGCCGTTCTTCGTCGGGGTTGCTGATGAAGGCGGTTTCGACCAGCACGCTGGGGATGTCCGGCGCCTTGAGCACCGCAAAACCGGCCTGCTCGACCTTCGGCTTGTGCAGCTTGCCCACCCGTTTGACCTCGCCCAGCATGGCGCTGCCGAGCTTGAGGCTGTCCTTGATCTGCGCCGTGGTGCTCATGTCCAGCAGGGCGCGCTGCACGGTGGCGTCCTTGGCCTTGACGTTGATGCCGCCCACCAGGTCGGCCGCGTTTTCCTTGTGGGCCATCCAGCGCGCGGTGGCGCTGCTGGCGCCCTTGGTGCTGAGGGCGAACACGCTGGCGCCGGCCGGCTCCGGGCTCATGAAGGCGTCGGCGTGGATGCTGATGAACAGGTCGGCCTTGACGCGCTGGGCCTTCTGCACCCGCACACCCAGGGGCACGAAAAAGTCGGCGTCGCGCGTGAGGTAGGCGCGCATCGGGCTGCCGTTGACGCGGGCGGCGTTGATGCGCTCGCGCAGCTTGAGCGCGACCTGCAGCACCACGTCTTTTTCCTGCGTGCCGCCGGGGCCGATGGCGCCCGGGTCCTCGCCGCCGTGGCCAGGGTCCAGCGCCACGATGATCAGGCGCTCGGTGGGCTGGTCTTTCGGTTCGTTCAGGGGCTTGGCGCTGCCCGCGCTCACGGTGGCGCCCACGCCGGCGCGGTCGCCCCTGGGGCTGGGTGTGCTGGCGCTGGCCGTGGGCTGGGGCAGGGGCTTGCCGGCCGCGGTGGTTGCGGCCGGGGTCCTGGCCTGTTCGCGCTGCGCGATCAGCGCACCCAGCGGGTCGGCTGCGTCGGGCACGGTAGGGTTCAGCGGCTGGGGCGTGCTGCTGGCCAGGCCGGTCTCTTGCCCCAGCAGCTGCGCGGCGCGTTCGCTGGCCGCGTCGATGTCCTTGAGCCGCTGGGCGATCAGCTGCTCCAGCGGGTCCACCTGCAGCGTGGGGTACAGGTCGAGCACCAGCCGGTGCTGGTAGGCCGCCACCGGCTGGAGGTTGAACACCTGGGGCCGGACCGCCTGCTTGAGGTCGATGGTCAGCCGCACCAGCGAGCCGCTGCCTTGTGCCACGCGGATGGCGGCGATGTTCGGGTCGCTGCTCTGCAGCTGGCCCACCAGCTCGCGCAGGCTGGGCACGAGGGCGATGCCCTCCAGGTCCACCGCCAGCCGCGTCGCGTCGGACGTGACCGTGTGCACCTTCAGCGCCGCGTCGGACTCGATGGTCACGCGCGTGTAGTCCTGCGCCGGCCACAGGCGCACCGCCACCACGCTGGCCCCGCGCACCAGCTGGTGCGCGCCCAGCAGCAGCACCAGCGAGCCGGCCTGCAGCCAGCGGCGGCGGTCCTGGGAGTGAATCGTGTTCATGCGGACAGGGCGCCCACCAGGCGCTGGCCCGCCGCGGTGAACGCGGTCAGGCGCACCACACGGGCGTCGTCGTGTTCGGGGTCGGTCAGCATCGGGTCGGGTTCGATGTGCAGTTCGGCGTCCACCGGCGGCATGCAGTCGGCGGCCCGCTCGGGCCATTCCACCAGCTTGAGGCCCGGGCTGGCGAACAGTTCCCGGAAACCCGCGTCCTCCCATTCGCGCGGGTCGGTGAAGCGGTAGAAGTCGAAATGCCAGATGGCCAGCGGCTCGCCCGGCGGCATCAGCGGGCAGTCGATCGCGCTGTGGGGCTCCACCACCGCGTAGGTCGGGCTCTTGATGCGTCCGCGCACGCCCAGCGCGCGCAGCAGGAGGCGCACAAAGGTGGTCTTGCCGGCGCCCAGGTCGCCCTGCAGCGTGAGCGTGGCGTGGGCGATGGCCGGGCAGGTGGCCAGGCGCCGCGCGAAGGCTTCGGTGGCGGCCTCGTCGTCCCAGCGGCCACGCCAGACGGCGCCGCCCGCGGCGGGGGGCGTTCCTACAATCGGCGGAACATGAAGTCCGGTCTTGATACTGCTCAATTGATGGTCAAGGTTCAGGCCTGGGGCCGGGAGCTGGCATTGTCCCAAATCGGCGTGGCCGGGGTGGACCTGTCGGCCGCCGAACCCGGCCTGCTGGCCTGGCTGGACGCCGGTTTCCACGGCGAGATGGGTTACATGGCCAGCCATGGCCTGCGGCGCGCCCGCCCGGCCGAGCTGGTGCCGGGCACCGTGAGCGTGATCACCGCGCGGCTGGACTACCTGCCGCAGGGCACCCCCGACGACTGGACCGAGGCCGAGCGCCAGCGCCTGCAGCGGCCCGGCGAGGCCATCGTGTCGATCTATGCCCGTGGCCGGGATTACCACAAGGTGCTGCGCAACCGGCTGCAGAAACTGGCCGAGCGCATCGCCGCCGAGGTCGGCCCCTTCGGCCACCGGGCGTTCACCGACTCGGCGCCGGTGCTCGAAGCCGAACTGGCGCAGCGCAGCGGCCAGGGCTGGCGCGGCAAGCACACGCTGATCCTCAGCCGCGAAGGGGGCTCGATGTTCTTTCTGGGCGAGATCTATGTGGACCTCGCCCTGCCCGCCAGCGAGCCGGTCAGCGATCACTGCGGCGCCTGCAGCGCCTGCATCGAGGTGTGCCCGACCCGGGCCATCGTCGCGCCGCAGCGGCTGGACGCACGCCGTTGCATCTCTTACCTCACCATCGAACACGCGGGGCCGATCCCCGAGGATCTGCGCCCGCTGATCGGCAACCGCATCTACGGCTGCGACGACTGCCAGACGGCCTGCCCCTGGAACAAGTTCGCGCAGCGCAGCCCGCTGCCCGACTTCGACCCGCGCGAAGGGCTCACCGGCGCCACCTTGGTTGATCTGTTCGCGTGGACCGAGGACGAATTCCTGCGCCGCACCGAAGGCAGCCCGATCCGCCGCATCGGCCACGCGCGCTGGCTGCGCAACATCGCGCTGGCGATGGGCAACGCGCTGCGCCAGGGGGACGATCCGGCGATCCGCCTGGCTTTGCGATCAGAGCTTGAACACGCCGATCCGGTCGTGCGCGAACAGGTGGCCTGGGCGCTGGCGCAGGCTCAGCCCGCGTAGGCCTTGCGCAACTCCCGCTTGAGCAGCTTGCCGCTGGGGTTCTTGGGCAGCGCGTCGGTGAACACCACGCGTTTGGGCACCTTGAACGTCGCCATGTGGGCGTTGCAGTGCGCCAGCACCTCGGCTTCGGTCAATGACTGACCGGCCTTGACCACGATCACCGCCGTCACGGCTTCCACCCACTTCGGATCGGGCAGACCGATCACGGCCACCTCGCTCACGGCGGGCAGGCGGTAGACCATTTCCTCCACCTCGCGGCTGGCCACGTTTTCGCCGCCGGTCTTGATCATGTCCTTCTTGCGGTCGACGACGGTGATGAAGCCTTCTTCGTCGATCACCGCCAGGTCGCCGCTGTGGAACCAGTCGCCACTGAAGGCGGCGGCGGTTTTGTGGGGGTCGTTGAAGTAGCCCAGCATCAGGTGGGGCGAGCGGTGCACGATCTCGCCCACCTCGCCGGGCGACACATCCTGCATGTCGTCGTTCACCACGCGGGTTTCGACGTTGAGCACCGCCTTGCCGCACGAGCCCGGTTTGCGCAGCTGGTCTTCCGGGCCGAGCATGGTGGCCAGTGGCGCGATCTCGGTCTGGCCGTACAGGTTCCACAGCCGCACCTTGGGCAGTCGCGCCGCCAGTTCCTTCAAGACCTCCACCGGCATGATGGACGCGCCGTAGTAGCCCTTGGCCAGGTGCTGCAGCTTGCCGGCGTCGAACAGCGGCGAACGCAGCAGCGCGATCCACACCGTGGGTGGCGCAAAGAAGCTGGTGATGCGGTGCTGTTCCAGCAGGGCCAGCAGGTGGTCGGGCGTGGGCTTGCCGGTGATGACGTTGCTGCTGCCGATGTAGATGGCCGGGCCGAAGAACACGTCGAGCTGCGCGCAGTGGTACAGCGGCAGGGCGTGCAAGGCGCGGTCGGCTTCGGCGATCTCGGCGTTGATGACGCAGCTGACGTACTGCCACAGCACCGCGTCGTGCGTGAGCATGGCGCCTTTGGGCATGGACTCGGTGCCGCTGGTGTAGACGATCTGCGCCAGGTCCTGGCTCTGCACGCCCACGTCGGGCAGCGGGTCGGCGCAGGCCGCCAGTTCGTCGAATCGGTGCATGCCGGCGGCCGGCTCGGTGGGGTCTTCGCTGGGCAGCCAGATGAATTGCTGCACCTGGGTTTCCAGCGCCGAGGCCTCGCGCGCCAGGCCGGCCAGGCCGCTGTCGGTGGCCAGGGTGCGGGCACCTGCGTGGCGCAGGATGAAGGCCACCTCTTCGGCCTTGAGCATGAAGTTGATGGGCACCAGCACGGCGCCGCGCCGCGCCAGCGCAAAGCGCAGCGCGGCAAAACCGTGCGAGTTGCGCGCCAGCACCGCCACCTTGTCGCCTTCACCCACGCCGATGCGGTGCAGGCCGGCGGCCAGGCGAGTGACCAGGGCGTCGAATTCGGCATAGGTCCAGCTGGTGGCGCCGCAGACGATGGCGGTCTTGGCCGGCAGGCGCAGGGCGCTGCGGTGCAGTGCGTCGGCAATGGTCTGGCGGCGCACCGCGGGCGCGAGCGGGGGGATCGGGTTGAAGGTCATGGGCGAACTCTCCGGTGGTAGGGGGGATCACACGAAACACTCGCTATTGAAGTGGCTTTGCGCGGGTTTGCCATGGGCGTTTTCACCAGCCCGGGCGCCGTGGTCTGTCACTTGCGCGTCGCACGCCTATCATCCCGCCATGGACCCTGTTGCCTCCGCCTCCCGTTCCATGACCCGCTGGGGCCAGCGCGTGCGCACGAGCTGGGCCGCCTGGTGGCAGGTGGTGCTGCTGGCCGCGCAGATCCTGGTGCTGGCGGTGCTGCCGTCGAGCTACCGGCGCGGCGAACAGCGCCACGCGGTGCTGCTCAACCTGTACCAGGCCACCGGGCCGCTGCTGACCTGGTTCCTGGTGCTGTCGGCCCTCATCAGCGTGGTGCTGATCCGCATCGTGGTGGCCACGGCCTACAGCTACGGTCTGTCGCAGTACGCGCTGGAGGTGCTGGTGCGCACCCTGGTGCTGGAACTGATTCCGCTGTACGCCGCGCTGTTCGTGGCCCTGCGTTACGCCATGCCCAGCGCGCAGCGCGTGCGCCGGCTGCTGGCCGGGCACCAGCAGCAGGGCATCGAACACGCCGATCAGGTGCTGTTGCGCGCCGAACTGCTGCCGCGCGCGCTGGCGGCGGTGTTCTCGGTGCTGCTGCTGGCGGCCATCAGCTGCGTGGTGGCGCTGGTGCTGGCCTACCTCACGGTGTACGGCTTTTCACCCTGGGGCCTGCCGGCCTACACGCGCAGTGTGGGCAGCGTGTTCACGCCGGCGGTCACGCTCATTTTTTCGCTCAAAACCTTCTTTTTCAGCCTGGCCGTGGCGGTGGTGCCGCTGGCCGCCGCCGGCCAGCGCGACGCCGACGGCCGCTACGGCCGCCGCAGCGACATCGGCGAGTTCGCGCGCCTGTTCTCGGTGCTGCTGCTGATCGAGGTGATCTCCCTGCTGGGCAACTACTACTGATGCTGTTTTCATGTCACCCGTGAATCCCTCCAACCCGCTGCCCGACCCGCCCCCGGTGAAGAACCTGGAGTTCAAGGCCGCACTGCTCCTGCTGCTGATGCTGGTCCTGGTGGTCGGCTCCGCGCTGTACGTGCTGTACGCGCGCGGTGCCTTCGAACGCACCCAGCGCCTGGTGCTGATCTCCGACGATTCCGAGGGCGTGGTCGTGGGCATGGACATGACCTTTGCCGGCTTTGCCATCGGCCGGGTGGCGCGCATCGAACTGGGCGAAGACGGCAACGCCCGCATCCTGATCGACGTGCCGAAGAAAGACGCGCGCTGGCTGCGCGAGAGCAGCATCTTCACCATGGAGCGCGGGCTGGTGGGGGGCACGCGCATCCGCGCCTACAGCGGCGTGCTGACCGACCCACCCCTGCCCGACGGCGCCGAACGCATGGCCCTGCGCGGCGACACGGCGGGCGAGATCCCCAAGCTCATGGCTTCGGTGCGCGAACTGACCGACAACCTGGCCGCGCTCACCAGCAGCGATGCCGCGCTGGCCGGCAGCCTGAACAATGTGCAGGCCCTGACCGGCCGCATGAACGGCCCGCAGGGTGTGCTGGGCACGCTGATGGGCAACGAGGCCGATGCGAAGAAACTGGTGCAGACCATCGAACGCGCCAACGCGCTGCTGGCGCGGGCCGACCAGCTGACGGTGCGCCTGAACGGCCTGGTGGCCAACGCCGACCGCCAGGTGTTCGGCGCCGGGGCCGGGCCGGGGGGCAGCGCACAGGGCGGGCTGGTGAACGACACGCGCGCCACCGTGCAGCAACTCAACGCCCTGCTGGCCGACGCGCGCGGCAGCCTGCAGAAGGTGGACGCGGTGCTGGTCGAGGCGCAAGCCATCGCGGCCAACACCAAGGAAGCCACGACCGACCTGGATGTGCTGCGCGGCGAGGTCGAATCCAGCCTGCGCAAGGTCGATGGCCTGGTCAACGAGATCCACCGCAAATGGCCGTTCAAACGTGAGACGGAGATCAAACTTCCATGACCACACGTTTGCATTTGATGGCCGTCGCCGTGTCGGTATTGACCGCTTGCGGCAACACCCCGCCCGCACCCGACTGGCAGATGAACGCCAAGGCCAGCGCCGAACGCGCCACCCAGGCCTGGCTGAGCGGTGACCAGCGGGTGGCTGCGGCCGAGTTCGCGCGCGCCCGCCGCGAGGTGGCCAGCACCGGCCAGCCGGCCTTGCTTGCGCGCGTTGAGTTGCTGCGCTGCGCGGGCCGGGTGGCGGCGCTGGACCTTGAGCCATGCCGGGGGTTTGACGCGCTGGCCGCCGATGCCGCGCCGGCCGAGCAGGCCTACGCGCGGTATCTGGCGGGCCGTTCTACAGCGGCCGATGCAGCGCTGTTGCCCGAGGTGCACCGCCCCTTCGCCGCAGGATCGGCGTCGCCAGACGCGGCGCTCGCCGCCATTGCCGACCCGCTCTCGCGCCTGGTAGCCGCCGGCGCGCTGTTACAGCGCAGCCAGGTCACGCCCGGCGCCATCACGTTGGCGGTGGACTCCGCCTCGGCCCAGGGCTGGCGTCGGCCTCTGCTGGCCTGGCTGAAGGTGCAACAGGCGCGGGCGCAGGCGGGTGGGGCGGCAGACGAGGTGGCACGTATTCAGCGGCGAATGGACCTAGTTGCCCCCATCAAACACTGAGACACCGCCGAGCATGGACATCCGTTTCGAGACCTACGACCACATCGACTTCGATACCTGGTCTGCGCTGTGGGCTGACTACATGGGGCCGAGTGCGGCTCTGGTACACGGGTCCGTGCACCAGCACACCTTCTCGCGTATCCGGCATGCCGACACAGGTTTGCTTGGGCTGCTGGCGGTCACCGATCGCCCTGTGGGCTTTGCGCACTACTACTTTCACCCGTCCAGCTACAGCCTGACCGATGCCTGCACGCTGGAAGACCTGTACGTTGCCCCCACGGCGCGCGGCCAGGGCGTGGGCCGCGCGTTGATCCTGCAGGTGGCCGCTCGCGCACGCGAGGCGCATGCGCCGGCCCTGCACTGGAGGACCCGCGCCACCAACCAGGCCGCCCAGGCGCTGTACGAGCGCCTGGCCACACGCACCGAGTTCGTGTGCTTCCGCATGGCGCTCTGAAATGCCACACCGGCGGCTTCACCTCCCCAGCAGCCCCAGCGCAAACGGCAGGCTCACCATGCCTAGCAGCGTCGACAGGGTCACCAGCCCCGCCACATACGGCCCGTTGTAGCCCATGCGCGTGGCCAGCACGTAGCAGGTGGACGCGGTGGGCACGGCCGAGAACATCAGCAGCACCGAGGTCTGCGTGCTGTCCAGCCCGAACAGCCGTGCGATGCCCCAGGCCATGAGCGGCATGCCCAGGTGTTTGACCGCCAGCACCGCCACCCCCAGCGCCTTGGCGGTGTGCAGGCTGCCCAGCTGCATGCCGGCGCCGGCGGCCATCAGGCCCAGCGGCAGCGACGACTGGCCGATGCGGCTGACGGTGGGTTCCAGCCAGAACGGCACCGAGAACCCCAGCAGATTGGCCATCAGGCCGCCAGCGGTGGCCATGATCAGCGGGTTGCGCAGCAGCTCGCGCGCAAAGCCCTTGCCGGCGTGGTGGGCCATGGGCCAGACGGCGCCCACGTTGAACAGCGGCACGCACACGCCGATGATCACCGCGATCAGCTGCAGGCCCTGCGGACCGGCCACCTTGCTGGCCAGCGCGAGCGCGATGAAGGAGTTGAAACGAAAGCCCACCTGGGCGCTGGCGGCGTGCAGCCGTCGGTCGAGCCGGCGGCCCAGCAACGGCCAGTGCGGCAGCGAGTACGTCAGCGCAATGGCGCACAGACCCAGCGTGAAGGCTGCGGCCATGAGGCTGGAGGTGGCGTCCAGGTCCAGCGGGCTTTTCACGATGGAGTGGAACAGCAGCACCGGGAACAGGAAGTAATAGACCAGGCTCTCGATCGGTTCCCAGACCTTGCGGTCGAGCGCGGTGTGGCGGCACAGCAGGTAGCCGATGAGGATGAGCGAAAAGTCCGGGAAGAGCAGCTGGGCGAAGTTCACGACCCGAGGATACCGGTGCACCCGGTGGCAGATCGGGGGTTTTCACTTATGTAGTGTCCCCATGGTGCTCGGTCGGGGGGCGACCTACAGTCGAGCCAAGCAGCGCCGGGTAACATGTCCCGCTGCTATCTTTTTGATCAACAACAGGAGTTGCCTCATGCTCAATCGTCGTCAGATGACCGTTCTTGGCTTTGCCGCTGCCGCGCTGGCGGGCAGTGGGGCCGCGCTGGCCCAGGCCTATCCGAGCAAGGTGATCCGCCTGCAGGTGCCGTTTGCGCCCGGCGGCACGACCGACATCATCGCCCGCGTCATGTCCGAACCGCTGGGCCGTGCCCTGGGCCAGAGCGTGGTGGTGGAAAACAAGGCCGGTGGCGGCGGCGTGGTGGGCGCCAGCGAACTGGCGCGTGCGCCGGCCGATGGCTACATCCTGGGCATGGCGACCGTGTCCACCACGGCCGCCAACCCGGCCATCAACCCCAAGATTCCGTACAACACGCTCACCGATTTCACGCCCGTCACCAACATCGCGGCCACGCCCAACGTGATCGCGGTGCACCCCAGCTTCCCGGCCAAGGACTTCAAGGGTTTCCTGGCCGAAATCAAGAAGAACCCCGGCAAGTACAGCTACGCCAGCTCGGGCACCGGCGGCATCGGCCACCTGCAGACCGAGCTGTTCAAGAGCCTGACCGGCACCTTCATCACCCACATCCCGTACCGTGGTGCCGGCCCGGCCCTGAACGACACCGTGGGTGGCCAGGTGCCGGTGATCTTCGACAACCTGCCCTCGGCGCTGCCGCACATCAAGGCCGGCCGCCTCATTCCCATCGTGGTGGCCGCGCCCCAGCGCCTGGCTGTGCTGCCCGACGTGCCGACCTTCAAGGACGTGGGCCTGGAGCCGGTGAACCGCATGGCCTACTACGGCCTCATCGCACCCAAGGGCCTGCCCAAGGACGTGACCGACAAGATCTACAACGCCACCCTGCAGGCGCTCAAGGACCCGGCCGTGCGCAAGCGCATCGAGGACACGGGCTCGCTGATCGTGGCCAACACGCCCGATCAGTTCACGACCCAGATCAAGGCCGAATTCGAGGTCTACAAGCAGGTGGTGGCCAAGCAGAAGCTCAGCCTGGAGTGATGGACGCCGCCGCGCTGGCGCGCAGCGAGTCCAGCGCGGGCGCCTTTGTCGACGCCCTCTGGCTGGAAGAGGGCCTCTCGCGCAACACGCTGGACGCCTACCAGCGTGATCTGCTCCTGTTCGGGCAGTGGCTGGCCGCGCGCGAGGGGGGTGCCAGGGCCTTGCCCGAAGCGGGCGAGGCCGACATCAACGGCTACTTCGCCGAACGCCACGACCAGACCCGCGCCACCACCGCCAACCGGCGGCTGACGGTGTTCAAGCGCTATTTCCGCTGGGCGCTGCGTGAACGGCTCATCACCGCCGACCCCACGCTGCGCCTGCTGGCCGCGCGCCAGCCGCTGCGCGTGCCCAAGACGCTGAGCGAGGCGCAGGTGGAGGCGCTGCTGAACGCGCCCGACACCGGCACACCGCTGGGCCAGCGCGACCGCGCCATGCTGGAGCTGCTGTACGCCAGTGGCCTGCGCGTGAGCGAGCTGGTGTCGATCAAGACCTTTCAGGTGGGGCTGAACGAACACGTGCTGCGCGTCACCGGCAAAGGCGACAAGGAGCGGCTGGTGCCGTTCGGCCAGGTGGCCGGCCTGTGGCTGCAGGCCTGGCTGGCGCAGGGGCGGCGCGAACTGCTGGCGGGCCAGTCCAGCGACGACCTGTTCATCACCGCCCGCGGCTCGCGCGCCGGCTCGGCCATGACGCGGGCCATGTTCTGGCAGCTGGTCAAGAAGTACGCCCTGGCGGCCGGCATCACCGCGCCGCTGTCGCCGCACACCCTGCGCCACGCGTTCGCCACCCACCTGCTCAACCACGGCGCCGACCTGCGCGCGGTACAGATGCTGCTGGGCCACGCCGACATTTCCACCACCACGATCTACACCCACGTCGCGCGCGAACGGCTCAAGGCCGTGGTGGCGCAGCACCACCCGCGCGGCTGAATCTGCCCCCGGGCTATAAACCGGGCATGGACACCTTGCTGCAAACCCCCGCCGCCCAGGCCGCGCTGCTGGCCGCCGCGGGCGCACTGGCCTTCTGGCTCAAAGACGTGCCGGGGCTCATCGTCTCCTGGCTCAAACGGTTCTTCATCTCCACGCTCACCATCGATTCGCGCGACGAGTTTTTGTTTGCGGCGCTGGTGGAGTACATGGACGCGCACCCCTCGCTGCGCCAGGTCAACCAGTTCACCGCACGCAGCGTGCGCCAGGGCACGGCCTACCAGAGCCTGGAGGAAGACCTGCGCGCCGGCCAGGCGCCGCGCGCCTACCTCTCGCCCGGCGAGGGGCTGCACCTGCTCTGGATCGATGGCCGGCTGGTCTGGATACGGCGCGAGCTGCAGGTGGCGCAGAGCGTGTTCGAGCGCATCAGCCTGTCCCATTTCGGCCGCTCCGGCGACTGGCTGTCGGCCTTTCTGCAGCGCGCCATCGACGCGCGTGCCAGCCGCGAGAGCGACACGCTCTCGGTCTACATCCCCAACCCCTTCCACGGCGGCGACTGGATGCGCGCGCGCCTGGGCTCACGCCGGCCGCTGGCGTCCGTCGTGCTCAAGGCCGGGCAGGCCGAGGCGCTGCTGGGCGACCTGCAGCGCTTTTATGGCGCGCACGAGCGCTACGCCGAGCTGGGCATTCCGTGGCGCCGTGGCTACCTGCTCTATGGGCCGCCCGGCACCGGCAAGACCTCGCTGGTCACCGCGCTGGCGTCGGAGCTGCACCTGAACGTGTGCACGCTCAGCCTGGCCTCGCCCATCGTCACCGACGAAAAAATCCACACCCTGCTGGCCGCGGTGCCGCAACGCTCGCTGCTGCTGATCGAAGACGTGGACGCCTTCTTCCGCCAGCGCGACGCGGCGCACGCGCAGGTGAAGCTGTCGTTTTCGGGTTTCCTGAACGCGCTGGACGGCGTGGCCACGCAGGAGGGCAACGTGCTCTTCATGACCACCAACCACGCCGACCGGCTGGACGAGGCACTGATCCGCGCCGGCCGCATCGACGAGCGTGTGGAGCTGG
This sequence comes from Hydrogenophaga sp., assembly GCF_031426985.1. GTDB lineage: Bacteria > Pseudomonadota > Gammaproteobacteria > Burkholderiales > Burkholderiaceae_C > Hydrogenophaga. The sequence goes on from NZ_JASJOY010000099.1 coordinate 14,349, forward strand.
GGGCCTGCGACGAAGACCAGCTGCGCCGCCTGTACCTGAAGTTCCAGCCCGACGAGACAGCGGCCCGTGCTTACGCGGCCGCGCACCGGGGCCAGGGCCTGTCGCCCGCGCAGGTGCAGGGCGAGCTGATGCGGCGCTTTGGCGCCGTACAAAGTTGAATCAGGCGCTGGGCGCTCAGTCCGGTGCCAGCGACCAGCCGGCGCGCTGGTTGCGCTTGTCGTTGGTGTAGTGCCAGTGGGCGCCGCAACGGTCGCAAAAATACCCCGTGACGGTCACCTGCGCACGGCCGTGCAGTTCTTTGCGGTTGTTGCCTTGCCGCAGTTCGGCATGGCCGGGCGCGCCGCGCCAGTTGCGCTGGATGCCTTGGCACGGCTCGCACAGGGGCGTGGGTTCGGCGGCGGGGGTGGGGTCGGTGGCTGTGGTCATGGTGGGGAGGGCGTGCGGGTGCGCGGGGCAAACGCCGATTGTGCGCCCTGTGCCCCGACGCACCGCCGGGATCACATCAGGATGTCGAGCAGGCGCGTGAAGGGGGCGATGGCGCGCATCATGAGCAGGGTGTCGCGGTCGGCGCCCTCCACCAGGGTGTCGTCGCCGCCCGCCGAGGCGGTGCCCACCACCGGGCGCGACTGCGCCAGGCGCGCGCGGATGCTGGCCTGCAGCTCGGCCGCCAGGGTGCGGTTGCCGCGGCAGACCACCATCAGCTCGGAATTGAGGTTGGCCGAACGGGGGTCGATGTTGTAGGTGCCGACCACGACCGTGTGATCGTCGAACACCGCACGCTTGGCATGCACGCCCCAGCGCGGCGAGGCGGGGGGCCGTGCGCTGCCGGCCAGCGGCTGGCCGCCATAGGCCCACACCTGCAGGCCGGGCAGCTGTCGCAGCTGGTCCAGCCCGTTGGCCAGGCTGGCCACGGTGTAGAACGCGTCGGTGGAGGTCAGGCTGTTGGTGAGCAGGGTCAGCTGCACGCCGCGCCGGGCCAGCGCGCTCAGCACGGCGGTGCCGTCCTCGCGCAGCACCAGGTAGGGGCTTTCGATCAGGATCTGCTGCCGCGCCTCCTGCGCCAGCCGGGTCAGTTCGGTGAAGACCTTGCGCCGCTCCACGCCAGAGCCGGGGTAGTCGGTCACGAAGTGGATGTCGGGGCAGGTGCTGGGTGCGTGCTGCGGGACGTGGCGCTGCAGCTCGGCCAGCAAGGTGGCTTCGGCCGTGCTGGCCGGCCCCAGCAGTTCGGGGGCATCGGGCGCTTCGGCGCCGGCCACGTCGCCCGGCCGTGCCACCCAGTCCGAGGCCCAATAGAGGTCAAAGCTGTCGGCAATGGCGGCGGACACTGGGCCGTGGATGAGCAGGTCGCTGTCGAGGAAGTTGTAGCGCCCCGAGAGGTCGAAGTAGTCGTCGCCGATGTTGCGCCCGCCGATGATGGCCTTGGCCCGGTCCACCACCAGCAGCTTGCGGTGCGTGCGGTGGTTGAAGGCGAAGAAGCGCGCCAGGCCGGCGGTGTTGTAGTAGCGCACCTGCACGCCGGCGGCGGCCAGTTCGTGGGCGTAGTGCGGGGCCAGCTTGAACACCGGCAGCGAAAAGTCCACCAGCAGCCGCACCTTCACGCCCTCGCGCGCCTTGCGGGCCAGCGCCTGCGTCACCAGGCGGCTGGCGGTGTCGACCTCGTAGATGAAAAACTCCAGCTCGATGGAGGTGCGGGCTTCTTCGATGAGCCGCAGGCGCGTGGCCAGCGAGTCGAAGCCCACATCGAGCAGGGCGACCGGATGGGGCTGCTGCAGGCGCACGTCGATAGCGTTGTGCGTCGGCGCCCGGCCCAGCCATTGCCGTTCACTGGCTTCCTGGATGCCCAGAAACGCAAAGTACAGCAGCGGCGGCAGCACCACCAGCAGCGCCAGCGTGCCGAGCAGCGCCCACTTCAGCGCGCGGCGCAGGGTCCAGGCGGTGCGCGGCACCTCAGTCCTCCAGCACGCGCACTTTCACGCCCTTGCCCTTGATCTTGGTGGTGGCCAGGCGGCTGGCCACCTGCTGGGCGATGGCGCGGTCCACCGCCACGTAGGTTGACCATTCGTTGACGTTGATCTTGCCCACCTGTTCGCGGGTGTAGCCCAGGTCGGCGGTGAGCGCGCCCAGCACGTCGCCGGGGCGGATCTTTTCCTTGCGCCCGCCCTGGATGTGCAGCGTGGCCATGGGCGGCCGCAGCGGCTCTGGGCTGGTGGACACGAGTTCGCTGACCGGGTGCCATTCCGACTCGCGCTTCTGCAGCTGCTCGATGCGGCCGACGTAGCCCATTTCGTCCATGCTGACCAGGTTCAGCGCCAGGCCGCTCTCGCCCGCGCGGCCGGTGCGGCCGATGCGGTGGATGTGCACCTCGGGGTCGGGCGTCACGTC
>NZ_JASJOY010000100.1:0-1010 GCF_031426985.1 Hydrogenophaga sp.
ACGCTCAAGTTCGGCGACTTCGCCCTGGGTGGCATCGGTACCGCCACCTTCGGCGCCATCGGGCTCTACGCGCTGCTCAACCGCAAGGCCTGATGCCCACCCAGACCTTCACCAGCGGTCGCATCCGCCGCGCCGACTATGACGTCGGCAGCGGCGTGCTGCAGCTGCAGTGGGACAACGGCCAGGTCAAGGCCTACAAGGGTGTGCCGGCCGAGGTGTTCCGGCGCCTGTGCGCCGCGCCCAACCCCACGACCTACTGGGAAGACCGCATTGCCGAGGAATACCCGGCCACGGCGCCGACGCTGAAGGCGACCGCCACGACCGCCAAGGCCTCGCTGGACGACTTGTTCAAGGATGCGGGGCTGTAGAACCTGCGCCCAGTTCGCTGCGCGCCTGGCGTCCCACCTGCCAGCCGCCCTGTAGCGCCAGTGCCGCCATCAGTGCTGCCACGCCCAGGTCGGGCCAGGCCGTTCCGGTGCCGAACACGCCCAAGGCCGCCGCCATGACGGCCAGGTTGCCAATGGCGTCGTTGCGCGAACACAGCCAGACGCTGCGCATATTGGCGTCTCCCTCGCGAAAGGCGTAGAGCATCCAGGCCACGGCCACATTGCTGGCCAGTGCCAGGGCGGCCACCAGCCCCATGGTGGCCGGGTCTGGCAGGGCACCGCCCCACACCGACCACAGCGCCCGCAGCAGCACAAACAGGCCAAAGCCCATCATGCTCACGGCCTTGAGCAGGGCCATGCGCGCGCGCCAGGCCAGGGCCGCAGTGAGCACCGCCAGCGACACGCCGTAGTTCAGGGCATCGCCCGCAAAGTCGATGGCGTCGGCCAGCAGGGACAAGGAATTCGCAGCGGTACCGGCCACGATTTCCACCGCAAACATGGCGGCGTTGACGAGCAGGGCGATCCACAAAATCCGGCGGTAGCGCGGCAGGTCGCTGATGTGGGCCGGGGCCGGGGTTTCGTGTTCACAGCAATGGGCCGACATGGTTTTCCTTTTCAGTACGG
>NZ_JASJOY010000101.1:0-51965 GCF_031426985.1 Hydrogenophaga sp.
GCCAACGACGGCGATCAGGACATCACCGCCGTGGCCCTGCGCCTGAACGCGGGCAGCGGCATCGGGGGCAACGTCAACCACCTGGAAACCAGCGTGGACACGCTCAGTGCGGCGGCGGGCAATGGCGGCGTGTACCTGCTCGAAGCCGATGCGCTGGCCGTGAGCAACGTGGGCCTGAGCGTCAACCGGGTGGGCAGCGACGGCGCGCTCACCGTGGTCACCGACGCCAGCCAGAGCGACCTGGTGATGGGCAACAGCGGCCACATCGTGCTGACGGCGGGTGGCACGGTGACGGTGGGTGACGTCGACATCGACGGCGCCGCCTACGGTTCGACGATCCAGGCCATGGGCGGCGGATCGGTCATGGTCCGTGTCACTAGCGGTGACCTGCTGATCAACACCGGCATCGGCGCCACCGGCGCCGGCACCATCCACCTGAGCGTGGACGATGGCGACCTCACCATGCTGGGCGGCGCCAGTGTGTCCGCCGACGGCAGCCTTGGCAGTGCCCGTCTGAGCGCCCGTGGCGATGTGGCGCTGGGCCGTGTGGCAGCGGCTGGCGTGAGTGTTGTGGCCCAGCAAGGGGCCATCCGGAATGCGGTGGGCAGCACCATCAATGTGCAGGCCAGCCAGCTTCGCTTGCAGGCCGGCGGCGCCATTGGTACGGTCGCCCGGCATGTCACCACCCAGGTCGGCACCCTCAGCGCACTCAGCGCCGGCAACACCACCCAGGGCATCTTCCTGAGCGAAACCGATGCGGTGACGGTGGGCGGTGTCAGCGTGAGCGTCAACCAATTCGATGCCGCCGGCGCGATGGGCAGCGTGGTCGATGCGCAACAAAGTGACCTCCGCACGTTGGCGGGTGATGGTCCCATCGTTCTGCTGGCCGGCGGCACGGTGACACTCAACGACGGTGTGGACGATGACGGCACGGCCGTCAGCGCCAACGGCAGCGGATCCATGCTTGTGCAGTCCACCGGTGGCGATGTGGTGGTCAACAGCGGCGTCGCCAGTGGCAGCGGCCATATCACCCTCAAGGCCGGTGCAGACCTGCTGCTGAACAGCGGCGCGGGCATCACCACCACCGGAGCCGGTACCGTCAGCCTGGACGCTCAGGGTGGCGCCCTGACCATGGCCGGCGATGTGGCCATCACGGCCACCGACAGCAGCGTACGGCTGAACGCCAGCGGCGACATCACGCTGGGCAACGTGACGGCCGGCCAGGTCAGCGTGGTTTCAGACGTGGGCGCGGTGCTCAACGCCAGCGGCAGCAACACCAACGTGACGGCCGACGCGCTGCGCCTGCAGGCGAACGGCGCCATCGGCACGGCCGCTCGCGCCATCAGCACGGCGGTGCAAATGCTCAGCGCGCTCAGCGCTGGCAACGGCAGCGCGGGCATTTTCGTCAACGAGGCCGATGCGGTGACGCTGGACGCGGTCAGCGTCAGCGTCAGCGAACTCGGCGCATTGGGCGCGCTTACCGTGGTCTCCGACGCCAGCCAGAGCGACCTGGTGACGGGCAACAACGGCCACATCGTGCTGCGCAGCACGGCAGGCGGCATCACCCTGAACGACGGGGTGGATGCCGACGGAACGGCCATCAGCGCCAACGGCACGGGCAACGTGCTGGTGCAGACGCTGGGCGCGGGCAGCGGCATCACAGCCAACGCCGACATCACCAGCACCAGCGGCAGCATCAGTGTGCTGGCGGGCGCGGGTGTGACCTTCCATGCGCAAGCGGACATCCGCACCAGCAGCACGGGCGCGGACAGCGGCAGCATCGACGTGCAGGCCGGCAGCGGCGCGATCACGCAAGACGCCAGCAGTGCGCTGGTGAGCACGGGAGCCAGCGCAACGGTGCGCTTGCTGGCGGCCACCGACGTGACGGTGGGCGATATCGACGTGAGCGGGGGCCAGGTCAGCATCACCGCCACGGGCGGCAGCATTCTGGACGCGGACGCCCTGGTGGGCGGCGCCAACGATGGCGATCAGGACATCACCGCTGCGGGGGCCTATCTCAAGGCGGGTGCTGCTGTGGGCGCTTCAGGCAATGCGCTGGAAACCTCGCTGGCGCGGCTGGCGCTGGATGCCGGGTTGGCGGGCGCCCATGTGGTGGAGAGCAACGGCTTGCTGCTGGATGCCGTGGCGCTGAATGTGTCCCAGGTGGACGCCAGCGGTCAGGTCATCGCCCAGGCGGCGGCCGGTGGGCAAGATCTGTTGGTGGACGGCACCCTTGCGCTGCGCTTGCTGTCGGGCAACCTCTCGGCGGCATCGGGCGAACGGCTGGTGTCGGCCGACGCGGTGTTGTTGCAGGTGGACGCAGGCAGCACCGGTAGCGTCGCGACGCCGTTGCGCGTGACCGCCAACACGCTGGCAGGGGCCTTTGCGCAAGACGCGTTCCTGGCTGCGACCGGCGCCATCACCCTGGGTTCGGTTCAGGGCTTTGACGGCATTGACGCGGACGGCCACTGGTTGCTGTCGGTGGAGGGCTCGCTGCAGGTGCAGGAAGCGGTCAGCGCTGTGGGCAACCTGCGGTTGGATGTGGCCGGGGCCACCACCTTGGCGGCCAATGTCAGCAGCGGCAACCATCTCAGCCTGCTGTCGCAGAGTTCGGTGACTTCGCAGGAGGGCGCCACATTGTCGGCGGTGGGCGACGTGTATCTTCAGGCCGTCCTGGGCGCAGTGGACCTGGCGGGCGTGGTGCAGTCACAGGACGGCAATGTGTTGGTGCGTGCGGCCACTGCCGTGTCGTTGCAGCAACTGCAGGCCTTGAACGGGCAGGTGGCGGTGGTGGCGGATGCGGGCGACGTGACCGGCAAGGCGGCTCCGGTCGAGGTGCGGGCCCTGGCCCTCACCGTGGCGGCTGCGGGCGGCGTGGGCACCGCGGATGCGCCGTTGGCGGTTGCTGTGCTGGATGCGGCTTTCCAGTCCGGCGCGGGGGGTGTGCACCTTGCCCACACCGACCTGGATGCCGGTCAGGGCTTGACGGGTCTGACGATCACGCGCCTGGAGAACGTCGCGTTTGGCGTCGTGCAGGCCAACGGTACCATCGAAACGGTTCAGCGCAGCCAGACGGGGGTGACCACCACCGACGGCGGTGACTGGACGGTGTCCGCGGTGTCCGACGTGGTGGTCTCGGTCAACGCGTCGGTGGCGGGCGCGGTCGTGCTGGACGCCGACCTGGTGGCCATCAACGCCCTGGTGCAGTCCGGTGGCGAACAGGTGACCGTGCGCGCGCAGTCGGCTTTGGATATCGGATCTTCTGGTCGCGTGGTGTCGGGTCCTGCTCATGGCGTCCTGCTGCGGGCGGACAACGGCAGTTTGACTGTGCGGGCCGGCGGGACGGTGCAGGCCGGCAGCGCGGGTGTCTCGGCGGTGGCCTCGGGCCCGGTGTCGATGATGGGTGCGGTCGACAGCGCGGGCATGGTGGACCTGTCGGCGGGGTCGACCTTGTCGATGGCGTCGGGCAGCGCCGGCAGTCGGGTCGAAGGCCGCATCACCGCCGCCGGCGATGTGCGCTTGCAAGCCGGTACCGGAGCCTTGACGCTGGGGAGCATCACCGCGACCCACCGCAGCGTTGCACTCCTGGCGGGCACTTCGGTGGTGGATGGCGACGATGCGGTGGACGTTGAAGCCAGTGGCCTGTTCATGCAGACCAGTGCCGCTGGGGCCGTGGGTTCGGCCAGCGACACGCTGGACATAACGGTCGACCGCCTGGCACTGAATGCCGGCAGCGCGGGCGCGTACCTGCTCGAAACCGATGGCCTGACCATCGACACCGTGTCGGTGAGCGTGGTGCGGCTGGGCGCTGTCAGTCCCGCCAGCGTTGGCTCGGGTGCTGCGGTGGTGGGCAGCGGTGTGTTGTCGCTGGAAGTGCTGCAGGGCAGCATTCAAGGCAGCGCAGGCGACAGCGCAGACATCACCGCCCGGTCGCTGGTGTTGCACACCGGTGCTGAAGGCGGTGTCGGCATTGCCAGCCAACCGCTGCAGGTCCGTCTGGATGGCAGCCTGGGTGGGCTCAGTGGCGACGTGGGCTCTGCGGGTATCTATCTGCAGCAGGACGCCGCGCTGCGGGTGACCGACCTGGCCGCAACGGGATCGGTGGACTTGCAAGCGGGTGGCAACCTGTTGCTGGGGCGCTTGAAGGCGGTCGGGCAAACGGTTGAGCTGACCAGTGGTAGCGCCCTGTTGAACGACCCGGTGGCCGCCAGCAACGCCGATGGCACCCGCTTGGTGGCGGACGCCCTGGTGGTCGACGTGGCGGCCGGACTGGGGGCCGAAGCGGGCATCCTGCTCGTGGACGTGGACACGCTGGACGCGCAAGCCGGTGCCGGCGGGATGTTCTTGCAGGATCTGAACAGCCTGCAGCTGCTCCGTGCCAGTGGTGGCGACCCGCTGGCGATCGGCACGCCTCTGGGCGCCTTGGTGGTCAGCACACCGCAAACCTTCGACAGCCCGTTGACCGTGCGCAGTGCCGAGGTGACGGTGACGGCCCAGATCGGGGGGCAGAGCATCGATTTGCAACCCCCTGTGATCGCAGGGCAAGACCCCTTGCCGTTCATCATCGGCACCCCGGTGGCCGGCGTGACCCCGGCCACGGGGGTGTTCCTGGACATTGCCGAAGTCACCTACCTGCTGTTTGACTCCATCGCGGTGGGCAGCGACCGCCCAGGTCAAGCCATCTGGGTGCAGACCGCCCCGGGTGAAGAATTGGTGTTCAGCAGGCCGTTGACGATCAATGCCTCGCGGGGCGAAACCCATTTTTCGGGCCAGATGGAAGGCGCCGGGTTGACCTTGAACGGCAGCGGCAGCACCACCTATTTCCAGGGCGTGGACATGCTGCACAGCGGCCACGTCACCATTGACGATGCGCTGGATGTGAGTGCCGATTCCATTGTGGAAGTGGCCGATGCCGATCCGTCCACCCGTCTGGTGCTGACCATCAACGGTGACATCACCGTGCGGGCCAACACGACCTTGCAACTGTTGGCCGACGACATTGTTTTTGGAACCGGCGCCGGCGGTGCCACCGCGCGGATCGTGCTGGAGGCCGGGGCCACGCTGGTGCTGGGCGGCGAAACCATCCACCCCGCCGAGGGGGTGACCCTTGACAGTGACGGTGGGCATGTGCTGCTGCGCGGTGCGCCCACGGCCAACCGTGTGGCCGAGGCGGGGGCGATGGCCGCCGACTTCGAACCCGCAGACATGCGACTGGATGCGGCCGCGACCGACGCCCTGGTGCAGTGGCTGGCGGCCGACAGCGATGGCGATGCAGGTCTGGCTTCCTTGACCTTGGGCGACGCCACGGCCCAGACCACGGTGACCAGTCCCAGCATCTGGAACGGGCTGACCGGCGTGGCGGTGCTGCTGCAGGGTTCCAGCGTGCAGCTGGGCGAGGCCGGTGGCCCCGCCTGGTCGTTGGACGATGGCGCTGTGCTGCGTGCCACCGGGGGCGATCTGCGCCTGCAGGTGGACCTGACATCCGATGGTGACATCTCGCTGGTGTCCAACAACGGCGCTGTGCGCATGGATGCCGGCACGCAGATGCACAGCGGCGGCGCGGTGGCCTTGACGGCCGCCACCGGTGTCACGGTCGGGCAGATCACGGCCGACCAGCGCATCGATCTCTACAGCGCCGGCGGCACGGTACAGGCCGCCGCAGCCTTGCCCGGACAAGCCCACCTGCAGGCCACGGCGGTTTCGTTCTACGGTTATGGTCTGGCGCTGCCCCTTGCGACCCAGGCGCCCGTGTTGGTGGTCGACGCGCAGGCGCTTCAGGTGGGTGCACCATCGGGCATTGCCAGCCGTGGCTACGCGGCCGATGGCAGCATCTACTACCGCCTGAGGGATGCGGGCATGGCGTACCACCAGCTGGAGGTGTTCGACCAGGCGCCCGAGCGGGTGATGACGCCCCGCAGCGAAGCACAGACCTGGGCCGCCCAGTTGGCCGAAAGCCAGCCGCTGGCCGTTGTGTGGGACAACAACATGGGGCTGTCGGCTTGGCTGCAAAGCGCCATCAATGCGGCGATGGACTCATCGGCCACCGCCCAGTACCTGCGCGCAGTGGCGCCAGCGTCGGTTGGAATGCAATCCTTTGGTACTCTTTTTGATGCGCAAGACGGGGATGAAATGGATTCTATGGAATACGGATTGTCTGAATCTTCGGGCCTGGGTGTGTCATTGCTCGACGCCAGCAACGACCTGTTGCGCAGCACCGGGCAATTGCTGTCGACCAGTTCTTGGTCGATTGAGGCGCAGGGCTGGTGATATGATTTCCGGCGGCTTGGTTTGGGCTCATTTCATCTCATTGGCTAAGGATTTGCTTCGTGTTTGAACAAATGGTACCGGTTGCCCCTGAGCGCCATCGCAACAAGAAAGTGCGCAATACGGCGGGTTTTGGATTTGCTGCTGAATTCCATATCGCCTATGTCACGATGCATGAGTTCTCCCGTGCAGCGGCCATTTATCCCATTGTGTTCCTGGAAGACAAGCCCAGCGGTGGTTATCGCTCGGTGGTGTTGATGGGTCTTGAGAGTGGCGAGAACCTGTTCATCGGGAAGGAAGGCGTTTGGACGGCGTCCTACATTCCGGCCATGATCCGGCGGTATCCATTTGCCCTGAGCAAGGGTGAACAAGAAGGCCGTTACGTGGTGTGCGTGGACGAAGGCAGTGCCCTGTTGAGCGACACCGAGGGTGCGCCCCTGTTCGATGAACAAGGGCAGCCCACCCAGGTGATTGAAAACGTCAAGCGGTATTTGTCCGAATTGCAGCAGATGGATTTGATGACGCTGGAATTCTCGAAGTTTTTGCGCGATCACAATTTGTTGACGCCATTGAGCATGCGGGTGAATACCAGCGATCAGGTGAAGAGCATCACCGGCTGTTTTGTGATCAGTGAAGAGCGCATGAACGAGCTGTCAGACGAGGTTTTCAAAACCTTGCGTGAAAAGCGCTATTTGCCTGCGATGTACGCCCATTTGATTTCATTGCCCCAAATCGAACGCCTGGTACAGCTGAAAAAAGAACGCAGCCATGCAGGTGTCTGACGCGCGGCTGCTGCGCGTGAAGGCTTGTGTCGGGTCCATCCTCGGCCGCCGCCCTTGGGCTGCTGCGGGTTCATCCTCGTTGGGCGGTCTCGGCGGTCTCGGCGGTCTCGGCGTTTTGGGCATGGGGGTGGTGCGCCGCGGGTGGCGTCCGTGGGTGCTGCTGGCTGCCCTGGGGGCGGCGGTTTCACCGGCGCTGCATGCGCAGGGCCGCTCGCCAAGCGCTGCGGTGGCGAGCGATCTGGTGTCCCAAACCGCGCCTGCCATGTCGGCCGTCACCGCAACCGTGGCTCAGGTCGCGCCCGAGACGCTTGCGCAGGCGGGTCGGCAGACAACGCAGCCGTTGCGGCTGGGGCCGGTCGAACTGGCCCAGCTGCTGGCCCTGCGCAACCTTGAACTGGCCTACGGTCGTGATTCGGTCCGTGTGGCCGAACTGTTGGCTCAGGCCGAACAGGCCTTGTACGAGCCAACCCTGTTTGTCTCCGCTCGTGAGGCCCGTAACCTGCGCCAGCGCACGGTGGAGGAGTGGAACAGCGACAATCTAATCAGGTTTGATCGCCAGCTCAAAGAAGAGTCCACGAACCTCGAGCTCGGGGTGCGCCAACGCCTGCCCAGCGGCGGTGAGCTGGCGTTGAGCGCTCGCCAGTCCCAGCGCAGCAGCAACATCCTGGCCAAGGCCGGCACCGAGCGCGAAGTCAATTCCGGGCTGGTGCTGACCTTCAAGCAGCCCTTGCTGCGCGGCAGCGGCCGCCAGGCGACCGAGACCGATCGCCGGGTGGCCGAGATCGAGGCGGTGGTGACCCAGTGGCAGTTCCGCCAGCAGTTGCAAAAGGTCACGGCAGAGGGGTTGTCGCTGTTCTGGCAGGCGTACGTGGCCAATGAGTCGGTGCGCCTGCGGCGGGCACTGACGCGAAGTGCTGAAAGCATGCTGGAGGACGCACAAGCGCGCCTGGAGGCCGGTCGCCTGGCGCCGCGTTTGGTCAACGAAGCCCGCCGCCTGCTGTTGCAGCGCCAGTCGGAAGCTTTGCGGGCGGAACAAAGCCGGGACGAGGTGTTGCTGCGTTTGCTCAGCAGCGTCGATTTGCCGCATCAGCGCCTGAACGATCTTCAATTGCTGGCCCAGCCCGATGCCGCGGTGGCGGGCTCGTCTGAACCTGCGGCGGTGGTCGACGACCGCCTGGCCCTGAGCCAGTGGGCGCCTTACCGCATTGCGGCCCTGCGCCAGCAGCAGGGGCAGGTCCGCCTGGCGTTTGCCGAAAACCAGCAACGTCCCGCCATGGATCTGGTGGTCTCGCACACACAAACCGGCTTGGCCGACACCACGGGCTCTTTGGGGATTGCCCGCAGCGGGCGTTTCCCCGAATGGTATGTGGGCGTCAACATCGAGCTGGGCGCGTACGGCAACGGCCGTGCGCGGGCGCAGACACAGGCGCAGCTATTGCGCTTGCAGCAATCGGAAACCGAGCTGCACGCCATCGAGCAGACCTTTTCGAACGACCTGCGTGCCAAGCGCGATGCGTTGCGAGCGTTGGAGCAAGAGCACGGCCTGGTGAAAAACGACTTGAACGCCCGTGCCCAGTTTTTCGCGCAAGAACAGCAACGGGTGGCGCTGGGGGTGGCTGCATTGTTCAGCCAGATCCAGGCCGAACAAGACCTGCTGGAGGCCGAAATCCGGCTGGTGGATGTGTCGGGGCGGCGCGAAACCGCCCGGTTGGCGCTGCAGCTGGCCGAGGGCGGCCTGCTGCAAGCCCACGCTGTTGAAAATCCTTTGCCTGGTGAGCCATGACACTTTCTGTGTTTTCTGATGTGTTGCGCATGCAGCGACCTGTGCGCCCGAGTGTGGGCCGCACCTGGCGGCAGTGCGTGACCGGCGTTTTGATGGTGTTGTCGATGGGCTCGGTGGCCCGGGCGCAAAGCACCGCCGGTGAACTGGTGGGCTTGGTGTATCCGGTGGCCGACATCCAGTTTGGCGTGCCGGTGGCGGGCGTGGTGCAGCAGTTGCTGGTCAAGCCAGGTCAGGTGGTGCGCGAAGGTCAGGCGCTGCTGGAGCTGGACAGCCAGTCGCAAAGGCTGGAGCTGCAGCGGCGAGCGCTGGTGGCCAAAGACAGCAGCGAACTGGAGGCCACACGTGACCGCTTGAAGTTGCTCGACGAGATGTTGCAGCTGACCGAGGTGGTGGCCAGCCGTTCGCAGTCGGTGTCCAAGGACGAACTGGCCAAGCAGCGCTTGGAGCGCATGTCCACGCACGGGCGTCTGCAACAGCTGCAGGCGCAAAAGTCGCGCGAACAGGTGGAGCTGCAACTGGCCCAGACCGAACTGGCCCAACGCACGGTGCGAGCGCCGCGCAGCGGCATGGTGGTGGACGTGGTGATCGAGCCCGGTGAATGGGCCAAGCCCGGCGACCCGCTGTTCCGGTTGGTCGATACCGCTTTGGTCGAACTGCGGTTGAACGTGCCGCAATCGGTGGCGCGCGGCCTGCGGGTGGGGCAGCGCATGGGGGCGCGCTTTGAAAGCGGGGCCGCGCCCTTTCAGGCCGAGGGCGTGGTGCATTACCTGTCGCCCTTGGCCGACACGGCCAGCGGTTTGGTCGACCTGCGGCTGCGCTTTGCCAACAGCAAAGGCTTGATTCGTCCGGGTGCCAAGGGCAGTCTGATCACGGCGTCTGCCGCTTCTGCGCCCGCGCTGGGCCGCAAGCCATGAGCGAACGCATCGAGCCGGCAGCCGCACGGCCAAGCCAGCCCGTGGCTTTGATCGACGCCTTGCACGCCTTGCGCGTGGGGCCACGCGGTGACGACTTTTACGCCGAGTACAGCGCGCTGGCCATGGCCCTGTGCGGTGCCGAATGCGCCTTGGTGGTCGGGCTGGTCGATGGTGCTTCAATGGCCTTGGGGGGCAGTGGACCGGACGACGCCTGCGCGCTCTTGCTCGAAGCCGCCACGCCCGACCGCTGGGCTGCGCTGGCCGAGAAGGGGTACAGCCACGACACCCTGCGCAAGGCCGACGGTCTGGGGCTGGTGCTGGTGGTCGTGCGCTTGCTGGACGAGCAACCCAGCGCCTTGCTGCTTGCACTGCCCGAGCGCCAGCGCGCGCACCTGAAAGAAGCCCTGGTGCGCGCCATGTTGCTGCGCGATGTGCGCATGGGCGCGGCGCGCGAGCCGTCGCTGAGCACCGCTGTGGCGCTGGCAGATGACCACGGTGCCGCACACGGCGCTGATGGCCGTGGTCAGGGCTTGCTGCAGGCGCTCGCGCTGGCCACGGAAGTGATGCAGGCGCCGCGTTTTGGCGCGGCGGCGCTGTGCCTGGTCAATGGCTTGATCCGGCTGTACGGCCTGCGCCAGGCGGCGCTGTGCTGGCGCAGCGGTGGCCACACCGAGGTGGTGGCCATCAGCCACCTGGAGCGGTTTGAAAAGACCTCGCGCCTGGTGCAGGCCATGCAGGCCGCCGCCAACGAAGTGCTGGCCGTGGATCGGGTCTTGTCGGTGGACCGTCGCACCGCTGAAGACCCGCAAACCATTCCGCCGCCGGCGCATGCGGTGCTGCTGCAGAGTCTGGAAGGGGTGGCCGCGGTGGACAGCCTGCCCATGCGCGACAGTTCGGGCCAGACCCAGGCGGTCGTGCTGTGTGCGGCCGACACTGAGGGCCTGCGCCCCCAGGCGATCAACGACCTGCTGTTGATGCTGGAACTGGTGTTGCCGCAGTTGACCGAAGCGCGCCAGCAGCAAATGGGCCCGTTGCAGCGCCTGCGTTCGGTGGCCGTCGAGCGCTTGTCGGTGTTGTTCGGTCCCGGGCACCCGTGGTTGAAGTTTTGGGCCGTCACCCTGTCGGTGGCTGTTTTGGTGCTGGCGTTTGGCCGCTGGCCGTATCGGGTGGAAGCCAATGCCCAGCTGACCACCGACAGCATTCGGGTCCTGACCGCCCACAACGATGGTCGGCTGCAAGAGGTGCTGGTGGATATTGGCGACCTGGTGACGGCGGGCCAGACCCTGTCCCGCATGGACACCAGCGACCTGCGCCAGCAGGAACTGGAAGTGCGCTCGGAACTGCAGCGCTACCAGGCCGAAGAAGACAAGGCGCGCGCCGCCAACGCGCTGGCCGACCAGGAGGTGGCCCGCTTTCGCCGTGCCCAGTCGGAAGCGCGGTTGCAGCGTGTGCTGCAGTTGCTGGCGCAGACCGACATCAAGGCGCCTTTTGATGGCGTGGTGGTGGAAGGCGAGCGCCGCAACCTGCTGGGCGCGTCGGTGCGGCGCGGCGACACCCTGTTCCGCGTGGCGCAGGTGAAAGGCCTGTACCTGGTGCTGCAGCTGCCCGAGCGCGACATCCGCGACGTGGAACTGGGCTCGCAAGGCGAGGTGGTGCTGCTAAGCCAGCCGGGCAAGACGGTGGCTTTCCACGTGTCCAATCTGGTGCCCATGGCGCAGGTCAAGGGCGACGAAGGCAACCACTTTTTGCTCAAGGCCGACATTCAGGCCGACGTGCAGGCCTGGTGGCGCCCGGGCATGGTGGGGCTGGCCAAGATCGATGCGGGGGATCGCAACATCGCGTGGATCTTGTTCCACCGCCTGGGCGACACCCTGCGCCTGTGGTTCTGGTTCTGAGCCCCAGGGCCTGACCGTCAACCGAGCCGAACATGTCTGGCGCCATTTACAGCGATGCCTGGTACAAGATTGCCAACGCGCACGTCGGTCTGTTGCCGGGTGTCAAAGCCACGCCGCAGTCGTACCGCGGGCAGGCCTGGGTGGTGCTGGAAGACGCCTATGCCCACCGGTTTTTCCGCATCACGCCCGACGCGCACGACTTCCTGAAAACCCTGCATCCGGGCATCAGCGTCGATGAGGCCTGGCAAAGCTACCTGCGTGCGCACCCCGAGCGCGCGCCGGGACAAGAAGAAGTGGTGCAGCTCCTGTCGCAGCTGCACATATCCAATCTGTTGCACTTCCAAGACGGTGCGGACAGCCGCCAGATTGACCAGCGCGCCAACGAAACGCAGCAAAGGGAATTCAAGTCCAAGGCCTTGTCGTTCCTGTATTTCCGCGTGCCCTTGTGGGACCCGGATGACTTCCTGACGGCCGCCGACCGCTGGGTCCGCCATCTGCCCGCCTGGCTGGTGTGGGCGCTGTGGCTCGGTGTGCTGGCGGCGGGCACCGCGGCGGTGGTCACCGACTGGCAACGCGTCGCGTCCAGCAGCCAGGGCGCCTTTGCCCTGGCCAACCTGCCTTGGCTGTACCTGTGCCTGGCGGTCATGAAGGTCGTTCACGAGTTGTGTCACGGCTTGGCGTGCAAGCGCCACGGCGGTTCGGTCCACACCTTTGGCCTGATGTTCCTGGTCACCACGCCGCTGCCGTACATCGACACCACGGCCAGCTGGACCTTTCCCAACAAGTGGGACCGCATGCTGGTCAGCTCGGCCGGCATGATGGCCGATCTTTTCATGGCCGCCGCCGCCGCCTGGGTGTGGGCGTCCACCGGGCCGGGCCTGGTCAACAGCCTGGCGTTCAACGTGATGTTGATCGGCTCGGTCTCCAGCCTGCTCTTCAACGGCAATCCCTTGCTGCGCTTTGATGCGTACTACGTGCTGGCCGACTTTCTGGACATCCCCAACTTCTACCAAAAGGCGCAAAGCTACTGGTTTTATCTGGGCGACCGTTACCTGCTGGGCAGCCACGCCGCGCGCACACCGGTGGACGTGCCCAGCGAGCGCAAATGGCTGCTGATGTACGCGCCCGTGAGTTTGGTCTACCGGCTGACCGTGTCCTACGCCATCGTGCTGTTCGTCATGGACCTGTGGCTGGGCCTGGGCCTGGTGGTGTTCTGCATCACCTTCTACATGCTGATCGTGGCACCCACCTGGAAGGCCGCCAAGCACCTGACGGGGCCCCGCACGCAGGCACACCGCTGGCGCGCCTGGCTGGGCGTGGGCGGTGTCCTGCTGCTGGCAGGGCTCTTGTTGGCCTGGCCGTTGCCGTACGCCATCACCTCGCCGGGCGTCATTCAGTTCAGCCGGGCGTCTGTGCTCAAAGCACCCATGGACGCCCGTCTGGTGCAAGCCGTGCCGGGCAATGGCCAGTGGGTCGAGGCGGGTGAGGAACTGATGCGGTTTGACGCCGATCCCCTGCGACTGGACATGCTGCAGCTGGAGCGCGAGCGCGACGAACTGCTGGCGCTGCACCGGGCCGCTTTGGCGCAACGGGCCGCCGACGTGGAGCCCCTGCTGGAGCAGCTGGACACCAAAAACCAGCGCCTGCTGGAGCTGCAGCGGCGCCTGGATGCGCTCACCGTGCGGGCGCCACACCGCGGCCGGTACGTCACGCTCGAAGGCCGCGAGCGGCAGGGCTCCTGGCTCAACCAGGGGGTGGAGCTGGGCCATGTGCTCGACGGCGCGGGGGGCTACCAGTTTGTGGCCGTGATTCCGCAGGAACAGGCGCGCGAACTGTTTGGCGTGACCCTGGGCGAACGCCAGGTGCGTTTGCGCGGACAGGCCCATGTGGCGCTGGCGGTGGACAGCCTGGTGATCTTGCCGTACGACCGCGCCCGGCTGCCATCGGCCGCGCTGGGCTGGCTTGGCGGGGGCGAAGTGCCCGTGACCAACGACGACCAGCACGGTGAAAAAGCGGTGGAAGGTTTTTACGAGGTGCGCGCCGTGGTCCGGCCGCCCCCGCAGAGCGAGGCCGACCTGCGGCTGATGCACGGCCTCAAAGGCGTGTTGCGCATTGAACTGCCGCGGCGCAGTCTGTTTCAACGGGCCAGCGATACGCTGCGCCAGTTGCTGCAAAAACGCTACCAGCTGAACTGAGCATGGCGCAGGGACTGCTTCGAGAAGCCTGGCAACCGCCGCGTGGCCTGCATGCCGAGCGGCCCCTCCTGGCTCCGTGGCGGGCCCGCTGGCGCGCCTGGAGCGGTGCCGCGAATCGCCAGACGCTGGCCGACATGCAAGCCGTCGAGGCCAGTCTGCAGCGCGCCCGGCAACTGCCTGTCCAGGCCTTGGGACCGGCCATACGGCAATGTGCCGCCAAGCTGCGTTTCATGGGCGACTGCCCGCCGATGCCGGGACCTGAGCAGCAGGCGTGGCTGGGCCAGCGCAGCGAACTGCTGGGCCTGTGGTGTCAGGCCGCGCAGCAGGTGCTGGGCATGCGGCCCCACCCCACCCAGGTGCGCGCCGCGCTGGAAATGCACAACGGCCATTTGGTGCAACTGGCGCCGGGCGAGGGCAAAACGCTGGCGATTGGCCTGGCGGCGGCCCTGTACGCCAGCAGCGAACGGCCCTGCCACGTCGTGACCGCCAACGACTACCTGGCCGAACGCGACGCCGCCCTGATGCAACCCCTGCTGGCGCTGGCGGGGCATTCGGTGGTGGCCATTGCGCCCGAAAGCCCGCCCGAAGCGCTGGCCGCCGCCTACCGTTGCGATGTGGTGTACGCCACCGGCAAGCAGCTGCTGGCCGACTATTTGCGCGACAGCCTGTTGCTGGACGGCGTGAAAGACCCCGCCCAGCGCCGCCTGTGGGAAATGCAGCGCGACCCGCGTTTGCCCCGTCCGGTGGGGCGCGGCCTGTGGGTGGCCATCGTGGACGAAGCCGACAGCGTGCTGATCGACGAAGCCACCACGCCGTTGATCATCTCGTCGGCCGACGACAACCCGATGTTGATCGAGGCGGTGCTGGCGGGCAAACAGATTTTTGAAAGCCTGGAGCAGGGCGTCGACTACGTGGTTCAAACCGAACCGGTGCCGGACATTCGCTTCACCGAAGCCGGCAAGCAGCGCATCAACGGCATGGCTTTTTTGCTGCCGCCGTTCTGGCGCTTTCCCGATCGCTCGCAGGGCATGGTGTCGCTGGCGGTGATGGCGCGCCATGTGTATCAGCGCGATCGTCACTACCTGGTGGACGAGGAAGGCAAGGTCGTCATCGTGGACGAAAAAACCGGTCGCGTGATGGCCGGGCGTTCCTGGAGCCACGGCATTCACCAGGCGATCGAGGCCATGGAAGGCGTGGAGCTCAGCAGCCCACCCAAGACCGTGGCCCGCATGACCTTTCAGACCTTCTTCAACCGCTACCACCGCCTGTGCGGCGCCAGCGGCACGCTGCAAGGCATTCATGGTGAATTGCTGCGCACCTATGGCACCTGGGTCATGCCCCTGGCGCCCCGTGTGCCCAGCCGCTTGACGCTGGCCGCGCCCCGCATGTTCAGCGATGCGCGCAGCCGCTTCGAGGCCGTGCTGGACGCGGTGCTGACCTGCCAGCGACAGGGCCTGCCGGTGCTGGTGGGCACCCGAAAGATTGCGGACACCGAAGCGCTGTCGGCGGCGCTGGTGGCGCGCGGGGTGGTCCATCGGGTGCTCAATGCCAAACACCACGCCGAAGAAGCGCTGATCGTGGCCGCTGCCGGCGTGGCGGGCGCGGTCACCGTGTCCACCAACATGGCCGGCCGCGGCACCGACATCATGGTGCCGCCCGACCTGTCCGAACAGGGCGGTCTGCAGGTGCTGCTGTTTGAACCGCACGAGGCGGCGCGCATTGAATGGCAGCTGTGTGGCCGCTCGGGACGCCAGGGCGCCAGAGGGCATGCACGGGCCTTTGTGGCCTTGAAAGACGAGCTGTTGGTGCACGCCTTCGGGCGCCTGTATGTCCACCTGCTGCCCTTCTTGCGGCCGCTGTTGTTGCAGCCGCGCCTGGGTTTGCTGGCGGTGCGCCTGGCCCAGGCGATCACGCAAGACAAAGCCGCTTCGCAGCGCAAACAACTGGCCGAGCGGGAGCGCTCGGTGGCCAATCAACTGTCGTTCTCCGACTGAACCCTCACCACACAGGATCGTCCCATGCCAATGGTCAAAATCAATGGACTCACCTACGAATTCAACGACCTGCCCGATGAGGTCAAGGGGCACCTGAAGTACATGGCCTTCATCGACGCCGAACTGGAGCAACTGGGCATGCGCCAGAACCTGCTGCACATCGCGCGGGACCAGATCGGCCAGCGCATGGACCGCGCCTTGTTGCGCGAGGCGATCAATCAGTCGCCCACCGACCAGGCCCAGCCCCCCGTTCAGCCGCAGGCGCCCGAGGCATGACGCCCGACGTTCAAACCGCGGCGCCGCCCGATCTGCCGCAAGTCGTGGCCTGGCTGGACCGGGTGCGCCTGCAGCAGGGGCTGGACGTGGCGCGACAGGCCTGCCAGAGCCTGGTGCAGCGCCATCCCGATCAGCCTCTCCTGGCCGAGCTGGCGCAGTGGCACCATCCCGACTGGTGGCGTCCGCTGTCGTTTGGCTCCATCCGGCTGGAGCGGCGCTGCCCCGACCACTTTGCCTTTGTCTGGTCGCTGGTGCTGGACACCGAGTTCTCGCACAAGCTCAAGCACCTGCCGTCCGATCTGACGCCGCGGGATCTGCTGGAGGTGCTGACCCAGGACCAGATCGCGCTGTTGCCGCAGCACCGCGGCATCCAGTGGGTGGTGTTTCGGGACGATCAGCCCATTGGCGTGGCCATGTTGGTCAACATCAACTTCCGCAACCGCAGCGCCGAACACATCATGGGCATCCTGCCGGCGCACGACCATTCGTTTCTGGTGGGGGACACCTACTGCGCGAGTCTGTCGTTCGCCTTCAACTGCCTGGGTCTGAACAAGGTCTCGGGTCTGATCTACCAGAGCAACCAGGCCGTGGCCACGCAGCAGGAACGCCTGGGCTTCCGGCGCGAAGGCTTGTTGCGGTCAGCGGTCTGGAACGAAGCGGCGCAAGACTACGAAGACCTGGTGCAAATCGCACTGCTGCAGTCGGAGTTCGATCAGAACCGGGTGCTGCAGCGGCACATCAGACGCCAGCCTTCGGACCCGTTTTTGCAGGCGCGGCGCCATTGGCCACGCCAGCCGTTGAAAACAGCTCGGGAATGAAACCCGCCGCCCAGCGCAGGTTCAAGTCGTAAGACAGGATGATGCGTTCGTGCTGCCCTTGGTGTTTCACGTGGTGCAGGTACGGTCCGCCGTCTTTGAACGCCAACAGCTGACCGCGTTGCCAGGTGCGCGTGACCGTTCCCACGGTGATGTGGCACCCGGGGTCTTCCACCAGGCACAGGTGGATGCGCAGGTAGTCGGGTGTCCAGCCGCGGTGCGGGTTGATGACCGAGCCCGGAATCAACCGGCTGACAAAGACGTTGCGCAAATGGCCTTGTGCTTCCAGCTCGGCAATGGTCCCTGAGGTGACCGGCAACTGGGCGCGGAACACGCTGATCAGGGGCGCCATGTTGACCGCCAGCTTTTGCTTGGACAGTTCGATGTGTTCCCCCTGAAAAATGGAGAGGGGGAAGGCGTCCCAGGTGTTGTTGTAGAGGTTGGCGTACTTGGGGTACGGCATGAACGGGCGGGAACCCTGGATCAAGGCCAGCACCTCTGAACGGATGGCTTCGGCCTGATCCAGCAGTCGCAGGCACCACGGAATGCGGTGCAGCTGGTCGTCCCAGAAGGGCGGTTCCAACGCGCCGTCCTGTGCGACGGATGAGGATCCTGCGGGATCGGATGATCGGGTGGGGGTGTGCATGGTGTGCGGGCGGGCAGGCGGGCGCCGACGGGGGCTCCAGCGGTCATCTTATCTGCTGGCGCCTGCCGAACACCCTTCTGGCCCGGCACCGGGCCCAGAGGGGATGGACCGTCCCGTTGGATGCCCGGCGCGGCCGCAAGACGGGTGCTCCACAACGGGAAAACGCCATGGAGGGACAATCCGTCCCGATGAGCCAGTTCAGTTTTGATTTCGACCCCCCCAAGGCGCCCAGCGCCGAGGCCCGCCCACCATTGCCGGCGCCCGCCGAGCCCACCCCTGAGCAGATGGCGCAGCGGCTGGCGCAGCACCCCGATTACCGCGTGCTGCGCCGCCTGGTGCCGCTGCTCGACCATGGCCCGGCGCCGGACAGCAGCCCCGCGGGCGTGCGGCGCGTGCTGGTGCTCGACACCGAAACCACGGGCCTGTCCCACGCCAGCGACAAGATCATCGAACTGGCCATGCTGCTGGTGCAGGTGGACGCGGCCACCGGCCAGCCCTTTGGCCCGGTGGAGACCTTCGAGGGTTTTGAAGACCCGGGCATGCCCATCCCCGAGGTGGCGAAGCAGGTCACCGGCATCAGCGACGACATGGTGCGTGGCCAGCGCCTGGACGACGCGCAGGTGCAGGCGCTGATCGACCGCGCCGACCTGGTGGTGGCGCACAACGCCGGCTTCGACCGGCCCTTTGTCGAAGCGCGGTTCCCGGGTTTTGCCCACAAACCCTGGGCCTGCTCGTTCGCCGACATCGACTGGAAGGCCCTGGGCGCTGAGTCGGCCAAGCTCAGTGCGCTGGCGCAGGACCAGGGCTGGTTCTACGACGCGCACCGGGCGCTGGTGGACTGCCAGGCCCTGCTGCAGGTGCTGGGCCACCGCGCCGGTGAAGAAAGCGAAGGCGACGACGGCGGTGTCAATGGCCTGCAACGCCTGATGGCCGCCGCCGCGCGGCCCAGCTACAAGCTGCGCGCCACCGGCTCGCCGTTCGACAGCAAGGACAAGCTCAAGGCCCGCGGCTACCGCTGGGACGGCGACGCCAAGGTCTGGTTCTGCAGCCTGGGCAGCGAAGCGGCGCTGGCCGACGAACTGGCCTGGCTCAGGGCCGAGGTCTATGGCGGCCGGCATGCCCAGGTCGACGTGGAAGCACTGGACGCGCTGACGCGGTATTCGGCGCGCCCCGGCCAGCGGCAGCACCGCGGCCTGTGAGGGCGGGCGAGCCCGGCGCCGCTCAGGCGGCCTGGGCCTGGATCTGGGCCGGGGGCTGCCAGCGCATGTCGGCCATGTCCCGCGACGGCGGGGCGCCGAACAGACGCCGGTATTCGCGGCTGAACTGCGAGGGGCTTTCGTAGCCCACGCGGAAGGCCGCGGTGGACGCGTCCAGGCGCTCGGACAGCATCAGCCGCCGCGCTTCGCCCAGGCGCAGCTGCTTCTGGTATTGCAGCGGGCTCATGGCCGTGAGCGACTTGAAGTGGTGGTGGAAGGTGGTCAGGCTCATGCCCACCTCGCGCGCCAGGGTCTCCACCCGCAGCGGTTCGGCAAAACGGGTGTTCAGGCTGGCGATGGCGCGCGCCACCTGGTGGCTCTGTGAGTCCACGCTGGCGATCTGGCGCAAGCGCCAGCCCGCCTCGCCGGCCAGCAGCCGGTAGTGGATCTCGCGCCGGATCAGCGGCGCCAGCGCGGGAATGTCCTCGGGCTGGTCCAGCAGGGCCAGCAGGCGGTCGAAGGCTTCGAGCAGCGGCGCCGTCAGCGCGCCGGTCGCCATGGCGCGGCTGTCGGTCTCGGGCTTGCGGGCCGTGGCCGGGGGCATCTCCAGCATCAGCGAGGCGATGTCGCGCCAGTCCAGCCGCAGGCCCACGGCCAGGTAGGGGCGCTCGGGGCTGGCCTGCATCAGCGCGGTCTTGACCGGCAGGTCCATCGACACGATCAGGTAACGGTCTTCGCCGTAGCTCAGGGTTTCTTCCCCCAGCATCAGGCGTTTGCTGCCCTGCACGATCACGGCCACACAGGGCTCGTAGACGCTGCAGCTGTTGAGCGCCGGCTCGTCGAAGCGCATGACCATCAGCCCGGGCAGTTCGGGGGGCTGCTGCGCGCCGCTGCCCTGCACCCGGTCCAGGATGCGCCGGACCAGCGAGGCACGGGGGGTGCTGAGGGTGTCGGTGGTGGAAGGATCGGGCATGGTCGTGCGGGCGGGGAGTGCAGCAGCGCATGGTATCGGGGCTGGCCGGTTTGTGCTGGCCGGCCGCAGGAATGGGCAAGCATCGCGCAGGTTCTGGCTAGCGCGCACCCGGGGTTCGGTTCCACACTGGCGCCCTTCCCGGTGCCACAGGCCCGGGTGGCACGGCTTTTTTGCGACGCCCCACAACACCCTCAGGAGAAACCATGACCACCTTGCAAGTCAACGGTCGCGCCCAGTCGCTGGACGTCGATCCCTCCACGCCCGTGCTCTGGGCCCTGCGCGACACGCTGGGCCTGACCGGCACCAAGTTCGGTTGCGGTGCCGCTTTGTGTGGCGCCTGCACCGTGCACGTCGATGGCCAGGCGGTGCGCTCCTGCGTCACGCCCATCGGCAGCGTGGAAGGCAAGCGCATCACCACCATCGAAGCCGTCACCGGCGGTGACGACCGCGTCGGCCGCGCCGTGCGCGACGCCTGGGTGAAGCACGACGTGGCCCAGTGCGGTTACTGCCAGAGCGGCCAGATCATGAGCGCCACCGCCTTCCTGCAGTCGCTGCCCAAGGGCGCGCAGCCCAGCGCCGCCGACATCGACAGCGCCATGGCCGGCAACATCTGCCGCTGTGGCACCTACGCCCGCATCCGCGCCGCCGTGGCCGACGCCGCCCGCATCCTGGCCTGAAGGAGACACCACCATGTTCAACGCCTCCACACACGAACTCCCGCGCGCCCTGCAACGGATGCTGGCGCGCGACCAGGACCCGGCGCCCGTGGCCGATCTGCCGCGCCGCGCCTTCCTCAAGCTAGGTGCCGCCAGCGGTTTTGCGCTGGGCGTGTTCCCGCTGCTGTCGCAGGCACAGGGCACTGCTGCTGCGCCCGTCGCGCTCAAGCCCACGCAGATGCCCGGCGCTTTCGTCGCCATCGCGGCCGACGGCACCGTGACCGTGACCGTCAACCGCCTCGAATTCGGCCAGGGCGTGCAGACCGCGCTGCCCATGATCCTGGCCGAGGAGCTGGACGCCGACTGGTCCAAGGTGCGCAGCCAGCTGGGCACCAACGACGGTGCCTACGCCGACCCGCTGTTCGGCATGCACCTGACCGGCGGTTCCAACTCCATCAAGAACAGCTTCACCCAGTACCGTGAGCTGGGCGCCCGCGCCCGGGCCATGCTGGTGCAGGCCGCGGCCACGCGCTGGGGGGTGGACGCCGCCGGCCTGCGCACCGAGAACGGCGTGGTCATCGGCGCCGGTGGCCGGCGTGCCACTTACGGCGAACTGGCCGAGGCTGCCATGGCCCTGCCCGTGCCCGCCAGCGTCACGCTCAAGGACCCGAAGCAGTTCCGCCTGATCGGCCGGCCCACCACGCGGCTGGACGCCGCCGCCAAGAGCAGCGGCCGGCAGGACTTCGGCATCGATGTGCGCCGCCCCGGCCAGCTGACGGCCGTCATCGCCCGGCCGCCGGTGTTCGGTGCGAAGCTGAAGTCGGTGGACGACGCCGCGGCGCGCGCCGTCAAGGGTGTGAAGGCGGTGCTGCGCGTGCCGCTGGACCGCGGCGCCGAAGGCGTGGCCATCATCGCCGACGGCTACTGGCCCGCCAAGACCGCGCGCGACGTGCTCAAGCTCGAATGGGACAGCAGCGCGGTCGAGAAGGTGGACAGCACGGCCCAGCTGGCGCAGTACCGCACGCTGGCCGGCCAGCCCGGCGCCAGACACTTCGACGCCGACATGGCGCCGCTGGCCAACGCGCCGAAAAAGATCGACGCCGAGTTCGTCTTTCCCTACCTGGCGCACGCGCCCATGGAGCCGCTGAACTGCACGGTGGAACTGAGCGAACAGGGCGCCACGCTCTGGGTCGGCTCGCAGATGCCGGGGCTGGACGGCATGGCCGCCGCGCGCACGCTGGGCCTCAAGCCCGAACAGGTCCAGGTGCGGGTGCAGTCCGCCGGCGGGGGCTTCGGCCGCCGCGCCATCCCCACCAGCGACTACCTGGTCGAGGCCTGCACCATCGCCAAGGCGGCCCAGGCCGCCGGCCTGCGCGCGCCCATCCGAACGCTGTGGAGCCGCGAGGACGACATCAAGGGCGGCTACTACCGCCCCATGCACCTGCACCGCGCGCAGATCGGCTTTGACGCCAGCGGCCAGGTGCTGGCCTGGGACCACGTCATCGTCGGTCAGTCCATCCTCGCCGGTTCACCCTTCGAGCCCATGATGGTCAAGAACGGCATCGACGCCACCGCGGTGGAAGGCATGCGCACGCCGTACCCGCTGCCCATGCGGCTGACGGTGCACCACCCCAAGGTGAATGTGCCGGTGCTGTGGTGGCGCAGCGTGGGCAGCACGCACACGGCGTTCGTCATGGAAACGCTGATCGACCAGATCGCCCGCGAAACGCAGCAGGACCCGGTGGCCTACCGCATGAAGCTGTTCGGCCAGGCGCACCCGCGCCACCGCGCGGCCCTGCAACTGGCGGTGGACCAGAGCGGCTACGGCAAAAAGAAGCTGGCCGCCGGCCGCGCCTGGGGCGTGGCGGTGCACGAGTCGTTTGAATCGGTGGTGGCCTATGTGGTCGAAGCCTCGGTGAAAGACGGCCAGCCCGTGCTGCACCAGGTCACGGCCGGTGTGCACTGCAACCTGGCGGTCAACCCGCGCACGGTGGAGGCGCAGGTGCAGGGCGCCGCGCTGATGGGCCTGGGCATGTGCCTGCCGGGCGCGGCCATCACCTTCAAGGACGGTGTGGTCGAGCAGCAGAACTTTGGCGACTACACCGTGGCCCGCATGACCGACATGCCGGCCATCGGCGTGCACATCGTGCCCAGCGCCGAGCCGCCCACCGGCATGGGCGAACCCGGCCTGCCGGCGCTGGCCCCGGCGTTCGCCAACGCGCTGGCAAGGCTCACGGGCAAGCCGCTGCGCGAGCTGCCCTTCAAGATAGCTTGACCCACCCCCGCCGCGCTGCGCGCGACCCCCTCAAGGGGGCAGCACTGGCCGTCCGGCACAGCCGGCCCGGCGGTGCCCTGGAATGGGTTGCGGCATGCGTGGCGGGTGGCGCTCCGGCAAGGGTGTGAATCGACATCGAGAGGAATGAACATGGAAGACCTGGACACCCAAGTCCTGCGCGGCGCGCAGGCCTGGCACGCGGCGGGCCTGCCGGTGCTGCTGGTGACGGTGACGCGCACCTGGGGCTCGTCGCCCCGGCCGCCGGGCTCGCTCATGGCCATCAACGGCCGGGGCGAGACGGTGGGCTCGGTCTCGGGCGGCTGCATCGAGGACGACCTCATCCGCCGCGTGCAGGGCGAAGGCCTGGACGCGGTCTGCGCCCAGGGCCGGCCCGCCACGCTGCGCTACGGCATCTCGGCCGACCAGGCGCACCGCTTCGGCCTGCCCTGCGGTGGCACGGTGGAACTGGTGCTGGAGCCGGTGGCCGCGCACAGCCTGCTGCCCGAACTGCTGCAGGCCAACCTGGAACGCCGCAGCACACAGCGCCGGCTGGACCTGCGCAGCGGCGCGGTCACGCTGCACGAGGGCCGGCGCGACGGCCTGCCCGAGCTGAGTGATCACGCGCTGGTGACCCACTTCGGCCCGCGCCACCGCCTCATCGTCATCGGCGCGGGCGACCTCTCGCGCTTCCTCAGCCAGATGGCGCTGGGCCTGAACTTCGAGGTCATCGTCTGCGACCCGCGCGAGGAACAGCGCGCCAGCTGGTCGCTGGACGGTGTGACGCTCAGCCACGAGATGCCGGACGACCTGATCCTGCGCCTGCGGCCCGACGCGCGCACCGCGGTGGTGGCGCTCACGCACGACCCCAAGCTGGACGACCTGGCGCTGATCGACGCGCTGCAGTCCGAGGCCTTCTATGTGGGCGCCATCGGTTCGCGCCGCCACACCGGCCTGCGGCGCGATCGCCTGCGCGAGCACTTCGGCCTGGCCGATGCCGAGCTGGACACGCTGCACGGCCCGGCGGGCCTGTACATCGGCAGCAAGACGCCGGCCGAGATCGCTCTGTCCATCATGGCCGAGGTGGTGGCGGTGAAAAACGGCATTGAACGGCCCGCGCCCCAGCCCGTGGCCGATGGCAAGGCCGCGTTCGGGGATGCCTCCGGCGCCAGCCTGCCCGCCATCTGCGGCGTGTGAGCGTGTGAACCCATGAACACAGCCGCTCCACCAGCCGTCCCGTCAGCCCAACCCCCCGCCGCCACCCTGCTGGCCGCGGGCCTGGGGCGGCGCCTGGGTGGGGTGCCCAAGTCGGCCCTGCTGATCGATGGGCTGAGCGTCTTCGAGCGCCTGGTGCAGGCGCTGCGCCAGGCGGGCATCACCCAGGTCAGCGCGGTGATCGGACCCTACGCCGACACCCTGCTGCCGCTGGCCCGGCGCAGCGGGGTGCGGGTGGTCCAGCAGCCGGTGCCCGACGCGCCCCTGGTCGCGTCCCAGCGGCTGGCGCTGCACGACCACCTGCTGCACCAGCCCGGCCGCGACCTGCTGCTGCTGGTGGCCGACCTGCCCCTGCTGGCCGGCGAGCACGTCGCGCTGCTGCTGCGCGCCTGGCAACAGCGCCCGGCCCGCGTGTGGGCGCAGATGCCCGTGGTGCAGGGCGTGCGCGGCCACCCGGTGTGCCTGGCCTGGCCGGCGGTGCAGGCGGTGGCGGCCCAGCCCTACCCGCGCGGGGTGCGCGACTGGCTGGCGGGCGCCGGCGACGCGGTGCAGGCCGTGACCACCGACCACGACGCCTACACCACCGACCTGGACACGCCCGACGACCTGGCCGCCTTGCGGCAGCGGCTGGCGCCGCGGGCCGTGGCGTGGCCTGGCCAGCACGCCGGCCCGGCCCTGTAGGCGCCTGCCCTGGCGCTGCCCGTGGGCTTCAGGCGGCCGGCGCGGCGGACGCCGATTCCAGCACCAGCACCGCGGCGGCCAGGTCTTCCAACGCGGTGCCGACCGACTTGAACACCGTGCGCTCGGTCGCGCTCTTGCGGCCTGTGGCCACACCCTTGCACAGGGTGGTCAGCGTGCCGCGCACCTCGTCGGCGCGGAACACGCCGTGCTGCATCGGCACCAGCAGATCGCCGCTTTTCTGCAGCGCCTCGTCGGTGTCGACAAACACGCGTGCGTTCTGGAAGCAGGCGTCGTCGGCCTCGCGCATGGCGGGGGTGAAGCCGCCGATCAGGTCCAGGTGCGAGCCCGGTGCCAGCCACTCGCCGCGCACCACCGGTTCGGTGGCCAGCGTGGCGCAGCTGACGATGTCGGCCTCGGCGCAGGCCGCGGGCAGGTCGGTGCTGGCAAAGGCCGCCACGCCGCTGGCGCGCACCTGGGCGGCCAGGGCCTGGGCCTGTGCCGGGTCGCGCGCCCACACGGTCACGCGGTCGATGCCGCGCACCGCGCGGTAGGCCGCCGGCAGCAACTGCGCCACCCGGCCCGCGCCCACCACCAGCAGGTGCCGGGCGTCGGGGCGTGCCAGGTACGACGCCGCCAGCGCCGACGCCGCCGCGGTGCGGCGCGCGGTGATCTGGTCGCCGTCGATGTGGGCCAGCGGTGCGCCGGTGCGCGCGTCGAACAGCAGGTAGCTGCCGTGCAGCCCGGGCAGGCCGCGCCGCGCGTTGCCCGGGGCGATGTTGACGATCTTCACCCCGTAGTACTGGCCGGCGATCCAGGCCGGCATCAGCAGGCTGGTCATGCGCCGGCCGGCGGCGTCCTGCCCCGCTTCGCCGGGCGGGTTCACGATCTCGTGCACATGGCGCGCCGGCACCTCGCAGCCGGCTGCAAAACGCGCGCGCAGCGCGGCGATCAGGGCCTCGAAGGGCAGGGCGGTTCGGGTGGCGTCGGCGTCGAAGAAGTGCATGCACCGATGGTAGCCGCCGCCGGGGATGCGGCGCCGTCCAGTTCCGCCCGTGCCTGCCGGCGCACCGCCCGCCCGCCCTGCAGCGCCAGCGCCGCCATCAGCGTGGCCACCGCCAGGTCGGGCCAGGCCGTGCCCGTGCCCGCCACGCCCAGGGCCGCGCCCATCACCGCCAGGTTGCCGATGGCGTCGTTGCGCGAGCACAGCCACACGCTGCGCATGTTGGCGTCGCCCTCGCGGAAGGCGTACAGCAGCGCCGCCACGCCCACGTTCACCGCCAGTGCCAGCGCGCCGATGGCGCCCATGGTCACCGGCTCGGGCAGGGCGCCGAACCACAGCGACCAGACCGCCCGCCCCAGCACGAAGGCGCCAAAACCCATCATGGTCCAGGCCTTGACCCAGGCCGCCCGCGCGCGCCAGACCAGCGCCGCGCCCAGCACCGCCAGCGACACGCCGTAGTTCAGTGCGTCGCCCGCGAAGTCGATCGCGTCCGCCATCAGCGACAGCGAATCCGCCCGCTGGCTGCCCGCCAGTTCCACCACAAACATGGCGGCGTTGAGCACCAGCGCCAGCCACAAGATGCGGCGGTAGCGCGGCGATTGCGCGGCCGCGGGCGGGGTGTCGTGTTCACAGGTGCAGGCCATGGTTTTCTCCTTCAATGCGGGTATTGAAAACCCTGGAGCCACTACAGTGTCAAGCACACCATCCAACGCAAGCCACGCCATGCAGATCAAAGCCCTGTCCGCCGCCACCGGCGTGGACGTCGAAACCATCCGCTACTACGAACGCCAGGGCCTGCTGCCCGCACCACCGCGGCAGGCCAATGGCTACCGGGACTACGGCCTGCCGCAGCTTGAACGGCTGGCCTTCATCCGCCACTGCCGCGCGCTCGACATGCCCCTGGCCGCCGTGCGCCAGCTGCTGGGGGCGCTGGACGCGCCCGGCCCCGAGTGCGGCGACGTCAACGCCCTGGTGGACGAACAGCTCGCCCGCGTGCGCGCCCGCCTGGCCAGCCTGCGCGCGCTCGAAAAGCAGCTGCGCAGTCTGCGCACCGCCTGCAACGGCGCGCCGGGTGCGCAGGGCTGCGGCATCCTGCACGAACTGGTGGCCGCCGCGCATGGCGAGGCCTGTGCCTGCCATGGGGCCGACGCCTCCACCGCATCGCGCCGGGTGCCCGCGTGAGCCCAGG
This sequence comes from Hydrogenophaga sp., assembly GCF_031426985.1. Lineage (GTDB taxonomy): Bacteria > Pseudomonadota > Gammaproteobacteria > Burkholderiales > Burkholderiaceae_C > Hydrogenophaga. Next base: position 26,747 of record NZ_JASJOY010000101.1, read on the forward strand.
CCCCACCCCTGGCGGCCCGCCCCGCGCGGCAGCGCGCGGGCTTTTCGGGCCCTTGCCCTGCGTGGCCTGAACACGCCGCAGGGGGCGCCGGGCGGCGCCCTCAGGGCGGCCCGCCGGGGGCCGACCCGCACGCCTTTGATGCGGTGGACAGCGTTTGGACCCCCAAACGAGCGGCGCGGTGTTCGCGGGCGGTTCTGGACCCGGCCCTCCATGATCTTGTATGCTGAAGTGAGCTTAAGTATTTAGTTGCACTGGCAGACAATGAATTCATTACTCCGTTGGGTTTGGCTGGTTGTGTGGGGGCTGGTGGGGTGGTCGGTCCAGGCGCAGACGCTCAACAGCGTGTCGGTGCAGGCCATCAACGACGCCACCTGCGTGGGGGAGCGGGCCGGTGCCACCCGCAGTTGCACCTCCAACGACTTCAGCACCATCGTCTCGGTCGAACAGGACTCCGCGACCGCGCTGTCTCAGTGCCTTTTCGGCCAGCAGCTGAGCTTGAACGTCAACGCCGTCGTCGAAAGCCAACTCCCCGACCGCTACGACGTGGCGGTCTTCTTCGGACAGTCCGGCAACAACCCGCGCATCTTCGACACGTCCCAGAAATGTTCCGTCGCGGTGGTGGCGCCCACCACCGTGCTGGCGCCGCAAACGTTTCCGCCGCCCTCCACGCCGTCGATTTTTCCGTTTTTCAACGCGGATGGCGACACCTGCGGCGACTTCCGCGGCAGGAGCTTTCCGGCCACCGACGGATTCCAGTCGGGCCGGGCCAACCTGCACGTGGTCGGTGTCAAGACCACCTGCCTACCGGCGGCCGGAACGGCGCAGGTGGCGCTGCCCTACACGGTGGTGTTTGACAACGTCGCGGCCAACAGCTGTTCTGTCGACACCGTCACGGCCGGGACCAACGCCAAATGCAGCACCAGCGCGCCCGAGATCGGTGCCCTGGTCAATGGCTTGGCGATCAATGGCTACGTGCGCGTCACCAAGCAGACGGTACCGAACACGTCGACCCAGAGCTTTGGCTTTTCGGTGGGTGCCAGTTCGTCGCCGACGGCCTCGGGCGACACGCCGTCCACGACGTCGTTCACGCTCTCTCACAACCTGTCCCAGACCATCACGGTCCCTTTGCACCCCACCGGCGGCACCCGAACGCTGGTCATCCAGGAGAGCCTGGTCGACGGGTGGGGGCCCGGGGCCAGCGTCGCCTGCACCCGGCCCGACGGCTCTGCGGCGCCCTTTGTCATCGTGGACGCCGCCAACCGGCGCATCACCGCCCAACTGACCGGGACGGACGGCGCGGCCCACTGCACCATCACCAACACGCGTCAAACCCGGGTCCGCACCGACAAGCGCCTGTCGCCGGCGTCCGATCCGGGCCGCTTCAACCTCACGGCGGGCGGCGTCACGGTCACCAACCAGGGCGACGGTGGCTCCACAGGCTGGCGGCTGGTGGCCCCCAGCACGGCCCAGACCTTCGCCGAAACGGGGTACACGGGCACCTCGGTGGCCACGTACCAGAGCGGCTTCGCGTGCGTCCGCGCGGACACCAGCACCCCGATCTCCAGCGGGTCTGGCACGTCCACCACCCTGACCCCCGCGCCGTATTCCGACACCCTGTGCACGTTCACCAACAGCCGCTCCGTCGGGCTGAGCATCACCAAAACCAACAACGTTTCCACGTTGACCGCCGGCAGCACCACGCAGTACGCGATCACCGTGGGCAATGCCGGGCCGAGCGACGCCGCGGGCGCGGTGCTCACCGATCCCGCGGTGGCAGGCTTGTCCTGCTATGAGGTGTTTTGTGAGCCGGGTCCCGGGACGGCCACCGCCACCTGCCCCGGTGCCCTCGATGTCCCGTCCCTGCAGTCCGGCGTGGCCATCCCCGCCTTCCCGGCGGATTCCAGCCTGGTCTTCCGACTGAACTGCAGCGTCGTCGCGACCGGGATTCCCTGATTTTTCGCTCGGGAGCCGGTTGCCGTCTCCCGCGGCGACACCGGCCGCCCGCCCGCGCGGGCGGGGCTGGCGGCCACGGGTGGCGGTGGGGCACAGGCTAGACTCCTTCACCCTTCCCGCTCAGATCCCATGAAGAACCCCCTGCCCACCCATCCGGCCGCCGTGCTGGCGCTGGCGTTCCTGGCCACCATCGTGCTGGGCGCGGGGCTGCTGATGCTGCCCTGGGCCAGTGCCAGTGGCGAAAGCGCCCCGTGGCTGACGGCGCTGTTCACCGCCACCTCGGCGGTGTGCGTGACGGGGCTGGTGGTGGTGGACACCGGCACCTACTGGAGCCCGCTGGGCCAGGGGCTGGTGATGGCGCTGTTCCAGCTCGGCGGTTTCGGGATGATGACCTCGGCCACGCTGATGGGGCTGCTGATCGGCGGGCACATGAAGCTGCGCACGCGGCTGCTGCTGCAGTCGGAAACGCACGCGCTGTCGCTGGGCGATGTGCGGTCGGTGGCGCGCATGGTGCTTGTGGTGACCGTGGTGGTCGAGGGCGGGGTGGCGCTGTGGCTGGCGGCGCGCTTTGCCATCACGATGGGCCTGGGCTGGCGCGAGGCGCTGTGGCAGGGCGCGTTCCATTCGGTCTCGGCCTACAACAACGCGGGTTTTTCGACCTGGCCCGACAGCGTGATGCGCCATGTGGCGGACGGCTGGGTGCTGGCGCCGCTGATGCTGGCCATCGTGGTCGGCGGGCTGGGGTTTCCGGTCATCACCGAGCTGTGGGCCAACCGGCGCAAGCGGCACGCGCGCTGGTCGGTGCACACCACGCTGACGGTGTGGGGCTCGGTGGCGCTGGTGCTGCTGGGCACGCTGGCGCTGTGGCTGGTGGAGCACAACAACCCCAAGACGCTGGGGCCCCTGGGTTTTGCGGACCAGTGGCTGGCGGCGCTGTTCACCTCGGTGTCGGCGCGCACGGCGGGCTTCAATGCGGTGGACATCGGGGCGCTGGAGCTGGAATCGCTGCTGCTGCACTGTGTGCTGATGTTCATCGGCGGCGGCAGCGCGGGCACGGCCGGTGGCGTGAAGGTGACCACGGTGTTCCTGCTGCTGCTGATCGTCTGGAGCGAGATCCGCGGCCGGGCCGACGTGGAGCTGCGCGGACGGCGCGTGGCCACGCAGGTGCAGCGCCAGGCGCTGTCTATCCTGGTGCTCAGCGGGGCGGCGGTGTCGCTGGGGCTGCTGGTGATCGTGCCGATGGCGGCGCACCTGCCGCTGGAAAAACTGATGTTCGAGGTGGTGTCGGCGTTTGCGACGGTGGGGCTGTCCACCGGCATCACGGCCGAGCTGCCGCCCGGTGCGCAGGGCGTGATCATTGCGCTGATGTACGCCGGCCGTGTGGGGGTGGTCACGCTGGCGCTGGCGCTGGCGATCAACCAGGTGCCCAGGGCTTACCGTTACCCAGAGGAGAAACCGATTGTTGGCTAAACCGAATGTGAAAAAGGGCGACAGCGTGGTCGTCATTGGCCTGGGGCGCTTTGGCACCAGCGTGGCGCGCGCGCTGGTGGCCGCGGGCCACGAAGTGCTGGCCATGGACGCCGACGAGGCGGTGGTGCAGGACCTGGCGCACGAGCTGCCGCACGTGGTGAAGGCCGATTCGACCGAGCTGCAGGCGCTGCAGCAACTGTCGGTGACCGACTTCTCGCACGCGGTGGTGAGCATCGGCACCAACCTGGAGTGCAGTGTGCTGACGGTGCTGAACCTGGCGCAGATGGGGGTCAAGGACATCTGGGCCAAGGCCAACAGCCCGCAGCACGGTCGCATCGCCGAGCGGGTGGGCGCGCACCACGTGATCTACCCCGAGGCCGACATGGGCGAGCGGGTGGCGCACCTGGTGACGGGCAAGATGATGGACTTCATCGAGTTCGACGATGGTTTTGCGATCGCCAAGACCCGCTCGCCGATGGAGACGCACAACAAGACGCTGGCGGTGTCGAACGTGCGCAAGAAACACGGCATCACGGTGGTGGGCATCAAGCGCCGCCAGCAGGACTTCATCTACGCCAAGCCGGACACCGAAATCAAGCCGGGCGACCACCTGATCGTGGCCGGGCCGACACCGCTGATCGAGCAATTCGCGGCGCTGTACTGACCCGGGCGGCGGGCGGGGCGGTTCAACATTTGGCCCGTTCGGCCGACATGATGGGTAGGCGGGCGCCAGGCATCGGCGCGTCCAGGGTGGTGCGAAGCGAGGGGGCAGGATGGTCGTGGTGGTGAACCTGTGCAGGGCGCGTGTGGGCGCCGTGGCGGCTGGGGCCCGGCGGTGAAGGCGCGCACGCGTTCGTTTGTGACGCTGGTGGTGGCGTTTGCCGTGGTGGCCGCGGGCGTGCTGTGGTGGCAGACCCTGCATTCGCAGGCGCAGCTGCGCGAGCAGGTGCTGCTGCAGGCCGAGCAGCGCAGCCTGCACCTGGCCGATGCCATCGCCGGACAGGTGCAGGCGCAGCTGAACCTGATGGACCTGTCGCTCAAGGGCCTGCGCGAGCACTGGGCGAACGAACCGCGCGCGCGTTTTGACGCGTTGGCCAAGGACGCACTGGCGAACCTGCCGCCGGGGCTGGTGTCGCACGTGTCGGTGGCCAACGCCCAGGGGACCCTGGTCTACAACAGCCTGGGCCTGGACCCGGGGATGTACGTGGGCGATCGCGCGCATTTCCAGGCGCTGCGGGTGGGTGCGGATGCGTTGCGGGTGTCGTCGCCGGTGCGCTCGCGGCTGACGGGTCAGTGGGTGTTTCTGGTGGGGCGGCCGCTGCTGCGCGCGGGGCGCTTTGACGGCGCGATCTACCTGCTGGTGCAGTCCGAGCCGGTGGCCCGGCTGCTGGAGACGGTGGAACTGACGCAAGAGGATGTGGTGTCGCTGATCCACCCCGAAGGTCTCTACCTGGCGCGCAGCCAGGGCAACGCCGACTCCATGGGCCAGCAGGTGCCGGCGAACTGGCCGTTCCGGGTGGACCCGGCGCTGGTGCGCGGCACTTACCGGGTCGACGACGTGCTGGGCCACGCGCCGCGCACGTACGGCTGGCACCGGTTGCGGGGCTCGGAGCTGGTGGTGTCGATCGGGCTGGCGCAGTCGGCGGTGCTGGCGCCGCTGGCCCCGGCGCTGCGGCGCAACCTGCTGGCCGCGGGGGTGTTGTCCCTGCTGCTGCTGGGTTTCGGGGGGGTGATCGTGCGCGATCATGTGCAGGCGGTGCGCCAGCAGCGGGCGCTGGCCCGCAGCGAGGAGCGGCTCAAAGAGGCGCAGCAGCTGGCGCACATGGGCGGCTGGGATCTGGACCTGGCGACCGGCGAGGTGGTGTGGTCCGACGAGGTGTACCGGATCTTCGAGGTCGATCCGGCGCGGACCGAGCCGACCTTCAAGCGCTTCCTGGAGTGGGTGCACCCGGACGACCGGGCGCTGGTGCGGCGGACCTTCGAGGCCTCAATCAAGGACCACCAGCCGTACAACGTGGTGCACCGCCTGCTGCTGCCCGATGGGCGGGTGAAACACGTGCGCGAGCGCGGCGTGACCGAATACCAGGGCGAGCGCGCGGTGCGCAGCCGGGGCACGGTGCAGGACGTGACCGAGGTGCGCCTGGCGCAGCAGGCGCTGCAGCAGCTCAACGAGCAGCTGGAAACGCGGGTGAACGAACGCACCAGCGAGCTGGCGCTGGCCAACCGGGAGCTGGAGGCGTTCACCTACAGCGTCTCGCACGACCTGCGCACGCCGCTGCGCAGCATCCACGGCTTTGCCTGTGTGCTGGAGGAAGAGGAAGCGCCGGGCCTGTCGGACGCGGGGCGCCAGCACCTGCGCCGCATCCAGGACGGTTCGCGGCGCATGGGGCAGCTGATCACGGACCTGCTGTCGCTGGCGCACCTGAACCGCGCGAAGATGCAGCAGGTGCCGGTGGACCTGAGCGAGCTGGCCTGGCAGGTGGCGGGCGAGTGCCAGCTCGGCGAGCCCGGGCGCACGGTGGACTGGCAGATCCAGGACGGCCTGCAGGCCATGGCGGACCCGGGCCTGATGCGGGTGGTGCTGCACAACCTGCTGGGCAATGCCTGGAAGTACACCCGGCCGACACCGAACCCGCGCATCGACTTCACGCTGGAGCGGCGCGAGGACGGCATGGCGACGTTCTGCGTGCGCGACAACGGGGCGGGCTTTGACATGGCCTACGCGGCGCAGCTGTTCCAGCCCTTCAGGCGGCTGCATGCGCACCACGAATTTGAAGGTTCGGGCGTGGGCCTGGCCACGGTCAGCCGCGTGATCCGCCGCCACGGCGGGCAGGTGCGGGGCGAGGGCGCGGTGGGCCAGGGGGCGGCGTTCCATTTCTCCTTGCCCGAGGTGCCGGTGCCCTCGGACCTGACCACCTGGTGAGCCGGCGCGGACCCGCTGGCGGCTTGATCCATGTCAAGTTGTGCCGGGCAGGGCCGATGTTCACTGAGCGACCGTGTCTCCTGTCGGACCTGTCGCCGGCCGATTCCTGATGTTTTTCTGGGAGTCCTGATGCCCCTGCACGAACTGATCTACGTGAGCCTGGCCGACCACGCCATGGCCCCGGACGAGCTGCAAGCCCTGCTCACGCGGGCCCGCGCCTTCAACCGCATGCATGGCATCACCGGGCTGCTGGTGTACCGCAACCGGGAGTTCATGCAGCTCATCGAAGGCGAGCGGGACGCGGTGCTGGCGCTGTACCAGCGCATCGAGCACGACGCCCGCCACCGGCAGATGTACCGGATCTGGGACGGGCCGATCGCCGCGCGCAGTTGCGACGATTGGGCCATGGGCTACGCCGAACCGAGCGACAAGGCCTGGCACGCCCTGCCCGATGGCCACCAGGTGCTGGACAACGGGCTGTTCGCGGCGGGACGCTCGTCGGTCGGCAAGCGCCTGATGCTGCGCCTGCGCGACGAACTGCTGGCCAGCCAGGGCGACTGAGCGCCCCGAGGCGACGGGAAACCCTGCGCCGTTCGGAACAATTCGGTTACAAAAGACCCTTGAACGACCCGTTGCGCCCGCAGCGGGCACAGCACCCGCGAACGAACGTGGGGCCAAGAGAGGGGTTCACATGCACACGCGACGGCGTTCCATGGCGGTGGTGGTGGTGTTGTTCACCACCCTGGCCGTGGCCATGGTCTGGGGGCTGAGCCTACGGCTGCAGGCGCAGCTGCGCGAGCAGATGCTGCAGCAGGCCGAGGCGCGCGCGCTGCAGCTGGCCGACGCCATGGGGGGGCAGCTGCAGGCCTATGTGCAACTGGCCGACCACGCACTGGCGAGCCTGCGCGAGCGTTGGCCCACCTCGCCGGGCAGCGACGGGCGCTGGACGCAGCAGATGCTCGACGGTCTGCCGCCCGGCCTGGTGTCCCACGTCACGCTGGTGGATGCCGAGGGCGCCGAGGTGTTCAACAGCCTGGGTTCGCCCCTGCAGGAACAGGTGAACGACCAGTTCGTGTGGGGCGCGCTGATGTACGGCGGCGACCAGCTGGAGATCGGCGTGCCGGTGCAAAGCGTGCACAACGCCCGCCCGATGTTCGTGCTGGGGCGGCCCATCCTGCACGGCGACCGGTTCGACGGCGCGGTGCTGCTGTGGGTGTCGACGGACGTGCTGGCGCAGCTGCTCGGGCGGCAGGCCCTGACCGAGGGCGACGTGGTGGCGCTGGCCCACCCCGACGGGCGCTTCCTGGCCCGCAGCCGGGACAACGCGATCGCCATGACGCAGACCCTGCCGATGGACCGGCCCTACATGGCCGACCGCTCGGCGATGTCGGGCGTGTACCTCCAGCAGGGGGTGGTGGACACGGTGACGCGTCTGTACGGCTGGCAGCGCATCATGCCGACCGGCGCCGTGCTGGTGGTGGGGCTGACCGAGTCGGGGGTGCTCAAGCCCCTGGCGGGTGCCCAGCGGCAGGCCACGCTGCTGACCGCGCTGTTGTCGCTGGCGCTGGCCGGCATCGGTGGCTGGATCGGCTGGCTGCAATGGCGCCTGGAGAGCGGGCAGGGCGAGATGCGCCAGAGCCGCCAGCGGCTGCAGGAGGCGCAGCAGATGGCGCACCTGGGGCACTGGACCTTTGACGCCCGCAGCGGGCAGATGCAATGGTCGGACGAGGTGTACCGCATCTGCGGCCAGGACCCGGCCCGGTTCCGGCCCGACTTCGACGCCTACTGGCGCCAGGTGGCCCCGGGCGAACGCAAGCGGTTGCGCAAGGCGTTCGACGCGGCGCTGGTCGACCGCACCGACCTGGACGATGTGCACCGCATCGTGCGGCCCGATGGCACCGAACGCTTTGTGCGGCTGATCTGCCAGAGCGTCCCGCAGGGCCAGGGCCGGACCTACCGCGGCACCCTGCAGGACGTGACCGAACTGCGCCAGGCGCAGCTGGCGCTGGAGCGCGTGAACAATGGGCTGGAGCGGCGGGTGAAGGCGCGCACCCGCGAGCTGCAGGCGCTCAACAGCGAACTCGAATCGTTCACCTACAGCGTCTCGCACGACCTGCGCACGCCGCTGCGCAGCATCCACGGCTTTGCCACGCTGTTGCAGGAGAGCGAGGCCGAGCACCTGAGCGACGAAGGACGGGACTTTTTGCGGCGCATCCAGGAGAGTTCGCGCCGCATGGGCGTGCTGATCACCGACCTGCTGTCGATGGCCCGGCACAGCCGCGCCGACATGCACCCCGAGTGGGTGGACCTGAGCGCGCTGGCGCAGCAGGTGGTGGCCGAGCTCGAACGCGGCGAGCCGAAGCGCACCGTGCGCTGGGAGATCGAGCCGGGCCTGCGCGTGCAGGCCGACCCGATGCTGATCCGCGTGGTGCTGCAGAACCTGCTGGGCAACGCCTGGAAATACACCGGCCAGACGGCGCAGGCGCACATCCGCCTGCACGGCTCCGGCGTGAGCGAGGACGGGCAGCTCGGCTTCTGTGTCAGCGACAACGGCGCGGGCTTCGACATGGCCTACGGGGACCAGCTGTTCCAGCCCTTCAAGCGCCTGCACGCGCACCACCAGTTCGAGGGCACTGGCATCGGGCTGGCGACGGTGGCGCGGGTGGTGCAGCGCCACGGCGGCCGGGTAAGCGGCGAAGGGGTGGTGGGGCAGGGCGCCTCGTTCTGCTTCAGCCTGCCGCTGGAGCCGGTGCGGCAGTTTGGCGATACGACGCCGACGGTCCCGCCGCGCCGCTGAGCTCCCTTCAGGGCGTGAGCGAGGGCGGCAGGTCCACCGTGGAGCGGCGGCCCACGTGGCGGCGGTGCTGCGCCAGCCAGTGATCCGCCGCTTCGCGGCCGATGGCGTGCAGCTGGGAGAGAAAGGTCCAGTTGGTCTGCGTCTTGCTGGACGCACCGAAGGCGGCGAGGCGGTCCCCGGCATCCAGCTGGTGCAGGCGCAGGTCGTCCACGCGCTTGAACAGCGGGCGGCGAAAGCAGCTGTCGGGGCGGCCGGCGTCGGCCAGCAGCTCCTTGATCAGGCCGATGGTGCGCAGCTCCTTGAGCAGGCTGGCGTTGAAGGTGACCTCGCCCGCGCGGTCCAGGATCTCGTCGGCCTGGGTCGGCACAGCGTTGCGGCGCGTCGGGTTGATCTGCACCAGCAGCAGGTCGTCGGCCGGGGTCTCGGCGATCAGCGGCAGCAGCGTCGGGTTGCCGGCGTAGCCGCCGTCCCAGTAGGCCTCGCCGTCGATCTCCACCGCCTGGAACAGCAGCGGCAGGCAGGCCGAGGCCAGCACCATGTCGGCGGTCAGCTCGTCTTGCCGGAACACGCGCAGCTCGCCCGTGGCCACGTGTGTGGCGGCGATGAAGAGCTGCGTGCGGGTGCAGGCGCGCACGCGCTCGAAGTCCACCGTCTGGTCCAGGATGTCGCGCAGCGGGTTGAGGTTCAGCGGGTTGAGCTGGTAGGGCGAGAACTGGCTGCCCACGAAGCGCACCGCCTGCTGCCAGGTGCTGGTGAACTGCTGCAGCAGCGGGTTGTCGGCGCCCACCCACTGGCCCAGGGGGCCGGTTTCCAGGTGGGTGAAGGGCGATGTCTGGGCCACCTGTTCCCAGAAGCGGCGCAGGCAGGCGCGTGCGCCTTCGCGGCCGCCTTCCATCAGACCCGCGGCCAGGGCCACGGCGTTCATGGCGCCGGCGCTGGTGCCGCTGATGCCCGAGATCTCCAGCGTCTCGTCTTCCAGCAGGCGGTCGAGCACGCCCCAGGTGAAGGCGCCGTGCGAGCCGCCGCCCTGCAGGGCGAGGTCGATCGGCAGGTGGCGTGGCGCGGCCGGGCGGCGGGGGCTGGTTTTGCGGGGGGCGGTGCGGGGGGGCTGGGCGGCTGCGGCGGTCTTGCGGGTGGCCATGCGGTCCTCTGTGCGTTCGGATCGGGCCATTGTGCAGTGCCATACGCCGCGCGGTGTGACAGGCCCGCGGCCGGTGCGCTCTGGGACAATCGCGCTTTGCCCGTGCGCCACATGTCCTTGAACGATCTCACGCCCGACCCCACCCCCGACCTGTCATCCGCCCCCTCGGGGCCGCTGGCGCGCGAGGCGCTGGCGCTGGGTGCCTTCGATCACGTGGTGGGCCGCATGTCGGGTTTTCGCGTGCGCGAGGGCCAGCGCGAGATGGCGGCCCACATCGCCGCCACCCTGAGCACGGTGGACTGGCCGCCCAAGCCGGAGAAGGGCGAGGTCGTGCCCGACCCGGCGCCGGGCGAACGCGCCATTGCCGTGGTGCAGGCCGGCACCGGCGTGGGCAAGTCGGCGGCCTACGCGTCCACCGTCATCCCGCTGGCGCTGGCGCAGAACCGGCGCGTGATCATCTCCACCGCCACCGTGGCGCTGCAGGAACAGCTGATCGCCAAGGACCTGCCCGCCCTGTCCGCCGTGTTGCCGCAGCCCTTTGCCTTCGCGCTGGCCAAGGGGCGCGGGCGCTACGTGTGCCGTCTGAAGCTGGACCAGATGGCCGGCGGTGACGCCGCCTCGGCCGACCTGTTCGGTGACGCCGAACCCGAAGACAACAAACCCAGGGGCGACGCGCTGGAGCGCGCCTGGGCCGAACAATCGAAGCTCTACACCCTGTGGGGCCAGATGCTGGACGGCGGCGACTGGGACGGCGACCGCGATCGCCTGGACGAACCGCCCGCCGCCGAGCAGTGGAGCCCCGTGGCCGCCGAGCGCCACACCTGCACCGCGCGGCACTGCCCCAGCTACAACGGTTGCAGCTACTACCAGGCGCGCAACCGGCTGGCGCAGGCGCAGGTCATTGTGGTCAACCACGACCTGCTGCTGTCCACCCTGGGCCTGCACGCGCTGCCCGACCCATCCGACTGCTACGTGGTGTTCGACGAAGCGCACCACCTGGGCAGCGTGGCGCAAGGCCAGTTCACCGAAAGCATGGACCTGATGCGCGGCGGCTGGCTCGACAAACTGCCGCGCGCCGTGGCCGACGTGGCCGGCGCCATCGCCCACACGCCGGGCGCCGACGTGGCCACCCTGGCGCGCGAGCTCAAAGCCGCGCAGGGCGAGCTGGCGCGCGTGGCCATGGCCCGCCTGTCCGAATCGCCCGACTGGCTGGCCCTGACCGGCAAACAGGCGGGGCTGCGCCCGCGCAACGGGCGCGACGGCGGGGCGGGCTTCGAGTTCACCGTGCCCAACGCCACCGAGCGTTTTGAAAACGGCCAGCTGCCGCCCGACTGGACCGAAACCGTGGCCCAGATCGCCAGCCGCGCGGCCGCATTGCTCAAAGAATTCGAAACCCTGGCCGCGCAGCTCAAGGTGCTGGCGCGCGACGAGCCCAGCGACGCCGCGCGCTGCGCCCAGCTCTACAGCCGCATCGGCACGTTTGCACCGCGCGTGCAGCACATGGCCGCCACGGCCGACCTCTGGCTGCAGCAGCCCGCCGAAGGCCAGGCGCCGCTGGCCAAGTGGCTGGAGGCCGGCATCCAGAACGGCCTGGTCACGCTCAGCGCCCACGCCTGCCCGCTCAACCCCGGCAGCCTGCTGCGCGGGCAGTTGTGGCGCAAGGTGCGCGCGGCGGTGGCCACCTCGGCATCGCTCGTCACCTGCGGCGGCTTCGACCACTTCCTGCACGAAAGCGGCCTGGCCTTCGACGACGACGTGCAGGTGCGCGAGGTACAGAGCCCGTTCGATCACGCGAGCCAGGGCCGCCTGGTGGTGGTGCAGACCCAGGCCGACCCGAAAGACGTGGAGGGCTACAGCCGAGAGATGCTGGACCTGCTGATGGACGATCTGCGCCAGGTGCGGCGCGGCGCGCTGGTGCTGTTCACCTCCAAGGCGCTGATGCGGCGCGCGCAGGACCTGCTCGAACGCGGCCTGCACAGCGACCTGCGCGAACAGGTGCAGGTGCAGGGCGAAGCCTCGCGCACCCAGCTGCTGCGCAAACACGCCGAGCGCGTGGCCGCCGGCGAGGTGTCCATCCTGTTCGGCCTGCAGTCGTTTGGCGAGGGACTGGACCTGCCCGGCGAGCTGTGCGAATGGGTGTTCATCACCAAGCTGCCCTTCGCTTCGCCCAGCGACCCGGTGGGCCAGGCGCGGGCCGACTGGCTCAAGGCCCAGGGCCGCGACCCCTTCAGCGAACTGGTGGTGCCCGCCACCGGCGCGCGCCTGCTGCAGTGGACCGGCCGCGCCCTGCGCACCGAGACCGACGAGGCGGTGGTGGTCTGCTACGACGCGCGGCTGTTGCGCCAGAGTTATGGCCGGCGCATGCTCAAGGGCTTGCCGCCGTACCGGCTGCAGCGGCGCGACAGCGCCGGTATGCTGGTGGACGTCACTCGCTGAGCCCTGTCCTGGTTCGGGCCGAGCCTGAGCACCGTTCGGGCTGAGCCTGTCGAAGCCCTCCACCTCATCCTAGCCATCCCATGCTCTACGCTACCCTCAAGCTGCTGCACATCCTGTCCATCGTCGTCTGGATCGGTGGCATGGTCTTCGCCCACTTTTTCCTGCGCCCGGCCCTGCTGCAGCTGCCACCGCCGCAGCGTCTGCCGCTGATGCATGGCGTGCTGCAGCGCTTCTTTTCGGCGGTGCTGGTGGCCATCGGGGTGGTGCTGGTCACCGGGCTGTGGATGATCGGCCGTGTGGCCAAAGAGAGCGTGCAGGCCGGTCTGTCGTTCAACATGCCGCTGGACTGGACCCTCATGGCCACGCTGGGCCTCGTGATGATGGCCATCTTCGGCCACATCCGCTTTGCGCTGTTCAAGCGCCTGTCCAAAGCCGTGGCGGCGCAGGACTGGCCGGCCGGCGGCGCTGCTCTGGGCAGCATCCGCACCTGGGTCAGCGTGAACCTCGCCATCGGTTTGGTGATCATCGTCATCACGCTGCTGATGGCGTGAGCCGGAGGCGATCGCCATGGCACGCTGGGTGGTTTTTTTCGATGACGAGCCGGCCATGATGGCGGTGCGGCGCGCGCGCGAACCGCTGCACCTCGCCTACCTGGACCGCCACGCCGATGAAATTCGCATCGCCGGTGGCCTGCGCGAAGCGCCTGGCGAGGCCTTTGTCGGCGGTCTGTGGGTGCTGGAGGTGGTCACGCGCGCGCGCCGTGGCGCTGATCGAGAACGACCCGTACTGGGTGCCGGGCCTGCGCCGCTACCGCCTGCTCACCTGGGGCAATGCCTTCCCCGACCGGCCGGTGACGCTGTGATGCGGTGACGCGTCGGCGGGCCGGGGCGGCCGAAAGTCGGGCAACATGGGGCGGGCGCTCAACACCCCGCCCCCATGTCAGAAAGGTCGCACCATGCTCACCCTGGAATTTCTCATCACCTCACTGGTGGTGGTCCTGATCCCCGGCACAGGGGTGATCTTCACCGTGTCCACCGCGTTGCTGCAGGGACGCAAGGCCAGCGTGCTGGCCTCGGTGGGGTGCACGCTGGGCATCGTGCCGCACCTGCTGGCGACGATCTTTGGCCTGGCGGCGGTGATGCACACCAGTGCGCTGGCGTTCGAGATGCTGCGTTACGCGGGCGTTGCCTATCTGTTCTATGTGGCCTGGGCGACCTGGAAGGACCGCAGCGCGTTTGCGGTCGACCGCCAGGCCGCGCACCGATCGGGCCGCAGCATCGTGGTGAAGGCGCTGTTGCTGAACATCCTGAACCCGAAGCTGACGATCTTTTTTCTGGCGTTCCTGCCGCAGTTCGTGGACCCGGCGGCCGCCTCGCCGCTGGGGCAGCTGTTGCTGCTGAGCGGGGTGTTCATGGCCATGACCTTGGGCGTGTTCATGGTCTATGGGCTGCTGGCCCACGCGTTTCGCAAGACGGTGATCGAGTCGGCCCGCGTGCAGGATTGGCTGCGCCGGGGTTTCGCCGCCGCCTTCGCCGGGCTGGGCGCGCAGTTGGCCCTGCAGGAGCGCTGAGCCCCCGTCAGGCCTGCACGGCGATGGGGACGCGGACGCGGGTTTGAAACCTCAGCCGTGGCCGACCACCACGTCGCTGATCTGGATCACCGGGGTGATGTCGGTGTAGTTCGGAATGTCGCCCATGATTTCTTTCGTGTGCGGTCCGAACCCGGTCTGGAAGGCGTCGACCGAATCGCAGAACAGGTGGCCCGCGGCGGCGTACAGCGGCGCGGCGCCCGGCGTGCCGCCGGACAGGCCCTTGTCCACCGTGTAGTAGCGCAGGTGCCCGCCCATGCGCGCCTGGACCAGCGGCATGTGTTGGTCGCGGTAGTAGTCGTGGTTGAAGTGGGTACCGGGGGTGTTCGGGTACAGCACGCTGACCTTGATCATGGGGGTCTCCTGGTTCGGGTTGAAAAACACGAGAGGGGTGCATGGTGTGCCCGCCGCCGGCATCTGGCAAGCGAGCGGCCTCGTGGCCCGGCCAGCGCCGCCGGCTACGCCTGGACCACGACGGCGTATGTCGCCTTCAGGCCGTCGGGCCCGCGCACGAACGGCCGCGTCAGCGCGGCCTGGCCTTCTTCGCCCAGCCGGCGCCAGAGGAAGTCGCGCGCGTTGCCCGGGTCGCCCTGCACATAGAACTGGGTGGTCAGCAATTCCTGCCCGGCGAGTTTGACCTTGACGTGGATGTGCGGCGTGCGCCCGCTGTAGGGCGCGGGCCGGAGGGTGCGGAAGCGGTAGGCGCCGTCTTTGCCCAGCGTGACGGTGCCGAAGCCCTGGAAGGCCGGGTCGGCCCGGCCGCCGTCGCCGGGGTGGTGGTAGTGGCCGTCCTGGTCGCACTGCCAGATCTCGATCACCCCGCCGGCCAGCGGCGTGCCGCGGGTGTCGGTGACGGTGCCGGTCAGCCACGCGGCCTGGCCCTTGCCGTAGGCCGAGGCGCCGTTGCGCAGCAGGTCGGCATCGGTGTCGGCCGGCAAGGCCACGGGGTAGTAGGGGCCTTCAGTCTGGCTGGGCGTGGGCCGCAGGGCCTGGCCCTGCGCCTGTGCGGGGCTGAGCCAGACCGGTGCCGCGGTGGCGGCCACCAGACCGGCGCCGCGCACCAGCAGGGCGCGGCGGGACGGCTGGGCAGGTGCTGGCAGGTCGGCGGGGGCGAGGGGCATGGCGGACTCCGTCGGTGGGGTGCGCCCCGCCGGCTCAGCTGCGTGGCGGGGCTTGCAGGTCCAGCGCGATGGACCGCAGGTCGCGGTCGTCCGTGGCGCCGGGGTGCGGGTCTTCTTGGAAGCCCAGCGCGCGCGCAAGTTCCAGCATGCCGGCGTTTCCGCGCAGCACCGTGCCCACCATGCGCTGCGTGCCGCGCGCGCGCAGGTGGCCGATCATCTTGCGCATGAGCCGCCGGCCCAGGCCGCCGCCCTTGAGGTCGCTGCGCACGATGACGCCGAACTCGGCGTCGCGGTTGTCGGGGTCGATCACCACCCGCACCGTGCCCAGGGTTTCTTCGCCGCCGCCGGCCAGTGCGCGGGTCGCGATGAAGGCCATTTCGCGCGCGTAGTCGATCTGTGTCAGCCGCGCGAGTTCGCTGTGTTCGATGCTGCGCCGGCTGTAGAAGACCCGCAGGCGGATGTCTTCCGGGTCCAGGCGTTCGAGGAAGGCGCGGTGCTGCGGCTCGTCTTCGGGGCGGATCGGGCGCAGCGTGACGGCCTCGTGCCCGCCGTGGTGCTGCCAGTCCCAGGTTTCGACCAGATCCACCGGGTAGGGCTGGATGGCGAAGTTCGCCGCACCCGCGGGCCGCGCGGCCGACACGCGCACCCGCGCGTCCAGCGCCACCGCGCCCTCGTGGTTGACCAGCAAGGGGTTGATGTCCAGCTCGGCGATCTCGGGCACCTCGGCCAGCAGCTGCGAGACGCTCACCAGCACCTGGGCGACGCTGTCCACGTCGGCGGCGGGCCAGTCGCGGTAGCCCTGCAGCAGTTTGTGCACGCGGGTGCGGCCGATCTGCGCCAGCGCCAGCGGGGTGTTGAGCGGGGGCAGCGCGAGCGCGCTGTCGGCCATCACCTCCACCGCCGTGCCGCCGGCGCCGAACAGGATGACGGGGCCGAACAGCCGGTCCACGCTGGCGCCGACGATGAGCTCGTGCGCGTGGCGTTTCCTGACCATGGGCTGCACGGTGAAGCCTTGTATGTCGGCGTCGGGCCGCAGCTGGCGCACGCGCGCCAGCATGTCGCTGGCCACCTGGCGCAGCTCGGCGGCGCTGGCGATGGCCAGGCGCACGCCGCCCACATCGCTCTTGTGGCTGATGGCGTGTGAGAGGATCTTGAGCACCACCGGGTAGCCCAGCGCGTCGGCGGCGGCCACGGCGGCGTCGGCGCTGGGGCCCACCACCTGCGTGGGCACCACCGGCAGGCCGGCGACGGCCAGCAGCTGTTTGGCCTCGGGTTCGGTCAGCAGCTCGCGGCCGTCGCTCAGCACGGTTTCGACGAGGGTGCGCACGGCGGCCAGGTCCATGGCGTGCTGCGCGTCGCGGGCCGGCGGTGTCTGCAGCAGCTCGGCCTGGTGCTGGCGGTAGGTGCGCAAGAACGAGAAGGCGCGCACCGCGTCTTCGGGTGTGGGGTAGTCGGGCACGCCCGCGTCGCGGAAGGCCTGGCGTGCCTGCGCCACCGCACGGTCGCCCAGCCAGCAGCCCAGCACGCGCCGCGGCGCGGCGGTGACGGCGGGTAGCACGGCCTGCGCGATGTCGGCGCTGGGCACGATGGCGGTGGGCGCGTGGATGAAGAGCAAGGCGCTGGCCGTGTCGTGCGCCAGCGCGTCGAGCGCGGCCACGTAGCGTTCGGTCGGGGCGTCGCCAATGATGTCCACCGGGTTGGCGTGCGACCAGGTGGCGGGCAGCACCGTGTCCAGCCGCGCGCGCATCGCGTCGTCCAGCGGCGCCAGCGGCACGCCCAGGGCCGCGGCTTCGTCGGCCGCCAGCACGCCGGCGCCGCCGCCGTTGGTGAGCACGATCAGCCGTTCCGACGGCCCGTCGCGGAAACGCGCCAGGGTTTCGGCTGCGAGAAACAGGTCGGGCAGGGTGAGCACGCGCAGCATGCCCGCGCGGGCGATGGCGGCGTCGAACACAGCGTCCGACCCCGCGAGCGCGCCGGTGTGCGAGGCGGCCGCGGCCTGCCCCGCGGCCGAGCGCCCGGCCTTGACCACGATGACCGGCTTGTTGCGCGCGGCGGCGCGGGCGGCCGACATGAATTTGCGGCTCTCGTCTATGGATTCGATGTAGAGCAGGATGCCGCGCGTGTGCGGGTCGCTGCCCAGGTGGTCCAGCAGGTCGCAGAAGTCCACGTCGGCGTGTTCGCCCAGCGAGACGAAGTGCGAGAAGCCGATGCCACGCGCGGCCGCCCAGTCGAGCATGGCGGTGACCAGCGCGCCCGACTGCGAGACGAAGGCCAGGTCGCCCGGCTGGGCGCCGATGTGCGCGAAGCTGGCGTTGAGCCCCAGGCGCGGCACCAGCAGGCCGATGCAGTTGGGGCCGAGGATGCGCAGCGTGTGCACGCGGGCCGCGTCCAGCATGGCCTGCCGGGTGGCCGGGTCGAGGCCCGCCGTGACCACGATGGCCGCGCGCGTGCCGCGCTCGCCCAGCTGGGCGATGAGCGGGACCACGGTGTCGGCCGGCGTGCAGATGACGGCCAGGTCGGGCGCCTCGGGCAGCGCTTTCACGCTGGCGTAGGCCTTCACGCCATCGAGCGTGTGGTGCTTGGGGTTGACCGGGTAGAGCCGGCCGGTGTACTGCGCGTGCAGGTTGCGCCAGACCGTGGTGCCGACGCGCCCGGCGCGCTCCGAGGCGCCGAACACCGCCACCGAGGCGGGGGCGAAGAGCTTGTCCAGGTGGCGGATGCTCATGGCGATTTCCTTGTGGAGGGACCTGGTGCCGGGCCGCCCCGGGCCACGTCAGCCCCCTCGGGGTGCAGCGACCTGCGCCGCGGGGGCGTGTGGGCGCATCACTTCTTGTTGGAGGACATGAAGGCGATCAGGGCCATGCGCATGGCTTCCTCGACCGACATGTCCACGGGCGTGGTCCAGCTGCGCGGCACGAACACGGTGTAGCCGCCGATCATGTAGCCCATGGGCAGGTAGACGGCGACCTGGTCTTCCAGCTCGGCCAGGCCCTTGGGCAGGCCCTGCATGCTCTGGCGCGTGACCAGGCCGACGGTGCTCAGCTCGTGCCCGGGCATCTTCAGCAGCACCACCTGCTGCGCGTCCTGTTCGTGCGGCGAGAAGTAGTCGGCAAAGTTCTTGAGCGAGGAGTAGATGCTCTTGACCACCGGCAGGTTGGTGAAGGGCAGTTCGATGAAAGACAGCAGGCGCCGGGTGGCTGGCAGCGAGACCAGCAGGCCCAGCGCCAGGATCAGCACCGCGCCCAGCGCGATGCCCAGGCCCGGCAGGTAGAAGTCGCCGGTGACGGGGCGCAGCATCGCCATGGCGGTGCGTTCGGTCCAGGTGACGAACAGCACCAGCACGTAGACGGTGATGGCCAGCGGCAGGAAGGTGATGAGGCCGCGGAAAAAGTACTGCGACAGGCGCTTGAGGGGCGGTTCGGGCGGGGGCTGGGGAATCATGCTTTCAGCATAGCAGCGCCCTGCTTGCAAAGGGTGACAATGGCCCCATCTGCCCACCCTCGAACCCTTTCCGGGAACGGTCGTCTCCCGTCCGGGTCCCACAGCGCATGAATCCGATCCTCGATCTTCTCTCCCGCGTGCTGCGCGGTGTGCTCAAGCTGGTGCTGTTGCTCGCGGCCACCGTGTTTGTGGTCAGCTTTTTGCTGGCCGCCTTGCTGGTGGTGGTGCTGGTGTCGCTCTGGTCCCTGATCACGGGCCGCAAGCCGGCGCCGGTGGTCATGTTCAGCCGCATGCGCGCGCAGTCGCAGCGTTACACCCAGAGCGTGTGGCCCGGGCGCCAGGGCCAGCCGGCCGGCGATGTGGTGGACGTGGAGGTCACCGAGGTGCGCGAACCCGCCGCGTCCGGCGCTTCACAGCGGCTGAACTGAACGACGCAGCGGGGCCGCGACCCGCGTCAGTGGCGGAGCGTGGGGGCAACCGGGCCAGCCGCCGGGCCGCCCCAAGCAAGGCCGAGCCCCCTCGGGGGGCAGCGACCCGCGCAGCGGCGGAGCGTGGGGGCCATGACCGCAGCGCAGGGCCGCCCCAAGCAAGGCCGAGCCCCCTCGGGGGGGCAGCGACCCGCGCAGCGGCGGAGCGTGGGGGCCTCAGTCCTCTCCGGCCTTGCGCGCCAGCGCCGCCTGGTACAGCGGGTTGCGCGGCTGGCCGGTGATCTCGGCGCACAGCTTCACGGCGGTTTTCACCGGCAGTTCGGCCAGCAGCAGGTCCAGCGTGCGCAGCGTGGCGGCATCGATCCCGTCGTCTGCGGCGTCCGCGCGGTTCGGGTGCACCAGCAACACGAATTCCCCGCGCGTGCGGTGCGCGCTGGCCTGCAGCCAGGCCGGCAGCTCGGCCGCGGGCAGCTGCGCCACTTCTTCAAACTGCTTGGTCAGCTCGCGGCCCACGGTGACCGGGCGCTCGCCCAGTGCGGCCAGGTCGCGCGCCAGGGCCTCGATGCGGTGCGGCGCTTCCAGCAGCACGCAGGCGCGCGGGTCGGCGGCGATGGCCTGCACCTCGCGCTGGCGCTCGGTGGCCTTGGGCGAGAGGAAACCGGTGAACACAAAACGTCCGTCGTGCCCGCCGGTGCCGGCCACGCTCAGCAGCGCGGTGATGCTGCTCGCGCCCGGCAGCGGCACGGCGCGCAGGCCCGCGGCCACCACCGCGGCGCACAGGCGCGCGCCCGGGTCGCTCACGCCGGGCGTGCCGGCGTCGCTGACATAGGCCACGCGCTGGCCTTCGCGCAGGCGCTGCACCACGGTCTGGGCGGCCTCGGCCTCGTTGTGTTCGTGCAGGGCCAGCAGCGGCTTGTGCAGGCCATAGCCTTGCAGCAGGCCGGCGGTGTGGCGGGTGTCCTCGCAGGCCACGGTGTCGACCAGGGCCAGCACCTGCAGCGCGCGCAGCGAGATGTCGGCCAGGTTGCCGATGGGCGTGGCCACCATGTAGAGCGTGCCCTGCGGATAATGCTGCTGGCCCGCCAGCTCATGCGCGGCGGTCAACAGGGATGGAGTGCTGGCAGACATGTGGAACTTCCGGAAACAGGCGCCGCAGGGGACGACCAAACAGCGCGGCGATGCCGCCGAAGACGTGGCGCTGGACCACCTGCAGCGCCACGGCCTGCGGCTGGTGCAGCGCAACTTCAAGACGCCGGGGCGCGGCGGTGGCGAGGTCGATCTGATTATGCGGGAGCCCGACGGCACGCTGGTCTTCGTCGAGGTGCGCCAGCGCGCCAGTGCCGCGCGCGGCGGGGCCGGGGGCAGCATCACGCCGCTCAAGCAACGGCGCATCGTGCTGGCGGCGCGGCACTTTTTGCTGCGGCTGGGGTCAGAGCCTCCATGCCGGTTCGATGTGGTGCTCATCGAAGGCGTCCTGGGCGCCACGCCAGCGCCCGCCGTGCAATGGTTGCGTGCTGCGTTTGATGCAGCTGCCACGTCTTGATACACCCCTCGCCGCTATCATCGCCCCCATGCTTCTGCAACGCATCCAACAACAGTTCATCGACAGCGCCGACCTCAAGTACCAGTGCGCGCAGAGCCTCGCGCCCACGGTGGACGCCGCCATCCAGGCGGTGCTGGCCAGCGTCACCGGCGGCGGCAAGGTGCTGGCCTGCGGCAACGGCGCCTCGGCCGCGGCGGCCCAACACTTCGCGGCCAGCTTCATCGGCCGCTACGAACGCGAGCGGCCCGAGCTGGCCGCCATGTCGCTCTCGGCCGACGCGGCCGTGCTCTCGGGCATCGCCAACGACTTCGACGCCCGCGCCGTCTACGCGCGCCAGGTGCGGGCCCTGGGCCACGCGGGCGACGTGCTGCTGGCGCTGAGCACCAGCGGCAACTCGGCCAACATGGTGGCCGCGGTAGAGGCCGCGCACGAGCGCGACATGACCGTGGTGGCGCTGACCGGCGCGCGCGGCGGCCGTCTGGCCCAGCTGCTGCGCGACACCGACGTGCAGGTCTGTGTGCCGCACGAGCTGCCGGCCCGGATTCTGGAGGTGCACCACCTGGTGCTGCACTGCATCTGCGACGGTGTGGATGCCCAGCTGCTGGGCCTGCCCGACGCACCTTCCCCCGAACAGGAGAACCCCTGATGAACCGTTCCGTTTCCATCGCCCGTTTCGTGGCCCTGTCCCTGGGCGCCGCCACCGTGGTGGCGTCGCTGTCTGCCTGCGCGCCGCTGATGCTCGGCAGCGCCGTGGGCGGGGCCATGGTGGCCACCGACCGCCGCACCTCGGGCGCCCAGCTGGAGGACCAGGGCATCGAACTGCGCGCGTCCAACCGCCTGCGCGACCAGCTGGGCGAGCGCGGCAACGTGAGCGTGACCAGCTACAACCGCCAGGTGCTGCTGACCGGCGAAGTGCCGACCGAAGCCGACAAGGCCGCGGTCGAGAAGACCGTGGCCGGTGTGGACAACGTGCGCGGCACCGTCAACGAGCTGGCGGTGCTGGGCGCGTCGTCGCTGACGCAGCGCTCGTCCGACACGCTGATCACCGGCCGCGTCAAAGCCGCCATGGTGGATGCGCGCGACCTCTCGGCCAACGCCGTCAAGGTCGTGACTACCCGCGGTGCGGTGTACCTGATGGGCCGCGTCACGCAACGCGAAGCCGACCGCGCGACCGAAATCACCCGCAACACCCCGGGCGTGCAACGCGTGGTGCGCGTGCTGGAAATCATCAGCGAAGAAGAACTGGCCCGCATGCTGCCCCAGCCGGCGCCCGCGCCGGTGAAAGACGCGACGCCGACGAAGTGACGGTGGCTGGCGGCGAGATCCAGGGCGTTACCGAAGTGCGTGCCTGATCCAGCACACGCCGTGGAACCGGCTTGGCCGGGCCACTGGCGTGGTTCCCCTTCCAGGGGGAAGCCGCGTAGCGGCGCAGGGGGTTATTTCAAGCGTTTGATCAGGCTGGACGTGTCCAGCCGGTGCCCGCCCATGGCCTGCACGTCGGCGTAGAACTGGTCCACCAGGGCCGTGACCGGCAGCCGGGCGCCGTTGCGCTTGGCCTCGTCCAGCACCAGGCCCAGGTCCTTGCGCATCCAGTCCACGGCAAAGCCGAAGTCGAAGGTGTCGGCCACCATGGTCTTGCCGCGGTTGTCCAGCTGCCAGCTCTGGGCCGCGCCCTTGCCGATCACGTCCAGCACCTGGTGCATGTCCAGGCCGGCCTTCTGGCCAAAGGCGATGGCTTCGGCCAGGCCCTGCACCAGCCCGGCGATGCAGATCTGGTTGACCATCTTGGTCAGCTGGCCGGCGCCGCTGGCGCCCATGAGGGTGAACGCGCGCGAGAACGCCATGGCCACCGGTTTGACGGTGTCGAACGCTGCCGCATCGCCACCGCACATGATGGTGAGGGCCCCATTCTGCGCACCGGCCTGGCCACCCGAGACGGGGGCGTCGACAAAGGCCAGCCCCAGGGCTTTCGCGGCCGCGTACAGCTCGCGCGCCACGTCGGCCGACGCGGTGGTGTGGTCCACGAACACCGCGCCCGGGGCCATGCCGGCGAAGGCGCCGTCGGCACCCAGCGTGACCGAACGCAGGTCGTCGTCGTTGCCGACGCAGCAGAACACGATGTCGGCACCGGCCGCTGCCTCGCGCGGCGTGGCCTGGGCCGCACCACCGAACTCGGCCACCCAGGCCTGCGCCTTGGCCGGCGAACGGTTGTAGACCGTCACCGCATGCCCTGCTGTGGCCAAGTGCCCGGCCATGGGAAAGCCCATGACACCCAGACCAAGGAAGGCGACCTTCTTCGGTGCCACGGATTCGTAGGTTTTGGAGG
The DNA here is from genome assembly GCF_031426985.1 of Hydrogenophaga sp. GTDB lineage: Bacteria > Pseudomonadota > Gammaproteobacteria > Burkholderiales > Burkholderiaceae_C > Hydrogenophaga. The sequence continues at coordinate 49,914 of NZ_JASJOY010000101.1, forward strand.
CGATGCTGCTCATGGGAGAAGTCCTGCAGAAGAGAAAGGAAATCGGTCAGCGGATGCTGCGCACGGGTTTGACCGGCGAGAAGGGACTGTGCCAGAACGCGGCGGAACCGGCTTGGCCGGGCCGCACCGCGTTGCCCCCTTGAGGGGGTGACGCGCCGCAGGCGCGGCGCGGGGGGATCACATGATCGTGAGGTGCTCGGTGCCCGCCGCCAGGTCCTGCGACTTCGCGCGCTGGCTGTTGAGCTTGATCTGCAGCCGCAGGTCGTTGAGCGAGTCGGCGTTGCGCAGCGCATCTTCGAACGTGATGAGGTTGGCCTCGAACGCGTTGAACAGCGCCTGGTCGAAGGTCTGCATGCCCATCTGGGTGCTCTTCTTCATGATCTCCTTGATCTCGGCGACATCGCCCTTGAAGATCAGGTCGGAGATCAGCGGGGTGTTCAGCATGATCTCCACCGCGGCGTGGCGCCCCTTGTTGTCCTGGCGCGGGATCAGGCGCTGCGAGACCAGTGCGCGCAGGTTGAGCGACAGGTCCATCAGCAGCTGCGGGCGGCGGTCTTCGGGGAAGAAGTTGATGATCCGGTCCAGTGCCTGGTTGGCGCTGTTGGCGTGCAAGGTGGCCAGGCACAGGTGACCGGTTTCCGAGAACTGGATCGCGTGTTCCATGGTTTCGCGGTCGCGGATCTCGCCCATCAGGATCACGTCGGGCGCCTGGCGCAGCGTGTTCTTCAGGGCCGCGGCCCAGCTGTCGGTGTCCAGGCCCACTTCGCGCTGCGTGACCACGCAGTTCTTGTGCGGGTGCACGAATTCCACCGGGTCTTCGATGGTGATGATGTGGCCGTGCGTGTTCTCGTTGCGCCAGTCCACCATGGCCGCCAGCGAGGTGGACTTGCCCGAGCCGGTGGCGCCGACCAGGATGCACAGGCCGCGCTTGCTCAGGACCACCTCCTTGAGCACCTGGGGCAGGCCCAGATGGTCGATGGTGGGCAGCGTGGCGGGAATCGTTCGCAGCACCATGCCGATCTTGCCCTGCTGCACGAAGGCGCTGACGCGGAAGCGCCCGACGGCCGGCGGCGAGATCGCGAAATTGCACTCCTTGGTGCGTTCGAACTCGGCCGCCTGCTTGTCGTTCATGATCGCGCGCGCCAGGGCCAGCGTGTGCGAGGCGTTCAGTGGCTGTGGCGAGACCTTGATCACCTTGCCATCGACCTTGATCGCGGGCGGAAAGTCGGCCGTGATGAACAGGTCGCTGCCGCTGCGGCTGAGCATCAGCTTGAGCAGGTCGTTGATGAATTTGGATGCCTGATCGCGTTCCATGTGTGGCCTTTGCGCGGACTGAAGCGAAAACGGAGGACAGAAGGGGAGTCAGGTGGCGGAATGCCGCGGAACCGGCTTTGCCGGGCCGCAGGCATTGCCCCCTTGAGGGGGGATGCGGCCACACGCAGTGGGCAGGCGACGGGGGTGGGGCATGTCTAGCCTGGGAAGTTTTCCGGGATCTTGGCCTTGCTGCGCGCTTCGGCCGGGCTGATCACGTTGCGCTTGACCAAGTCGGACAGGTTCTGGTCCAGCGTCTGCATGCCCACGCTGTTGCCGGTCTGGATGGCCGAGTACATCTGCGCTACCTTGGCTTCGCGGATCAGGTTGCGGATGGCGCTGGTGCCGAGCATGATTTCGTGCGCCGCCACGCGGCCCGTGCCGTCCTTCACCTTGCATAGCGTCTGCGAGATGACGGCCACCAGCGACTCGGACAACATCGCGCGCACCATGTCTTTTTCTTCGGCCGGGAACACGTCGATGATGCGGTCGATGGTCTTGGCCGCGCTGGAGGTGTGCAGCGTGCCAAACACCAGGTGGCCGGTTTCCGCCGCGGTCATGGCCAGGCGGATGGTTTCCAGGTCGCGCATCTCGCCCACGAGGATGGCGTCCGGGTCTTCACGCAGGGCCGAGCGCAGGGCGTTGGCGAAGCTCAGGGTGTGCGGCCCCACCTCACGCTGGTTGATCAGGCACTTCTTGGACTCGTGCACGAATTCCACCGGGTCTTCCACCGTCAGGATG
>NZ_JASJOY010000102.1:0-74512 GCF_031426985.1 Hydrogenophaga sp.
CCGGCAGCATGTTGCGGAAGGCCTGCGGCAGCACGATCAGCTGCATGGTCTGGCCATACGTCATGCCCACCGCGTAGCCCGCGTGGACCTGCCCCTTGGGCACGCTCTGGATGCCGGCGCGCATGATTTCGGAGTAGTAGGCCGCCTCGAACACCGTGAAGGTGATGATGGCCGACAGTTCCGCCCCCATGGGCTTGCCGATCATCAGCGGGATCAGCAGGAAGAACCACAGGATCACCATCACCAGCGGGATGGAGCGCAGGGTGTTGACGTAGAACGCGGCCGGCATCACCAGCCACTTCTTGCCCGACAGCCGCATGAGCGCGAGCACCGTGCCCAGCGCGATGCCGCCGATCATGGCCACCAGCGTGAGCTGCACCGAGAAGACCAGGCCCTTGAGCACGAAGCCCGTGAGCACGTCCCAGTTCAGGAAGGAAAAGTCGAGATTCATGTCGGTTCTCCATCACGCCGGAGCGAGACACACGGCGTGTGCACAGATCCAGCCAGGGGCACCGCCGGGCCGGCTTTGCCGGACGGCTGGTGCCGCCCCCTTGAGGGGGTAGCGCGAAGCGCTGCGGGGGTGTTCATGTCAGTGCCCTCCGATCATGCCGGGCACCTGCACCCGGTGTTCGATGAACAGCGCGATGCGGTTGATGACGAAGGCGGAGATGAAGTACAGGCCCGTGACGGCCAGGTAGACCTCGATGCCGCGCGAGGTCTCTTCCTGCGCCTGCATCGCGAACATGGTCAGTTCGGCGATGGACACGGCAAAGGCCACCGAGGAGTTCTTGATGATGTTCATGCTCTCGCTGGTCAGCGGCGGGATGACGATGCGAAAGGCCATCGGCAGCAGCACGTAGCGGTAGGTCTGCGGCAGCGTCAGGCCCATGGCCAGACCGGCGTAGCGCTGGCCCTTGGGCAGGCTCTGGATGCCTGCGCGCACCTGCTCGGCGATGCGCGCCGAGGTGAAGAAGCCCAGCGCAAACACCACCAGGATGAAGCTGGGGAAGTCCTTGAGCGCCGGGATCAGCGACGGCAGCACGTGGTACCAGAGGAACACCTGCACCAGCAGTGGGATGTTGCGGAACAGCTCGGTCCAGACATTGCCGATGGCCACCAGCGCCTTGCTGGGCGTGGTGCGGAAGATGCCCATGATCGAACCGACCACGAGCGCGACCACCAGCGCCAGCAGGGCGACGGACAGGGTCCAGCCCCAGGCCGAGAGCAGCCAGTCCAGGTAGGTGATGTCGCCGCCCTTGCCGAAACAGCTGGGCCGGACCTCACCGTCGATGGTGTCCTTGCAGAACACCTGCCAATCCCATGTGCTCATGGTGAATTCCTTGTTCTAGAGAAAGCGACCCGTGCGGTGGCGCAACGTGGGGGCCCGACGGGCCAGCCGCCGGGCCGCCCCAAGGCAGGCCCGGCCCCCCTGGGGGGCAGCGACCCGCGCAGCGGTGGAGCGCGGGGGCCGACGGGCCAGCCGCCGGGCCGCCCCAAGGCAGGCCCAGCCCCCTCGGGGGGCAGCGACCCGCGCAGCGGCGGAGCGTGGGGGCCTTACTTCTTGGCTGCGTAGTCTTCCATCGGCTTGTCGTTCGGGTTGGCCCAGGCGGACTTGGTGGCTTCCGACAGCGGCAGGCCGACCTTGGCGTTGGCCGGCGGGATCGGCTGCATGAACCACTTGTCGTACAGCTTGGCCAGCGAGCCGTTCTTGATCTGGCCCTTGATGGAGTCGTCCACGGCCTTCTTGAAGGCGGTGTCGTCCTTGCGCAGCATGCAGGCGATGGGTTCGACCGACAGCACCTCGCCGACGATCTTGTAGTCGGCCGGGTTCTTGGACTTGGCGATGTTGGCGGCCAGGATGGAGCCGTCCATCACGAAGGCGTCGGCGCGGCCCGATTCGAGCAGCAGGAAGCTGTCGGCGTGGTCCTTGCCGAACACTTCCTCGAAGTTCACGCTGGCGGCGCGCTCGTGCTTGCGCAAAGTCTGGACCGAGGTGGTGCCGGTGGTGGTGGCGACCTTCTTGCCGGCCAGCTGGGCGATGGAGCTGATGCCCGAGTTGGCCTTGACGGCGATGCGCACTTCTTCCACGTAGGTCGTCATGGCGAAGGACACGTCCTTCTGGCGGGTGGCGTTGTTGGTGGTGGAGCCGCACTCCAGGTCCACGGTGCCGTTTTGCACCAGCGGGATGCGGTTCTGCGAGGTCACGGGCTGGTACTTCACTTCCAGCGCGTTCATGCCCAGCTGCTTGCGGATGTCGGCGATCACGCGCTCGGCCATCTCGGTGTGGAAGCCCACGAACTTGCCGTTGCCGATGGTGTAGGACAGGCCGGAGGACTCGCGCACCCCCAGGGTGATGCTGCCGCTGTCCTTGATTTTCTTGAGTGTGTCGGCGGTCTGCGCGACAGCGGCGGAAGCGGCCAGCACGGCGGCAAAAGCAATCAGGGTTTTCTTCATGGTGACTCCTTCGAGTGGGTTGGAAAAACGGTGACGAGGCATTCAGCCCAGCGGCTGGTCGTTGGGTGAGCGGTACAGCTCCAGCAGCGCCTCGGGCGCCGGCCAGTTCAGGTTGATCCCTCTGGGCGGGATCGGCGACTGGAACCAGCGCCGGAAAATCTTGAGCGCCTCGCCCGACTGCATCAACTCGGTCAGGCTGCGGTCCACCAGGGCCTTGAAGCGGGGGTCGTCCTTGCGCAGCATGCAGGCGTAGACCTCGGCCGCCATCGGCTGGCCGACCACGCGCCAGTCGTCGGGGCGGCCGGCCTTGGCGCGCAGGCCGTAGAGCATGGCTTCGTCCATCAGGAAGGCGGCGGCGCGGCCGTCCTGCACGCTGTTGAAGCCGTCGCCGTGGTCCTTGACCTTGAGGATGTCGAAGCGGGTGCCGGTGGCCTCGGCGTGCAGCAGCAACGAACGCTCGCTGGTGGTGCCGGCGGTCACCGCCACGCGGCGGCCCTGGAGGTCGGACAGTTCCTGGATGCCCGAGCCGTGCCGGGTGAGCAGGCGCGAGCTGGTCAGGAAGATGGACACCGAGAACGCGGCCTGGCGCGCGCGCTCGCGGTTGTGGGTGGTGGAGCCGCACTCCAGATCGACCGAGCCGTTCTGCACCAGCGGGATGCGGTTCTGCGACGTGACCGGCACCAGCTTGACCGCCAGCGCGGGCAGCTTCAGCTCCTTGCGGATGCGCTCGACCACGGCCAGCATCAGGTCGTGCGAGTAGCCGACCACCTGGCGTTTGTTGTCGTAGTAGGAAAACGGCACCGAGGATTCGCGGTGCCCCAGTTTGATGGTGGCCGTGCGCGAAATCTTCTCCAGCGTCGGCAGGCCCGACTCGGCCCGGGCGGCGAACGCCAGGGGCAGCAACAGCAGGAAGGGGAGCAGGCGGAGGGGTTTCATGGGCACAGTGTGCCGCCCATGGCGCAAGGGGCGTGCCAGTCGGTGTTAACCCGTAGACAACACCCCTGCGGGCCGGTTTTTCCCCCGAAAACCGGCGTTCAGGCCCGGCCTGCGAACGGAAATCCGACCGCCGCCGACGGCCACCGAACGGAAACCCGACCCCGCTCGGGCCCGCCGGGTCCGTTCACCCCTGCTCAGGAGGCCCAGTGGGCTTTGAAGTCCTGCGCGTACTGCGCCAGGCGGATCGGCGCCTGGCCGGTGATGCGCTGCACGGTGTCGGTGATGCGCTCCGAGTAGCCCGCCTTGAAGGCGCCCAGGATCACCAGCAAGAACTCGGCGTAGTCCGCCGGCAGCCCCGCGCCCAGCAGGCCCTGGCGCATCGCATCCTCTGGGATGTCGGTGTAGCCGATGGTCCGGCCCGACGCCTGGGACAGGATGGCCGCCACCTGCGTGTGGTCCAGCGCCTCGCTGCCGGTCAGGTCGTGCTCAGCGTTGACGAAATCGTCCGATGACAGCAGCTTGGCCGCCACGGCGGCGATGTCGCGCGTATCGATGAAACTGCCCTTGGCGCCACCCACCGGCAGCAGGATCTGGCCCTGGGTCTGGATTCCGTGCAGCCAGAAGGTGTGGAAGTTCTGCATGAACCAGTTGGGGCGGATCACGTTCCAGGCCAGGCCCGAACGCTCCAGGTGCCGCTCGGCGCGGCGCAGCGGGATGTTGTCGTCGGCGTTGGCGCCCATGGCGGACAGCAGCAGCACCTTGCGCACACCGGCGGCCTTGGCGGCGTCGATGGCGGGGATCAGCAGCTCGTGCTGGTTGGCGAAGCCGGGCGGCGCCATCAGGAACAGCTGGTCGGCGCCGGCCAGCGCCGCCGCCAGGCCTTCGCCGGTGGCCAGGTTGACGCTGACTTCGCCGGCCAACGACGGCGTGCGGCTGGTGGCGCGGCGCACGGTCTGGCCCTGGGCGGACAGCAGGTCAACGAGGGTGGAACCGATCTGGCCGCTGGCGCCGGTCACGAGGGTGGTGGTCATCTGAAAACTCCTGTGTGTGTTGGAAGGGCTCCAGTGTCTTTCGCGGTGACACGAACGTGAATGCATGAAATTCCACCATTCATGTCTGATCGTCCATAAAATCCCGCACCATGGACATACTCTCCGACATCCTCCATGTCGCCGGCTTGCGGCGCCGCCTGCTGGATCTGCACGCGCTCACGCCCGAGGCGGCGCTGCGCTTTCCCTGCGACCGCAGCTTTGGCCTGCACGCGGTCACGCGCGGCCGCGCCTTCGTGCACGCGCCCAACCTGGACGAGCCGCTGGAGCTGCAAGCCGGCGACCTGGTGCTGATGGCGCGCGGCTGCGTGCACCTGCTCTCGCTCGACCGCACACCGCCTGCCCGCAGCACCACCGTGCCGATCGCGACCTTCGTGGGCGGTGGTCTGGCGGACGGAGCGCCGGCCGCCGTGAGCGGCGCGAATGCCACGTCATCCCCCCCGGCCGCCGCCCAGGTCATCAGCGCCGCCTACCAGCTCTGGCACGCCCCGCTGCACCCCTTCCTGCGCAGCCTGCCGCCGTGGTTCGTGGTGCGCGGCGACGAACTGCCCCCGCTCTCGACCCTGCCCCTGACCCTCGGCCTGCTCGACCGCGAGCTGGGCGGCGAAGGACTGGGCGCCACCTCGGCCACCCACGGCCTGCTCGACGCGTTGTTCGCCTTTGCCCTGCGCGAGATCGCCGAACGCGAGAACCCCGGTGCGCCGGGCTGGCAGCACGCCATCGCCGACCGCCCGATCCGCCAGGTGCTCACGCTCATGCACGGCAACCTGGGCCACGGCTGGACGCTGGAAGCACTGAGCCAGCAGGCCGGCCTGTCGCGCTCGGCGCTGGCCGAACGCTTTCGCAGCGCGCTGGGCGACACGCCGCTGAACCACCTGCGCACCCTGCGCATGCAGAAGGCCATGCAGTTGCTGGCCGACACCCGGCAGCCGCTGGAACAGATCGCGCAGACCGTGGGCTACCAGGACGCCTTCGGTTTTTCCAAGGTCTTCAAGCGCACCACCGGCCAGTCGCCACGCCAGTTCCGCGAGCAGGACGCCGCCGACCGCCAGACCCCGTACCGGTTCCAGGAGGCTTCCTGAAGGCATCGGCAGATGCGTGGGGGCCCATGAGAAGCCTGGACACGGGTAGGGGTACAGTGTCGGCCTCCGCGCTGCTGAGCGCCCGACACCCCACGCACCATGACCCTGCCCGCCTGCCCGAAATGCCAGTCCGCCTTCACCTACGAAGACGGTGATCTCTACATCTGCCCCGAATGCGCCCACGAATGGGGCAAGACCGCTTCGGCCGAGGCCACCGAAGACGTGAAGGTCTGGAAGGATGCGTTCGGCAACGTCCTGGCCGACGGTGACAGCGTGACCCTGGTCAAGGACCTCAAGCTCAAGGGCTCGTCGGCCGTCATCAAGGTCGGCACCAAGGTCAAGAACATCCGCCTGGTTGAGGGCGACCACGACATCGACTGCAAGATCGAGGGCTTTGGCGCGATGCAGCTCAAGTCCGAGTTCGTGAAGAAGAGCTGAGCACCGCTCCTGCATGGGCAAGATCGTCGTCTACTGCCAGCCCGGCGCCAAGCAGACGCAGTGCGTCGGCCTGCACGACGGCAAGCCCAAGATCCAGCTCAAGGCGCCGCCGGTCGACGGCGCGGCCAACAAGGCGCTGATCGGTTTTCTGTCGGACGTCCTGGGCGTGCCCAAGTCGACCATCACCATCGAACTCGGCGCCTCGGGCCGCACCAAGCGGGTCGAGGTCGCGGGCCGCAGCGACGAGCAACTGACCCGCGCGCTGCTGGGGCAGCCAGACGCCTGAAGCGACCCGCGCCAGCGGCGGAGCCGCGAAACAGCGCCGCAGGCGATGGAGCGCAAGGGGGCCATGAATTCAGCGCCGGGCCGCCCCAAGCTGAATTCGCGCCCCCTCGGGGGGCAGCGACCCGCGCCAGCGGCGGAGCGTGGGGGCCGTATTCAGTCTGGCCGGATCTTGGTTTTCGCCACCACCTCGCGGTACACCTTGAGTTCGGCCTCGACCTGCTGGGCGAACTGCTCGGGCGTGTTCGCCACCACCAGCGAACCGGTGTCCTCGATGCGTTTGCGCGTGGCCGGGTCCTCCAGCACCTTGCGCACGGCGGCGTTGATCTTGTCGACGGTCTCGCGCGGCAGGCCTTTGGGGCCATGGATGCCGTAGAAGGCCATGCGGTTGACCACCGCCACACCCGCTTCCTTGAACGTGGGCACGTCCGGCAGCTCTTTCAGCCGCTGCGGCGCCGCCACCATCACCGGGATCAGCCGCTTGTCCTTGATGAAAGGCAGCGCCGACGGCAGGTTGTCGAACATCACCGGCACCTGGCCGCCCACGGTGTCGTTGAGGGCCGGGCCCGAACCGCGGTAGGGAATGTGGGTGATGAAGGTGCCGGTGGTGATCTTGTACAGCTCCATCAGCACGTTGCCGATGCTCCCGCTGCCGGCCGTGGCGTAGGAATACTGGCCGGGCGCCTTCTTGACGGTGTCCAGGAAGCTCTTGGCGTTGGTGCCCGGAAAGCGCGGATGCACCAGCAGCACGTTCGGCGTCGCCGCGATGTTGATGATGGGCGTGAAGTCGGTGACGGGGTTGTAGCTCACCTGCGGGTTGATGGCCGGGCTGGCCGCCACGGTGGACACCGTGGCCATGCCCAGCACGTAACCGTCCGGCGTGGCGCGGGCGATCTCGGTCGCGCCGATGACGCCGCCGGCACCGGCGCGGTTGTCCACGATCACGGGCTGGCCCAGGGCCCGGCCCAGGGGGTCGGCGATCACGCGGGCGACGATGTCGGTGGTGCCCCCGGGCGCAAACGGCACGATCAGGCGGATGGGCTTGGTCGGATAGGTCTGCGACCAGGCGGAACTGGCGGCCACGGCGACCAGCGCCATCGTCAAAAGGGGTCGGACAGGCTTCATGGTGTCTCCTCGGATGGGGTTGGGAAAGCGGAGCGGGGAACGGGGAAAGCGGGACGGGGCATCACGCGCCCAGGGGGCGCAGAAAGCCGGTGTTGAGTTCGGCCGGGCTCTCGACCCCCAGCATCGCCAGGTTGCGGTCCACCTCCGCTTGCAGCAGCTCGATGGCATGGCTCACACCGGGCCGGGCGGCGACGGCCGCGGCGAAGTTGAAGGGCCGGCCGACGAAGACGAAGCGCGCGCCCAGGGCCAGCGCCTTGAGCACATCGCTGCCGCGCCGGACGCCGCCGTCGACCATCACCGGCAGATCGCCCACCGCCTGCACGATCTCCGGCAGCACCCGCAGCGGCGAGACCGCGCCGTCGAGCTGGCGCCCGCCGTGGTTGGAGACGATCACGCCATCGGCGCCGATGGCGCGCGCCTGCAGCGCGTCCTGCGCGCTCAGGATGCCCTTGATCACCAGGTGGCCGGGCCAGCGCTGGCGGATGCGCTCGATGTGCCCCCAGTCCAGGTGCTCGCGCCGCGAAAAGTCGCGCTCGACGTGGCGCGACACCACGGGCGCGCCCCGCTCGGCGAACGAGTTCTCGAAGTGCGGCATGCCGTTGGCCAGGGTGCGCAGAAAGGTGCCCAGCAGCCAGCGGGGGTGGGACAGGCCATCCCAGGCCAGCCCGAGGCTGGGCCGCAGCGGGGTCGAGAAGCCGGTGCGGATGTTGTTCTCCCGGTTGCCCGCCACCGGGATGTCGACCGTGACCACCAGGGTCTCGACGCCGGCGGCCCTCACCCGGTCCACCAGCGCGTCGATGCGCGCCTGTTCCCCCGGCAGGTAGGCCTGGAACCAGCTGTGCGGCGCGGCGCGGACCAGCGCTTCCAGCGGCGTCAGCGCGGTGCCGCTGATCACGAACGGGATGTTGGCCTGCGCGGCCGCCTGCGCCAGCACCCGGTCGCCCTGGTAGGCCGACAACGCGGCCAGGCCCATGGGCGCAATGCCAAAGGGGCTGGCCCACGTGCGGCCCAACAGGCGCGTGGCCTGGCTGCGTTCGGCCACGTTGCGCAGCACGCGGGTCACGAAGCCCCAGTGCTCGAACGCCTGGCAGTTGTCGCGCCAGCTCTGCCGGGTCTCGGACGCGCCGGCCACATAACCATAAATGCAGCGCGGCAGCCGGGCGCGGGCCAGGGGCTCGAAATCCTCCAGCGCCAGCACCTTGCCCAGCACGCCTTTGGTGGAGGTGCCGTTGAACGCCTTCCAGGCGTGGCTGACGGGCGCGGCGACCGGCTGGGCGGCGGAAGAAGCAAGGGTGTGCTGGTTCATGGCCGCGAATGTAGGGCGCCGACATGAACCAAAAAAGCGAATAATTCGTGAATTCGATGTTCGCTTTTTTGATCACATGACCCTCAAACAACTGGAGGCCTTCTACTGGGCCGCGACCTGCGCCAGCTTCGCCGCCGCGGCCGAGCGCGTGCACCTGACGGTCTCGTCGCTGTCCAAGCGGCTGGCCGAACTGGAAGCCTCGCTCGGTCAGGACCTGTTCGACCGGCGCGGCCACCGCGCCGTGCTGACCCCGGCGGGCGAGCGGCTCTTGCCACAGGCGGTCGCGCTGCTGCACCACGCCAGCGAGGTCCGCCAGTCGGCCACCCGCGAAGGCGTCGGCCTGAGTGGTCAGTGCCGCATCGGCAGCGGTGAACTCGCCTCCATCACCTGGCTGCCCCAGTGGGTGCAGACGCTGCGCGCCGAGCACCCGGGCCTGACGATGCACCTGGTGGTCGACATCGGCGAGGCGCTGGCCGACCGGCTGGAAAAGGGCGAGCTGGACCTGGCCGTCATCGCCGGGCACGCGCGGCGGGCCAAGCTGCGTTCGGTGCCCCTGGCCAGCGCCAGCTTCGCGCTCTGCGCCTCACCCGCCCTGGCCCGGCACATCAAAACGCTGAACGCCGACACCATCGCGCAGCAGACCCTGGTCTGTCTGCCGCGCGGCTCGGGCGTGACCCACATCCTGGACGACTGGCTGGCCCGCATGGGGGGCCAGCCGCGCGAGCGCCTGGTCTGCAACCAGTGGGGCGCAGCGGCGGGTCTGGTGGCCGCCGGCGCGGGCATCGGCCTGCTGCCCATGGGCCTGGCCAAGGCGCTGGTTCAACGCCAGCAGCTGCGTGTGCTCCGCAGCCCGCAGGCGCTCAGAAGCCTGGAATACGGCCTGCACTTCCGCGACGAGGACCCCCGCCCCCTGCTGGCGGAGCTGATCCGTTCGGGCCGGGCGGCGGTCAACTTCGACGCGCCCGGGCCGTTTTCCTGAGCGGCGGGGCCGCCTCACCCGGCGCTGGCGCCGCGTTCAGCCGCGCACCGGCTTGAAGGCGGTGCGGCCCGGCCGCCCCGGCAGCGAGAGTTGCGCCTCGGTCGGCGCGGTCTGCGCCAGCCGCTGCCCTTTGCGCCAGACCTGCAACCGCGTCGCGCGCAGGCGGATCGCCTCCACCGGATCGCGTGCCTGCAGCAGCACGAAGCTCGCGTCCTGGCCGGCCGCGATGCCGTAACCCCCCAGCCCCATCACCTGCGCGGCGTTGACCGTCACCGCGTCGAAGCACTGGCGCATGCCGGCCTGGCTGGTCATCTGCGCCACGTGCAGGCCCATGTGGGCCACCTCCAGCATGTCGCCGCTGCCCAGGCTGTACCAGGGATCCATCACGCAGTCGTGGCCGAAGGCGACCGTGACGCCCGCAGCCATCAGCTCGGGCACGCGCGTCATGCCACGGCGTTTCGGATACGTGTCGTGGCGACCCTGCAGGGTGATGTTGATCAGCGGGTTGGCGACCGCGCTCACGCCGCTTTCCGCGATCAGCGGGATCAGCTTGCTCACGTAGTAGTTGTCCATGCTGTGCATGGAGGTCAGGTGCGAGCCATTGACGCGGCCCTGCAGGCCCAGGCGCTGCGTTTCAAACGCCAGCGTCTCGATGTGGCGGCTCAGCGGGTCGTCGCTTTCGTCGCAGTGCATGTCCACCGGCAGGCCACGTTCGGCCGCGAGTTCGCACAGCAGCTTCACACTGGCCGCGCCTTCGCTCATGGTGCGTTCAAAGTGGGGGATGCCGCCCACCACGTCCACGCCCAGGTCGAGCGCGCGCTTCAGGTTGTCGAGTCCGCCGGGCGAGCGCAACACGCCGTCCTGCGGGAAGGCGACCAGTTGCAGGTCCAGGTAGGGCGCGACGCGACGCCGCACCTCCAGCATCGCGCGCACCGGCCGCAGGCTGGGGTCGCTGGTGTCGACGTGGCTGCGGATGGCCAGCAGGCCCTTGGCCACGGCCCAGTCGCAGTAGGCCAGCGCGCGGTCGACCAGCGCCTCTTCGGTCAGCAGCGGTTTGAGCTCGCCCCACAGCGCGATGCCTTCGAGCAGGGTGCCGCTCTGGTTCACACGCGGCAGGCCATAACTCAGCGTCGCGTCCATGTGGAAGTGCGGGTCGCAGAACGGCGGGCTCAGCAGCTGGCCGGCGGCGTCCACGGTCTCGTGCGCCGGCGCCTGCAGGCCCTCGGCCACCTCGACGATGCGGCCGGCCTGCACGGCCACGGACACATCGGTGCGCCCGTCGGGCAGGTTGGCGTGGGTGATCAGCAGATCCAGCACGGCGCCCCCTTCAGGCCGCCTGGCGGCGGACGCTGGCCAGCAACAGCGCCAGCAGGCCCATGCCCACCGCGCAGCCGCGGTGCAGCCAGCGCAGGCCGTCGCCCGAGAGCCAGCGCACCGCCTGCCGCCCGGCCAGGGCATAGGCCACCATCACCAGCGCGTCGATGGCGACGAACAGCGCCCCGAGCAGCGCGTACTGCGGCACCATCGCCTGCGCCGGGTCCACGAACTGCGGCAGGAAGGCCGCGAAGAACAGCAGCGACTTGGGGTTGGACAGGGCCACCAGCAGGCTGCGCACGAAGGCCGCGCGGCCCTGCATCTGCTGCCCCGGCACCTGGGCCAGCGCTGCCCGCACGTCCTGCGGCGGGCTGCGCCAGAGCTGCACCGCCAGCCACAGCAGGTAGAGCACCCCCACCGCACGCACGGCTTCGAACAGCCAGGCCGACGACGCCAGCAGCGCCCCCAGCCCCACCGCGACGACGCTGATCACGATCACGCTGCCCAGGTTGGCGCCGGCCATGCCCCAGGCCGCGCGCCGCAGGCCTCCGCCCATGCCGTTGGACAGGGCCAGCAGCATGGTGGGGCCGGGAATCACCGCCAGCGCGAGCGAGGCGGTGGCGAACATCAGCAGGGTCTGCAGGCTGGGCATGGACGGACTCCTTTCAGGTCAGGGCGCCAGCATACGCGGCGCTCACTGTGTGCCGAAGATGCGGTCGCCCGCGTCGCCCAGGCCGGGCAGGATGTAGCCGTGCTCGTTGAGCTGGCGGTCGATGGCCGCGGTGTAGATGAGCACATCGGGGTGGGCCTTCTGCAGCGCGGCCAGGCCCTCGGGACAGGTCAGCAGGCAGACGAACTTGATCGACTTGGGGCGGCATTCCTTGAGCCGGTCGATGGCCGCGATGGCCGAATGCCCGGTGGCCAGCATCGGGTCGACCACGATGGCGTCGCGCCCGTGCATGTCGGGCGGCATCTTGAAGTAGTACTCCACCGCCGTCAGCGTCTTGGGGTCGCGGTAGAGGCCGATGTGGCCCACGCGCGCGCTGGGCACCACGCTGAGCATGCCGTCCAGGATGCCGTTGCCCGCGCGCAGGATGGAGACGAAGACCAGCTTCTTGCCATCGATGACCTGGCCGGTCATGGTCTCCAGCGGCGTTTGCACCACCAGGTCCTGCGTGGGCATGTCGCGCGTGACCTCGTAGGTCATGAGCAGGGACAGTTCGTTGAGCAGTCGGCGAAAGCTGTTGGTGCTCGCGTCCTGGCTGCGCATGAGGGTCAGCTTGTGCTGCACCAGCGGGTGGTTCACGACGTGGACGTTGCTCATGGTGTGTGTCCTTGTGTTGCAGTGGAGTGATTCAGAAGACGGTGCCGTCGCTGACGATGTTCAGTGGCGGCAGTCCGCCACGCAGGCGTTGCGCCAGCACGCGCCCGGCCGCCCAGGTGCCACCCTCGAGCACGCAGGCCAGCGGCATGTCCCTGTCACTGAGGCCCAGTTCGGCGCGCACCAGCGGTGCCAGTTCGTCGAGCAGCGCCACGGTGAGCGCGCGCCACTCGACGATGAAGGCGTCGCCCGCCTGCCAGGCACGTGTGGCCCAGTCGGTCGGCAGCGGGCGCAGCACGCCGGCGTCGATCAGCAGGCCACCGTTGCGGTACTCGGGCAGGCCGGTCAGCGCGTCGAGCCCGGTCACCCGCACCCCTGCCCATTCAAAGGGTTCGAGCAGCGAATAGGTCAGCCACTGCGAGAGCTTGTGAAAGGGCATCCAGCCATCGCTCAGGCCCGCCCCCGTCACGGTCGGGTGCGGCCAGCAGTCGCCCAGCGGCTCGCCGTCGATGGCGTTCTGCGCGGGCCAGATGCCCGAAAGCGTCTCCAGCAGCAAGACCAGAATGTCGTGCGCCGCCACGCTGGACGCACCGCCCGCCGTCAGCGCGTCGAACAGGGCGCCGGGGCGCCCCAACGGACCGAACACCGCCGGCTGCGCGGACAGCACCTCGCCCAGGCGGCGCAGCAACGCGGCCCGCCCTTCCAGCCCCACCAGCGGGTTGTCGGCCCGCACCTGGAAGGCCTGGCCCAGCTGCGCGGCGGTCACCCGCTGCAGGCCGGCCGCGTCCACGCGCAGCGGCTGCTGCGGATCGCTGGAAAACAGACCGTCCAGAAACGCCTGAAAGCTCGCCACACCCAGGCCTTCGGAACGGGCGAAGCGCTGGCAGCTGGCGGTTTCCAGGTAATGCCAGTCGGCCCCGGCACCGGCGTCCAGCAGCACGCTGACCAGCACCAGGTCGATCTGCGCCCGCGCCCGCGTGGCCGCGTCCACCGCGCCCAGCGCCGCATCCAGCCGGCCCTGGCGGTCCACGCCGCCAGACTCGAAGTGGCGCCAGCGGCTGTGGTACGGGATGCGCCCGTCGGGGTAGCGCTCGCGCGTGAGTTGGGCCACGGTGCGCGCGGCGCCGGCCAGCGCCGCGTCGTGTACCGCGAAATGGCCGGACCCACCGGCCCGCGCGCGGGCCAGCAACTGCTGCGCCCGTTCGCGGACCGCGGTGGTCGAGCGCAGCAGCCGGGCAGCGCCGGCGGAAGTGGACGGATCGGGTGTCGGCATCGGCACGTTCATGCCCCCAGCGCCCGGCCCTTGGCCTTTTTCAGTTCGTCTGCGTCGGGCACCACGCCGGGCGTGAAATAGCCCGCCGCCATCTTGGCGTCCATCTCCACCCGCGCATCGGCGGGAATCAGCTCGTCCGGGATGTTGACGCGCTCGCCGACCTCGATGCCCGAACCGGTGATGGCGTCGTACTTCATGTTGCTCATGGAGACCAGCCGGTGGATCTTGGTGATGCCCAGCCAGTGCAGCACGTCGGGCATCAGCTCCTGGAAACGCATGTCCTGCACGCCGGCCACGCATTCGGTGCGGGCGAAATACTGGTCGGCCGTGTCGCCACCCACCTGGCGCTTGCGCGCGTTGTAGACCAGGAACTTGGTCACCTCGCCCAGCGCCCGGCCTTCCTTGCGCGAATAGGCCACCAGGCCCACGCCACCGCGCTGCGCGCCCTGGATGCACTCTTCGATGGCGTGCGTCAGGTAAGGCCGGCAGGTGCAGATGTCGGAGCCGAACACGTCCGAGCCGTTGCACTCGTCGTGCACGCGCGCGGTCAGCGTCACGGCCGGGTTGGCCAGGTCGCGCGGATTGCCGAAGATGTAGACCGTCTGCCCGCCGATGGGGGGCAGGAAGACTTCGAGGTCCGATCGCGTGACCAGCTCCGGGTACATGCCGCCGGTCTCTTCAAACAGCACGCGGCGCAGCTCGGCTTCGCTGCAGCCGAAGCGCTTTGCCACGCCCGGCAGGTACCAGACCGGCTCCAGCGCCACCTTGGTCACCACCGCGGCGCCGCCCGCCGTCAGCAACTGGCCATCGGGCTGCAGGCGACCTTTCTGCAGCGCATCGATCACCTCGGGCAGCAGCACATGGGCCTTGGTGACGGCGATGGTGGGGCGGATGTCGTAGCCCGCCGCCAGTTCCTGCGCATACACATCGGCCACCTCGGCGCCCCAGGGGTCCAGGCTGACGATCTTGCCGGGGTCGGTCCACTGCGGGTAGGGGCCGATCAGGTCGGTGGGCGCGGTGTTGGTCAGGTCGGCCCGGTGCTCGCGCCTGAGGGCGCCCGCCGCCACGGCCAGCGCGCGGTAGACGCTGTAGCTGCCGCTGTGCGTGCCGATCACGTTGCGGTGTGCGCGGTTGGTGGTGGTGCCCACCACCGGCCCGCGTTCGCGCGCCGTGGCCGCCCCCCAGGCGATGGGCAGGGCACCGAAACCGCCCGAGTGCGAGGTCAGCCGGATGTGCCGCGGGTGCGGCGTCTGGGACAGGGCCAGAGCCTCGCCCGAGGGAGAAGAGTCGTCTGAAGACATGAGCCATCACCTGGTCAGAGCCCCGATGGGCGAACCCGGCGGCAGCGGCGCGAGGCCGTTGCCGTCACCCGCCCAACCCTTAGCAAGGCCGATGCCAACCCCGTCGCGGCGGCGCCCCGGCCTTCCCTGGCGGTCCATGCCGACGGCGGGCGGGCGCGTCTGCGGGGACGCGCTCGGCGTCGCCTTAAAATCTTGCCCCTTTGCCCCCCCGACCTGCTCCCCACGCCATGCACTACGCCGTCTCCCACCACAAACTCAAACTCATCCTCAGCGGCGCTGGCCTGAAGACCGGCGACGCCGCCGGCATCGACCAGCTGTTCGGCGGCAAGGACGGCTACTACTGGTTCGGCACCCTGCGCGACATGTGCCCCGAAGGCAAGACCCTCTCGTGGGAGAACCAGTACGCCCTGGTCGCCGCCATACAGGCCCACGAAGACGCCAGCGCGGCCGAAGACGAGATGCCGGCCGAGAAGCCGACGCCCGCCCACATCGCCGCCATCTCCAAGCTGCTGGCCATATAACGCCCCCACGCTCCGCCGCTGCGCGGGTCGCTGCCCCCCAGAGGGGCTGGGCCTGCCTTGGGGCGGCCCGGCGGCTGGCCCGGTGCCCCCACGCTCCGCCGCTGCGCGGGTCGATGCCCCCCAGGGGGACTGATCCGACTTGGGGCGGCCCGGCGCCGGATCGATTCAGCCCTCACGCTCCACCGCTGTGCGGGTCGCAGCTCCCACACGCTGCCGCGGACGCGGGCGTTCCTAGAATGCCCGCATGAGCTCCGCAAACCCTTCCCCTCTTCGGATTGCCGTGCTCGGCGCCGGTGCCGTCGGCTGTTTCTATGGCGGCATGCTGGCCCGCGCCGGTCACCGCGTCACGCTGATTGGCCGGCCGCAGCACGTGCAGGTCTTCGCCGCGCAGGGACTGCGCATGCAGACCCTCGCGTTCGACGAGACCGTGCCGCTCGCCGCCAGCACCGAGGCCTCGGCCGTGGCCGACGCCGACCTGGTGCTGTTCGCCGTGAAGTCGCCCGACACCGAAAGCGCCGGTGAACAGATGCGCCCGCATCTGAAGCCCGGCGCCCTGGTGCTGTGCCTGCAGAACGGCGTCGACAACGCCGAACGCCTGCGCGCCGTGCTGCCCGGCGTCGATGTGGCCGCCGCCGTGGTCTACGTGGCCACCGAGATGGCCGGCCCCGGCCATCTGCGCCACCACGGGCGCGGTGAGCTGGTGATCGAACCCTCGCCCCGCAGCGCGGCCGTGGCGCAGGCGCTGATCGCCGCCGGTGTGCCCACCGAAGTGAGCGACAACGTGCGCGGCGCGCTCTGGGCCAAGCTGATCCTCAACTGCGCCTACAACGCGCTCTCGGCCGTGGGCCGCATCGCCTACGGCGAACTGGTGCAGCGCCCCGGCGTGCGGGACGTGATGCGCGACGTGGTGGCCGAATGCCGCGCCGTCGCCGCCGCCGACGGCGTGTCCCTGCCCGGCGATGTGGACGAGGCCGTGCGCCGCATCGCAGAAACCATGCCCTCGCAATACTCGTCCACCGCGCAGGACCTGATGCGCGGCAAGCCCAGCGAGATCGACCACCTCAACGGCTATGTAGTGCGCCGGGGCGAGGCGCTGGGTGTGCCCACCCAGGCCAACCGCGTGCTGTGGGCGGTGGTCAGGCTGGTGGAAAGCCGCGCCGGCGCCTGAGCGTTCACGCCCCGGCGAAGCGCTGACGCAGCACCCGGTGCAGCAGCTTGCCGGTGGCGTTGCGCGGCATCTCGCTGTCGTCGGCAAAGACCACCCGCGTCGGGCACTTGAAGCCGGCCAGGCGTTCGCGGCACCAGTCGCGCAGCTCGGCCTCGGTCGCACCGAACCCCGGCTGCAGCACCACCACCGCCAGCGGCGTCTCGCCCCACTTCTCGTGCGGCACGCCGACCACGGCGACGTCGCGCACCTTGGGGTGCTGGCCGATCACGCATTCCACCTCGGACGGGTACACGTTCTCGCCGCCGCTGATGATCATGTTGCTCTTGCGGTCGACCAGCCAGATGTAGCCGTCGGCGTCGCGGCGCGCCATGTCACCGACCGAACACCAGTGGCCGTCCAGAGCCTCGGCGGTTTTCTCGGGGTTGCGCCAGTAGCCGTCGAAGACGTAGGCGGTGCGCGAGAACAGCTCGCCCACGTCACCGTCCGGCACCTCGCGGCGCTCGGGGTCGAGCAGACGGATCGGGCCGCTGCCGGCCCACTCGCGCCCCACCGAGCCGAGTTTGCTCAGTTGTTCGTCGGGACGCAGCAGCGTGACCCAGCCGGCCTCGGTGGAGCCGTACAACTCGTAGAGCTGGCCGTTGGGGAACAGCTCCATGATCCCGCGCTTGGTGTCGGGCCGCGCCGGCGCCGACGAGATCATCAGCTTGCCCACGGCGCTCAGGTCGTAACGGCGTTTCACCTCGCCCGGCAGCGACAACATCATGATGTAGTGGGTCGGCACCAGCGAGGTGAAGGTCACGCGGTCTTCGGCCAGGGTCTTCATCACCGCCTCGGGGTCGAAACTGGAGCTGTCGTCGATCACGATGCTCGCGCCCAGGTGCACGAAGGTCGTGCCGAAGTAGAGCGAATTCGCGTGGCACAGCGGCATCACCAGCAACGCCGTGTCGTCGCGGGTGAAGCCCATCTCCAGCGCGGTCGCCAGCGCGATCAGGGTGCTGCCGCCGTGGGCGCGCACGGCGCCCTTGGGCCGGCCAGTGGTGCCCGAGGTGTACATCAGCGCGCAATGGTTCTGCGGGCCGACCTCGGGCAGGGCGATGGTGGTGTCGGCACCGGCCAGCAGCACCTCGTAATCCAGCCAGCCGGCGGCAGCGTCGGCGGCGTCCAGCGCGATGCAGCGCCCGGCCGGCAGCGCCAGGTCGCCGCGCACGCCGTCCACCGTGGCGCAGAAGCCCGGCCCCGCGATCACCGCGCCGACCTCGGCGTGGCCGAGGATGTAGGCGATCTCCGGCCCGCTCAGGCGGAAGTTCAGCGGCACCACCAGCAGGCCGGCGCGCGCCATGCCGGCGTAGATCTCCATCCATTCGAGCCGGTTGTGCGCGATCACCGCCACCCGGTCGCCTTTGTGCAGGCCCAGCCCGAGCAGGCCGGCCGCCAGCCGGGTGGCGCGCGCGTCCCATTCGGCGTAGCTCAGGCGGCGGCGCGAGTCGCGCACGGCAAGTTTGTGGGGCGTCAGCCGCGCGTGGGTGGCGACGGCGTCGGCGATGGTGAGCAAGGGGCCCATGGTCTGTCTCCTGTGTGATGCGTTCGTGGGGGTCGGGGTGAATCCGGACTTGATTTGTTTGAACTCTGAATTCAGAATGCAATTTCGTCAATACCCCCGGAGACACACCATGACCCCACCCCCCATCGGCGAACAGTCCGCCGCCGCCGTCATCGCGCGGTTCCTCAAGGCGCGCGGCGTGCGGCGCGTCTATGCCCTGTGCGGCGGGCACGTCATGCCGATCTGGATGCGGCTGGACGCCGAGGGCATCCGCATCGTCGACGTGCGCGACGAACGCGCCGCGGTCTACATGGCGCACGCCGAAGCGCAGCTGACCGGCAGCCTGGGCGTGGCCCTGGTGACCGCCGGGCCGGGCGTGACCAACGCCATGACCGGCATCGCCAACGCCCATGTGGCCAAGGCCCCGGTGCTGGTGCTCTCGGGCCTGCCGCCCACGCCGCAGGAAAACCGCGGCGCGCTGCAGGACATCGTGCACACCGAGCTGGTGCGCAGCTTGACCCGCTACGCCCGCACGGTGCGCCACCCCGACCTGGTGCCGCAGGAACTCGCCGAGGCCACGGCCCGCGCGCTGGGCGAAGCGGGCGAACCCGGCCCGGTCTACCTGGACTTCCCGATCGACACGCTGCGCGCCAACGTGGCCGTGCCGATGCAGCTGCCCGAGGTGTTCGCACCGCCCGCCGCCCTGCCCATGCCGCCGCACCCGCAGGCGGTGCAGGCCGCGTTGCAGCTGCTGTGGGCCGCCAAGCGCCCGCTGTTCATCAGCGGCCGTGGCGCCCAGGGCGCCGGCCCGGCCCTGTGCGCGCTGCTGGAGCGCACCGGCGCCGCCTACCTGGACACCGGCGAGAGCAAGGGCCTGGTGCCCGACGAGCACCCCGGCGTGGTCGCGGCCATGCGCGGCGCGGTCATGGGCCAGGTCGACCTGGTGGTCACCGTCGGCCGGCGGCTCGACTTCCAGCTCGCCTTCGGTTCACCCGCGGTCTTTGGCGACGCGCAATTCCTGCGCATCGCCGACACCGCCGCCGAGCTGCGCGACAACCGGCGCGGCGCGGTCGAGGTGTTCGCAGACCCCGGATTGACGCTCCAGGCGCTACTGGACGCCGCCCCCGACACGCCGCCCGCCAGCGACGGCGCCTGGCTGGCCGGCCTGCGCGAACAGCACCGCCAGCGCTCGGCCAAACTGGCGCAGTCCATGCAAGACGCCCCCGACGGAACCGACGGCCGTCTGCACCCCAACCGCGTGCTGGCCGCGTTGCGCGAGGCCCTGCCGGCCGACGCCATCGTGGTCGCCGACGGTGGCGACTTCCTCTCGTTCGCCCGCGTCGGCCTGCCGGCATCGACCTACCTCGACCCCGGCTCGCTGGGCTGCATCGGCGTCGGCACGCCCTTCGGCATCGCGGCCAGCCTGGCCTGCCCGGGCCGCACCGTCGTGGTGGCCACGGGCGACGGCGCCTTCGGCTTCAACGCCATGGAGATCGACACCGCCGTGCGGCAGAAAGCACCGGTGTTCATCGTCGTGGCCAACAACGGGTCCTGGGCCATCGAGGTGCGCGACCAGCAGGAGACGCACGGCAAGGTGGTCGGCACCCATTTGCAGTTCGCCGACCACGCGGCCATGGCGCGGGCGTTCAACATGCACGCCGAACGGGTCGAGAAAGCCGAGGATCTGGCCGGTGCCATCGCCCGCGCCCTGGCCGAGCTGCGCGCCGGCCGCCCCGCGCTGCTGGACGTGGTGGTCACGCCCGAGGCCGCGTCGTCCGACGCCAAAAGCGGTCTGGCCTGGGTGCCCGACCTGCAGGCGCTGGGCGCCTGGGACGAGGCGGAACGGCGCTGGCGGGCCGGCACCTGAGCCCCCGCCCACTACCATTGGCGCCATGAAACCGCTGCACGCCGCGCCCAGCCTGGTCGAACAGGTCCACCGCTCGATCCTCGCCGAGATCGCCTCGGGCCAGTTGCGCCCGGGCGAACGCATCATCCAGGAGCAGCTGGCGCAGCAGCTGGGCATCTCGCGCCAGCCGGTGCAGCAGGCCCTGACCCTGCTGCGCAAGGAAGGCGTGCTGATCGACGCGCCCGGCCGCGGCCTGCAGGTGGCGCCGCTGGACCTGGCGCATGTGCGCCACCTGTACGAGGTGCGCGCGGTGATCGAAGGCCTGGCCTTCCGCAGCGCCGCCGAACGCAACGCCAAGGCCGCCGCCGCGCGCGGGCCGGCGCTGATCCTGGCCGGCCGCAAAGCCGCCGCCAGCGGCGCCTATGGCGCCATGATCGCCGCCGACATGGCCTTTCACGACTTCATCTACGGCCTCTCGGGCAATCCCCTGGTCGCGCCCGCGATGGAGACCCACTGGACCCAGACCCAGCGCGTGATGGGCGAGGTGCTGATGCGCGACGACAAACCGCGCGACATCTGGGACCAGCACGAAGCCCTGCTGGCCGCCGTCGCCGCCGGGGATGGCGAAGGCGCGGAGAAGCTGGCCCGGCGCCACATCCTGGAGGCCGCCGACTTCATGATCGGGCGGCTGCAGAAAGAAACCGGCTAAGCCCCGGCGACCCGCCCGCAGGGCCGTCGTCCTCCCATGGCAAGTGCGGCTGGTATATTTCGCATGCGAAACAAATAGCCACACCACATGCCTCCCACCCGACCACCCCGCCTGATCTTCCTGCTCAACGCCGCGCAACGCCGGCTGCAGCAGCTCGTCGCCGCCGAACAGCTGCGCCTGGCCCACGACAGCGACAACGCCCCCTCGCCCGCGCAAGGCGGCCTGCTGTTCGTGCTGCAGCACAACGACGGCTGCACCATGGGCGAGATCGCGCAGGCGCTGGACCTCGCGCCCTCGGCCGCCACCGGCCTGGTGCAGCGCACCGAGGCGCTGGGCTGGGTGCAGCGCGCCGCCTGCCCGCAAGACGCGCGCACCCAGCGCGTGTGGCTGCTGGCCGCCGGGCGCGATCAGCTGCCCCTGCTGCGCGCCGCCGTGCAGCGCATCAACCGCCGGCTGGGCGCCGGCTTCAGCGCCGACGAGCTGGCCACCGTGGCCCGCTGGCTGCAACACGTGCAACAGACCACCCCGACACCCGACGCACCCATGAGCGCCGCCGGGCCGCTCCCAAGGCGCTCGGCTCCGCAGTGCACAGCACGGAGGGTCGTTCAGTGACCACCCCGCACCACACCCCCGACGAAACCGTGCACATCACCTGCGCCGACGGCCAGCGCCTGCACGGCCACTTCATCGCCCGCAGCGGCGGCGCCCCGGGCGGCCTGCCGGTGCTGATCTCGCCCGCCACCGGCGTGCGCCAGCATTTCTACCTGCGCTTCGCCCGCTGGCTGGCGGCGCAGGGCCACGACGTGCTGGTGTTCGATTACCGCGGCATCGGCCTGTCGCTGCACGGCCGGCTCAAAGACTGCCGCGCCACCCTGGCCGACTGGGGCCAGCTCGACCAGGTCGCGGCGCTGGACTGGCTGCTGGCGCGCACCGGCGCGGCGCAGGCCGTCATCGTCGGCCACAGCGCGGGCGGGCAGATGCTCGGCCTGCTGCCCAACCACCACCGCGTGGCGCGGCTGGTCGGCATCTCGGCCTCCACCGGCTGGTTCAAGGCCATGCGCCCCGGGTTCCGCTGGAAAGCCAATCTCGGCATGCGGCTGCTGCTGCCGCTGGGCACCCGGCTGACCGGCTATGGCACCACCGCGCGGCTGGGCCTGGGCGAAAATCTGCCCGCGGGCGTGGCGCTGCAGTGGTCGCGCTGGTGCACCCGCGGCGGCTACGCCACCAACGCCGTGCGGCACCAGCCGGAAAAGGATTTCCACGCCCTGGTGCGCACGCCCGTGACGGTGCTGCACGCCGAGGACGACGACATCGCCAACCCGGCCACCGTGGCCGACCTGCTGCGCACCCTGCCCGCCGCACCGCGCCAGGCGCACTGCCTGCGGCCGCGCGACCACGGCCTGCGCCAGCTCGGCCATCTCGACTGGTTCCGCAGCTCGCACCAGAGCGTGTGGCCACTGATGGCGCAGGCGGTGCGCGGTGAGACACTGGCACTCCCCGGCGCCCAGGACCACCCATGACCACCCCACCGCCGACCGACGACGCCAACGCCGACGACCTGCCGCGCTGCCGCTGGTGCGACGGCGCGCCCGAGTTCCCGGCCTACCACGACGCCGAGTGGGGCTTCCCGGTCGCAGACGACCGGCGCCTGTTCGAGAAGGTCTGCCTCGAAGCCTTCCAGTCGGGCCTGTCGTGGCGCACCATCCTGAGCAAACGCGAGCACTTCCGCCGCGCCTTCCTCGGTTTCGACTTCGACCGCGTCGCCGCCTTCGGCCCCAAAGACGTGGAGCGCCTGCTGCAGGACGAAGGCATCGTGCGCCACCGCGGCAAGATCGACGCCGTGATCCGCAACGCGGCTGGCGCGCAGGCGCTGGTGAAAGAGTTCGGCTCGCTCGGCGCCTACTTCTGGCGCTTCGAACCCGACCCGGCCACGCTCGCCGCGCCGCAGACCGCGTCGACCCACGCGGCCTCGGTCGCCATGTCCAAGGACCTCAAGCAATGCGGCTGGTCCTTCGTCGGCCCGACCACCGCCTACGCCTTCATGCAGGCCATGGGCCTGATCAACGACCACGAACTGGGCTGCCATTCGCGGGCCAAAGCCGCGGCGGCGCGCCAGGCGTTCACGCCGCCGCTGGTTGACACAATGCGGCCAGGCTGAGCGCATCAGCGCCGTGGGGGCTGTGCTGGTTTTTGCGGACCCGACCGGGTGTTTGTGGTGGCACCATGGGCACGGTCGGGCCTGCCGGATCGCTTGAACCGGTTCACGCCTGCGGCCGATGCCTTCAAACGACAAGCCCATCACCCATGCCTCGATACGTCGCCTTCCTCCGCGGTGTTTCGCCGACGAACCTCAAGATGCAGGACCTCAGGTCGGCCCTTGAGCACGCCGGCTTCGATGAAGTCCGCACGGTGCTTTCCAGCGGCAACGCGGTCTTCAACTGCGACGAGCAGGCTGGTGTCGCACTGGCGCAGCGGGTTGAATTGGCAATTGCCCGGCGCGTCGGGCGCGTGTTTCCCGTCATGCTGCGCAGCGCCGAAGCGCTGGCGGCGCTGCTCCGCTCGGATCCCTATGCGCCGTACGGCCTGCCCGCCCATGCCAAGCGCGTCGTCACCTTCCTGAAGACACCGATGCCGTCCAGGCTGCCGCTGCCGTTGACAGAAGGCGCGGCCACGGTGATTCACCAGATCGGTGCCGAAGTCTTCACCGCCTACATCCCCGGCCCCGACGGCCCGGTCTTCATGAAGCTCATTCAGCGGGCCTACGGCACCGAGGTGACGACCAGGACCTGGGACACCGTCGCGCGGTGTGCACGCGCATGAGTTCAACACACGCCACCCGTCCATCGTCGCGCCGCGCGATCAGGGCCATCGCCTGCGTCGAAGCCGCCAAAGGCGTCATCGTGTTGCTCGCCGCGACGGGGCTGGCCTCAATGGTGCATGAGGACCTCCATCAACTGGCGGTCCGGTTGGTGGCGCACTTCCATCTGAACCCCGCCGCCGAATACCCCCACATCTTTCTGGATGCGGCCGCGCACTGGCAGCCCCGGCTGGTCTGGCTCGCGCTGGGGGCGGCCGTCTACGCCACGCTGCGCCTGGTCGAGGCCTATGGCCTGTTCTGGGAGCGGGCCTGGGCGGAATGGCTGGCGGCGGTGAGCGGTGGCGTGTATGTGCCGGTCGAGCTGGTCGAGCTCATGCGCCAACCGTCTGCGTTGGGCCTGGCGGTCCTGACGGTCAATGTGGTCGTCGTTGCGGTCATGGTGCGGGCGCTGGTGCAAAGGCGCAGGTCTGAGGCGGCGGTCTGAGGCCAGCGGTGCGCGTTGGTCCCGACAGGGCCCATGTCCCTCCAGACCGCTGGGTCGGCGCACCCCGCGCGCCAAAGGCGTTTACACTCCGTCCCGCTCCGGGGTGCACGTAAGGCGTGCTGAGATGGCGGACTTGACCGCCGGAACCGCGAACTTGATCTGGTTAGTACCAGCGTAAGAAGAGCTGCAGCGCCGATGTGCGCGAGTCCGTCCGGGCCCATAGGGTCACTGGTGGGCTTGCACCCCACGGCGTCGAGGCGGGGCATTCATCCAATCCACATGGAGACTGCCTCATGAACGCCCCCGACAAGCTGCAACAACTGCTCACGCTCACCCGCGAACCCTTCCCCCAGTCCCGCAAGGTCTATGTGCCCGGTGCCCAGCCCGGCGTGCAGGTGCCCATGCGCGAGATCGCGCTGACCAACGGCGAGACGGTCACGTTCTACGACACCTCCGGTCCCTACACCGACCCGGCCGCGGCCATCAACATCCGCCAGGGTCTGGCCGCGGGCGCGCGCGCCGGCTGGATCGCGGCGCGCGGTGACACCGAAGCCTATGAAGGCCGCAGCCGTGTGGCGCTGGACGACGGCGGCAAACACGGGGACACCACCGACGCCCGCATCGAAGCCCTGCGCGCCGAGGCCGCGGCTCTGCAGCGCCAGCCGCTGCGCGCCAAGGCCGGCGCCAACGTGACCCAGATGCACTACGCGCGCAAGGGCATCGTCACGCCCGAGATGGAATACATCGCGATCCGCGAGAACGGCAAACGCGAGTGGATGCGCGAGTACCTGGGCAGCGCCGAACGCGAGGCACGCCTGCGCGGCAACCCCATGGGCGCGCGCATCCCCGACATCATCACGCCCGAGTTCGTGCGCGACGAGGTGGCGCGCGGCCGCGCGGTGATCCCGGCCAACATCAACCACCCCGAGGTCGAGCCGATGATCATCGGCCGCAACTTCCTGGTGAAGATCAACGCCAACATCGGCAACTCGGCCGTGACCTCGTCGATCGAGGAAGAGGTCGAAAAACTCGTGTGGTCGATCCGCTGGGGCGGCGACACGGTGATGGACCTGTCCACCGGCAAGAACATCCACACCACGCGCGACTGGATCGTGCGCAACTCGCCGGTGCCCATCGGCACGGTGCCGATCTACCAGGCGCTGGAGAAGGTGGGCGGCGTGGCCGAGGACCTGAGCTGGGCGATCTTCCGCGACACCCTGATCGAGCAGGCCGAGCAGGGCATCGACTACTTCACCATCCACGCCGGCGTGCGCCTGCCCTTCATCCACCTCACGACGCAGCGGCGCACCGGCATCGTCTCGCGCGGCGGTTCGATCCTGGCCAAGTGGTGCATCACGCACCACAAGGAAAACTTCCTGTACACGCACTTCGACGAGATCTGCGAAATCATGAAGGCCTACGACGTGACCTTCTCGCTCGGCGACGGCCTGCGCCCCGGCTCGGGCGCCGACGCCAACGACGAGGCGCAGTTCGCCGAGCTGCGCACGCTGGGCGAGCTGACGCAGATCGCCTGGAAGCACGACGTGCAGACCATGATCGAAGGCCCCGGCCACGTGCCCATGCACATGATCCAGGCCAACATGGACGAGCAGATCAAGCACTGCCACGAGGCACCGTTCTACACGCTCGGCCCGCTGACCATCGACATCGCGCCGGGCTACGACCACATCGCCAGCGCCATCGGCGCGGCCATGATCGGCTGGATGGGCACGGCCATGCTGTGCTACGTCACGCCCAAGGAACACCTGGGCCTGCCCGACCGCGACGACGTCAAGCAGGGCATCATTGCCTACAAGATCGCGGCGCACGCCGCCGACGTCGCCAAGGGCCACCCGGGACAACGCGCACGCGACGACGCGATGAGCAAGGCGCGCTTCGAGTTCCGCTGGCGCGACCAGTTCGCGCTCGGCCTGGACCCGCAGACCGCCGAGGCCTACCACGACGAAACCCTGCCCAAGGACTCGTCCAAGGAGGCGCATTTCTGCAGCATGTGCGGGCCCAAGTTCTGCAGCATGAAGATCACGCAGGACGTGCGCGATTACGCCGCCGCCAAGGGTCTGAGCGAAGAGGCCGCGTTGACCGATGGCATGGCGCAGAAGAGCGCAGAGTTCAAGGCGGTCGGTGGCGAGTTCTACGTGCCGGTGGAGTCACTGACCTCGAAAAGGGGCTGAGCCATGGCACGCATCGGCATTGCAGGCGCCGGCCTGCTCGGCCGGCTGCTCGCCTGGCGGCTGGCGCCCGACCACGACGTGACGGTGTTCGACCCCGCCGACGGACCGCAGGCCCGCAGCGATGGCCGGGGGCCGGCGGCCTTCACGGCGGCGGGCATGCTCAGCCCGCTGGCCGAGCTGGACAACAGCGGCCCGGCCATCGCGGCCCTGGGCTGGCGTTCGATGGCGCTGTGGCGCGAGATCACCGAGGCGCTGGCGCACACCCGTTCACCGCGAACGGGCGCCTTGCCGGCGGCCTGCGGCAGCTGCACCGGCTGCGCCACACCGGGCGGTGATGGCGACGGCGCCGCGGCGGCGCTGCAGCTGCGCACCCTGGGCAGCCTGCTGGTGGCGCACGGCAGCGACCTGGGCGCGGCGCAGCGGGTGCTGGCGCGGCTGGCGCAGGCGCCCGACCTGGCCGGCATCGCGGCCAGCCCACAGCGGCTGGACCGCGATGCCCTGAGCGCGCTGGAGCCCGCCATCGACCCGCGCCTGCACGCCTGGCTGCTGCCGGGCGAGGGGCAGATCCTGCCGCTGCAGGTGCTGCCCGCGCTGTGCGCGGCCTCGCCCCGCGTGCGCTGGCGCTGGCGGCACACGGTGGCCTCGGTGCGGCCGGGCCGCATCGAACTGGACGACGGCACCGAGCAGCGCTTCGACCTGGCCATCGACGTGCGCGGCACGGGCGCCCGGCCCGACCTGCCGGTGCGCGGTGTGCGCGGCGAGGTGGTCTGGCTGCAGGCGCCCGGCGTGCCGCTGCAGCGGCCGGTGCGCCTGCTGCACCCGCGCCACCGCGTCTACATCGTGCCCCGGCCCTGCGACCACATCGTCATCGGCGCCAGCGAGATCGAGAGCGAGGACCGCTCGCCGGTGAGCCTGCGCAGCGCGGTCGAGCTGATGGCCGCGGCCCAGAGCGTGATGCCCGAGCTGGCCGAGGCGCGCATCGTGCACCTGGAGACCAACCTGCGCCCGGCCCTGCCCGACAACGAACCGCGCATCGATCACGCGCCCGGTTTGCTGCGCATCAACGGCCTGTACCGCCACGGCTGGCTGCTGGCGCCGGCGCTGGTGCAGGACGCGCTGGAAAAGATCGGACTCCCCCCTGCGCCGCTGCGCGGCTTCCCCCCTCCCGTGCCGGAGGGGGGACACAGCCTGTGGCCGGGCGAAGCCCGTTCCACGGCTGTCCTGGACGAAATCCTTGCGCGCACCGACCCATGCTGACCTTCAACGACCTCACCCTGCCCTGCCCGGAAGGCCTGACGCTGGCCGCGCTGCTCGACGCGCAGCGGGTGGACGCCATCCGGGTGGCCACCGCCGTCAACGGCGCCTTCGTCCCGCGCCCCCAGCGCGCCACCACCCTGCTGCAGCCCGGCGACACCGTGCTGACCTTCCAGGCCATCGTCGGCGGCTGACCCCCTTCACCGAACCCGGAGACCCCACCATGTTCCGCACCCTGCTCAAGTCCAAGATCCACCGCGTCGCGGCGACGCAGTGCGAGCTGCACTACGAAGGCTCCTGCGCCATCGACGAAGACCTGCTGGAAGCCGCAGGCATCTGCGAAAACGAGCAGATCCACATCTGGAACATCAACAACGGCGAGCGCTTCATCACCTACGCCATCCAGGGCGCGCGTGGCAGCGGCATGATTTCGGTCAACGGCTCGGCGGCGCGCCGCGCCTCGGTCGGTGACCTGCTCATCATCGCGGCCTTCGCACAGGTGCACGAGGACCACGTCGCTGCTCACAGGCCGCAGCTGGTCTTCGTCGACGAACACAACCGCGCCACCGGCTCGCGCGACCACGTGCCGGTGCAGCAGCAATGACCGACAAAGACCTGGCGCAGCGCAGCCTGCGCAGCGTGTGGCACCCCTGCACGCAGATGAAGCGGCACGAGGCCCAGCCGCCCGTGGCGATCGCGCGCGCCGAAGGGCCGTGGCTGGTCGGCACCGACGGCACCCGCTACCTGGATGCGGTCAGCTCCTGGTGGGTCAACCTGTTCGGCCACAGCCACCCCGCCATGCGCGCCGCGCTGGCCGACCAGATGAACACACTGGACCACGTGATGCTGGCCGGCTTCACGCACGCACCGGTGGTGGAACTGTCGGAGCGGCTGTCGGCGCTGACCGGCCTGGGCCACGCCTTCTACGCCAGCGACGGCGCATCGGCCACCGAGATCGCGCTGAAGATGAGCGCGCACTTCTGGCGCAACAGCGGCCGCCCGGCCAAGAGCCGCTTCGTCGGCCTCGCCGGGGGTTACCACGGTGAGACCGTGGGCGCGCTGGCCGTGACCGACATCGCCCTGTTCCGCGAGGCCTACGCGCCGCTGGTGCGGCTGGCCGCCACCGTACCCAGCCCCGACCGGCGTGGCGCCGGCGCCGATGCCGCCGCGGCCGCACTGGCCGACTGGCTGGCCCAGCACCACGAGACCACGGCCGCGCTGATCGTCGAGCCCCTGGTGCAGTGCGCCGCCGGCATGGCCATGCACGACCCGGCCTACCTGCGCCAGGCACGCACCCTGTGCGACCAGCACGGCGTGCACCTGGTGGTGGACGAGATCGCCACCGGCTTCGGCCGCACCGGCACCCTGTTCGCGCACGAGCAGGCCGGCATCCGGCCCGACTTCCTCTGCCTGTCCAAGGGCCTGACCGGCGGCACCCTGCCGCTGTCGGCGGTGCTGACCACCGACGCGGTGTACGCCGCCTTCTACGACGACGACGTGGCGCGCGGCTTTCTGCACTCGCACTCCTACACCGGCAACCCGCTGGCCTGCCGCGCCGCGCTGACCACGCTGGACCTGTTCGAACAGGAAGACGCCCTGGTCCGCAACCGCGCCACCGCACAGGCGCTGGACACGCTGCTGGCGCCGCTGACCGCGCACCCGCGGGTGCGGCATCCGCGGCGCCAGGGAATGATCTGGGCCTGGGACATCGAGACCCCGCTGCCCGACTTTGCGCGCCGCTACCAGGGCCACGCGCTGGCGCGCGGCCTGGTGCTGCGGCCCATCGGCCAGACGCTGTACTTCATGCCGCCCTATGTGCTGGGTGAAGAGGCGATGCAGCACCTGGCCCACGGCGCGCTGGCCGCGCTGGACGCCACGCTGGCCGAGGAATGACATGAGGCACCCCCTGCGCCGCTTCGCGTCTTCCCCCTCTCTCGCCTTCGGCGGGAGGGGGACTCACCCCTGTGGCCCGGCAAAGCCGGTTCCACGGGTGCCCTGGATGGAGCCAAGGGCATGAACGCTTTCTTCGTGACCGGCACCGACACCGGCGTCGGCAAGACCTTCGTGAGCTGCGCCCTGCTGCATGCGCTGGCGCGCCGCCACCCGCGTGTGGTCGGCATGAAGCCGGTGGCCGCCGGCCTGGTGCCCACGCCGGAGGGCTGGGACAGCGAGGACGCGATCGCCCTGCGCACGGCCTCGACCGTGCGCGTGCCGCCCGGACTGGACAGCCCGGTGCGGCTGCCCGACCCGCTCTCACCCCACCTCGCGGCCGAGCGCGCGGGCACGCACATCGACATCGCCCACCTGGTGGCCTGCCAGCGCGAACTCGCCCAGCACGCCGACGCCATGGTGGTGGAGGGTGCGGGCGGCTTCCTGGTGCCGCTTTCGCCCGAGCACACCGGCGGCGATCTGGCGCAGGCCCTGGGCCTGCCGGTGCTGCTGGTGGTGGGCCTGCGCCTGGGCTGCCTGAACCACGCGCTGCTCAGCGCCGAGACGATCCGCGCGCGCGGCCTCACGCTGGCCGGCTGGGTGGCCAACCGCATCGACCCCGCCATGGCCGCGCCCGACGACAACATCGCCTTCTTGCGCCAGCACCTGCCCGCCCCGCTGCTGGCCGACATCGCCCACAGCGGCGCCCCCGACTTCCGCACCGTGGACCTCCAGCTGCCATGAACCCCACACCCCCCACCAGCTCCTGGCTGGACGAGATCCCCCAGCGCCTGAGCGCCCTGGACGACGCCCACCTGCGCCGCCGCCGCCGCGCCGTCGAGCCCGCCAACGGCCCCGGCGCGGGCGCCCGCCTGCGGGTGGACGGGCGCGAAATGCTGGCCTTCTGCAGCAACGACTACCTGGCCCTGGCCGGCCACCCGGACCTGGCCGACGCCGCCTGCGAAGGCGCCCGCCAATACGGTGTCGGCGCCGGCGGCTCGCCCCTGGTCAGCGGTCACAGCAGCGCCAACGAGGTGCTGGAGCGCGAGCTGGCGGCCTTCGTGGGCCTGCCGCGCGCGCTGTACTTCTACGCCGGCTACGCCACCAACATCGGCATCGTGCCGGCGCTGGTGGGCGATGGGGACGCGATTTTCTCGGACGCGCTCAACCACGCCTGCCTGATCGACGGCGCCCGCCTCTCGCGCGCCCGCATCCACCGCTTCGCCCACGCCGACCTGGCCGAACTCGGAGAACAGCTCGCCGCGAGCCCGGCGCGGCGCAAGCTGGTCATCAGCGACGCGGTGTTCAGCATGGACGGCGACGCGGCCGACATTCCCGCGCTGCGGGCACTGTGCGAGCGGCACGACGCCCTGCTGCTGCTGGACGACGCACACGGCTTCGGCGTCTGCGGCCCGCAGGGGCGCGGCAGCCTGGCCGCCGCGGGCCTGACCGGCGACAGCGCCTCGCGCCGCGTGCTCTACATGGCCACGCTGGGCAAGGCCGCGGGCGTGTCCGGCGCCTTCGTGGCCGGGCCCGACGACCTGGTCGAGTGGCTGTTGCAGAAGACCCGCAGCTACATCTTCGCCACCGCGGCGCCGGCCCTGCTGGCCTGCGCGCTGCGCCGCAGCCTGCGGCTGATCGAACACGGCGACGAGCGCCGGGCGCAGCTGCAGCGCCTGATCGCCCGCCTGCGCCAGGGTCTGGCGCCGGTGCTGGCGCGCAGCGGCTGGCGACTCGGCCACTCGGACACGCCCATCCAGCCGCTGCTGATCGGCGGCAACGCCGAGGCGCTGGCGGTGATGGAGGGCCTGCGCGAGCAGGGTCTGTGGGTGCCGGCCATCCGCCCGCCCACCGTGCCCGAGGGCACGGCCCGGTTGCGCATCGCGCTCTCGGCCGCCCACACCGAAGCCGACATCGACCGGCTGGTCCAGGCGCTGGACCGGCTGGCCTGCACACCGGTCGCCCCGCCAACGGTCTCTCAAGGAGCCTGAACCATGTCCACGCTGAACGTCTATGGCACCCCGCTGAACAGCCGCTTCTTCCTCGGCAGCGCGGGCTATCCCTCGCCCCAGGTGCTGCGCGAAGCCATCACCGCCGCCGGCACCCAGGTCGTCACCGTCGGCCTGCGGCGCACGCTGGCGGCCGCCGGCGACAACGGTGTCGTGCAGGGCATCGTCGACAGCGGCGTGCACCTGCTGCCCAACACCGCGGGCTGCCGCACCGCGCGCGAAGCCATCGCGCTGGCCCACATGGCGCGCGAGCTGTACGGCACGCGCTGGCTCAAGCTCGAAGTGGTGGGCGACGAACACACCCTGCAGCCCGACCCCTGGGGAACGGTGGAGGCGGCGACGCAGCTGATCAAGGACGGCTTCGCGGTCTTCCCCTACTGCACCGACGACCTGGTCACCTGCCAGCGCCTGCTGGACGCGGGCTGCGAAGTGCTGATGCCCTGGGGCGCGCCCATCGGCTCGGGTCAGGGCCTGATCAACCCGTTTGCGTTGCGCACCCTGCGCGCGCGCCTGCCCGGCGTGCCGCTGGTGGTGGACGCCGGCATCGGCGCGCCCTCGCACGCGGCGGCGGCCATGGAACTGGGCTTCGACGCGGTGCTGCTGAACTCGGCCGTGTCGCAGGCGGTGGACCCGGTGCGCATGGCGCGCGCCTTCGGCCTGGCCATCGAAGCCGGCCGCGCCGCGTTCGAGGCCGGCGTGATGGCCCCGCAGGACATGGCCGTGGCCTCCACGCCCGTGTCCGGCCACCCTTTTCTGATCGGATGACGCCATGGTCCCCGTGATCTGGAGCATCGCCGGCACCGACAGCGGCGGCGGCGCCGGCCTGGCGGCCGACCAGCGCGCGGCCGACGCCTTCGGCGTGCACCTGTGCCCGGTCGTCGCGACCGTGACGGCGCAGAACACCACCGCGGTGACGCACATCGACGCCGTGGCCCCCGAGCTGCTGGAGGCGCAACTCGCCGCCCTGGCCGAGGACCTGCCGCCGGCCGTCATCAAGACCGGGCTGCTGGGCAGCGCGGCCAACGTGGAAGTCGTCGCGCGCTGGGTGGACCGGCTGCGCCAGCGCGGCCCGCTGCCACTGGTGATCGACCCGGTGCTGCGCGCCAGCACCGGCGCAGCCTTCGCCGACCCGGCCCTGATGCAGGCCTACCGCGAACGGCTGCTGCCGCGCGCCAGCGTCATCACGCCCAACCAGAGCGAGGCGGTGCTGCTGCTCGGCCCGCTCGGTGGCAGCGACGTGCCGGCGCTCGGTCGCGCGTTCCGGGCGCTGGGCGTGCCGGCCGTGGTGGTCACCGGGGGCGACGCGGCCACGCCCGGGCTGTCGAGCGACTGGCTGGACGCGCCCCACGCGCAGGGCTGGCTGACGCTGCCGCGCGTGGACACACCGCACCACCACGGCACCGGCTGCACCTTCGCCACCGCGCTGGCGGCCGCGCTGGCCCTGGGCTGGGTGGCGGCCGACGCCGCCGTGCTGGCCAAGATGGCGACCACCCACGCGCTGCGGCATGCGCGCGCGGTGGGACGCGGCGCCGGGCCGGTGGCCGCGCGCGAAGGTTTCGGCACCGACCCGACGCTGCTGCCCCGGCTGTCGCTGGACGCGCAGGCCCCCAGCGCCTGGCCCGCCGCCCGAGCGCGTGCGCGCGACCCCGGCGTCTACGCCATCGTGGACAGCGCCGAGCGGGTGCAGGCCGTGCTGCGCGCCACGCCGACGGTGGACACGGTCCAGCTGCGCATGAAGCGGCCCGACGGCCTGCCCGATGCGGACTGGCAGGCGCAGCTGCGCGAGGCCATCGGCCGCAGCCAGCGCGCGGCCGATGCCGCGGGGGTGCCCCTGGTCATCAACGACCACTGGCGGGCCGCGCTGCTGGCCGGCGCGCGCGCGCTGCACCTGGGGCAGGAGGACCTGATGGCGCTCACGCCCGCCGACCAGGCGACGCTGCAGACCGCGCGCGACCGGGGCGTGCAACTCGGGCTGAGTTCGCACAGCCTGTGGGAGCTGTGCCGCGCCGCCGCGCTGCGGCCCGACCTGATCGCCTGCGGCCCGGTCTGGCCCACCACCACCAAGGCCATGCCCTGGGCACCCCAGGGCCTGGACAACCTGGCCTGGTGGGCGCACATGGCGCCGGCACCGGTGGTGGGCATTGGTGGCGTGCTGGACCCCGCGCAACTGCAGGCCGTGGCCGCGGCCGGCGCGGCCGGTGGCTGCGTGGTGCGCGGGCTGGGCGACGACCCCGCCAGCACCCTGCCGGCCTGGCGCAACGCCTGGCGCACCGGGCAGGCGGTGCGCGGCCAGCACGGCGTGCCGGCCCTGCCGCACGCCACGCTGCGCGGCCCCGACCGCCCCGTCTCTGGGTAAGGGTTAACCCTCGGCTCTGGTAAGGTCCGGGGGTTTCGTCACCGCCGGGCGACCGGGGCGCCAGACGCCCAGGAGCACCGGCTTTTCATCCCGGAGAAAACCCCATGGACCGTCGTTCCCTCCTCCAGAGCGCTGGCATCGCCGGCGTGCTGTCCGCCGGCATCGCCCCGGCCGTTCACGCCCAGGCCGCGGTGCGCTGGCGCCTGGCGTCGAGCTTTCCCAAGTCGCTGCCCACCATCTTCGGTTCGGCCGAAAAGTTCGCCGAAACCGTCAAGGCCCTGTCGGGCGGCAAGTTCGACATCTCGGTGCACGCCGCCGGTGACCTGCTGCCCCCGTTCGGCGTGGTCGACGCACTGCAGAACAGCACCGTCGAGATGGCGCAGACCGCGCCCTACTACTTCACCGGCAAGAGCCCGGTGTTCGCCTTCGGCTGCGCCGTGCCCTTCGGCCTGACCGCGCGCCACATGGACGCCTGGATGGAACACGGCAACGGCCGCAAATACATGGACGCGTTTTACGCCCCGTACAACATCGTCTCCATGAGCGCGGGCAACACCGGCACCCAGATGGGCGGCTGGTACCGCAAGGAGATCCGGACCGTGGCCGACCTCAAGGGCCTGAAGATGCGCATGGGCGGCGGCCTGTTCGGCGAGGCCATGGCCAGGCTGGGCGTGGTGTCGCAGAACATGCCCGCCGGCGAGGTCTACCAGGCGCTGGAAAAAGGCACGCTGGACGCGACCGAGTTCGTCGGCCCGTTCGACGACGAGCGCCTGGGCTTCCACAAGGTGGCCAAGCACTACTACTACCCCGGCTGGTGGGAAGGCGGCGCCGAGCTGGCGTTTTTCATCAACAAAAAGGCGTTCGACGCGCTGTCGGCCGAGCACAAGGCCATCGTGCGCGCCGCGGGTGCCGTGGCCGCGCGCGACATGACCGCCAAATACGACGCCCAGAACCCGGCCGCGCTGCGCCGCCTGGTGGCCAGCGGCACCAAGCTGCGCGGCTTCAGCAAGGAGATCATGGACGCGGGTTACAAGGCCAGCATGGAAGTGTTCGCCGCGCACGAAGCCCGGTCGCCCGAGTTCAGGAAGATCCACCAGGACATGCGCGCCTTCCAGCGCGACCAGGTGCTGTGGAGCAAGTTCTCGGAATGGCGTTTTGACAGCTACATCGCCAACGTCAAGCTGTAAGCCCCCCCTGCGAGAGGGGTGTTCACCCCCTGCGCCGCTGCGCGGCTTCCCCCTCTCTGGCGCGCCTGCGGCGCTGGGAGGGAGACGACACCTGAGGCCCGGAAAAGCCGGTTCCTCGGTGTCCCTGGACGCAGGCACTTCGCGCCACCACCTCTCGAAAAAAAGCCGCTCATCGAGCGGCTTTTTTTCTGGGGTCGAGCGCGTCCGGTCAGGCCTTGGCCTTGCCCACCGCCATGTGCGCGACCTGCTGGTCCAGGATCTCTTCGGGCTCGTCGGCTTCCTGCGCCGTGGGTCGGTCCAGGCCCTGCTGCAGGCGCTGCATGTCCAGGTCGCCGGTCCACTTGGCCACCACCAGGGTTGCCACGCCGTTGCCCACCAGGTTGGTCAGGGCGCGGGCTTCGCTCATGAAACGGTCGATGCCCAGGATCAGCGCCAGGCCGGCCACCGGCACGCCGCCCACCGCCGAGAGCGTGGCCGCCAGCACGATGAAGCCGCTGCCGGTGATGCCGGCCGCGCCCTTGGACGTGAGCAGCAGCACGGCCAGCAGGGTCAGCTGCTGGGTCAGCGTCATGGGCGTGTCGGTCGCCTGGGCGATGAACACCGCGGCCATGGTCAGGTAGATCGAGGTGCCGTCGAGGTTGAACGAATAACCGGTGGGGATCACCAGGCCGACCACCGACTTGCGCGCCCCCAGGTTTTCCATCTTCTCCATCATGCGCGGCAGCACCGATTCGCTGGACGAGGTGCCCAGCACGATCAGCAGCTCTTCCTTGATGTAGCGGACGAACTTCACGATGCTGAACCCGTGCAGGCGCGCGATCAGGCCCAGCACCCCGAACACGAAGATCAGGCAGGTCAGGTAGAAGGTGCCCATGAGCTTGCCCAGCGAGAACAGCGAGTCGATGCCGTACTTGCCGATGGTGAAAGCCATGGCGCCGAAGGCGCCGAGGGGGGCCACCTTCATGATGATGCCGACGATGTCGAACAGCACGTGGGAGGACTTTTCGATGAAGTCGAACACCAGGGTGCCGCGGCCGCCGAACTTGTGCAGCGCGAAGCCGAACAGCACAGAGAACAGCAGCACCTGCAGGATGTCGCCCTGGGCGAACGCGCCCACCACCGAGCTGGGGATCACGCCCAGCAGGAAGTCGACCGTGCCCTGCATCTTGCCGGGCGCGGTGTAGGCGGCGATGGCCTTGGTGTCCAGCGTGGCGGCGTCCACGTGCATGCCCGCGCCGGGCTGGATCAGGTTGACCACCAGCAGGCCGATGAGCAGCGCCGCCGTGGACACCACCTCGAAGTACAGCAGGGCCAGGCCGCCGGTCTTGCCGACCTTCTTCATGTCTTCCATGCCGGCGATGCCCACCACCACGGTGCAGAAGATGATGGGCGCGATGATCATCTTGATGAGCTTGATGAAGGCATCGCCCAGCGGCTTCATCTGCGCCCCCAGCTCGGGGTGGAAGTGGCCCAGCAACACGCCGATGGTGACGGCGGCCAGGACCTGGACGTAGAGGGACTTGTAGAGCGGTTTGCGCTCGGCGGGTGCAGCCATGGGGTGTCTCCGTGAAGGCCGTTTTGGGGGATGCGGGACGATACGCAGCCCCCCGCCGCGCGCCAACTGTGGCGTTCAACAGTCGTAGAACTACGTACCGGCCGGGTCAGCCGGTCGGGATGGCGCGCAGGAGGTCGCGCAGCAAGCCCGCCCCCACGCTGCGCCCGAAGCCGTCCACCACCGGCCGCAGGTGGCGGCGCAGGGCCTCGCGCTCGGTCGCGCTCAGCGCGTGCACCTGCAGGCCGGGGGTCTGGCGCAACGTGGCCAGGGCCTGGCGGTCCAGCGCCTCGGCCAGCCGGTTGCCGTGGGCCAGCGCCTCGGCCAGCGCGTCGTCCACCAGCGCGCGGTCGGCCCGGGCCAGGCTGGCCCAGAAGCGCGGGTGCGTCACCACCGCGTAGCCCAGGTAGCCGTGCTGCGTCAGCGTCAGGTGCGGCTGCCGCGCCGCCAGCCCCTGGGTCAGGAAGTTCGACAGCGGGTTCTCCGCCGCGTCCACCACGCCGCTGGCCAGCGCGCGCGGCGTCTCGCCAAACGGCAGCACCACCGGCTGCGCGCCGAGCGCGCGCACCTGCTCGCCCAGCACCCGCGAGGCCTGCACCCGCACGCGCAGGCCGCGGTAGTCGGCCGGCGTGCGCAGCGCGCGCGTGGCGCTCATCTGTTTGAAGCCGTTGTCCAGAAAGCCCAGCCCCCGCATCTGCTGGCGCGCCAGCCGCTCCAGCAGGCCGCGCCCCACGGCGCCCTGCGTCACGCGCCGCACCTGGGCCAGGTCGGTGAACAGGTAGGGCAGGTCGAACACCTCGAACTCCGGCACGCCGGCCATGCCGAACTTGGACAGCGAGGGTGCCAGCATCTCCACCGCGCCCAGGCGCAGCGCCTCCACCTCGTCGTCGTCGCCCCAGAGCCGCGAATCGGGGAACACCTCCACCCGGATGCGCCCGCCCGCGCGCTCATGCACCAGCGACTGGAAGCGCAACGCCATCTGGCCCTTGGGCGTGTCGGGCGCCACCACGTGCGAGAAACGCAGCAGCACGGGCGGGACCGCCCCCGCCAGCACCGGCGCACCGAGCACCGCGCAGGCCAGACCGAGCACGGTGCGCCGCGGCAAACGGGGGGCGGTGGGCAGACGGGGGGCGGCCATGCTGGCTATGCTAGCGGGCCCATGCCGCCCGCCGCCACCCCCGACTTCGACACCCTGGATCTGGACACGCGCCAGACCGCTGCGCTGACGCGCCGCGCCATGGGCTGGCTGGTGGCGCTGCTGGTGCTGGTGGCCGCGTCGGCGCTGGCGCTGTGGCTGTTCCTGCGCAGCGAAGAAGCGCGCGAGGCCGACCGCCGCCGCACCGCCGACGCCGAGTGGCTGGACCAGACCCTGCGCTTCCATTTCCGCCGGCTGGAAACCGACCTGGCCGCGCTGGCGCTGGCCCACCAGCACGGCGGCGGCGACCCGGCGGCGGTGACCCGCCAAGGCCCCTGGTGGCAACGCCCCGGCCGCATCGCCTTCCACGGCTGGGTGCCCGCCGGCGCGCCGGACCGGCGCAGCGCCTGGCCCGCCGAACTGCATGCCGCCGCGCAGGCGCCCGGGCACGCCGCCGCGCTGACCACCATGCTGGACACCACGCGCGGCCTGCAGCGCCCGGCCTACGCCGGGCCGCTCGCCACGGCGGACGGTGCCGACGCCTGGCTCTGGCTCGCGGTGCCGCACTTCGAGCAGGGCCGCTTCACCGGCGACGCGGTCGCCGCCGTGCCGGTGCAGCGCCTGCTGGCCGACACGCTGCCGGCCTGGTTCCTGCAGGGCCACGCGGTGGGCCTGGCCGACGACAGCGCCCCCGCCCCGGTCGACGAGGACCCGGGCTTTGTCGCCCCCATCCAGCTGCCCGGCGCGCAGCTGCGGCTGCGGGTGGATCTGACCGACCGCACGCCGCCGCTGGCGCCGCGCGCCTTTTTTGCGGTGGCCCTGCTCTGCCTGCTGGGCATGTTGCTGGCGCTGCTGGCGCTGTGGCGCGACGGCGCCCGCCGCCAGCGCGCCGAGGCGCGGCTGCGGACCCAGCTGGCCCTGCGCTCGGCCATGGAACGCTCGGTGCCCCTGGGCCTGCGCGCCTGGGACACCACCGGCCGCCTGCTGCACGTCAACCCGGCGTTTGCCCGCCTGGTGGGCTGGACGCCGGCCGAGCTGATGGCGCACGGCGGCCCGCCGCCCCGCACGCAGCCGTATTGGCCCGCCGAACAGGGCGACGAGTTCGCCCAGGTGCAGCGCGCCGCGCAGGCGCCCGAGGCCCAGGCCCTGCAGCTGCTGCACCGCGACGGCCAGCGGCTGGACGTGCTGGTGCACAGCGCCCCGCTGCGTCTGGCCAGCGGCGAGGTGGCGGGCTGGGTCGGCTCGGTGCTGGACGTGACCGAGCGCCGCCGCATCGAACGCCTGGCCGCGCGCCAGCAGGAACAGCTCGAAGCCTCGGGCCGGCTGGTCGCCATGGGCGAGGTCGCGTCCACCCTGGCGCACGAACTCAACCAGCCGCTGGGCGCGCTCAGCAGCTTCGCCACCGGCCTGCTCAACCGGGTGCGCGACCAGCGCATCACCCTCGACGAGGTGGTGCCGGTGGTCGAGCGCATGGAGCGCATGGCCGACAAGGCCGGCCGCGTGATCCAGCGCGTCAACGCCCTGGCCCGGCGCCAGGAAACCGTGCGCCTGCCGCTGGCGCTGGCGCCGTGGGCGGCCCGCGTGGCGCAGGCCGTGCCACTGCCCGAGGGCGTGCGGCTGGTGCTGGCCTTGCCCGAGGGCGACGGCCCCACCGTGCCGGCCGACGCGCTGCTGCTGGAAAACGCGCTGCACAACCTGGTGCTCAACGCCGGCGAATGGGCCGCGCGCAGCGACCGCACCCCGCCCACCGTGCGCGTGAGCCTGGTGGCCGGCGACGGCCAGGTCGGCCTGCGCGTGTGCGACAGCGGCCCCGGCGTGCCGCCCGAACAGCGCGCCACCGTGTTCGACGCCTTCGCCAGCCACAAGCCCGGCGGCATGGGCATGGGCCTGGCCATCTGCCGCTCCATCGCCGAAGCGCATCAGGGCCACATCGAGCTGGGCGACTGCCCCGACCTGCTCGGCGCACAATTCACGCTGTGGCTGCCCCTGAACCCCTGACCCCACCGAACCCGCCGGTCCACATCGTGGACGACGACGCGGATTTCCGCGACGGCCTGGCCTGGCTGCTCGATTCGCGCGGCCTGCCCACGCGGGTGTGGACCGGGGGCGACGCCTTCGTGCAGGCGCTGCAACGCGGCGAACTCGGTGAACTGGCCCGGGCCTGCAGCGTGCTGCTGCTGGACATCCGCATGGAGCCGCTGTCGGGCCTGGCCACTTTCGAGCAGCTCAAGACCCTGGGCTGGCCCTGGCCGGTGCTGTTCCTCACCGGCCACGGTGACGTCGGCATGGCGGTGGCCGCGGTCAAGAACGGGGCCTGGGACTTCCTGGAAAAGCCGTTCCAGAACAACCAGCTGGTGGACAAGGTGGAGGCCGCGCGGCAGGCCGCCCTGCGCCTGCACACCGAGGCGCGGGAAAAGCTGCGCTTCCAGCAGGCCCTGGCCGCCCTGAGCGCGCGCGAACGCGAGGTGCTGACCGAGCTGCTGCAGGGCCACTACAACAAGAACATCGCCGACCACCTGGGCATCGCCCAGCGCACGGTGGAGTTCCACCGCGCCAACATCTTCGACAAGCTCGGGGTGGCCTCGGCGGTGGAACTGGCCCACCGCATGGGCCGGCTGATCGCCGACGACTGACATCTTTCCCCGACCGATGAGCGCCCCGACCGACCACGACCTGCCCCCGCTGAACGCCACCCCGCCCGGCCTGTACCGCCACTACAAGGGCGGCTGGTACGAGGTGATTTCGCCCCCAGCCCTGGCCATGCCAGGCCCCCCGGGGGGGCGCGATCGCTCTTGGGGCGGCCCGGCGAGCGATCACGACACCGTGCGCTGCAGCGAAACCCTGCAGGGCATGACGCTGTACCGCGCGCTCTACGGCGGCTTCGGTCTGTGGGTGCGGCCGGCCGCCATGTTCGCCGAACGCGGTGTGTTCGAGGGGAAGGAGCAGCCGCGCTTCACGCCGCACGACCCGGCCCGGGTGCCGCTGGGCGACCTGAGCACCGCCCGCGCCCTGATCGCCCACCTGCGCGGGCGGGCGCAACGCGAACGCGGCGACAACCTCGACGCGGCCCTGCGCCCGCCGCCGCCCGAGCCCGACAGCTGCTGCGGCCGCGGCTGCAACGGCTGTGTGTGGGAAGGCTTCTACGAAGCGCTGCACCACTGGCGAGTGGACGCGCTGGCCCGGCTGGCCAGCAGCTGAACCGCCGGACCGCGCGGCGCGCCGTGCAGGCAGGCAGGCAGGCAGGCAGAGGGTGTTTGACCCTCCCCTCGCGGGGGTTACCACGGCGGCGCACTCAAGTGCGTGGCGGGGCGGCCGAAATACCGGTACCCCACGTTTGGACTTCCTGCCGTCCCATGACCACCACTGCGCTACCCGAAGAGTCGCCCACCACCGAAAGGGTCGAAGGCCTGCACGGGGAACCGACGGTGCTGACCGTCGACGACGAGCCCTCGGTGCTCAGTGCCCTGCGCCGGGTGTTCCGCGCCCAGGGCATCAAGACCCTGCAGGCCACCAGTGCCGCCGACGGCCTGGTGCTGCTCAAGGGCCAGCGGGTGGACCTGGTGATTTCGGACATGCGCATGCCCGGCATGGACGGCGCCCATTTCCTGGAACAGGTCAAGGCCCACGACGCGAGCATCGTGCGCATCCTGCTCACCGGCTACGCCGACATGTCGTCCACGATCGAGGCCATCAACAAAGGCGCCATCCACCGCTACATCGCCAAACCCTGGGACGACCAGGACCTGGTGCTGGTGGTGCGCGAGGCCCTGAGCCGGCGCGACCTGGAACGCCAGAACGCCGCGCTGACCCAGTTGACGCAGCGCCAGAACGAGCAGCTGCAGGAAGCCAACCAGACCCTGGAATCCCGCGTCACGGCCCGGACCGCCGAACTCCAGCAGCTCAACGGCATGCTGGACGCGGCCTACGAAGACCTGGACAACACCTTCGTGCACGCGGTGAACGTCTTCGCCAGCCTGCTGGAGATGCGCGGCAGCCGCACGGGCCATGCGCGCCGCGTGGCCGACCTGAGCAAAGAAACCGCCCGGCGCCTGCGCCTGCCCGACAAGGAGGTCCGCGACGTCTATCTGGCCGCGCTGGTGCACGACATCGGCACCATCGGGTTTCCGGATGCGATGCTGAGCAAGCCGGTGTCGGCCTACACCGCCGACGAACACCAGCGCTACCGGCGCCACACCATCGAAGGCGAGACGGCCCTGATGGCGCTGCCGCAGCTGCAAGGGGTGGCCAGGATCGTGCGGCA
Source organism: Hydrogenophaga sp. (assembly GCF_031426985.1). Classification (GTDB taxonomy): domain Bacteria; phylum Pseudomonadota; class Gammaproteobacteria; order Burkholderiales; family Burkholderiaceae_C; genus Hydrogenophaga. The sequence continues at coordinate 41,822 of NZ_JASJOY010000102.1, forward strand.
GCACCACGAGCGGGTCGACGGCAAAGGCTTCCCCGACGGCCTGGTGGGGACCGCCATCGCGATGGGGGCGCGCATCGTGGCCGCAGCCAGCGACCTCGACGAACTGGCCCACGGGGCCCTGGGTGAGCACCATCTCTCGGTCGAGCGGACACACGCCATGCTCAGCGGCGGCGTGGACACGCACTACGACCGCGCGGTGGTCGACACCCTGCTCCAGGTGGCCATCGACATGGCCGCGGCCGCCAAGGACGACGTGCAGATCGAAGCCCACCAACTGCGGCCCGGCATGGTGCTGGCGCGGGCGGTGCTGTCCTCCAAAGGGGCCACGCTGCTGGCGGCCGGTTATGTGTTCGACGAGCGCGTGGTCAAGCAGGTCACGGCGTTTGCCTCGCGCGAGGGGGTGCGCCTGACCCTGTGGGTGAAAGGCGATGCCGTGGCGGCGAACGCCGGACAGCCGGCCCCGCCCGTGACCGTACCGGCATGACCGATACACCCGACACGGCCGTGTCGCACGACAGCGTGGCCAGCGCGATCGTGCACGCCGTGGCCGTCCCGTCGGCCCTGCTCGACGCCGGACAGATCCGGGTCGCCAACGACGCCCTGAGCCGGCTGAGCGCGCGGCCCGCGGCGCTGCTGCGCGGGATGTCCTTCATCGACCTCGTCGACCCGGCGTCGCGCCCCCATCTGCTGGCGGCCATCCGCGGCTGTGCCGACCAGGGCGACACGCCGCCGGTGATCTCCGCCTCGATCGAAACCCCCGATGGGGGTCTGCGCCCGGTCGATATCCACGCCCGCGCGGTGCAGCTCGACGAACGCAGCCAGGTGGTCGTCACCTGTGTTGACCACAGCGACGTCATGCACGTGCAGAGCAGCCTGCTGGACATGACCAAGCTGCTGTCCCAGATCATCGACGGCGCCTCGGTCGCGTCCCTGGTGATCGACCAGCACCACCGCGTGACGCACTGGAACACCGCCTGCGAACGCCTGACGGGCATCCGGCGCCAGGACGTGCTGGGCTCGCAGGAGGGCTGGAAGGCCTTCTACCGCGACCAGCGCCCGCTGCTGGCCGACATGATCGTCGACGGCCTGGACGACGCGGCCCTGCAGGCCTTCTACGGCGGGCAGATGAACCGCTCCGCCATCGTGTCCGGCGGCGTGGAGGTCGAGGCCTTCTTCCCCCAGTTCGGCCCATCGGGCAAGTGGCTGTTCTTCACCGCAGCGCCCCTGCACGACGCACAGGGCCAGGTGATCGGGGCCATCGAAACCCTGCAGGACGTGACCGCGCGCCGCACCTCGGAAGAGGCGCTGCTGAAACACCGAAACGAACTGGAAGACATCGTCCGGCAGCGGTCGGCCGAGCTGGCGGCCACGGCCCGCGACCTGGAGGTCTTCGTCGCCAACTCGCCGATCGGCGTGGCGTATTCCAGCGGCGGCACCATCCAGCGGGCCAACCCCGCCATGGCCGCCATGTTCGGCTACGCCGCTGACGACCTGATCGGCCTGCCGGGCCGCGCGGTCTACCTGTCGGACGAGGACTACGCCGCCTTTGGCCGCTACGCGGGGCCGCTGCTGACCCAGGGGCAGCCCATCCACAGCGAGATCTGGATGCGGCACGCCGACGGTCACCCGATGTGGATGCAGCTCGACGCCCACGTGGCCGACTGGGTCGACACGACCCACGGCACCTGGTGGATGATCCAGGACCGCTCCGACATCCGGGACGCGCAAGAACAGCTGCAGGCCCGGATCAACGAGCTCGACACCATGAACCACCAGCTGGAGGAGGCGCAGAACCAGCTGCTCCAGCAGGAAAAGATGGCCTCGATCGGTCAGCTGGCCGCGGGCGTGGCCCACGAAATCAACAACCCGATCGCGTTCGTCAGTTCCAACCTCCACTCGCTGCGCCACTGCGTCAACGGGCTGTTGCAGCTGAGCGAGGCCGCCGACGCGATGCTGGCCGCGCCGGGCGACGCCAGCGTGTGCCGAGCGTTGGCGCAGACGCGGGACGACATCGAGATCGACTTCCTGCGCCAGGACCTGCCCCAGTTGCTGGACGAGTGCGCGGACGGCCTGGGCCGCGTCAAGAAGATCGTCCAGGACCTCAAGAACTTCTCGCGGGTCGACCATTCGGACTGGGCCGAGGCCGATCTCAACGTCGGGCTGGAATCGACCCTCAACGTCGTCCGCCACGAGGTCAAGTACAAGGCCGAGGTGGTCAGGAAACTCCAGCCCCTGCCCCCGGTGATCTGCCTGGCCGCGCAGCTCAACCAGGTCTTCATGAACCTGATCGTCAACGCCGCCCACGCCATCGCCGACCAGGGCACCATCACCCTGCTCAGCGGGGTCGAGCAGGACTGGGCCTGGGTGCAGGTGCAAGACACCGGCTGCGGCATGAGCGCCGAGGTCAGGCGCCGGATCTTCGAGCCCTTCTTCACCACCAAGGACGTGGGCAAAGGCACCGGCCTGGGCATGTCGCTGTCGTTCTCCATCGTGCAGAAACACGGCGGCTCCATCCAGGTGCATTCGGTGGAGGGCCAGGGCACCGCCATCCGCGTCTGGCTGCCGGTGGGCGGCCCGCTGGCCCTGAGCAAGGACGCCAAACCGCCACCGTGGGAGCACGCCCAGGACCGCCCGGCCTGAGCCGCCGCCACCGGCCCACCGGCTGGCGCGGAACGGGAGCCCGTTCAGCCGGCGCCACGCGGGTGCAACGGACCGCAGCGGATGCGAGGCCAGGCCACCGACCGAGCGACCTGCCGATCAGGGCACATCGGCACCGTCGGTTTCAGCGCTTCAGAACAGATCGCCCTGCCCGCGCAGCGCCGCGGGCCGGAAGCGGCTCAAGTCCAGCGGCTCGCGCTCGCGGTTGAAGCCCAGGCGCTCGCAGGTTTTCACAAAGCGCTGGCGCAGCAGGTCGGCCCAGATGCCCTGGCCTTTCATGCGGGTGGCGAAATCGGCGTCGTAGTCCTGGCCGCCGCGCAGGTCCTGCACCCGGCCCATCACGCGCGCGGCGCGGTCGGGGTAGTGCAGTTCCAGCCACTGGCGGAACATGGGTGACAGCTCCCAGGGCAGGCGCAGCACTTGGTAGAACGCGCGGCGCGCGCCGGCCTCGTACGCCGCCTCCAGCACCTGTTCCATGTCGTCGTTGATGAAGGGAATCTGCGGCGACACGCTCACGCCCGTGGGCACGCCCGCGTCCGACAGGGTGCGGAGGGTGCGCAGCCGGCGGTGCGGCGCCGCGGCGCGCGGCTCCAGGATGCGCGCGAGCTTCGGATCGAGCGTGGTGATGGTCACGTACACCGCCGCCAGGCGCTGCCGGCCCAGCGGCGCGAGCAGGTCCAGGTCGCGTTCCACCCCGCTGCCCTTGGTGACCATGGCCAGCGGCAGTTGCGCGGTGCCCAGCACCTCCAGCACGGCACGGGTCAACCGCCATTCGCGTTCGATCGGCTGGTAGGCGTCGGTCACGGTGCCCACGGCCAGCAGTTCGGGCACGAAGCCGGGGCGTTGCAATTCCTGCCGCAGCACGGCGGCGATGTTGCGCTTGGCCACCAGCTTCGTCTCGAAATCCAGCCCGGGCGAGAGGTTGAGGTAACTGTGCGTGGGCCGCGCGTAGCAATAAACGCAGCCGTGCTCGCAGCCGCGGTAGGGGTTGAGGCCGAGATTGAAGCCGATGTCGGGCGAGTCGTTGCGGGTGATGGCGCTCTTGCAGTCTTCCCAGGTGACCTGCGTGGCCGGTGCGGCGGCTTCCTCGCCCGCGGCCTGTCCGTCGTCGAGCGTTCCCCAGCCGTCGTCAAAGGCGGCGCGCTGGTCGCGCTCGAAGCGGTGCGGCTGGCGGTGCGCCACGCCGCGCCCTTTGAGCGCCTGCAGGGGAATGACAACATCGGCCATGACAATACTGTACACACGTACAGTCATTAACACCAACACCCCCGCGTAAACCCCGATGAAAAGGCATTTGGTTGTGGGCGCAACCTTTTCTAGAATCACAGACTTCCCATCCGTCCCCAGGAGATCCATGAACACCGCCCTCAAGTCCATCGCCCTCGGCGCCCTGCTGGCCTGCTCGGCCGTCGCCGCCCAGGCCCAGACCGTCACGCTCAAGGTGCACCACTTCCTCGCCCCGACCGCGATGCAGCACACCCGCATGCTCAAGGGCTGGTGCGACGACCTGGCCAAGGACTCGGCCAACCGCATCCAGTGCCAGATCTTCCCGGCCATGCAGCTCGGCGGCACGCCGCCCCAGCTGTTCGACCAGGCGCGCGACGGCGTGGTGGACGTGGTCTGGACCCTGCCCGGTTCCACACCCGGCCGCTTCTCCAAGATGGAAGTGTTCGAGCTGCCCTTCCTGATGAGCAACGCCGAAGCCACCAGCGCCGCCGCCTGGGATTACTACGAAAAGAACGCCAAGGACGAATTCAAGGACGTCAAGGTCATCGCCCTGCACACCCACGGCCCGGGCAACGTGTTCACCGCCAAGAAGCCCGTCAAGACGCTGGAAGACCTCAAGGGCCTGAAGCTGCGCGGCCCGACCCGCCCGGTCACCAAGCTGCTGACCACCCTGGGCGCGACGCCCGTGGGCATGCCGCTGCCGCAGGTGCCCGACGCGCTGTCCAAGGGCGTGATCGACGGCGCCGTGACCACCTACGAAGTCAGCCCCAGCATCAAGCTCGACGAACTGACCCACTTCACCGCCGAGGGCGACCCCGCCCTGCCCGGTCTGTACACCGCCCTGTTCGTGACCGCCATGAACAAGGCCCGCTACGACGGGCTGCCTGCCGACCTCAAGGCCGTGATCGACAAGCACTCGGGCCGCGACGTGTCGATGCGGTTCGGCCGCATGATGGGCGACAACGACGTGCCGGGCAAAGCCCGCATGGTGGCCGCCAAGAACACCATCAGCGTGATCCCCAAGGCCGAGCTGCTGCGCTGGCAGCAGGCCTCGGCCAACGTGGACGACGAGTGGGTGACCGAGGTCAGCAAGAAGGGCGCTGACGGCAAAGCCCTGCTGGCCGACGCCCGCGCCCTGATCGCGAAGAACACCAAAAAGTGAACGACGCGGCAGGCCAGCGGCCGGCGCTGGCGCGGTACTTCACCTACCGCCTGAACACGCTGACCAAGCTCAACGACCTGGCCAGCCAGGCCCTCTACCTCCAAGAGGGCGGGCTGGCCCTGTCGGAGTCGCGCGCGCTGGCGTCCATCGGCTCGTTTCCCCGCCTCACGGTCAACCAGCTGGCCTTCGAGGCCAACCTCGACAAGGGCCAGGCCAGCCGCGCCGCGCAGGCCCTGGTCGACAAGGGCCTGGTGCAGAAGGTGGCCAGCGCGCACGACGGGCGCAGCGTGTTCCTCGAACTCACGGCCGACGGTCTGCCGGTGTGGCAACGGCTGATGCGGCTGGTCGAACAACGCAACGCCGCGGTGACCGGCTGCCTGAGCGCGGCCGAGCAGGAACAGCTGCTGGCGCTGTTCGAGCGCATGCTGGCGCACGCCAAAGCCCAGCGACCGCCGCCCACCGAAGCCCCCGCAGACTGAGGGTTGGGGCCGCGCAGCGGACAATCGCGCGATGCACCCACCTTTTCCAACCGGCGGCGGCGACGCCATCGTCAGCATCCGCGGCGTGAGCAAGACCTACGCAGGCGGCTTCCAGGCCCTCAAGAACGTCACACTGGACATCCGCCGCGGCGAGATCTTCGCCCTGCTCGGCCCCAACGGTGCCGGCAAGACCACCCTCATCAGCACCGTCTGCGGCATGACCAACGCGACCGAAGGCCAGATCACGGCCGACGGCTTCGACACCGTGCGCGACTACCGGCAGGCGCGCGCCACCATCGGCCTGGTGCCGCAGGAACTGCACACCGACGCCTTTGAAACCGTGTGGGCCACGGTCAGCTTCAGCCGCGGCCTGTTCGGCAAGGCGCCCGACCCGGCGCTGATCGAGCGCATCCTCAAGGACCTGTCGCTCTGGGACAAGAAGGACAACAAGATCATGACGCTCTCGGGCGGCATGAAGCGGCGTGTGCTGATCGCCAAGGCGCTGTCGCACGAACCCAAGATCCTGTTCCTGGACGAACCCAGCGCCGGGGTGGACGTGGAGCTGCGGCACGACATGTGGCGCCTGGTGCGCCAGCTGCGCGAGGCCGGCACCACCATCATCCTGACCACCCACTACATCGAAGAAGCGGAGGACATGGCCGACCGCATCGGCGTGATCCGCCAGGGCGAGCTGATCGTGGTGGAAGACAAGGCCGTGCTGATGCGCCAGCTCGGCCGCAAGGAGCTGGCGCTGAGCCTGCAGCAGCCGCTGGCCGCCGTGCCCGATGCGCTGGCGCGCTGGCCGCTCGCGCTGTCGGCCGACGGGTTGACACTGACCTACGGCTTCGACACCCAGAAGGACGACACCGGCATCGCCGAGCTGCTGGCCGCGCTGGCCACACAGGGCGTTGCCTACAAAGACCTGCGCACCAGCGAAAGCTCCCTCGAAGACATCTTCGTCAGCCTCGTCAACGACCAGAAAGCGAAGACCCCATGAGCTTGAACCTGCACGCCGTCAAGGCCATCTACATGTTCGAGATGAACCGCGCCTTCCGCACCTGGGCGCAGAGCATCATCGCGCCGGTGCTCACCACCTCGCTGTACTTCATCGTCTTCGGCTCGGCCATCGGCTCGCGCATGGGCGACATCGGCGGCGTGGACTACGGCGCCTACATCATCCCCGGCCTGCTCATGCTCTCGTTGCTGAGCGAGAGCATTTCCAACGCGTCCTTCGGCATCTACATGCCCAAGTGGTCGGGCACCATCTACGAACTGCTGAGTGCGCCGGTGAACTGGGTCGAGGTGCTGCTGGGCTACGTGGGCGCCGCCGCCAGCAAGAGCCTGCTGCTGGGCTCGCTGATCCTGCTGACCGCGCGCGCCTTCGTGCCCTACTCCATCGCCCACCCGGTGTGGATGGTCGGCTTCCTGCTGCTCACCGTGGTCTCGTTCTGCCTGTTCGGTTTCATCATCGGCCTGTGGGCCGACAGCTTCCAGAAGCTGCAGGTGGTGCCGCTGCTGGTGATCACGCCGCTGACCTTCCTGGGCGGCGCGTTCTACAGCATCAGCATGCTGCCCGAGCCGTGGCAGACCGTCTCGCTGTTCAACCCGGTGGTCTACCTCATCAGCGGCCTGCGCTGGGCCTTCTACGGCCAGGCCGACGTGCACATCGCCGTCAGCACCGGCATGACCCTGGTCTTCATGAGCGCCTGCCTGACCGTGGTCTGGTGGGTGTTCAAGACCGGCAAGCGCATCCGCCGCTGAGTTCGGCCCACCGAGTCCGAGTGCCGCCGCCACGGCGGCAACAAAAAAGCCCCGGAGCGTGAGCTTCGGGGCTTTTTTTGACTGGACCCGGCGCGAGGCCGGTTCAACAGATCTGCAGGGCTCAGTAGCCGCCGCGGCCGTAGCCGCCGCCACCGGAACGGTTGCCGCCGCCGCCGTAGCCACCGCCGCCGCCCGAACGGTCACCGCCGCCGAAGCCGCCGGTGCGGGGGGGACGGGCTTCCATCGGACGGGCTTCGTTCACGGTGACGCTGCGGCCACCCAGGGACTGACCGTTCATGCCGTTGATGGCGGCTTGCGCTTCGGCATCGCTGCCCATTTCGACAAAGCCGAAACCCTTGGAACGGCCGGTGTCGCGCTCCATCATGACCTTGGCGCTGGTGACAGAGCCGAATTCGCTGAAGGCCTGTTGCAGGTCGTCGTCGCGCACGGTGTACGGCAGGTTGCCGACGTAAAGTTTGTTGCCCATGGAGGACTCCTAAGAAAGCAGAAACGAAAAGCGATGGGGTCCCGAAAGCACAACAAACCCGAAAGTGCACCGTGGCACGCGAAACTGACCGATCACTTGGATATGCGCGGTCTTGACGACCCGCGCAACCCGCATTATGCGCTCCAGACGTGGAAAAACCCTAAAACGGCGGCTTTCCGTCGTCAGACGTCGGTGCCGCGTGGTGCGCCGTCAACACCCGGGTGGCCACCAGGTCCAGGCTGGGCCGCACCACGCCCTGCTTGTCGGTCCACACTTTCGGGGTGAGCGCGCCGGCCAGCGCGATCGCGTCGCCATCGGCCAGCGCCCGCAGCGCGGCACAGGCCGCGTCGTCGAACGCGATCACGTTGACGATGAATTCTTCGTCCGCCTTGTTGCGCGCCAGCACGCGCGCCACCATGAACGGGCGCCCCGCCTTGTCCACGCGGCGCGAGGCATCGCCCATCAGCCGGCCGGCCACCAGTCCGTCGATCATCGGCGCGGCCTTTCAAAACCCGAGGCCACCCAGGCCTCGGCACTGGCGACGTTGAGCTTGAAGGTGGGCGGCACCGGCACCACGGCCAGTTCCTCGTCGTACTCGTCGGTCGCGCGCAGCGTGGCGGTCGCGCCTTCCTCGTCGGGCACGATGGCCAGCGCCACGCGCACGCGGCGCCCGTTCACCGAGACCTGCACGCTCTTGTTCAGTTCGGCATGGCGCTGCTGTTCGGAACGGCGGATGAACTCGCCGGCCGTCTTCACCAGCGTGTTGAAAGCGTTCACGTCCAGCGGCTTGGGGTTCTTCTTGTCGCGCCCCATGGTCCAGGGGCCGACCAGCGCCGGCTCGGACTGCCCGTGCAGGAACATGGCCACCGCCCAGCCATCGTCGTCTTCGTTCTTGATCACACGCGCCGTCCAGCGCTCGTCGTTCCACACGCGGTCTTCGTGGATGGGGTCCTGGGTGTCTTGGGTCATGGGGCGATGGTAGCCGCCCACCCGCACGGCCACGCCCGCTTTGCGCTGTAATGCCGGGCCATGACCACCGCCCCGCTGCTCTACACCTACCGCCGCTGCCCCTACGCCATGCGCGCCCGCATGGCCCTGCTGCAGGCCGGTGTGGCTTTCGACGCGTTCGAGATCGTGCTGCGCGACAAACCCGCCGAATTGCTGGCCCTGTCACCCAAGGGCACGGTGCCGGTGCTGCGCCTGCCGGGCGGCGGCGTGCTGGAACAGAGCCTGGACATCGTGCGCTGGGCCTTCACGTCCACCGGCGACTTGGATGGCTGGTGGGCCCGCGCGCAGAGCGATGACACCCTGGCCCTGCTCGCCACCTGCGACGGCCCGTTCAAACACCACCTGGACCGCACCAAATACCCCGAGCGTTTCGGCGACACCGCCGAGGTCAAGGCCCACCACCACGCGCAGGCGGTGCAGGTGCTGCTGCAGCCGCTGGACGCTCGGCTGCGGCACAGCGCCCAACTGGGTGGCGCCACGCCCTGCGCCACCGACATCGCCCTCTTCCCTTTCGTGCGCCAGTTCGTCGCGGTGGAACCCACCTGGTTCGACGCCCTGCCCCTGCCCGCGCTGCAGGGCTGGCTGCGCGGGTGGCTGGCGCACGATTTGTTCACCCGGGCCATGGGCAAGCTGGAGGCGAATCGGGTGGTGGCGTTTTTGGGGTGATGCTCAACTCGACTTAACGTTAGCTTCGGGACGCTCACCTCGACAAGCTGCGCAAAGTCATTGTTCGCATTGACGACGGCACTGGAGATCTCCAAAAAAAGCGTAGTTACAGACACTCGAATTCGCCGGGTGTGTCAGTTTGCATCGCAGACGCAGACGCAGACGCAGAGCTTTCTCTATGCCAGTGCCTCAATAGCCGCTTGCCCTACCGGCCAGGGCACCCCATCGCCGAAACGGAGAAATGGGGTGTGAATACACCCCTGTTTTTTCATTCAAGAGACTGGCTCTGGGTGATCATTTGGTGGGATATCCGTGCAGCTTCTCTGATTGCGCCGAATCATCTGATCCCTGCGACGCGCCTCTTTCCTCGGCCCAATCAGGTCGGCAAATATCGCTTGTTGATTGCAAGAGCGGGTTTTCATGTACGGGGCTGCGCAGCGACCAGATAGAGCGACCACCCGCATCAAGCACGGCATACATCCGAGCAAACCTCTCGTCCATCTCAACTCGCATGCTGCATCGCCTTTGCCCCACCTGCCAGTCCACGAACGAGGCGACGGTGTTCTTTTGCGCTTCCTGTGGAACTTCCATCAGCCACGTTGAGCCCGTCGAAAAAGCAGTGAACGAAGGGTCGCCGCCAGACTCACCCACAACGACCGCCGCTACCCTGGAGGCGCCAAGAGTTCGGTGTCCGCAATGCGGCCTCGAACAGCAAGGCGAACCCTGTCGCTGTGCCCGATGCGATTACGAGATTTCGCCGCCAACGAAATGGTTTGCTGTCTGGCCGTGGGGCGAAGAGACCCAGATCGTTGACGAAATGCTGATCGGACGCGATACGAGCCCTGAATGGTTACGGCGTCGGCTGAACCAGTTGGGCCTAGACAACGTGTCGCGGCAACACGCCCGAATCACCGTCTTGCGTTCTGCGGCGTCCGTCACCGATCTGGATTCGAGCAACGGGACTTTTCTTGACGGCGTTCCCATTGCTGCTCATGCGGAGACGCCGGTCACAGGGAACAGAGAGTTGCGGTTCGGAGCCAGCCTCCGGGTCACGCTGTTGATGAGATCCTCTGTATGACGCCGACACTCCAAGTGTGGGCAACCACCGATGTAGGTTGTGTTCGTCACCACAACGAGGATGCTCTTTGCTTGGGATCCCAAGTGGTGACCGATCAGGCGCACTGGTCTGGTGAAAGCACCCTAACTCTCGACGTTCCACACTTGCTCGCAGTCGTGGACGGTATGGGCGGGCACCGAGGCGGAAACGAAGCCAGCGCCAGTGTCGCCAGCAGTATTTCCAAACTGCATGTTCAGTTTGCCCCCTCGGCAGAGGCGGCGCAAAGCCTTCTTGACCTCACCAATGAGCAACTTCACGTCATGTCCAGCAATGATCCTGGGTTGTGCGCCATGGGCGCCACCGTTGCTGCCATCTGGTGTCACGAACACGGAGGTGTCTGCATGAATGTGGGTGACTCGAAAGTCTTCCGCTTCGATGCGGGCTATCTAAATCAGCGATCTGATGACCATGTGGTCGTCACGCCGGAAGGACGACGCTCGCTATCCCAGTCCATGGGAGGGACAACAGACCTCAGAAAAGTCAGACCCTGCGTGAAGCTGGAACGGCTTAAGCCAGGACGCCGATACCTGCTGTGCACGGACGGCCTGACCGATGAGGTCAGCCTCGACCGTCTTGAGCAACTCATGACCCTGCCACCACCAAAGGCGCTTGAGGCCATGCTGCAGGAGGCGAAGTCCGCCGGCGGTCACGACAACATCAGCATCATCATTGCTGAAGTCCATCCTGGAGGCACCGAATGAGTGGGCCGAAATCAGCCAGCTACACGTTGAGCGCAGAGTTGGTGGAGCGACTGCACGTCGCACAGCTTCAAGAAGAGCAAGAGCGCCAGCGTGCAGAAGAAGAGCGTCGACGTATCGAAGCAGAGCGCCAACGCCGCGAAGCAGAAGCACGCGCCCGCGCCGAGGAGGCGCGTAGGCTCGAAAGAGTACGGCAGCAAAAGCTCGAAGCCGTGCGCACCACCCAACGGCGGCTGGCCACTACGCGAGAGGATCTGTACAGAGCCATCGCCCAGCTACCGCCAGACCCAAACAACCCGGTGTTGCCCGTGCTTCCAGAGATATGGGATGAATCCTCGGCTGGGCTGGACGAGATGATGGCGTTGCTGCATGAGATCGACCAACGCCTTGCACAGATTCATCACCGCTTGAGGACTGCCAACGCGCTCGGTGTGCTAGACCTTTCCAGCCTGGGTCAAGTCGACTCCCTGGACGCGATGCTGGATCGTTTCCTGGCTTCCACGGGTCTGAAACACGCACCCAGCACCACGGTGGACAACCAATCAAGAAACGCTGCAGATCGCCGTGAGGCGGTTGATCGCATCGTGGGCCGGTTGCGCGATACGCCGTTGAAGGATCTGCCGACCGCGCTGGAATCACTGATTCAACGCGCGGCCAGCAGCGAGAACATCGCCCGTTTTGACATGATTTGCACCGAATTGCGTCTGCGGGTGCAGCAACACAACGAGCGAGTCGATGCGCGCCGTCGATCCATGGCCGTCGCCGCTGAATGGCGCAACCGACTCGCCACCTTGGATGTGCAAGGGAGACACGCCGACTTGCGCGAGCAACTGGCCGATGTGGTTGCTGGCGTCAGGCCCTGGGACGGCGATCTGGAACAGCTCGGCCATGCGGCTTTGGCCGAACTGGAAGAGGCGGCACAACGGACTCGGGATGCCTTGGCTGCAAAGATTCTCGAATCGACGCTCAAAGACCTGGGTTACGAAGTCGAAGGCATCGCACATACCCTGTTCGCTGAAGGCGGCACCGTCCTGTTTCAGGGTCGTGGCTGGAACGACTACTTCATGCGAATGCGCGTTTCTCCGGAAAGAGGCGCGATGCACTTCAACATGGTTCGAGCGGCCGACGCACCTGCATCCACTGAGCAGGATCAGGAAATTGAGCAACGCTGGTGCCACGGCTATCCCGATTTGCTCAGCACCCTGGCAGCAAGAGGCATCAAAGCCACCGCGGTACGCGCTCTTGCTGCGGGCAGCTTTGCTGTGGAACCCGTTCAACGTGAAGCCCTGCCAAAACGGCAGATGCTGAAAAAAAGCCAAACCACGCACGATGCAACAAAGAGCATCAACCGATAACTGAATGGCGGCGCGATGAGCACCCAAGACCCCACCTCCAAGCAAGTCCCCTCCCCTGCAACGCGTCTGGACACAGCGCCCACAACGATCGACTCGCACCAAACACGAATCGACAGGCCTGCTGCAAACATGGCGGGCACACCAACCGTTCTGGACACACCAAACAAAGCGGCACTCAACACAGGCGTTGGCCTGGTTCGGCTTCCCTCTGATATCCAGAATCGCTACCGCGTTCGGCAACGGCTACCCACTGCAGGCGCAGAAGCCGACCTGTTCGTCGTGGAAGCCACCGCAGGGGCTGACACCGAGCTGCGTGTGCTGAAGCTCTACCGTTTCGGCATTCAGCCCAAGGCCGACGTGCTTGAAAGGGTTCGCAATGGCAGCCCCGAGCATCTGATCCGCATCCACGAGTTTGGTCAGTCAGACGGCCACTGGTATGAACTCATGGAATACGCGACTCATGGCACCTTTCGGCAGTTGCTGAAGGGGAAAGCGCTGCCCCAGCAGAACCTGCTTGAGGTCATTCGTGAGCTGGCCATTGGGCTGGAACACCTCCATGGCTTCGGTCTGATCCACCGCGACCTCAAACCCGAGAACATCCTGGTCCGGGAAACCTTCCCTCTCGACCTTGTCATCACCGACTTCGGCATTTCATCTGTGAGCGAAATGTCGCAGCGCTTCACCGGCGCCAGTCGAACCGTTCGCTACGCCGCACCGGAAGCATTGAGCGGTGTGATCAGTTCCGCGGTGGACTACTGGTCCCTGGGCATCATCGTGGCGGAAGCGGCCATGGGCCACCACCCGTTTGCCCAGTTGTCCGACGAGCGTGCGGTGATGCAGTGGCTGACCACCCGACCCATCGATGTGTCTGAAATACAGGACAGTCGTATCCAGAACCTCTGCCGAGGGCTGTTGCAGCGAGACCCAGCCAAACGGTGGGGGGCAGAGCAGCTGAGTCGCTGGCTGGGTGGAGACGCCACCTTACTGGCACCCGAAGATCGTCCGACGGATGCGAACGTGTCTGGATCGAACGAGCAGCGGGCCAAGACGGCCTACAAGATAGCGGGCGAAGAGTGCTGGACACCCACGGAGCTCGGCGTGGCCCTGGCCAGGCGCTGGAAAGAGGCCAGAAGAGATCTCGGGCGCGGTCTTGTACGCAAATGGTGTGAGCGGGAGTTCAACGAAGTCGCCACGGAGCGGTTCTTCCTGGACCTCGAAGAAGAGTACGACCAATCTGCTGACGATGATGAAAAGGCGCAAAAGAGCCTGGATCACCAGTTGTTGGATGTCATCCTCCACCTCTGTCCGGACATCCCTCCCGTCTATCTCGGCAGGAACCTCGCCAGCAAGGCAGACATAGCCGCTGTCTTGGACCAGGCCAGATCGGTGGCGGAATCTGAGGATGCCGAAGTCTCACGAACGATCATTCGAGAACTCGTAGGCACCCAGGTGAGCGGCCCCCTGTTGTCCCGATTCAAGTTGCCACCTCATCATGAACTGATCCCTGTGCAAGAAGCACTGCAGGAACTCGTCGATTTGGGGGAAATTTATCCCGACAAGTCCACCTGTCCTGAAGTCTTTGTGCCTCAGCAGATTTACGGAATTCCGCAAGACATCGAATGGATGCTTGATTCAGATTCGGATGCAGGCCTCACAGTGGCGCTTGCCATTGATCCCTTGTTATCGGAAAAAATCAAGCTTGAAGCAGTACAGTTTTCAGAAACTTCCCAGTTCAAATTCTGGCTTCATAAATGCTTGGGGAGGGACCTATTTCCAGCCCATTGGATCCGAAATGCAGTTGCCCTTCATCAAACGTTGAACAGGGCAAAGGGATGGCACGCGACCGTATTGAACTTGGTCGGGCAAGGGCATCTAAACCAAGAACCGCTCAAGACCCCGTGGATCAAGCTGCTTTCGAACGTCTCTTCAAAAGAAGACATGGACGAAGCGCTTCATATTGCCGCCTCTCTTCAAAATGCTGACTTTGATTCACTCGCACTCTCGATTGCCACGGTAGCACGATGGTCAAACCTGCCATATGACCAAGAAAGCTGGAAGCGTCAGACGTTCCAATCGATTGCTGATTCATTGAGTGCACGCTGCAATGGCGATGATGCCGAGATCAAAGCCTGGTGCAAGACTGCAAAAAAAACTTCGGGCATCATCTCCTCCATCAATAAAGCCATCGATGGCGCTCAGGGATTACCCCAGGTATACGGCACAAACGACTCCAGACGCTTGAGCGATCTCCTGCAGCCCGTCCTCGCACCATCCCGAAATGCCGCTTCGGTTGACGGACTTGGCGACATTGCAAAAAACAAACTCCCCGCCTTGCTCGAATATTCGCAACTCCTGAACGAAATTTCGTTGGCTTTCGCGGTGGCTCCGGGTGTAATTCACAACATTGCTCGTGACAGCCTGGATGCAGCAAAGGAGATGACTGAAACAGCACTCGCATGGCGATCGATGTGCGCCTACGCGATGGATCTTTCTTCATCTGTGGAAGCCGACTCAATTTCAACGAGATCTTGGCAACTCTCTTCTTCACAATGTATCACCCTGGCTCTTGAATCAGTCAATGCAGATCTCGAGCAATGGCATCAATGGAAAATTTTACTCTCAGAGATTTCAATCACGACAAAGGAGCCATGGTTCCTGGAGCGCAGCAAAGCCCTATTTGGCTTTTTGAAAGCAGGCAAACGCAGCTCTCCGCTCGTGTGGGGCGTATTGTCCGAGGCGGTAAAAAAAGCACTGCCACAAGACCCTGCCCAGCCGCTGCATGATTTGGAGAGATTCACCAAATTCCTGACGGACGCTGTAAAGCTCTCTCACGCAAGTGTCGAAACCAACGTCAAAAATCCAGAGAGTCTGGATAGAGTAATTTCAGGACTGCCCCCCGAAAAACATCACTGGGCACCGATCGACCCCTCTGCACTTTCCCCACACGGCCGTGGGATCGACTTGCAAGATATCGAGCGCTTTGCAGGCCAAAGCGCTCCGGATCAATCAGACATCTCACTGAGTGGCGGCCAGCTATATCGGAGGAAATTTGCACCCATCAAAGGTCCTTTTGGCTTGAACCCAAGGCAATTCACAGCAGGCTATAGGTCTCATGAGCTTCAACCAATACCCGACCAAAAGAGCATTCAACTGGTCAGCACAATTGATGATACGTATGCGGTGTATGAGGGAACTGAGGACAGCGCCATCACAGTCGCTTTGTCAAAGCAGGCACCTGAAAATTTCTGGCTCCCCATCACACTTTTTGGAGTTGTGGAACTGAAAGACGGCGAGCGTTATCGACTGGATCTTAAAACCGCCATTCCTTTGGAGCAGTCATTCAGGCTGAATAGTGAATCAGGGCCGCTTATTCCCATCCTTTTCTCCACCGAGCAAGAAATCAGCCTGCGGTCCACACCCTTCCAAAAATGGTCGATCGAAAAAACATCAGAAGACAAAAGAATTCTATTCCAGAAAGAGGAGGCCGCAAGAAAATCGCAGAGCAAACAAAGGGAAAAGGTCTTCAAAGAAGCAAGAGAGACAATAAATGGCATCGCTTTAAAGATTCTAAAATGGAGCGCACCCTTCATTCTCATGATGAACCCAATGTTATGGCTAGGGATACTAACCTTACTCTTGATATCCAAATCCAATCTATTCCTTATTATCACACCACTCTCCCCGTGGCTTGCAGCTTTTTTCACACACTATCTCAAAAAATTAATAGACATTGCACAACCTGAAAAATTATTAATAATCATCACTGAACTTGCATTGATCGGGTTTTTATTGACTTTCGGATTTAGCTCCATCGATCAAATCAATGAAAAATACAACAACCCCTTGATTTACATCAGCCCCGCCATCTTTTTTTTCGGAATCTTTGTTTACCTACGCGAATCTTTCAATTTAATAAAGAGCATAACAGACAACACATAAAACAATACCCACCACTCAACAGTGGCAGGCCAATTCAACCCTAACTGCACAATAACTTTTCATCCACCAAACGCAAATCAATATCTGCAAGTAGCAATAGCAACTCAATGCACGATGATAAATACAGAATCACTCCAAAAATACTGCAGCAAGTTCGTCGGGTATGGGAACCTCCAATCAGATATTTGGTTCATTGGCATGGAGGAAGGTGGAAGTGGGCTTGTCGGCGAGATAGAGATCCGACTCACAGCATGGCATCAAACTCACAGTCCTTATGCTGCAGACATGGCAATGTTTCACAAGAAAATCAGTATTGGCCATGAATTCTTCAGCCCTCAAAATGCGGTCATTCAGAGAACCTGGAACAAGCTCGCCGAGACACTTTTGGTGATTTCCGGAATTGAACTGCCACACCGAGAACAACGGCGAGCCTTCCAGGCCCATCATTTGGGACGCATCGATAGCAATCATGCGCTGCTCGAACTGCTCCCTATACCCGCGCCGAATCACCGACAATGGCACTTGAGCACGCTCAATATCCCATGGATGGCCTGCAGGAAAACATATGAATCCACCTGGAAATGCAAACGAGAGCTGCTGCTAAAGTCACTGATCAAGGAACACAGACCGAAGGTGGTTGTGATGTACGGCAAGGGCCACTTCGATGCCTGGAATCGAATATCCAATGGATGCATGATTTCGGACGAACAATCCAATATTTTTTCAGGGGTTGATGCTGCAACGCTGTACATTGCATTGCCGCACCCAAGAACAAGCAGATTGGAGCGCTGGAGAGAGGTTGGACTGATGGCTTCCCGCTTTATCAACGGCAAGTCGGGTGTCGAATAAGTTGGATGGGTCGAACTATGAATAACGAGCCGAGCCCAACGAAATGGCTGGCAGACATTACAAGACTACTTCCAGTCCGCTCTCAATTTGTGCTGTCCGGCGAAATCCGAGATCTCGTGCTGCTGCGCAGCCATGACACCAGCGCACCGGTGCCGCTTCTCAGAGCGCTTTGGACATCATTGCAGGCACTGGGGTATGAGTTCATCCTGGTGCACGACCGAGTAGACGGTGTGAGGGTCTACCCGGCTGAACGCGAGGTGATCGCTCGCGCCACCGGGTTGCTGCCCGAAGTCGGACTTCAAAATGGGCGCGCACCCGTTCAACTGGACGGCACCTTGGTCGAGACCATGCGATCTGTGGTCAACCTTCGGCAGGCTCGCGCAGCGTTTGTGATGGACTTCGCCTCCCGCCTTGTGCCAACCCCCTCCCAGTTGGACGAAGCGCATCACCAGTTCTACGTGGCCTGCGAAAAGTTGTCGCTCGAAGCCGCGCCCGCGCTGCCCCCAGGGGCGTCGGCAGGGCCTTTGTACAACCCGGTCGTCTGGTTGCTCAACCGCGGACAAGACCTGCCGTCTTGGCTGCTGCTGGACAGCGAGCGCATCAGCACGCACACCTTGCCCCCCCCCCGGCGACAAGATCGCCTGGATGCGGCGCGCATGCTGGCCCCCCGATTCCAGGATGGCACGGGTGCCAGTCCACCGGCGGTAGAGAGGTTCGCGGACGATTTCGCTGCGGGTACGGACGGCATGTCTCTGCAATCCATGACCGACATTGCCCAGTTGGCTCATCGTGCAGGGCTCAGGCTTGCGGATGTGGACGACGCTGTCCGGAGCTTCAAGCTGGGCACCCTCGACAACCCATGGAAGCAGCCGCTGCTGCGCGACCACATCGCCAAGGCACCGGCCGTCATTGAGGACAGGGTGAAGGGTCAACAACAGGCTGTGACCAAATCCGTTGACATCCTGATGCGGTCGGTCATGGGACTGACAGGCGCCCAGGCCAGAAGCATTGGCGGACGGCCTCGAGGGGTGCTGTTCTTCGCAGGGCCCACGGGTGTCGGCAAGACCGAGTTGGCCAAGACACTGACGCAAGTGCTCATCGGCGATGAACAGGCGTACATACGGTTCGACATGAGCGAATTCGCAGAAGAGCACGCCAGCGCGAGGTTGCTGGGGGCCCCTCCTGGCTACGTGGGCTATGACGCGGGTGGCGAGCTGACCAATGCCGTGCGTCAGCGCCCTTTCAGCGTGATCCTGTTCGACGAAATCGAGAAGGCGCATCCGCGCTTGCTCGACAAGTTCCTGCAGATTCTGGAGGATGGCCGGTTGACGGACGGCCGAGGAGACACCACCTACTTTTCAGATGCGGTGATCATCTTCACATCCAACCTCGGTGTGTACGTAGAGGAGGAAGGTCACCGGGTGTTGAACGTCCAGCCGGGAGACGCATACGACACGGTGGAGCGCCGTATCCGGGATGCCATCACCCATTACTTCAGATTCACACTGTCGCGACCCGAGATACTCAACCGCATCGGCGAGAACATCGTGGTGTTCAATTTCATCACCCCACCCGTGGCACGCCAGATCTTTGACGGGATGATGCGCAACGTTCTCAACCGGGTGCGTGCCGAGCATGCGGCTGAGGTGACCCTGGACGATGCCGCACGCGCCCAGTTGCTTGCCTGGTGCACGGAAGATCTTTCCAACGGAGGTCGTGGAATTGGTAACCGCATTGAAATGTGCTTCATCAATCCACTTGCCAGAGCCTTGTTTGCAACCCCGGGGCAACTGCAAGGGAGAACATTTCGGGTAACGAACCTCACTGTCAGCGAGAACGTCTATTCAGTGGAACTGACCGAATGACAGTCTTCAATCTCAACAAGGCTCACTACCCTGTGACGGTGCTCGGTCGGGGACGCCGGATTGGCATCTGGTTCCAAGGCTGCTCGATCCACTGCACGGGCTGCGTTTCTCAGGACACTTGGGACCATCACGGAGGTGCCCGCATCGCAGTGGACGACTTGCTGGAATGGTGCAAAGCGGTGAGCGCATCCGACAGGCTGGACGGCATCACCCTGTCAGGAGGAGAGCCCTTCGAGCAACCGGATGCGCTTCTCGCCCTGTTGGAGCAGCTGGTGCTGTGGCGGCGACAGCAGTCTCTTGATTTCGACATCCTTTGCTACAGCGGATTCCCCTACCGCAGGCTCGCTGAGCAGTTCAGTCAGCACCTGAAGCTCATCGATATCCTTTGTCCTGAACCCTATGTGGGAAAGCTAGCGTCCCCATTGCTTTGGCGGGGATCGCCCAATCAGCCCTTACTGGATATGACCAAGAGAGGCACCCAGGCACTCGTCGGGCTTGAGAGCACAGCTTCAACACGTGGATTTCAAGTCGACGTGCGAGATGGTCGGATATGGTTCATAGGCATCCCCGATCGAGGAGACATGGCTCGAATGGAGGCACTCGTCCACTCGCGCGGTATGTCCCTCCGCGGGGTATCTTGGAATCTCTAGTCGATCCATATGGCGATGAAAAACGCAGCACACCACGTCAACGTACATCCTCGAAAGGATGACCACGGTCGAACCGTCGAGATCAAGAAACCTCACCAGCCATCAACACCCGAGAGCTGGAAGCAATCAGCGACCCTGGCAGTTGTGACGCCGAGCGGTGAAATGCCTGCCGACATCAACGGCGTCTGTGTGATGACCTGGAACAGCGCACCGGAGTCCTCCGACGCATGGGAGAAATTGGCAAACAACCATCGGATCGATGAACCCGCGTTCGAGGTACCTGTGGGATATGCGCACGCTGCTGGCGCAGTGGTACTCGAGAGCGACGGGCGTATCTGGGTAGTTGCGCCAAGCAACGCGTTCGCGGGCTATCAGGCCACCTTTCCCAAGGGTACTGTTGACCCGGACATGTCACTGCAAGCCACCGCACTCAAGGAGTCCTGGGAGGAATCTGGCTTACAAATCCGCTTGGTTCGGCACCTGATCGATGTCAGGCGGAGTCAGAGCTACACGCGCTACTACCTTGCCACGCGAGTGGGAGGCAATCCTGCCGCGATGGGCTGGGAGACACAGGCCGTGATGCTCGTACCCCGTGATCGCATTGCCATGGTCGTTACCCATCCAAACGACGTACCCATTCTGGAAGTGATGGATCGCCTAGGAGTCCAAACGCACGCGGGGTTCGACAGCGATCTGAGAAAAGACGCCCAGTCGCCTTGACCAGTCATTTCACGCGACTCCTCCCAGAATCAGCTCTTCTGACGCCCCGCCTTGGCCGGTTTGGCCGCAGCCCCCTTGCCCGCCACCCCCTGCTTGAGCTGCGCCTGTGCCTGCTCCAGCCACAGCAGGGTTTCGGTGTGGGCGAGGAAACGGCGCAGGTAGTGCGGTGAGAGTTCGCCCATGCGGGCCAGGGTTTCCAGCATCAGGCGCTGGGGGTTGAGCGGGCCGGCGTTCTGCGGCGCGCGGGCGCGGGCCTGCTGCACCTGCACCTCGGCGCCGATGCGTTCCCAGGTTTCGCGAAAGCGCTGCGCGCTGCGCAGCTCGGGCCAGTCGCCACCGCCGGCGGGCAGGCCGGCGCGGGCCGCCGCCGACGCCTGTTCGATGTGGGCGTTGAGCGCGGCCAGGGGCGACGCTTTGGCGGCCGATCGCGCGAGCCCTTCGACAGGCGCAGGGCGAACGGCTTTGGTGCGACCCGGTTGCATGTTCAGGGCTTGCCGGTCACGGCGGCGCTGGCGCGCGGCACGGGCGCCATTTCCACACGGCGGTTCAGGGCGCGACCTTTTTCGTCGGCGTTGCTGGCCACGGGTTGTTCGGCACCGAAAGCGGCGCTGAACACGCGCGCTCGCGGCATGCCTTCGCGCACCAGGGTGCGGGTGACGGTGAGCGCGCGCTGGGCCGAGAGTTCGAGGTTGTCCTGGAACTGGCCGTTGTTCCTGGGCACGGGCACGTTGTCGGTGAAGCCGCTGACCATGAGCATTTCGTCGCGCTCGCCCAGGTAGACCTGCAACGGCGGCACCAGGGCCTTGAGCAGCTGTTCGCCTTCGGGGCGCAGCTGGTCGGAGCTGAGGTCGAACAGCACGCTGCCGCTGATGCCGATGCGGCCGTTGTTGAGCGTGACGCGGCCGCTGGCCAGGGGCACGGCGAGCGCTTTTTCCAGCGCCATGCGGCGGGCTTCTTCCTGCTGGCGTTTGGCGATCTCGCTCTGCAGGTTGTTGACCAGGTCGATCTGAGAGAGCAGCACGCCGATGAAGACCAGCACGAAGGCACCGACCAGGCCGGCCATGAGGTCGCCGAACACGGCCCAGGCGGGCGCGGTGATCTCGGCGCTGTCGTCGCCCTCGGCCTGCAGGTCTTCCGCTGCGTCGTGGAAGGCGCTCATGCCAGCACCTCAGTGCCGCGCCGGGCGGTGCGAACACCCTGAATGGCGGTCAGACGGGCGGTCATGCCGCCGCTCCCGCCACGGCCTTGGCGACAGGGCCGCGCAGTTTGCGCAGGTCTTCGATGATGCCCTGCTGCGCGCTGATGGACAGGTCGATGACTTCGCGCGCCTGCGCCACGTAGTAGGCCAGCTGTTCGTCGCTGCGCGCGAGCGACTGGCCGATGGCGCCTTCGACGCGCTGCAGGCTCTGCACCAGCTGTTCGTGGCTGGCGGCCAGTTCCTGCGTGCCTTGCTGGAAGGCCTCGCCCAGGCTGGCGAGCTGGGCGGCGCTGGTGGCGGCCTGCTCGGCCATGGCTTCGGCGCGGCCGGCCTGTGCGCCCACGGTGTCGGCGAACTGCTGGCCCACGCGGTCGAGCACGCTGGTGGCGGAGCCGACCAGGTGCTCGATGGCGGCGCGCTGCTCGCCGGTGGTCTGCTGCACCTGCTGCAGCAGGCTGCCGATCTGGCCCACCAGTTCGGCGCGTTCGCCCAGGGTGGCGTTGTCGCGTTCGGCCAGGCGGCTCATCTGTTCGCGCAGCTGGGCGATCACCTCGGCCGCGGCCTTGGGCGCTTCGGACGCGGTCTGCATCAGGCGGGCCATGGGCGCTTCGAGCGCGGTGCCCAGCGTGGCCAGCTGGGTGGCCAGCGCGGCCTGCAGCTCGGTCAGGCGCTGCACGGCGGCGTCGCCGCGCGCGGCTTCGTCGGTGCGCAGGGCGGCCAGCTGCTGGGCCAGGCTGCCGATGGCGGCGGCCTGCTGTGCGGTGGCGGCCTGTTGGTGGGTGGCGGCTTCGTCGCGCAGGGTCTGCAGCTGCTGGCCCACGGTGGCCTGCAGCGCGGCCTGGCGCTCGGCGGCGGCCTGGGCGCGGGCGGCTTCTGCCTCGCGCAGCGCGGCCAGCTGCTCGGCCAGCGCGGCTTGCAGGCCGGCCTGGCGTTCGGCAGCGGCCTGCTGGCGCGCGGCCTCTTCGTCGCGCAGGGTCTGCAGCTGCTGCGCCAGGGCACTGAAAGCCTGGCTGTGCTGTTCGGTCTGGGCCTGCTGGCGGGCGGCGTCACCTTCGCGCTGCGCCTGCAGCTGCTCGGCCAGCGCACCAAGCACCTCGCGCTGCTGTTCGGCCTGTGCCGCCTGGCGCCCGGCCTCTTGCTCGCGCAGGCTGTCCAGCTGCTGCGCCAAGGCCGCGAAGGCCTGGGCGTGCTGTTCCGTCTGCGCCTGCTGGCGCGCCGCTTCGGCGCCGTGCAGCTGGTCCAGGCGCTGCACCACAGCGGTCTGCAGGGTGGCGATCTGCTGGGCGGCTTCGGTCTGCAACGCCGCCAGCTGCTGCACCGCGCCCGATTGCAAGCTGCTCAGCTGCTGGGCCACACCGCTGTGCAGTTCGGCGGCGCGCTGGGCCGCGGCGCCGGCGCGTTCGGCCTCCTCGCGGCGCAGCGCGGCCAGCTCGTCGCGCCACAGCGCGGCCAGTTGGTCCATGCGCTGGCCGTGCTGTTCGGTCCAGGCGGCTTCGCTGGCGGCACGGGACTGCACCAGGGTTTCGGTCTGGGCGATCAGGCGGGCCACGCTGTCCAGGCTGCGGCCGACCTGCTCGGCGCTGCGTTCGGTGAGGCTGGTCGCGGTGTCGGCCAGGGCCTGCAGCACGGCGTGCTGCTGGGCCAGGGTCTGTTCGCCGGCGTGCTGCCACTGGGCGCTGAGGCTGTGCGCCATGCGTTCGAGCGCGGCGGCCAGGGTGGCCTGCTGCGCCTGTTCGGCCTGTGTGCGCTGGGCCTGGGCGTCGTTCTGGGTGGCCTGCACGCTGGCCAGCAGCTGGGCGCTGCGCTGTTCAAAGCTGGCGTTGAAGCCGGCGAGCGCGTCGCCCAGGCCTTGCAGCATCTGCTGGCCGCCCTGCTGGTGCTGGGCCAGGGCCTGGGTCCAGGTGTCGGCCACGGTGGCGGTGGTGGCGGCGAAACGGGCCGAGAGCCCTTCGAGCTGAGCCTGCACCGCCGCGCTGACGCCTGCGTGCAGGCGGCTGGATTCGGCGGCGATGCCGGCCATGGCCTGCTGCACCACGGGTTGCAGGCTTTCGGTGGCGGCGCGGGCGCTGGCGGCCAGGCTCTCGCGCAGGGACTGTTCCACCGACTTCGCCAGCCCGGTGTAGGCGGCGGCGGCTTCGCGCTGGAAATCGGCCTGGCGCGCGAGCAGCGCGTCGTCGAGCTGCTGGCTGCGGCGCTCGACCTGTTCGATGAGCGTCTGCAGGTGCTGGGCCGCGGCGGGCATGGCCTCGGCCTGGCGCTGCAGGGCGGCAAAACTCTGCTGGCGCTGGTGCGCGGCCGAGAAGGGGCGCAGCGTGGTGGCGGCCAGCACGTCGAGCGCGCGCAGGGCCTGGGTGCGCTGGCGGCGCGCCAGCGTGGCCATGAGGCCGAGCATGGCCGAGGTGGCGACACCGGCGACCGAGGTGCCGAAGGACAGGCCCAGGCCCTTGATGGGCGCGGCCAGCGCGGCGCGGATGGCGTTGAGGTCGGCCGAGCCTTCGAGCGCGAACACCGCCCCCTTGAAGGTGACCACCATGCCCAGGAAGGTGCCGAGCATGCCCAGCATGACCAGCAGGCCCACCAGATAAGGCGTGAGGGCCAGGCCAGGGAAGGCGCTGCGTTCGCCTTCGATGCGCTGGCGCACCGCACCGCGCAGCGGTGCGGGCACGCTGGGCAGCCAGTCGGCCAATTGAGCCAGGGGCTGCGGCACGTTGGCCAGGGCGGCATCGAGCGCGGCGGTGGTCTGCCCGAAGCGGCGCAGTTCCCAGGCGCCGCCCAGGTAGACGGCGCCGATCAGCACGGTCATGCCCAGGGCGAAGGCGTCGATGCCGGCAAAGCCGCTGCCCACCCAGAACAGCACGGCCAGGCCGGTGACGAAGGCGCCGACGGACAGGGCGCGGTGGGAACGGGGGTTTTCAGTGGTCATGTTTCTAGGGACTCAATCAGGCCGGTGACGGGCTGCAGGCGCAGGTCGAGTTCGGCGAGCAGGGCCTGCTCGAAGTCGGACTCGAAGCCGCGCAGCCAGGCCAGGTCGGGCGGGCTGTCGTGGGTGCTGGCGGCCGCGGCCGCCCGGCGCAGCGCCTGGTAGCGCGCTTTCAGGAAGGCCGGCAGGCCGGTGAGCAGGCGCTGTTCGCGCCCGCCAAAAAGCTGTTCCATCTGCTCGTCCAGCACGGCCAGTTGCGCGTGCTGGGGCGTGGACTGCGCCAGCCGCTGGCGCACGTGGCCGCGCAGCGCGTCCACGCTCAGTTCCATGCGGCGCTGCTGGTCGTTGAGGCGCTGGTGGAAGAAGGCGAATTCGGTGTCGAGGTCGTTCGGGTCGGGCTGGTGGCCAGGGTCGCGCGCCAGGATGGACTGGCTGAGCACGCTGCGCACGCGCTGCAGTTCGGCCTGCAGGGTGGTGTGCAGGTCCGCCCCGTCCACCGGGCGGGCCCGGCGTGCGGCCGCCGCGCCGGCCGCGGCCACGCTGGCCTGGGCGGTGTGCAGGGCGATGGTTTCCTTGACGTTGAGCCACTGGCCCAGGCGTTCGGCCACGTCCTGCCGGGGCGCGTCGGCCCCTGGCGGCAGCCAGCGGGCGAGCTGGCGCACCAGGGCGGTGGGCGGGGCGTGGTGGAAAACAGGGCGCAAAACAGGACCACGGCACCCCGGAGGGCACCTGTGCGTACACAACAACAGGGGGGTGGTGCCGGCCCGAACGGGGGGCTGGCGCCGGACCGGCGGGTTCGCCGGCGGCAGGGCGTTATTAGAAACGATCCGACCGGGCCACCCGGCACCGCCGGGCGGGCCGGGGGTTCAGGCCGTGATCTCGATGCGGGTGCCGTCGGGCATGGCCAACACCGCTTCGTAGAAACCGTCGCCGGTGTGGCGCGGTGGAGAGACCAGCGCGCCCTCGGCGCGGCAGCGCTCGGCCAGGGCATCCACCGCCTCGGTGCTGCCCAGCGAGAGGGCGAGGTGGTCCCAGCCGGGGCGCTCATCGCCCGCCGGGCCGTGCAGCCAGGGGCCGGTCATGAGTTCGACGCGCACGGTGTCGCCCGGCAGCACG
Organism: Hydrogenophaga sp.; assembly: GCF_031426985.1. Taxonomy (GTDB): domain Bacteria; phylum Pseudomonadota; class Gammaproteobacteria; order Burkholderiales; family Burkholderiaceae_C; genus Hydrogenophaga. The sequence goes on from NZ_JASJOY010000102.1 coordinate 67,697, forward strand.
GCGAAGCGCGAGACAAAGCCGGGCCGGCGCTGGCTGCGGTAGGGCGCCCCGACCGTGGCGCCGAAATGCCGCTGCCAGAAGGCCGCCGCGGCGTCGAGGTCGCACGTCCACAGCGCCACGTGGGCCAGCTTCATGGGGCCGCCTCGCGCGGCGGCTGGGCCTTGAGGATCTGCGTGCCCTGTTTCGCCAGCGCCTTGAGGGTGGCGAACGGCGCGTCGTGCTCGACCACCAGCTGGTCCAGATCGCGCATGGCGGCCACGCGGTGCGGCGACTGCAGGCCCAGTTTGTCGTTGGTGGCCAGGGCCACGCAGTGGCGGCTGGCGGCGCGCAGCGCGCGCTTGAAGGCGGCGTCGCCCGCGTCCACGGTGCAGACACCGGCCTCCACCGTGATGGCGCAGACGCCCAGGAAGCAGCGCTGGATGTTCATCTGCCCCACGGCCAGCACGGCGGTGGCGTCGATGCAGCCGCCCACCAGCGGATCGACCGCACCACCGACCATGACCAGGCGCACGTCCTGCCGGCGCAGCAGGGTGGCGGCGATGTCCACAGAATTGGTGGCGACGGTGAGGGCGTGGTCGGCGGGCAGCACCGCCGCCAGCGCCACATTGGTGCTGCTGCTGTCCAGAAACAGGAACTCGCCGGGCTCGATGGTGGCCAGCGCCGCGCGGGCCAGCGCGGCCTTGCGCTCGCGCCGCTCGTCCATGCGCACCGCCATGGGGGTGGCGCCGGGCAGGGGTGGCAGGCCCCCGCCGTAGACGCGGCGGCACAGGCCGTCAGCGGCCAGGGCGCGCAGGTCGCGCCGGATGGCGTCTTCGGACACCTGGAATTCGGCCGCCAGGCTGGCGGCCACCACGGACTGGCCCTGGGCCAGGCGGGCGGCGATCTGGTCGCGGCGGGCCAGGGGAAGGTGATTGCTCATGCGCACATGATAACGTGCACAAACAAGAACGTCATCACGCACAAACGTGCAAAACAATGGTGCAGATCAGGTCACCAGCACGGCGCGGAAGTCGTTGACGTTGGTGTGCGTGGGGCCGGTGATGACCAGGTCGCCCAGCGGCTGGAAATAGCCGTAGGCGTCGTTGCGGGACAGGTGCTCACCGACCTTCAGGCCCAGCGCCGCGGCGCGCGTCAGGGTGTCGGGCGTGACCAGCGCGCCGGCGTTGTCCTCCACGCCGTCGATGCCGTCGGTGTCGGCCGCGAGCGCCCACACGCCCGGCTGGCCGTTCAGCGCCTGCGCCAGGCCCAGGCAGAACTCGCCGGCGCGGCCGCCCCGGCCTTTGGGCTGACCTTCGGCGCGCGGGCGCACGGTGACGGTGGTTTCGCCGCCGCTGAGGATGACGCAGGGTTTGGCAAAACTGCTGCGCCCCAGCGCGGTGGAGCGCGCCAGCGCCGCGTGCACCTTGCCGACCTCGCGCGACTCGCCTTCGATCTCGTCGCTGAGCACGTAGACGTTCAGGCCCAGCGCGCGGGCCGCGTCGGCGGCGGCGTCCAGGCTTTGCTGCGGGGTGGCGATCAGGTGGGTCTGGAGGCTGGCAAGCAACGCGTCGCCGGGCTTGGGGGTTTCGAGCGCGCCGGCTTCCAGTTGCGCACGCACGGCTGGCGGCACCTCGATGGCGTAGCGGCGCAGGATGTCCAGCGCCTCGGCACAGGTGCTGGCGTCGGCCACGGTGGGGCCGCTGGCGATCACGCTCACATCGTCGCCCGGCACGTCGCTGATGGTCAGCGTGACCACGCGCGCCGGCGCGCAGGCCGCGGCCAGGCGCCCGCCCTTGATGCGCGAGAGGTGCTTGCGCACCGTGTTCATTTCGCCGATGTGCGCGCCGCTCTCCAGCAGCTGGCGGTTGATGCGCTGCTTGTCTGCCAGCGTCAGGCCCTCACAGGGCAGCGTGAGCAGGGACGAGCCGCCGCCCGAGATCAGGCACAGCACCAGGTCGTCGGCGGTCAGGCCCTGCGTGAGCTGCAGGATGCGTTGCGCGGCATCCAGCCCGGCGGCATCGGGCACCGGGTGCGAGGCCTCGACCACGTCAATGCGATGGGGCAAACCTTCGGGACGCGGGGGAATGTGGTGGTAACGCGTGACCACCAGACCCGACAGCGGCGCATCCGCCGGCCACTGCGCTTCGACCGCTTGCGCCATGGCGCCGCCGGCCTTGCCGGCGCCCAGCACCAGGGTGCGACCCTTCGGTGGTGCGGGCAGGTGCGCGGCGGTGTTGTGCAGCGGCAGCGCGCGTTGCACCGCCACGTCGTACAGGCGACGCAGCAGGGCACGGGGGTCTTCAAGGGTGGACTGTTGGATGGCGGTCATGCAGACAGTCTAGCGAGGCATCAGGCCGCGGGCGTCTGGGCGATCTCGTGGCCCGCCATCATTTCAAGGCTGCGGCACAGCGCCGAATGGTCCAGCCCCGCCATGCCATGCGCCGCGCAGCTCTGCATCAGTTGCGCCGCGCTGGCCGTGTTCGGCAGGCTCACGCCCAGCTCCCTGGCGCCTTGCAGCGCCAGATTCAGGTCCTTCTGGTGCAGCTCGATGCGAAAGCCCGGGTTGAACGTGCGTTTGACCATGCGCTCGCCGTGCACTTCGAGGATGCGGCTGGCCGCAAAGCCCCCCATCAGCGCCTGGCGCACCTTGGCCGGGTCGGCGCCGGCCTTGCTGGCGAACAGCAGGGCCTCGGCCACGGCTTCGATATTGAGCGCCACGATGATCTGGTTGGCCACCTTGGTGGTCTGGCCGTCGCCATTGCCGCCCACCAGCGTGATGTTTTTTCCCATGGCCTCGAACAGCGGATTGACGCGCTCGAACGCCGCCTGCGGCCCGCCGACCATGATGGTCAGGCTGCCGGCCTTGGCCCCCACCTCGCCGCCACTGACCGGCGCGTCCAGGTAGTCGCAGCCCAGCGCATTGATCTGCAGCGCGAACTGCTTGGTCGTCATCGGGCTGATGGAGCTCATGTCCACCACCACCTTGCCAGCGCTCAGGCCTTTGGCGACGCCGGTGTCGCCGAACAGCACGTCCTGCACGTTCGGCGTGTCCGGCACCATGGTGATGACCACGTCGGCGCGTTTGGCCACCTCGGTGGCGTTGGTGCAGACCGTCGCGCCCGCCTCGGCCAATTCGGCCGGGATCTTGCTACGGCTGCTGACGAACAGCTGGTGGCCGGCCTTGATGAGGTTCAGCGCCATGGGCGTGCCCATGATGCCCAGGCCGATGAAGCCGACTTTGGTTCCGCTCTTGGTCATGTTGGTGTCTCCTTGTGGTTCTTGTCAAAGCTTCTGACCGTGGGCCGCGATCCAGCCCAGGCCGCGGTCGGTGCCGCCCGGTGTGCTGTCTTTCGGCTTGTACTCACACCCGATCCAGCCGCGGTAACCCAGCGCGTCGATGTGGTCGAAGACGTTGCGGTGGTGGATCTCGCCGGTGCCCGGCTCGTGGCGGCCGGGCGTGTCGGCCAGCTGCATGTGGGCAATGCGCGGCAGCAGCTCACTGATGGTGTTGCACAGCTCACCTTCCATGCGTTGGGCGTGGTAGATGTCGTACTGCAGGAAGACGTTGTCGGCCCCCACCTCGTCCATCAGCGCGATGGCCTGGCGCGGTCGGTTCACGAAGTAGCCCGGCATGTCGAAGCTGTTGATGGGCTCGATCAGCAGCGGCAGGCCCAGCTGCTTCGCCTCGGCCGCGGCGAAGCGCACGTTGGCCACCCAGGTGGCGCGCGCCTGTGCCTCGCTCACGCCGGCGGGCATCAAGCCGGCCATGCAGTGCCAGCGCTGCACGCCGATCACCGGCGCGTAGGCGGCGGCCTTGGCCACCCCGGCGCGGAACTCGTCCTCGCGGCCCGGGATGCAGGCGATGCCACGCTCACCGGCCGCCCAGTCGCCGGGCGGCAGGTTGTGCAGCACCAGCTGCAGGCGGTTGCGCTGCAGGCGTTCGGCAATGTCTTCGGCTTTGAAGTCGTAGGGAAACAGGAACTCCACGGCCTTGAAACCGGCCTTGGCCGCCGCGTCGAAGCGGTCGAGGAAGGGCAGCTCGGTCCAGAGCATGGAGAGGTTGGCGGCGAATTGCGGCATGGTGTCTTCCTTCTTTTATCCAGGGTCAGTCCAGCAACCCGGCGGTTTCGAGCCCCTGCGCGGCGCGGCAGTCGATGTCCTCGAACTCCACGACCTTGTCGATCTCGGTGCCCATGGCGATGTTGGTCACGCGTTCCAGTATGCATTCCACGACCACCGGCACGCGGTGTTCGGCGGCCAGTTGCTGCGCCTGGCGCAGGGCACCCTGCAGCTGCTCGGGGTCGGTCACGCGCAAGGCCTTGCAGCCCAGGCCTTCGACCACGGCCACGTGGTCCACGCCGTAGCCGCGCAACTCGCCCGCGTCGGCCGGCACGTTCTGGTTGTCGAAGGCCAGCTGCACGCAGTAGTCCATGTCGAAGCCGCGCTGGCTCTGGCGGATCAGGCCCAGGTAGCTGTTGTTCACCAGCACGTGCACATAGGGCAGACGGAACTGCGCGCCCACCGCCAGCTCCTCGATCAGGAACTGGAAGTCGTAGTCGCCCGACAGCGCCACCACGTTCTTCGTCGGGTCGGCGGCCACCACGCCCAGCGCGGCGGGCAGCGTCCAGCCCAGCGGGCCGGCCTGGCCGCAGTTGATCCACTGGCGCGGGCCGTAGACGTGCAGGAATTGCGCCGCCGCTATCTGCGAGAGGCCGATGGTGCTGACGTACACCGTGTCGCGGCCGAAGACCTGGTTCATCTCCTCGTACACGCGGTGCGGCTTGATCGGGGTCTGCTCGAAATGCGTCTTGCGCAGCATCACGCGCTTGCGTTCGGCGCAGCGCTCGGCCCAGCCGGCGTACGTCGGCCAGACCTGGGCCGCCACGCGCTCGCGCGCCACCTGCACGAACAGTTCCAGCGCGGCCTTCGCGTCGGACACGATGCCAAAGTCGGGATCGAACACGCGGCCGATCTGCGTCGGCTCGATGTCCACGTGCACGAACTTCCGGCCTTTGGTGTAGGTCTCGACGCTGCCGGTGTGGCGGTTGGCCCAGCGGTTGCCGATGCCCAGCACGAAGTCGCTGGCGAGCATGGTCGCGTTGCCGTAACGGTGGCTGGTCTGCAGGCCCACCATGCCGGCCATGAGCGGGTGGTCGTCGGGGATGGCGCCCCAGCCCATGAGCGTGGGGATCACCGGCACGCCGGTGAGTTCGGCGAATTGCACCAGCAGGTCGGCCGCGTCGGCGTTGAGGATGCCGCCGCCGGCCACGATCAGCGGCTTTTCAGCGGCGGCCAGCATATCCAGCGCCTTCTCGATCTGCTTGCGCGTGGCCGCGGGCTTGTAGACCGGCAACGGTTCGTAGGTCTCGATGTCGAATTCAATCGTGGCCATCTGCACGTCGAACGGCAGGTCGATCAGCACCGGGCCCGGCCGGCCCGAGCGCATGAGGTGGAAGGCCTGCTGGAACACGCGCGGCACCAGGGCCGGTTCGCGCACCGTCACCGCCCACTTGGTCACCGGCTTGGCGATGCTCTCGATGTCCACCGCCTGGAAGTCTTCCTTGTAGAGCCGGGCGCGCGGCGCCTGGCCGGTGATGCAGAGGATCGGTATCGAATCGGCGCTGGCCGAGTACAGGCCGGTGATCATGTCGGTGCCGGCCGGTCCGCTGGTGCCGATGCAGAGCCCGATGTTGCCGGCCCGGGCGCGGGTGTAGCCCTCGGCCATGTGCGAGGCGGCCTCCACGTGCCGGGCCAGGATGTGGGCGATGCTGCCACGCTCGCGCAGCGCGGCGTACAGCGGGTTGATGGCCGCGCCGGGCACGCCGAAGGCCTGGGCCATGCCTTCCTTCTCCATCACCAGCACCGCCGCCATCGCGGCTGTCATCTTGGCCATGCCTGTCTCCTGTGGGTTGTGAACTGGGTCCGATGCTAGGGATGGCACACCGGTTTGAGAATGCCACCGGCGGTCAGTTGATTCGATACTCCCGGTATGCAATCACACCGCTAACATGGCCCCATGGACCGCTACAAGGAAATCGAAGCCTTCGTGCTGGTGATGGAGCACGGCAGCCTGGCCGCGGCCGCGCTGCACGCCGGCATCACCCCGGTGATGATGGGCCGGCGCATCGACGCGCTGGAAAAGCGCCTGGGCACGCAGCTGATGCACCGCTCCACGCGCCGGCTGGTGCTGACAGATGCGGGCGCGCGCTTTCTGGACGAGTGCCGGCCACTGCTGGCGCAGTGGGCGCAGGCCGAGGCCAGCGTGGCCGCGCAGAAACACCAGGCCAGCGGCCACCTGGTCGTCTCGGCGCCAGCGGCCTTCGGGCGGCTGCACGTGGCACCGCACGCCAGCGCCTTTCTCAAGGCCCACCCCGCGGTCAAGCTCTCGTTCAACCTGACCGACCGCGTGGTGGACCTGGTGCGCGAGGGCTACGACATGGGCATCCGCATCGGCGGGGCCATCGACCTGAACTTCGTGGCCATCAAGCTGGCCACCAACCAGCGCGTGGTCTGTGGCACGCCGGCCTATTTCCGCAAACACGGCACACCGCGCACGCTGGACGACCTGGCCACCCACAACTGCCTGGCCTTCAACCTGCAGGGCGGCCAGCAGCGCGGCTGGTATTTCCAGCAGGACGGCAAGACGGTGACGGTGCGCGTGGATGGCAACCTGGACTGCAACGACGGCGAACTGCTGCACCGCTGGGTCAGCGACGGCCTGGGCCTGGGCTGGCGCAGCACCTGGGAGATCCAGGCCCAGCTGCAGCGCGGCGAGCTGGTGACCGTGCTCGACGACTACGCCCTGCCCGCCTACGACATCCTGGCCGTGTACCCGCA
>NZ_JASJOY010000103.1:0-9722 GCF_031426985.1 Hydrogenophaga sp.
GATGATGACGATGAAGTCACCGGTATCGACGTGAGGCGTGTAAATGGCCTTGTGCTTGCCGCGCAGACGGAGGGCCACTTCACTGGCGACCCGTCCGAGAACCTTGTCGGTTGCGTCAATCACAAACCACTCGTGCTTCACGTCAGCGGGTTTGGCGCTGAACGTTTTGGTCATGAGTTTTCTCTAATAAAGAGTGGGTTTGGCGGGCTCTTTTCCACGGTCGGTTGTTCTCTGACGGAACACTCTTAGGTGGGGGTGTGCACTTCGACGCGGAGCCACAAAATCGCTGCGAAGCCCTCCATTGTACGAAATTTGACCACCACCTGGCAAGTTGTCGTGTTGGTGTGGCACAAGAGCATCCCGCGCCGGGCCGCCCCGGACCGCATTCTCGCGCCCGTGAGGGGCCGTGACCCGCGCAGCAGCGGAACGTGGGGGCCGACCATTCTGGCGATACCATCCCGGGATGTTCAGTTACCGACACGCCTTCCACGCCGGCAACCACGCCGATGTGCTCAAGCACACCACCCTGATCGCCACCCTGCGGCATTTGATGCTCAAGGAGCCGTCGATCACCCTGGTGGACACCCACGCCGGCGCCGGCCTGTACCGGCTCGATGGCGACTACGCCGAAAAGGGCGGCGAGGCGGCGGACGGCATCGTCAAGCTCATGGCTGCTCTGCGCCCCGCCACCGGCGCACCGGCCGCGTCCAGCCCCGCGCTGGACGACTACCTGGACCTGATCGCCGGCTTCAACCCCAGTGGCAGCCTGCGCGTGTACCCGGGCTCGCCGTTTGTCATGCAGACGCTGATGCGCACCGAGTCGCGCGACCGGCTCAAGCTGTTCGAGCTGCACCCGACCGACAGCCGCACGCTGACCGCCAACATCGCCCAGCTCGACGCCGGCCGCCAGATCGCCGTGGCGCTGCAGGACGGTTTTGAAGGCCTCAAGCCCCTGCTGCCGCCGCCGCCCTCGGCCACCGGCTCCAAGCGCGCCCTGGTGCTGATCGACCCGAGTTACGAGGTCAAGAGCGATTACGCCAAAGTGAGCGCCTGCATACAGGAGTGCATCAAGCGCTTTCCCACCGGCAGCTACCTGGTCTGGTACCCCATCATCCCGCGCGCTGAGGCACACGACCTGCCGCGCCGCCTCAAGACCCTGTGCAACCAGACCCAGCGGCCCTGGCTGCACGCCACCCTGAACATCGGGCAAAAGGACCTGGGGCCGAACGAGCGCCAGGGCCTGACGGCCAGCGGCATGTTCGTGGTCAACCCGCCGCACACCCTCAAGGCCCAGCTCGCGCAGGCGCTGCCCGTGCTGGTCACCCACCTGGGGCGGGGGCGCGGCCAGGCCCAGACCCTGGAATCCGGCGGGGCCTGACCGACGCGAAAAGACGGGCGCGGGTAAATCCCGACCCTCGCCCGCCGAATTAACCAACCGATCGGTCGGTTAATTTTCTATACTGCGCATCCACCCCGCCCGAGCGGGTGCAGGAGACGCGCATGTACACCCAATCCTTTTCCGTCGCCGATGGGGATGCCAAGGGCAGCCCCAAGCCCGCCGCGACGCCGATCCGGACCGAAGACGCCGCGCTGCAGGCGCATTTCGACACCGTGATCGACGCCGACGGCAAGGTCGAGCCGCGCGACTGGATGCCCGAGGCCTATCGAAAGACCCTGGTGCGGCAGATCAGCCAGCACGCGCACAGCGAGATCGTCGGCATGCTGCCCGAGGGCAACTGGATCAGCCGCGCGCCCAGCCTCAAGCGCAAGGCCATCCTGATCGCCAAGGTGCAGGACGAAGGCGGCCACGGGCTCTACCTCTACAGCGCCGCCGAGACCCTGGGCACCAGCCGCGACCAGATGCTGGACGCCCTGCACAGCGGCAAGGCCAAGTACAGCTCCATCTTCAACTACCCGACGCTCAACTGGGCCGACGTCGGCGTGATCGGCTGGCTGGTGGACGGCGCGGCGATCATGAACCAGATCCCGCTGTGCCGCTGTTCGTACGGCCCGTATGCGCGGGCCATGATCCGCGTCTGCAAGGAAGAGAGCTTCCACCAGCGCCAGGGCTACGAGGCCCTGCTGGTGATGATGCAGGGCACGGCCGAACAGAAGGCCATGGTGCAGGACGCGGTGAACCGCTATTGGTGGAAGTGCCTGGCCATGTTCGGCCCGCCCGACGCCGACAGCCCCAACAGCGTGCAGGGCATGCGCTGGGGCATCAAGCGCATCAGCAACGACGACCTGCGCCAAAAGTTCATCGACGCCACCGTGCCGCAGGCCGAAGTGCTGGGCGTCACCCTGCCCGACCCCGACCTGAAATGGAACGAGGCACGCGGTCACTGGGACCACGGCGCCATCGACTGGGACGAGTTCTGGGGCACGGTCAACGGCCACGGCCCGATGAACCAGGAGCGCCTGGCGACCCGCGTGCAGGCCCACGAACAGGGCGCCTGGGTGCGCGAAGCCGCCCTCGCCCACGCCGCCAAACAACAGCAACGCCAACAGAAGGAGGCCGCATGAGCACGACAGCACCCGCCTTGAAGGAATGGCCCCTGTGGGAGGTCTTCGTCCGCAGCAAGCAGGGCCTGGAACACAAGCACTGCGGCAGCCTGCACGCCAGCGACGCCCGCCACGCGCTGCAGATGGCACGCGACGTCTACACGCGCCGGCAGGAAGGCGTGAGCATCTGGGTCGTGCCCTCGACCGCGATCACCGCCAGCGAGCCCGACAGCAAAGACAGCTTCTTCGACCCCGCGGCCGACAAGGTCTACCGCCACCCGACCTTCTACGAGATCCCGGACAAAGTGGGGCATATGTGATGCAGGCGAATGTCGACTACATCCTTCATCTGGCCGACAACGCCCTGGTGCTGGGACAACGCAACGCCGAGTGGTGCGGCCACGGCCCCATCCTCGAAGAAGACCTGGCCCTGGCCAACAACAGCCTGGACCTGATCGGGCAGGCCCGCCTGCTCTACCAGCACGCCGCCGCCCTCATCAACAACGACGGCACCTTGGCGCAGCGCTTCGCGCACCTGCAGGGCGCGCGGCAGGACGGCCGCATCACCGAAGACACCCTGGCCTATTTCCGCGACACGGCCGAGTTCCGCAACCACACGCTGATGGAGTTGCCGCACCACGGCCCGCTGGTGGGTTACGCGGTGGGCGAGCGCGACTACGCCACCACAATCGCGCGCAACTTCCTGGTCAGCGCGCTGATGGTGCTGGTGTGGGACGCGCTGCAGGCCTCGAAAGACACCCAGCTGGCCGGCATCGCCGCCAAGTCGCTCAAGGAAGTGCGCTACCACCTGCAGCACGCCAGCGACTGGCTGGTGCGCATGGGCGACGGCACCGAGGCATCGCACCGCCGCGCCCAGGCCGCCGTCGACCACCTGCTGCCCTACTGCGAGGCTTTCTGGCTACCCGGCCCGGCCGAGCGCGCCGCGGCGCAGGACGGCACCGGCGTCGACATCACCGCCCTGCGCGGGCAATGGGACGCCCTGGTCAACGAAACCCTGGCCGAGGCCACGCTGACCCGCCACGACCAGCCGCACCAGGGCTATGTGGCGCAGGGCCATGTGGGCCTGCATTCCGAGCACCTGGGCTTCCTGCTGGCCGAGATGCAGAGCCTGGCGCGCGCCCACCCGACCGCGGTCTGGTGACCCCCGTGGACACGACCACCGCACCGTCGCTGCAGGCCGTCGCGCAGGCGGTGGCCCACCTGGCCGACCCGGAGATTCCGGTCATCAGCCTGGGCGAGCTGGGCATCCTGCGCGCGGTGCGCGAAGGCGCGGATGGCGTGCCCGAGGTGGTCATCACGCCCACCTACAGCGGCTGCCCCGCCATGGGCCAGATCGAGGACGACATCGTGGCCGCGCTGCGCGCCGCCGGCCTGCCCGGGCGCGTGGTCACCCAGCTCTCCCCGGCCTGGACCACCGACTGGATGAACGAGGCTGCGCGCGAGAAGCTGCGCGCCTACGGCATCGCGCCGCCGCAGTGCGGCAGCCAGCCGGCAGCGCCCGCCGGGGTGCTGCGATTCAGCCGCCACGCCGCGAAGCCAGTGGACGTGCCCTGCCCGCAATGCGGCTCGCACAACACCACGGCCACATCCCCGTTTGGTTCAACCGCTTGCAAGGCGCTCTACAAGTGCCTGGACTGCCAGGAACCCTTCGATTACTTCAAACCGTACTGACGCCGCCATGAGCACTGCCGCCCCCCGCTTCCACGACCTCACCGTCTCGCGCGTCGACCCCGAGGCGGCCGGCGCCGTCGCCGTCTCGCTGCGCATTCCCGAGCCGCTGCGCGAGGCCTTCGCCTTCGAGCCCGGCCAGTTCCTCACCCTGCGCGCCGACATCGGCGGGCAGGACCTGCGGCGCAGCTACTCCATCAGCAGCCCGCGCAGCCGGCTGGTGCAACACGGTGAGGTGACGCTGGGCATCCGGCCCGTGGAAGGCGGTGTGTTCTCCAACTGGGCGGCCAAAGATCTCAAGGCCGGCGACACCCTGCGCGTCATGCCGCCCGACGGCCGCTTCACCGTGCACAAGCCGCGCGCCCTCCACCGCGTGGGCTTTGCGGCGGGTTCGGGCATCACGCCCATCCTGTCCATCATGGCCAGCACGCTGGAGGAATCGCCCGACGCCCAGTTCACCCTGGTTTACGGCAACCGCCGAATGGCCAGTGTGATGTTCAACGAGGCGCTGCAGGACCTCAAGGACCGCTACCCCGGCCGCCTCACGCTGATCCACGTGCTCTCGCGCCAGGCGCAGGAGGTGCCGCTGCTCGAAGGCCGCATCGACGGCGACAAGGTGCGCGAGGTCATCGCCGCACTGCTGCCGGTGGGCAGCATGGACGAGGTGTTCGTCTGCGGCCCCGAAGCCATGATCGAAGCGACCGAGCAGGCCCTGCTCGGCGCCGGCGTGCGGCCCGACCGCATCCACACCGAACGCTTCACCTCCCCCAAGCTCGACGCCCTGCCCCCTGGTCAGCGCCAGGCCGCCGTGCTCGGCCACCCGGCCGTGCGCACCGATGGCGAGGTGGCGCTGACCGTGGTGCTCGACGGCAAGCCGCACCAGCTGCGCATGGGCAAGGACGAGAAGGTGCTGGACGTGGCGCTCAACGCCGGGCTGGACCTGCCCTGGTCGTGCCGCGGCGGCGTCTGCTGCACCTGCCGCGCCAAAGTGATGGAGGGCGCGGTGCAGATGGACAAGAACTTCACCCTCGAACCCTGGGAGACCGACAAGGGCTTCGTGCTCAGCTGCCAGGCACGGCCGACCACCGACACGCTGGTGGTCAGCTACGACGAACGCTGAACAAGGCGGCCAGCGCGACCGGCGCACTTCCAGCGCGCCGGCCGGAGCGCGTGCCCCATCCAGCGGGCGCCGTGGAACGGGCTTCGCCCGGCCACAGGCGCCGTCCCCCCTTCCAGGGGGGAAGCCGCGCAGCGGCGCAGGGGGGTCACACTTTTTCCAGGGCCTGCTCCAGATCGGCCATCAGATCGTCGATGTGCTCGATGCCGATCGACAGGCGGACCATGTCGGGGCTCACGCCGGCCTTCTTCATCTCGTCGGCATTGAGCTGGCGGTGCGTGGTGGTGGCCGGGTGGCAGGCCAGCGACTTGGCGTCGCCGATGTTGACCAGGCGGGTGAAGAGCTGCAGCGCGTCCTGGAAGCGCGTGCCGGCGGCGATAGCGTCACCGGACTTGAGGCCGAAGCTGATGATGCCGGAGGCGCGGCCGCCCATGTATTGCTGCACCAGCGCGTGGTCCTTGTGACCGGGCAGGCCGGCGTAGTTGACCCAGGCCACCTTGGGGTGGTTCTGCAGGTGCGTGGCGATCTTGACCGCGTTCTCGCAGATGCGGTCCATGCGCAGCGCCAGGGTCTCGATGCCCTGCAGGATCTGGAACGCGTTCATGGGCGACAACGCCGCGCCCATGTTGCGCAGCGGCACCACGCGCGCGCGGCCGATGTAGGCGGCGGCGCCCAGGGCCTCGGTGTAGACCACGCCGTGGTAGCTCACGTCGGGTTCGTTCAGGCGCTTGAAGCGGGCCTTGTGTTCGGCCCAGGGGAACTTGCCGCTGTCCACAATGGCGCCACCGATGGTGGTGCCATGGCCGCCCAGGTATTTGGTGAGCGAGTGCACCACGATGTCGGCACCGTGTTCGAACGGACGGCACAGGTAGGGGCTGGTCACGGTGTTGTCCACGATCAGCGGCACACCGGCGGCGTGCGCCACCTTGGCCAGCGCGCCGATGTCGGTCACGTTGCCCAGCGGGTTGCCGATGGACTCGCAGTAGATCGCCTTGGTGCGCTCGTCGATCAGCGCGGCGAACGCGGCCGGATCGCGCGGGTCGGCGAAGCGCACCGTGATGCCCTGCTGCGGAAAGGTGTGGGCGAACAGGTTGTAGGTGCCGCCGTACAGCGTGGAGGCCGAGACGATGTTGTCGCCGCTCTCGGCGATGGTCTGGATCGCCGCTGTGATGGCCGCCATGCCCGAGGCCATGGCCAGTGCGCCCACGCCGCCTTCGAGCGCCGCCAGGCGCGCTTCGAGCACGCCGTTGGTGGGGTTCATGATGCGGCTGTAGATGTTGCCCGCGACCTTGAGGTCGAACAGGTCGGCACCGTGCTGCGTGTCGTCGAAGGCGTAGGCCACGGTCTGGTAAATCGGCACCGCCACGGCCTTGGTGGTGGGGTCGGGCTGGTAGCCGCCGTGCACGGCAATGGTTTCGATTTTCATCTTGCGGATCTCCTGAGGGGGGGTGTCGCCACGCCTGGGAAACCGCGCAGCGAAGATCATTCTCGCAGCAAGACCACCTCGGTCACGCCGCGGTGGCGCAGGCCCAGCGCCGTGATCGCACCCAGGCTCAGGTCGATGATGCGGCTGTGTTTGTAGGGGCCGCGGTCGTTGATGCGCACCACCACCTCTTTGCCGGTGCGCACGCTGCGCACCCGCACCTTGGTGCCGAAGGGCAGGGTCTTGTGGGCGGCGGTCAGCGCGTGCATGTCGTAGCGCTCGCCGTTGGCGGTGCGGCGGCCATGGAACCCCGGCCCGTACCAAGACGCCATGCCCTGCGCGAGGGGTTTGCCCGACCGGGCCCCCGGCACGGTGGGTTCGGCATCGGCGGCGGTGATGGCATCACCCCCCTCCAGCGGAGCGATCAGCACCACCGGCTCGCCCAGGGGAGCGGGCCCGGCGGGCGCGGCGCTCGCCGCGACCGGCGCCGGCCGGGACGGCGGCATCGCAGACACCGGCGCCAGCGGGCCGGCGGTGGCCACCTTGGCGGGTGCCGGTGCCTTGTGGGGCACTGCGCACCCGGCCAGAGCAAAAGCGAGCAGGGCCGACGCCGTGCGGGGACGCGGGCGACTGCGGATCAGACGACGGGACGAGTGGGGCATGGTGGTTCCTCCTGCGCTCTTGGGGCGCCAGGACCCGAACCTTAGCCCAAGCCCAGCCGTTTGACGATGGCCAGCGTCGCCACGCTCTGGTTCATGGTGTAGAAGTGCAGCGCTGGCACACCGGCGCTGCGCAGTTGGTCACACAGGGCGGTCGTCACGTCCAGGCCGAAGGCCTTGATGGATTCGGTGTCGTCGCCAAAGGCCTGCAGCCGCAGGCGGATCCAGCGCGGCACCTCGGCGCCACAGCTGTCGGCAAAACGCAGCAGGCCGCTGGAGTTGATGATGGGCATGATGCCCGGCACCACGGGCACGTCGGCGCCCAGCTTGCGCGCGTCGTCCACAAAGCGGAAGTAGGCGTCGGCGTTGAAGAAGAACTGCGTGATCGCCGAGCTGGCACCGGCCTTGACCTTGGCCACGTAGGCCTGCAGGTCGGCCTCGGGGGACCGGGCCTGCGGGTGCATCTCGGGGTAGGCCGCCACCTCCAGATGGAAGTGGTCGCCCGTCTCGGCGCGGATGAAGGCCACCAGATCGGCGGCGTAGCGGAACTCGCCCATGCTGCCGTAGCCGCTGGGCAAATCACCGCGCAGCGCCACCAGGCGGCGCAGGCCCATGGACCGGAACAGCGCCAGCTTCTCGCGCACCGAATCGCGCGAAGCGCCGACGCAGGTGAAGTGCGAAGCGCCTTGCTGGCCCTCGTCCAGGATGGCCTGCACGGTCTGCAACGTGCCGTCTTGCGTGGAGCCGCCGGCGCCGTAGGTCACCGAGCAGAACTCGGGCTGCAGCGCATACAGCGCCTGGCGCACCGCGCGCAGCTTCTCGACGCCCTCGGGCGTCTTGGGCGGGAAAAATTCAAAACTCAGGGGCAGGCCCATACAAAAAACTCCCGGTTGCCATCACCACCGGTGATGGCGCTTTCAACATAGTCGCGCAGCGTCAGGCCGAGGTCTTCACAGGCCTGCTCGATGCGTTGCCTGACCAGCGCGTAACTGGCCGCGTCTTTCACCAGCCCGCCCTTGCCGATGTGTTCGGGCTGCAACTCGAATTGCGGCTTGACCAGCATCAGCAGGTGGCCGGCGGGCTTCAACAGCGGCACGATGGCCGGCCAGACCAGGGTCTGCGAGATGAAGGACAGGTCGCCGACGATCAGGTCGAACGGCGCCGCCGCCGCTGCGCCACCCGCTTCCACCAGTTGCTGCGCCGTCAGCTCGCGTGCGTTGCACTTCTCGATGCAGACCACGCGCGGATCGCTGCGCAGCTGCGGATGCAGCTGGCCCTGGCCCACGTCCACGCCCACCACCTGCGCGGCGCCGCGCTGCAGCAGGCAGTCGGTGAAACCGCCGCTGCTCTGCCCCACGTCGAGGCAGCGCAGGCCGCTCACGTCGAGGCCGCAGTGGGTGAGTGCACCGTCGAGCTTGAGACCGCCGCGCGAAACGAAACGCGATTCCGCCGTGTCCAGCAGCTCCAGCTCCACCGTCTCGCGCAACTCCTCGCCGTTCTTGGCGACGGCCTTCCAGTCGCCGCCGGGCAGGCGCCAGCGCACACCCGCAGCGATCAGCCGCTGGGCCTGCGAACGCGACGCGGCCAGGCCTCGCTCGACGAGCAACTGGTCAGCGCGCATCGGTGATCAATACCGATACGTATCGGGCTTGTACGGGCCGTTCTTCGGCACGCCGATGTAAGCCGCCTGCTCGTCGCTCAGCTCGCTCAGCATGGCGCCGACCTTCTTCAGGTGCAGGCGCGCGACCTTCTCGTCCAGGTGCTTGGGCAGCACATAGACCTTGCCCACGTCGTAGCCTTCGGGGTGGCAGAACAGCTCGATCTGCGCGATGGTCTGGTTGGCAAACGACGACGACATCACGAAGCTGGGGTGGCCGGTGCCGCAGCCCAGGTTCACCAGGCGGCCTTTGGCCAGCAGGATGATCTTCTTGCCGTCCGGGAAGATCACGTGATCGACCTGGGGCTTGATCTCTTCCCACTGGCACTTTTCCTCCAGCTTGGCGACCTGGATCTCGTTGTCGAAGTGGCCGATGTTGCAGACGATGGCCTGGTCCTTCATGGCGGCCATGTGCTCGAACGTGATCACGTCTCGGTTGCCGGTGGTGGTCACGAAGATGTCGGCCTTGTCGGCGGCGTACTCCATGGTCACGACCTTGTAGCCTTCCATCGCGGCCTGCAGGGCGTTGATCGGGTCGATCTCGGTCACCCAGACCTGGGCGCTCAGGGCGCGCAGGGCCTGGGCCGAGCCCTTGCCCACATCGCCATAACCGGCCACGCAGGCGACCTTGCCGGCGATCATCACGTCGGTGGCGCGCTTGATGCCGTCCACCAG
>NZ_JASJOY010000104.1:0-7907 GCF_031426985.1 Hydrogenophaga sp.
CGATCTCCTGCGTGCCGTCCATGGCGGCGTCGAACGGGCGCTTGCCCATCTGCACATGGCGCACGATGTTCTCGCGCACCACGATGGCGTCGTCGATCAGCAGGCCCACCGACAGGGTCAGCGCCATCAGCGTGATCATGTTGATGGTGAAGCCGAACAGGTTCATGAAGAAGAAGGTGCCCACCAGCGCGATGGGCAGCGTCAGGCCGGTGATGACGGTCGAGCGCCAGCTGTTGAGAAACAGGAAAACGATGGCGATGGTGAGCAGGGCGCCTTCGATCAGGGTGCGGCGCACGTTGTCGACCGACACGCGGATCGGCCGTGAGCCGTCGGCAATGGGTTCGAGCTTTACGCCCGGTGGCAGCTGCGCCTGCAGCTCGTCCACCACCTTCTTGAGGCCGTCGGTGACGGCGATGGTGTTCTCGTCCTGTGCCTTCTGCACCTGCAGCAACAGGGTGCGCTGTCCGTTGTAGAGCGCCAGGCTTTCCACCTCCTGCGTGGCGTCGCTGATGCGCGCCACCTGGCCCAGCCGCACCGGGCTGCCGCCGCGCCGCGCCACGATGATCTGGCTGAAGTCGCGCGGGTTCTGCATGCGCGCCAGCACCTGCACCACGCGGTCGCGCTCGGCGTCCTTGAGGGTGCCCACCGGCAGGTCCTGGTTCTCGCTGCGCACGGCGGCCACCACCTGGTCGGCTGTCACGCCCAGGGCCTCCATGGCGGCCGGGTCGAGGTCGATGTTGACCGCGCGTCGCGTGCCGCCCACCAGTGTGACCGAGCCCACACCGCGCACGTTCTCCATGCGTTTTTTCAGCGTCTGTTCGGCCCAGGTGGTGAGTTCGACCGCGCTGGGTTGTTTCGCGTCGACTCCGCCGCCGGGCCGCCCCAAGGCGGGGGCGGCCCCCTGGGGGGGCAGCGAACCACGCGCAGCGGGGAGCGTGGGGGCCGAGGATGCGTCGGGCAACACGGCCACCGACCAGATCGCGCGCGAGGCCGGGTCGAAGCGCAGCACCGCGGGCTCCTTGACCTCGTCGCGCAGGGTGGGACGCAGCAGTGCGATTTTTTCGCGCACGTCTTCGGCCGCCTTGCGGCCATCGATGTGCAGCTGGAATTCGATGATGACGACCGACTGGCCTTCGTAGCTGCGCGAGGTCAGCGCGTTCACGCCGGCGATGGCGTTGACCGACTCCTCCACCTTCTTGGTGACCTCGTTCTCCACGATCTCGGGCGAGGCGCCGGGGTACTGGGTGGTCACCACCACCACCGGGAAGTCGATGTTGGGGAACTGGTCCACCTTCAGGCGCTGGAAGCTGAACAGCCCCAGCACCATCAGGGCCAGCATCACCATGGTCGCGAAGACCGGGTTGCGCAGCGATACCTGGGTGAACCACATGGCCGGGCTTTCAGGGTTTAGCGGCCGGGGCCGGTGCCGTGGCCGCTGTGGCTGCTGTGGCTGCTGTGGCTGCTGTGGCTGCTGTGGCCGCGGGGGCGGCCAGCTTCACCGCCGTGCCTTCGCGGAGGCTGCCCGCCGTGGCGCGCAGCACGGTGGCGCCTTCGCCCAGGCCGGTCACGCCGTCCACCACCAGCATGGCCTCGCCGCCGTGCTGGCCCTGGCGGCCCAGTGCCACGGGCACGTGCGCCACCTGATCGGCTGCCAGCACCTGCACATAGGGCGCGGGCTTGTCGTTGCGCACGGCCGACAGCGGCACGGCACTGGCCTGCAGCTGGCCGATGACGATCTGCCCCTGCGCGAACAGGCCCTGGCGCATGCCGGCCACCGCGGGCACGCGCAGGTAGACCAGCACGCTGCGGCTGCCCGCCTGCACGCTGGGGTTGATGCGCGCCACCGTGGCCGCCACCGGTTGCGCCAGGCCTTCCACCGTCAGCAAGGCCTTCTGGCCCGGTTGCACCGCGGCGGCGTCGGCCGGGGCCAGCGCCGCTTCCAGTTCAAAAGCCGAGAGGTCCACCACCTCCAGCAGGCGGGCGTCCACGCCCACGCGCTCGCCGTTCTGCACCAGGCGCGCGGCGATCTGCCCGTTCAGCGGCGAACGCAGCGTGGTGTCGGCCGCGCCCTTGCGCGCGATGTCCAGCGCCGCCAATGCCGCGCGGTGGGTGGCCAGTGCCGCGTTCAGGTTGCCGGTCGTGGTGTCCAGTGCCGTGGTCGAGATGAAGCCCTGCCGCACCAGCTGCTGGTTGTTGTCGACATTGCGCTGGGCAATGGCCACCTGCGCCTGCGCG
The DNA here is from genome assembly GCF_031426985.1 of Hydrogenophaga sp. GTDB lineage: Bacteria > Pseudomonadota > Gammaproteobacteria > Burkholderiales > Burkholderiaceae_C > Hydrogenophaga. The sequence continues at coordinate 2,236 of NZ_JASJOY010000104.1, forward strand.
GCACGGGCCTGTTCGTCGGCCTGGCGCACGCGGGCCGCGGCCTCGGTGCTGTCGATGCGGGCCAGCACCTCGCCGGCCTTCACGGCATCGCCTTCGCGCTTGCTCAGGCCCTGCACCTCGCCGGCGGCGCGCGCCTTGATGGCCGCCGTCTGCAGCGCCTTGAGCGAGCCCGACACCGCCACCGCCTGGTCCAGCGCCAGGCGCTGCACGCGCGCCACGTCTTGCGCGGCCACTTCGTATACCGGCGCCTGCTGCAGGGCCGCGGCGGCGGTGTCGGCCGTGGCGCGCTGCGCCGCGCGTTTCTGCAGGGCCCGCGCCACACCAAACGCAATGCCCGCGATCAGCAGGGCCAGCAACAGCCATTTGAGCCAGGCGGGACGTTGGTGCGGGTGCGTTTGCGGGCTCATGGGTCTGTCTCTGTTTTTTTGGAAAGGGTCAGGGGCGGGCCAGCATGCCATTGAGCAGCAGGCCCACCTGGCTGTCGATGAAGGCCTTGGGCTCGATCTGCTGGCTGGGCGGGCAGCACGGTGCCATGGAATGTTTCCAGGTCAGCAGGAAGATCATGGGCGCGATCAGGCTGTAGACCGCGTACTCCAGGTTCATGGGGCGGAACTCGCCGCGGTCCACCCCGCGCTGCAGGATGCGCTTGAGCAGGTCGTGGCCGGGGTTGATGACGTGCTGCTGGTAATAGGCCGCCACCTCGGGGAAGGTGCCGGCCTCGCTCATCACCAGCTTGGTGATGCCCGAGGCGGGCGTCATGCCGATGCGCTCCCACCAGCTGTGCAGGCAGTAGCGCACCAGCTCGGCGCTGCTGCCTTCAAACGCGTCGAACTCGGCGTTCCACTCATTGAACCGCCCCGCCAGCGTCTCGTGGATCACGGCCTTGAACAGGTCTTCCTTGCTCGGGTAGTACAGGAACAGCGTGCCCTTGGACACGCCCGCCCGCGCGGCCACTTCGTCCACCCGCGTGGCGGCAAACCCTTTTTCAACGAACAGGGCGAGTGCGGCGTCCAGCAGCTCCCCCGGGCGGGCCTGCTTGCGGCGCTGGCGGGTGGCACTAGCTTGGGCGGATGCGGTGGGCGTGGAGGGCATGGCGTTACTGACCGATGGGTTATTAATATAACCCACGGCCCTGCGGTCGCCGGGCGTCAACCCAGCTTGATGCCCACCCGCGCGATGCGCTCGCCGTCCATGCGGCGCACGCTCAACTCGGCGTTGCCCAGCAGGGCGCTGTCGCCCACCACCGGCGGGCGGCGGATTTCCTCGCGCAGCCAGGCGGCCACGTCGGGCGTGCCCTCGGCCGGCGGCGGCAGGCCGTAGAACGCGCACAGCGTGTCCATGGGCGTGCTGCCGTCGATCACGAAGTCGCCGAACACCAGCCGGCTGGCCTGCGCATCGTCCGGCTCGGGCAGCGCCAGGCCCAGGCGCCGTGCGCTCCAGGCGATGGTCGTGCCCTGCAGCAGCAGCGAGGTGAGCACCACCACAAACGCCACGTTGAAGAAGGTGGGGGCGCCCGGCACACCCGCCATCAGCGGGAACACCGCCAGCACGATGGGCACCGCTCCGCGCAACCCCACCCACGAGATGAAGGCGATCTCGCCCGCCGGAAACCGAAGCGGTGCCAGGCACAGCCACACCGCCAGTGGCCGCGCCACCCCCATCAGCACCAGCGACACGCCCAGCGCCGGCCCCAGCGTGGGCAACAACTGCGAAGGGGTCACCAGCAGGCCCAGCAGCAGGAACAGGCCCGCCTGCGCCAGCCAGGCGTAGCCGTCCATGGCCGACAGCGACGAACGCACCAGCCGCCGCGCCCGGTTGCCCACCACCACGCCCAGGGCGTAGACCGCCAGAAAGCCCGAAGCGCCCAGCCAGGTGGCGGCCGCGAACACGCTCAGCCCGCCCGAGACCAGCAGCAGCGCGCGGATGCCGCCGCCCCCGTCTGCCCCGCGGCCCAGGCGCTTGAGCAACTCGGCCAAGGCGTAACCCGTTGTCAGCCCCAGCGCCGCGCCGCCCCCGAATTGCAGCGCCAGCGTCTGCAACACCTCCTGCCAGGCCAGCCCGTGCCCCGCGGGCACCCCGCCGCCGGTGGTGGACGCCAGCGCCACGCCGATGCAGGCCAGCGTCAGGTACACCGCCATCGGGTCGTTCATGCCCGATTCGATTTCCAGCGTCGCGGCCACGCGTTCGTTCAACCGCACGCCCGAGGACTTGAGCAGCGAGAACACCGCCGCCGCGTCGGTGGAGCCCACGATGGCGCCCACCAGCAGCGCCAGCGGCCAGCTCAGGTCCAGCAGCCAGTGCGCCGCCGCGCCGGTGATGCCGGCCGACACCAGCACCCCCAGCGTGGCCAGCAGCAAGGAGGGCTTCAAACCGGTGCGAAAGGTGACGAAATCGGTGCGCAGGCCCCCGTCCAGCAAGATGACGGCCAGCGCCACGTTGCCGACCCAGAAGCTCAGCCGGAAGTCGTCGAACACCAGCCCGCCCGGCCCGTCCTCCCCTGCCAGCACCCCGGCCAGCAGGAACACCAGCAGGAAGGACACCCCCGCCCGCGCCGACACCACGCCCGCCAGCACGCTGAGGAACACCAGCGCGGCGCCGACGAGCAGGGGCAGGGCAAGAAAGTCCAGTGACAGGGCCATGGCCGCAAGCTAACAGAATGCGTGCCAGCGGTGGGGCTTCGGGCTACAGTGCTTGTGGCTGCACGCTCACCCCGTGGCAGGTCGTCCACGCCGGCAGCCGGGGAGTCTGCACCATGGCCGTCTCGCTGCAAGCGCTTCTCGGGTTCATCGCCTGGACCCTGTTTCTGCTGGTCCTCATGGAGGCCATCCGCTCCTGGCTCGTGCTCACCGGCGCCGTGCCCGCCAACGGGTTCAGCCCCGACAACGCCAAGCTCTCGCCCTTCATGCAGCGCCTGGCCCGCGCACACGCCAACTGCGTGGAAGGCCTGCCCATCTTCGGCGGGCTCATGCTGCTGGCGGTGGTCGCGGGCCGCGCGGCCGTCACCGATCCGCTGGCCTGGGTGCTGCTCGGTGCGCGGGTCCTGCAGTCCCTCATCCACCTCGCCTCGACCTCGCCCGCCGCCGTCACGGCCCGGTTCACCGCCTTCGCGGTGCAGATGGCGATCGCGGTGTACTGGGTGGTCGGCTTGTGGCAGGCGTAGAACCGCGTGAAGGCCAGGGTCATGGCCTTTGCATGCGCGCCATGGCCGGCGTATGGTTGGGCGCCCATCTTGGTGTGTCCAGCGCAGGAGCATGCCCATGGCCCGCACACTTCCCCAGCTTTCCGGCGGCACGTTCCTCTGCGACGGCGGCCTGGAAACCACCCTCATGTTCCATCAGGGCGTCGATCTGCCGCACTTCGCGGCCTTCGTGCTGCTCGATGACGAACCCGGCCGCGAGCGGCTGAAAAGCTACTACGCGTCCTACCTCGCGCTGTGCGCCGACACACCCGGCGCCGGCTACCTGCTCGACACCCCGACCTGGCGCGCCAACCCCGTCTGGGCCGCCCTGCTGGGCCTGGACGCCGAGCGGCTGCGGGCGACCAACACCCTGGCGGCCCGCACCGCCTGCGCACTGCGCGACGAGTGGGCGCCGCGCCTGAGCGGCCCCATCGTGGTCGGCGGCGTCATCGGCCCCAGGGGCGATGGCTACGTCGCCGACGCGCCCCACAGCGTGGCGGACGCGGCCGACTACCACACGCCGCAGGCCCAGGCGCTTGCCGCGGGCGGCGTGGACATGCTTGCGGCCATGACCATGACGGACTCGTCCGAGGCGCTGGGCATCGCCCTGGCCGCTCGCCGGGTCGACCTGCCGGTGTCGCTGTCCTTCACGGTCGAGACCGACGGGCGCCTGCCCAGCGGCGAGACGCTGGGCGAGGCGATTGAGCGGGTGGACGCGTCCGCACCGCCCGCCTACTTCGCCATCAACTGCGCCCATCCGGCCCACTTCATGGCGGCGCTGCACACGTCAGAGCCCTGGGTCGGGCGCATCCGCTGCGTGCGCGCCAACGCCTCGCAGAAGTCACACGCCGAACTCGACGCCGCCACCGAACTGGACCTGGGCGACCCGCAGGACCTGGCGCAACGCTACCGCGGGCTCAAGAGCGCGCTGCCTCGCCTGAACGTCTGGGGCGGGTGCTGTGGCACCGACCTGACGCACCTGCGCGCGATCCGGGATGCGCTGGCGGCGCGGGGGGTGGATGGCGTGGCGGCGACCCCTTGATCGTGGTGTCTGCCATCCGGTCGAACGCCAGGCGCCCAGGGCTTGTTCTGGTGTGAATACGCACTGGCCTCCCATGGCCGGAACCGAAGGCAAATCGTCATCCCCTGTCAGCAAGCCAGTCGCGTGTGCCGCGAGTGCCGTGTGGATGAGCGCTTCGTCATCCGCGTTGCGACTGCGATCGGTTCTTGACCATGACCACATGCAGGGATCCATCCAGCCCACCCCCAGAAGGTGCCCTGCACGACCGCGAACAGATCCGATCCATTGCCCACCTCGCCGCCTCGCCATTGCCTTTGCGCCGTCTACCTGTATTGACCCGTTCTGCCGGTCCGCCATGACCCATGGCGATGAACTGAGATGGCCCTGACGCCGTCGTGCGGGCGTTGAAGGCGGAGACGAAGAGGTGAATTGCCTGCCCGATTGGATTCGTCTGATGGTCGCCAGCGGCGTGCGACAATCGATTGCGCTCTGTGCACCGAAGACTCACAAGAGGATGGTGGTTGTATCAGGGCGACGGACTGCGCTGATGCCTGCATCAGCGCAAAATCAATTAAACAGGAAGGAAATATTGCAATGAAAACTCGTGCCCTTGTTGTGCTTGGCGCGCTGGTGATTCTCTCGGGTTGTGCTTCGGTGGAGATGGCTGACAAGGCGGCATCTGCCAAGGCCAAAGAATTCAACGCTCCGCGCCCGGGTCAGGCCGGTGTTTACATCTATCGCGACAGTTTTGTCGGAAAAGCGCTCAAGAAGGATGTTTTGGTTGATGGCAAGTGCCTTGGAGAGAGCGCGGCGGACGTGTTCTTCTACACAGAGGTCGAGGGTGGCAAGGTTCACAAGATCGACACGGAGTCGGAGTTTTCGGCCAACACCCTGGAGATGTTGTTCGATGCGGGGCGGAATTACTTCGTTCGGCAGTTCATCAAAATGGGCGTTTTTGTTGGCGGTGCAGGGGTTGAACTGGTCAGCGAGGAAGCAGGCAAGAAGGCCGTGGCTGGACTGGAAATGGCCAAGCCTGGGAAATGTGGCACACCTGAGTAAGGGTGTTCTCTGAGCGGTTGATGTTGGGCATGTGAAGGCCTCATTGATCGTGTCAATTCAAAGTCGCGTCAATAGACCTTGAATAAAACAAGAAGGGCTGCCATCGGCAGCCCTTCTTGTTGGTGACAGCAAAACCAATCAATTCGCAAACGCCGCAATCCCGGTGATTGCCCGACCCAGGATCAGCGCGTGCACGTCGTGCGTGCCTTCGTAGGTGTTGACCACTTCCAGGTTCACCAGGTGGCGGGCCACGCCGAACTCGTCGCTGATGCCGTTGCCGCCCATCATGTCGCGGCTCATGCGGGCGATGTCCAGCGCCTTGCCGCAGCTGTTGCGCTTGAGGATGCTGGTGATCTCGACCGCGGCCGTGCCTTCGTCCTTCATGCGGCCCAGGCGCAGGCAGCCCTGCAGGCC
>NZ_JASJOY010000105.1:0-15200 GCF_031426985.1 Hydrogenophaga sp.
GCGTGAAGGACATGGACAGCAAGATGATCAACTCGGTCATGCGCGGCGTGTTCCTCAAAGACCCGAACCTGCGCCGCGAATTCCTCTCGCTCATTCCCCGCAACTCCTGATCGCCCCACACCATGCTGGTACGCCTGCTCTACGTCAGCCGCGCGGTGGACAAGGACTGTTCCAAGTCCGCCATCGAATCCATCCTCGAAGCCTCGCGCGCCCACAACCTGCACAACGGCATCACTGGTGTGCTGTGCTACGGCGGCGGCGTGTTCCTGCAGGCCATCGAAGGCGGGCGCGACGCGGTCAACCGGCTCTACAACCACATCGCGGGCGATGTGCGCCATTCCGACGTGGTGCTGCTGCACTACGAAGAAATCTCCGAACGCCGCTTCGGCGGCTGGACCATGGGCCAGGTGAACCTGTCCAAGCTCAACACGTCCATCGTGCTCAAGTATTCGGAAAAGCCCGAGTTTGATCCCTACAGCGTCTCGGGCAAGGTCTCGCTGGCGCTGCTGGAAGAGCTGATGGCGACCGCCAGCATCATCGGCCGCGCCTGATCTGACTTGATCACCCTGCTGGGCTGCGACTTCAGCAGCGCACCGTCCCGCCGCAAACCCATCACCCTGGCCGTTGGTCGTGCCGACCGGGGCCGGGTGCTGCTGGAGCGCATCGAAACCTTCGAAACCCTGGACGCCTGGGCCGCGCGGCTGGGCGATCCCGGCCCCTGGGTCGGCGGTTTCGACCTGCCGTTCGGCCTGCCGCGCGAGCTGATTGAAACCCTGGGCTGGCCCACTGACTGGGCGGCCTGCATGGCGCACTACGCCAGCCTCAGCCGCCCCCAGATCCGCGACGCCTTTGCGGCGTTCTGCGATGCCCGGCCGGTCGGCGGCAAGTTCGCCCACCGCGCCACCGACGGCCCGGCCGGCGCCAGCCCCAGCATGAAGTGGGTGAATCCCCCGGTGGCCTTCATGCTGCACGCGGGCGTGCCACGCCTGCGGGCCGCAGGGGTCAGTTTCCCGGGCCTGGCCGCAGGCGACCCGGACCGCGTGGCGCTGGAGGCCTATCCCGGCCTGCTGGCGCGCAGCGTGCTGGGCAGCACCAGCTACAAAAGCGACGACAAAGCCCGGCAGACGCCGGAGCGCCTGATCGCCCGCAAGACGCTGATCGACGCCCTGGAGGCGGGGCTGGCGCCCTTGCTGCACGGCACCGGCCTGCGCCTGAAGCTGAGCCACGCACAGCGCGACGACCTGGCCGCCGACCCCACGGGCGACCGGCTGGACGCCGTGCTCTGCCTGCTGCAAGCCGCCTGGGCGCAGCACCGGCAGGGGCAAGGGGATGTCCGCTACGGCCTGCCCGACTTCGACCCCCTGGAGGGGTGGATCGTCAGCGCCTGACCGCGATGCAAGGCCGTTTGCTGCGTCGCTTGCCGCGCCCCACCCGCTGCGCTTAAGCTGCGAGCACTTGTCAGAGGGGCCGAATGCAGACCGTGTCGTCCGATGTCCATGTGCGCACCGAAGCACCTGCCGACGTGGCGGCCATCCGTGCCGTCACGGAGGACGCGTTCCGCGAACATCCTCACAGCCGCCAGACCGAAGCCCAGATCGTGGACGCCTTGCGAAGCGCCGGCGCCCTCAGCCTGTCGCTGGTGGCCCACCGAGGGGGGCGGGTGGTGGGGCATGCCGCTTTCGCGCCCATCAGCATCACCGGCGGCGCCACCGGCTGGCACAGCATGGGGCCCTTGTCGGTGGCGCCCGACGCGCAGGGCGCGGGGGTCGGCGCGGCCCTGGTCTGGCACGGGCTGCGCACCCTGCGCCAGCTGGGCGCGGCCGGGTGTGTGGTGCTGGGCGAGCCGGCGTACCACGGTCGCTTCGGCTTTCGTTCCACGCCGGCGCTGCGGCTCGAAGGCGCGCCACCGGGCTGCTTTCTGGTGCGGCCGTTCGAGCGCCTGATTCCCATGGGCACGGTGCGGTTCCACCCGGCGTTCGACCTGGCCGACCCCGGCGACTGGACCTTTCCCTGACCTGGGTCAAGCGGGACCCCCGACGGGTTGCGCGATACTGCGCGGCTTCCCGACCCTTGCCTTGAGTGCCCGCCGTGAGTGCTGCCATGAATCCCCCCGGCGATGCCGCCCCCACCCCAGACCTGTCCACCGCTCGCCACCGGCCGCACGAAGACGTGCAGGCCCTGTTGGCCGGCACGCTGTTCGTGGCGCTGGGGGTGGTCATGTTCCGCCACGGCGGCTTGCTCACCGGCGGCACGGCGGGACTGGCCTTTTTGCTGCACTACGCCACGGGCTGGAACTTCAGCCTGGTGTTCTTCCTGATCAACCTGCCGTTCTACGGGCTTGCGCTCAAGCGCATGGGCAAGGTGTTCACGCTCAAGACCTTTGCCGCCGTGGGCTTGCTGGCCGCATTCGCGCAGTGGGTGCCGCTCTGGGTCCACTTCGACCAGCTGTCCACCGGTTTCGCGGCCGTCGCGGGCGGTTTGCTGATGGGGGCGGGCATGTTGATGCTGTTCCGTCACCGGGCCAGCCTGGGTGGATTCAATGTGCTGGTGCTGTACCTGCAGGAGCGCTTTGGCTGGCGCGCGGGCCAGGTGCAGATGGCCTTCGACTGCGCCATCGTGCTGGCCGCCTTTGCCGTGGTGGACTGGCCGCAGATCGCCTGGTCGGTGCTGGGCGCGGTGGTGCTGAACATGACGCTGGCGATCAACCACCGGCCTGGCCGGTACATGGCGGTGTAGAGATGTCCCCCCTGCGCCGCTTTGCGGCTTTCCCCCGGTGGGGGGGTGCACCCTGTGGCCCGGCTAAGCCGGTTCCACCGGTGCCCTGGCACTTCCGGGCGCTGCTCCTGGTGCTCTGCTCAGTTCTTGCGTTCGCGGCGTCAGCGGCTTCGCCCCGAGCGGACAAAGTTTACGAAGCGCGGGTCACCCGCGTGTTCGACGGCGACACCCTGTGGGTGCAGCCGCTGGACGGTGGTCGCTACCGCAAGCTGCGGCTGGATGGGCTGGATGCGCCCGAGATCTGCCAGGACGGCGGCGTCGCGTCACGCGACGCGCTGGCCGCGCGGGTGCTGCGGCAGGTGGTGACGGTGCGCGAGCGCAGCCACGACGACTACGGCCGTGCGCTGGTGCGCCTGCAGCATGGGGGCGATGACGTGGGGGCGTTCATGGTCCAGCAGGGGCAAGCCTGGTCGTACCGCTGGCGTCACAGCGAAGGGCCTTTTGCGCAAGAGGAGGCCCAGGCGCGGGCGCAGAAGAAGGGTTTGTTTACCGCCGCGTCACCCGAGCCGCCGCGCGATTTCCGCCGCCGCCACGGGCCTTGCCCGATGCCACCACGCCCGTGAGGATCAGCCGTGTGGGGCGCCGCAGACGCTGCACTGCGGGTTCTGCGGCAGGCCGATGGTGTTGAACGCCATGTCGCGGCCGTCGATCATCAGCAGCTGGCCGACCAGGCGCGAGCCCAGGCCACTGAGGATCTTGAGCGCCTCGGCCGCCTGCATGGTGCCCACGATGCCCACCAGCGGCGCGAACACGCCCATGGTGGCGCAGCGGGTTTCTTCCACGCCGCTGTCTTCCGGGAACACACAGGCGTAGCAGGGGTTGCCCGGGCTGCGGGCATCGAACACGCTGAGCTGGCCGTCCATGCGGATGGCGGCGCCCGAGACCAGCGGCTTGTGGTGCCGCACGCAGGCGCGGTTGATCAGGTGCCGGGTGTGGAAGTTGTCGGTGCAGTCGAGCACCACGTCGGCCTGGGGCACGAGTTCGTCGAGCAGGGCCTCGTCGGCGCGCTGCACCACCGCGTGGATCTGCGGGTCGGGGTTGATGGCGGCCACCGCCTCGCGCACCGACGCGGCCTTGGGGGAGCCCACGCGCGCCAGGGTGTGTGCGATCTGGCGCTGCAGGTTGGTGGCGTCCACCGTGTCGTGGTCCACCACCGTGATGCGGCCCACGCCAGCGCTGCCCAGGTACAGCGCCACGGGCGAACCCAGTCCACCGGCGCCGATGACCAGGGCATGCGAGGCGAGCAGCTGTTCCTGCCCTTCGACCCCGAGTTCGTTGAGCAGGATGTGGCGCGAGTAGCGCAGGAGCTGGGTATCGTCCAAGGTGGTCGGCGGAAAACTCAGTTTTCCTTCTTCTCTTCGGTTCGCACGGTCTGCGTCTTGCTCACCAGCACGGGCTTGCCCTTGAGCTGGTTGAGGGCCTGCTGCAGCTGGAAGTCCTTGTCGCTGCCGAATTCGGGCACCAGGCGCTGCCCCGGGTTCTTTCTGGCTTCTTCTTCCAGCTTCTTGCGCGCTTCTTCTCGCTCTTGGTCCCGTGCCTGCTCGGCGGCGCGTTCGGCGTCGCTCATCGCCCCGGTGGCCGGTTTGTCGTCCTTGCCGTTGCTCAGGTGCTTGGTCAGGTCGGCTTCGCGGGTGCGCAGCGCGGCGAACAGGTTGCCTTCGGGCGTTTCGTCCACCATCACGTCGGGCACAATGCCTTTGGCCTGGATGGTGTTGCCGCTGGGCGTGTAGTAGCGCGCGGTGGTGAGCTTGATGCCGGTGTCCGGTCCCAGGGGGCGCACCGTCTGCACCGAGCCCTTGCCAAAGGTCTGGCTGCCCAGCAGGGTGGCGCGCTTGTGGTCTTGCAGCGCACCGGCCACGATCTCGCTGGCCGAGGCCGAGCCTTCGTTGACCAGCACCACCAGGGGCACGGACTTGAGCGCGCCGTTGGTGGCCTTGGTCAGCCGTTCGATCGGGTCGGTGCCGCCGCGGCGCAGGTAGTGCTGCGGCGCGGTGGTGTAGGTGAACTTGCTGTCGGCCAGCTGGCCGTTGGTGGACACCACGGTCACGTTTTCGGGCAGGAAGGCGGCCGACAGGGCCACGGCCGCGTCCAGCAGGCCGCCCGGGTCGTTGCGCAGGTCCAGCACCAGGCCCTTGATTTTCGGGTCCTGCTTGTACAGGTCTTCGACCTTGCGGGCGAAGTCCTCGACCGTGCGGTCCTGGAACTGCGAGACGCGCACCCAGGCGTAGCCGGGTTCGATCCGCTTGGCCTTGACGCTCTGGGTCTTGATCTCTTCGCGCGTGATGGTGACCGGGAAGCTGCGGTTCTCGTCCTTGCGGAAGATGGTCAGCAGCACCTTGGTGCGCGGCTCGCCGCGCATGAGCTTGACCGCTTCGTTGATCGTCAGGCCCTTGACCGCGGTGTCGTCGATCTTGGTGATCAGGTCGTTGGTCTTGAGCCCGGCGCGGAAGGCGGGCGAGTCTTCGATCGGGGACACCACCTTGACCAGGCCGTCCTCCATCGTGATCTCGATGCCCACGCCGACGAAACGGCCGCTGGTGCCTTCGCGGAATTCCTTGAAGGACTTCTTGTCGAAGTACTGGGAATGCGGGTCCAGGCTGGAAACCATGCCCGAGATGGCCTCGGAGATGAGCTTTTTCTCGTCCACCGGCTCGACGTAGTCGGACTTGACCATGCCGAACACCGCGGCGAGCTGCTGCAGCTCTTCCAACGGCAGGGGGGCGAGCGTGCCGCGCGCCACCGCCTGGAACTGCACCGTGGTCAGTGCCCCGGCCACCGCTCCGATGGCCACCCACCCGGCAATTTTCAACTTCTGACCCATCTGGTTCCCCAATTCAATGGCCCCGTGACGAACGTCACCGCAGCGCTGCGCGGACCAATATACCTCCCTTGGAGGAGGTGGCTGCGGTTCGGTTCCTTGAAGGCGCTGCGCTCTGTCAGGCCTTGCCCTGGCTGGCCACGGCGGCGGCGGCCCGGGCGGCGGCTTCGGCGTCGCCCAGGTAGTAGGACTTGATCGGCTTGAGGTCGGCGTCCAGCTCGTACACCAGCGGGATGCCGTTGGGGATGTTCAGGTTCACGATGTCGGCGTCCGAAATGCCGTCCAGGTACTTGACCATGGCGCGGATGCTGTTGCCGTGCGCCGCAATGACCACGCGCTGGCCGCTGGTGATGGTGGGGGCCAGCACCTCATTCCAGAACGGCATGACGCGGGCCACGGTGTCCTTGAGGCACTCGGTCAGCGGCACCTGCCCGGGCTGCAGCTGGGCGTAGCGGCGGTCGCCGCGTTCGCTGCGCGGGTCGTTGGCTTCCAGCGCCGGCGGCGGGGTGTCGTAGCTGCGGCGCCAGACCAGCACCTGCGCGTCGCCGTACTGCTTGGCCATGTCGGCCTTGTTCAGGCCCTGCAGGCCGCCGTAGTGGCGCTCGTTCAGGCGCCAGTCCTTGACCACCGGCAGCCAGGTGCGGTCCATCTCGTCCAGGCAGTAGTTCAGCGTGTGGATCGCGCGCTTGAGCACCGAGGTGTAGGCGACGTCGAATTCGTAACCCTCGGCCTTGAGCAGCTTGCCGGCCGACATGGCCTGCGAAACGCCGGTGGGGGTGAGCTCCACATCGGTCCAGCCGGTGAAGCGGTTTTCGAGGTTCCAGGTGGATTCGCCGTGGCGGATCAGGACGAGTTTGTACATGGGATGGCGGTGTTGGGAGAGGGCGGAACGGGCTGGCCGGCACGGCCTCCAGGGAGTGGCCAGCGCAGGTCAGCCGGACATTTTAGAATCTCAGGCTCTTCTGAAAGGTTTGCCCGTGAGTTTCTTCATCGAAAACTGGACCCTGATCGCGGTCGCCCTGGCCTCTGGCGGCATGCTGCTGTGGCCCACGTTGTCCGGCACCGCCGGCGCCGGTTCGCTCAACGCGAGCGAGGCGGTGCAGCTGATCAACCGCGAAAAGGCGAACGTGGTGGACGTGTGCGGCCCCGACGAATTTGCCGCTGGTCACGTCAGCGGTGCCAAGAACGTGCCCCTGGGCGATCTGGAAGCCAAGCTGGGCAGCGTGGTCAAAAACAAGACCGCGCCCCTGATCCTGGTGTGTGCCTCGGGCACGCGTTCGCGCCGGGCGGTGGCCATTGCGAAAAAGCTGGGCTACGAAAACGCCCATTCGCTCACGGGTGGCATGGGCGCCTGGCGTTCCGCCAGTCTCCCCGTCGAAAAGTCCTGAAAATCCCGCCGGAGTGCGTCCATGGCCCAGGTCAAGATCTATTCGAGTGATTTCTGTCCCTACTGCATGCGCGCCAAGGCGCTGTTGCGTGAGCGCGGGGTACACGATTTCGAGGAAATCGTGGTCGATGGCCGGCCCGACGTGCGCGCCCAGATGACGCAGATCACCGGCCGCACCAGCGTGCCGCAGATCTTCATCGGCGATACCCATGTTGGCGGTTGCGACGACCTGCACGCGCTGGACGGGCGCGGCGGCCTGCTGCCCCTGTTGCAGGGTTGATCCAGCGCACATTCGGGCCTGGCGGCCTGAGGCGATAATCGCCGCGTGCCCGCTGCGGGAACAGTCTTCCCCGGCGGGTTTTTCTTTGTCCGAACCACCCGAAAGCACCTCATGGCCGACCAAGACCCCATCTTCCAGATCCAGCGCATCTACCTCAAGGAAGCCTCGCTGGAGCAGCCCAATTCGCCCGCCATCCTGCTCGAACAGGAACAGCCGTCGGTCGACATCCAGCTGGGCGTCGAAGCCAAGCCCGCGGCCGATGGCGTGTACGAAATCAGCGTCACCGCCACGGTGCAGACCAAGATCCAGGACAAGACCGTGTTCCTGGTCGAGGCCAAGCAGTCCGGCATCTTCGAAATCCGCAACCTGCCCGAGGAACAGATGGGCCCGATCATGGGCATCGCCTGCCCGCAGATCGTCTACCCCTACCTGCGCGGCAACGTGGCCGACCTGATCCAGCGCGCCGGCTTCCCGCCCGTGCACCTGGCTGAAATCAACTTCCAGGCCATGTACGAGCAGCAGCAGGCGCAGCAAGTGCCTGCCACCGCCCAGTAAACCCCGTCCGGCGCCGCGATGAGGATTGCCATCCTGGGGGCGGGTGCCTGGGGCACCGCCCTGGCCATCAACGCCGCCGGCCAGTCGGGCGGGCGGCGCGATGTCACGCTCTGGGCGCGCGATGCGCAGCAGGCGCAGGCCATGGCCGAGCAGCGCGAAAACGCGCGCTACCTGCCCGGCCACCCGTTTCCGCCGACCCTGCTCGTCAGTCACGCGGCGCTCGACGGCCCACAGGCGCCCCAGCGCGAGGCCGACCTGGTGGTCATTGGCTCACCCATGGCCGCGTTGCGCGGCATGCTCACGGCCTTGCAGGGCGTGGTGGTGCCGGTGGTGTGGATCTGCAAAGGCTTCGAGAGTCCGCAGGCCGGTTCGCCGGGGGGCTTGCTCGGTCACGAGGTGTGCGCGGCCGTGGCCCCGGGCCTCAAGACCGGGGTGCTCAGCGGCCCGAGCTTTGCGCAGGAAGTCGCGCGGGGCCAGCCCACGGCCCTGGTGGCAGCCAGTGACCACGCCGCCGTGCGCGACGCGCTGGTGGCGGGCTTTCACGGGCCGACGCTGCGCGTGTACGCCAACGAAGACATCGTGGGGGTCGAGGTCGGCGGCGCGGTCAAGAACGTGCTGGCGATCGCCACCGGTCTGTGCGATGGCCTGAACCTGGGCCTGAATGCGCGCGCGGCCCTGGTCACGCGCGGCCTGGCCGAGATGTCGCGCCTGGGCCTGGCGCTGGGCGCACGCGCCGACACCTTCATGGGGCTGTCGGGCCTGGGCGACCTGGTGCTGACCGCCACCGGTGACCTGTCGCGCAACCGCAAGGTGGGCCAGTTGTTGGCGCAAGGCCTGAGCCTGCAGCAGGCGGTGGCTTCGCTGGGCCACGTGGCCGAAGGCGTCTACAGCGCCCGCACTGTGGTGCAGCGCGCCCGTGTGCTGGGCATCGAAATGCCCATCAGCGAAGCCGTGGTGGCCCTGCTCGAAGGCCAGCTGCAGCCCGCGCAGGCCGTGGCGGCCCTGATGGGGCGCGATCCGAAGGACGAGGCGCTCTGACCAGGTGAGGCGGATGCTTCGCCGCGTTGCCGGCGCGCGGGCAATCTGTCGCGGATGTGGTGGAACTGCCCCTCGACAGGCTCAGGACGGCACACGTGCATCGCCCCCGGGAGGGGGTGACGGGCGAAGCCCCGCGCGGGTGTGCGCTCAGGTCCCCGCAGGGGGTCAGATCTCGAAATTGTCGATCAGCCGCGTGCTGCCCAGGCGTGCCGCGCCCAGCACCACCAGCGACTGCGGCGTCAGCGCGTCTTCGGCACGCGGGGGCTGCAGGTCCACGCGGCGGCGCACGGTCAGGTAGTCCGGACCCCAGCCGCGCAGCGCCAGGGCGCGCATGGCGTTGGCTTCCAGCGCCTCACGCTTGTCGGGCAGCGAGCCGGCGGCCGCCAGCGCATCGCGCGCCAGGGCGCGCAGGGCCAGCGACAGCTGCACCGCTTCGGCGCGCTCGGCCTCGCTCAGGTAGCCGTTGCGTGAACTCAGCGCCAGCCCGTCGGCCGCCCGCTGGGTTTCGCCGGCGATGACCTCGACCGGCATCGCGAACTGCTGCACCATGCGACGGATCACCATCTGCTGCTGGTAGTCCTTCTTGCCGAACAGGGCGTGGCGCGGGCCCTGGGCTTCGGAGAACACGCACTGGAACAGCTTCATCACCACGGTGCACACGCCAATGAAGAAGCCCGGCCGGAAGTGGCCTTCCAGGATGTCGGCCAGGTCCGACGGGGGCTGCACCTTGTAGACCTGCGGCTCCGGGTACAGCTCTTTTTCGGACGGCGCGAACACGATGTCGCAGCCCGCCTCCTCCAGCCGCGCGCAGTCGGCCTGCAGGGTGCGCGGATAGGTGTCGAAGTCTTCGTGTGGTGCGAACTGCAGCCGGTTGACGAAGATGCTGGAGACCGTCACGTCACCCAGCGGCTGGGCCTGGCGCACCAGGTCCAGATGGCCGGCATGCAGGTTGCCCATGGTCGGAACGAAGGCGGGGGACTGGTACGGGGCCAGCGCGTCGCGCAGATCGGCGATGGTGTGAACGAGTTGCATGAGGAGTGGCGTGTCGTGTCAAGAGGCGCAGCGAAACCGGCTCTGCCGGGCCGCCAGCACCGCCCCCTGGCGGGGGTGGCGCCGCAGGCGCTGCGGGGGCGTTTGAGTCACCAGGCGTGCAGGGCGTCGTCGGGGAAGCTGCCGTCCTTGACGGCTTTCACGTAGGCGGCCATGGCGTCGCGCACGCTGTGGGCGCCGTCCATGAAGTTGCGCACGAACTTGGGGTTTTTGCCCAGGTTGATGCCCAGCATGTCGTGCATCACCAGCACCTGGCCGGCCGTGCCCTTGCCCGCACCGATGCCGATGGTGTGGCAGCTGTGCAGCTGCTGCGTGATCTCGGCGGAGAGGGCGGCCGGCACCATCTCCAGCACCATCATGGCGGCGCCGGCGTGCTGCAGTTCGATGGCGTGGCGCTTGAGTTGATCGGCCGCGTCGTGGCCGCGGCCCTGCACCCGGTAGCCGCCCAGGGCGTGCACGGTCTGCGGCGTCAGGCCCAGGTGGGCACAGACCGGAATGCCGCGTTCGACCAGAAAGCGCACGGTGTCGGTGGTCCAGCCGCCGCCTTCGAGCTTGACCATGTGGGCGCCGGCCTGCATCAGCACCGATGCGCTGCGCAGCGCCTGTTCCGGGGACTCGTGGTAGCTGCCGAAGGGCAGGTCGCTGATGACCCAGGACGTGGCCTGCACGCGCTGCAGGCCGCGGACCACGCTTTCGGTGTGGTAGCGCATGGTGTCCAGCGTCACGCCCACGGTGCTGGCCAGGCCCTGGCAGACCATGCCCAGCGAGTCGCCCACCAGGATGCATTCGATGCCCGCCGCGTCGGCCACGGCCGCGAAGGTGGCGTCGTAGGCGGTGAGCATGGTGATTTTTTCGCCACGTTCGCGCATTTCCTGCAAGCGCGGCAGGCTCACCGGTTTGCGCTGCGGCAGGGGGGAGGCCGCAGGCAGCGTGCCATAGGGCGTGCCGGAGGCAGGGCTGGACGGTTGGTCTGTGCTCATGAGGTGTCTCTCAGGCTCGGGATGCGGCACTATATTCGATCCCGCTATGCTTGCGTCCCTATGAAACACCTCTCCGAATTCACGGCCGACGACCTGGCCGCACTGGCCCAGGCCGACGTGGCGCGTGCTTTGGCCGAAGACGTGGGCACGGGCGACCTGACCGCCGCGCTGGTGCATGGCGAGCGCCGCGCGCGGGCGCGCATTCTGGCGCGCGAGGCGGCCGTGATCTGCGGTGCCCCCTGGGTGAGCGCTGCGGTCGCGGCCTGCGACCCGCAGGCGCGCCTGACCTGGCATGTGGCCGAAGGCCAGCGCTGCGCCGCCGATCAGGTGGTGCTGGAGATTGAAGGCAACGCCCAGGCGCTGCTGACGGCCGAGCGCACGGCGCTGAACTTCCTGCAGCTGCTCTCGGCGGTGGCCACCAAGACGGCCGTTTTCGTCGATGCGGTGAAGGGCACGCGCGCGGCCATCGTGGACACCCGCAAGACCATTCCAGGCCTTCGGTTGGCGCAGAAGTACGCGGTGAAGACCGGCGGCGGCGTGAACCACCGCATCGGGCTGTACGACGCGGTGCTGATCAAGGAAAACCACATCGCCGCGGCGGGGGGCGTGGCGGCGGTGCTCCAGCGGGTGCAGGCCACCGCACCGCAGGCGCGGTTCGTGGAGATCGAGGTCGAGACGCTGGAGCAGCTGGACGAGGCGCTGGCCTGCGGCGCGACCATGATCCTGCTGGACAATATGGGCGTGCCCACCTTGCAGGAAGCCGTGCGCCGCAATGCGGGCAGGGCGGTCCTGGAGATCTCCGGTGGCGTGAACCTGCAGACCGTGCGGACCCTTGCAGAAACCGGGGTGGACCGCATTTCCATTGGGGCTTTGACCAAAGACGTCAAGGCGGTTGATTTTTCGATGCGGTTTCAGACTCTTTGAACCGCATCCGTTCTGAGAAGGCAGGCCAGGCCGCCATGAACATGTCTGAACCCAGCACCGCCTCGGCGGGCGACGCCGTCATCGACGTCGAGTACGAGCAGCCGGCGTGCCCGACGCAGCACGCCTGGGCGCGCGTGCCGGTCGAGCCCGGCCCCAAACAGCGCGCAGCGCTGATGGACCGCATTCGCCGTCTGCTCAAGGAACGCAACGCGGTCATGGTGTCGCACTACTACGTGCACCCGGACCTGCAGGACCTGGCCATCGAGACCGGTGGCATCGTCAGCGATTCGCTGGAGATGGCGCGCTTTGGCCGCGACCATGCGGCCACCACCCTGGTGGTGTCCGGCGTGCGCTTCATGGGCGAGACGGCCAAGATCCTGAGCCCGGAAAAAACCGTGCTCATGCCCGACCTGGACGCGAACTGTTCGCTGGATCTGGGCTGCCCCATCGACGAATTCAGCGCGTTCTGTGACCAGCATCCCGACCGCACCGTGGTGGTGTACGCCAACACCAGCGCGGCGGTGAAGGCGCGGTCGGACTGGCTGGTGACCTCCAGCTGTGCGCTGGACATCGTCAAGGCGCTCAAGGACAAGGGCCACAAGATCCTGTGGGCGCCGGACCGGCACCTGGGGCAGTACATCCAGCGCGAGACCGGCGCCGACATGGTGATGTGGGACGGCTCGTGCATCGTGCACAACGAGTTCAAGGCCTTCGAACTGGCCGAGCTCAAGAAAGAGCACCCGGCCGCCCGGGTGCTGGTGCACCCTGAAAGCCCGGCCGATGTCATCGCCATGGCCGACGCGGTGGGCTCCACCTCGGCCATCCTCAAGGCGGCGCGGGAGATGGACGCGGCCGAGTTCATTGTGGCCACCGACAACGGCATGATGCACGTGCTGCGCCAGCAGAACCCGGGCAAGGTGTTCATTGAGGCGCCGACGTCGGGCAACAGCGCCACTTGCAAAAGCTGCGCGCACTGCCCCTGGATGGCCATGAACGGCCTGGCCGGTGTGGCGCGCGTGCTGGAGACCGGCCTGAACGAGATCCACGTCGATCCCGCCCTGATTCCGCGGGCCCGCCAGCCGATCGACCGCATGCTGGCCTTCACGGCGGCGCACAAGGCAGGTCACGACGCGGGCGCGCTGGTGCCCAACATCGGCGCAGCCTGATAGGCGTTCGGGCGCGCGTGCCCCAAGGTCGAGGACGCGGTGGAACCGGCTTTGCCGGGCCACCCGCATCGCCCCCCGGGGGGTGACACGCGCAGCGCGGCGCGGGGGAGCCTTTACCTCGCCGGGGGCACCAGGATGGTGGGAAGCGCCTCGGGCAGCAGGTCGGGGAAGTCGCGGTTGTAGTGCAGGCCGCGGCTCTCCTGGCGCAGCAGGGCCGACTGCACGATCAGGTCCGCCACCTGCACCAGGTTGCGCAGTTCCAGCAGGTCCCGGGTGACGTGGAACTGTGCGTAGAACTCCTTGATTTCGCGCTGCAGCAGCGCGATGCGGTGAGCGGCCCGCCCCAGGCGCTTGGTCGTGCGCACAATGCCCACGTAGTCCCACATGAAGCGCCGCAGCTCGTCCCAGTTGTGCGAGATCACGACCTGCTCGTCGGCATCGGTCACACGGCTGTCGTCCCAGGCCGGCAGTGCCGGTGCGCTGGACGGCGGCGTTTCCCGGATGGACCGCACCGCGGCCTGGGCGAACACCATGCATTCGACCAGCGAGTTGCTGGCCAGGCGGTTGGCGCCGTGCAGACCGGTGTAGCTGGTCTCGCCCACGGCGTACAGGCCGGCCAGTCCGGTGCGGGCCGACAGGTCGGTCACCACGCCGCCACAGGTGTAGTGCGCGGCGGGCACCACCGGGATCGGCTCTTTCGTGATGTCGATGCCCAGTTCGGCGCAGCGCGCCAGGATGTTGGGGAAATGCTCGCGCAGGAACTCGGGGCTCTGGTGCGAGATGTCCAGGTGCACACAGTCCAAGCCGTGTTTTTTCATTTCGAAGTCGATGGCACGGGCCACCACGTCGCGCGGCGCCAGTTCGGCGCGGGGATCGTGGTCCGGCATGAACCGGTGGCCGCCCAGGTGCGGTGGCAGCTTGAGTTGGCCGCCCTCGCCACGCACCGCTTCGGTGATGAGGAAGTTCTTGACGTTGGGGTGGTACAGGCAGGTGGGGTGGAACTGGATGAATTCCATGTTGCCCACGCGGCAGCCCGCGCGCCAGGCCGCGGCGATGCCGTCGCCCGTGGCGGTGTCGGGGTTGGTGGTGTAGAGGTACACCTTGCCCGCACCGCCGGTGGCCAGGATGGTGTGCGGCGCGCGGAACACCTCGACCACGTCCTGGTCCACATCCAGCACATAGGCGCCGTGGCAGTGCACCGGTTCCGCGCTGTGCTTGTAGCCGGGCAGCTTGCGGTCGGTGATCAGGTCCACCAGCATGTGGTTTTCGAAGAACGTGATGCCGGGCGTGGCGCGTGCGCGTTCGCTGAGCGTGGCCTGGACGGCGGCGCCGGTGGCGTCGGTGGCGTGCACGATGCGCCGGTGGCTGTGGCCACCCTCGCGAGTGAGGTGCAGGTCGCCGTTTTCGGTGGAGAAGGGAACCCCCAGTTCGCGCAGCCAGGCGATGGCAGCGGGGGAGTTTTCGACGGTGAACCGGGTGGCCTCCATCTCGCACAGGCCTGCGCCGGCGATCAGGGTGTCCTGCACATGGGACTCGAAGCTGTCGCCTTCACCGAGCACGGCCGCAATGCCCCCTTGTGCCCAGTTGCTGGACCCGTCGGACAGTCCCCGCTTGGTGATGACCGCCACCCGGTGTGTGGGCGCCAGTTGGAGCGCTGCGGTCAGACCGGCCAGGCCGCTGCCGATGATCAGAACGTCGAAGGAATGGGGGGTGCTCATGGTCATGGGGTGGGGCACTGGAGGGGTTGTTCCGCTGGATCCGGTGCTGACCGGGGGATCAGTTCGGGGTGTACGCCAGGCGCACGTAGATCGGCGCAAAGGCCTCGGCCTGGGTCAGCTCGATCAGCGTTTCCTTGGCCAGTTCCAGCATGGCAATGAAGGTGACCACCAGCACTTGCGATCCGCGGCTGGGGTCGAACAGGTCGCCGAATTCGACGAAGCGCTGGCCTTGCAGTTTGCGCAGCACGATGCTCATGTGCTCGCGCACCGAGAGCTCTTCGCGGCTGATCTTGTGGTGCTGGACCAGGTTGGCGCGCTTGAGGATGTCGCGCCAGGCGCTTTGCAGGTCGAGCACGTGCACGTCGGGAAAGCGCGGCACCAGGGCCTGTTCCACGTAGACCTGGGCGCGCAGGAAGTCGCGACCGTACTGCGGCAGCTCGGCCAGGCGCTGCGAGGCCAGCTTCATCTGCTCGTATTCGAGCAGGCGGCGCACCAGCTCGGCGCGCGGG
>NZ_JASJOY010000106.1:0-15048 GCF_031426985.1 Hydrogenophaga sp.
CGAACATCATCAACGAGTACATCGACGAGCGCTTCCCGCACCCGCAGCTGATGCCCGGCGACCCCGTGGACCGCGCCCGTGTGCGTCTGTTCCTGCTGAACTTCGAAAAAGAGCTGTTCGCCCACGTGTCGGTGCTCGAGTCTCGCAGCAGCAAGGGCAACGAGAAGGCACTGGAAAAGGCCCGCGCGCACATCCGCGACCGCCTGACCCAGCTGGCACCGGTGTTCCTGAAGAACAAGTTCATGCTGGGCGACAACTTCTCCATGCTGGACGTGGCGATTGCGCCGCTGCTCTGGCGCCTGGACTTCTATGGCATCGAGCTGAGCAAGAACGCCGCGCCTCTGCTCAAGTACGCCGAGCGCATCTTCTCGCGCCCCGCCTACATCGAGGCGCTGACCCCGTCCGAAAAGGTCATGCGCAAGTGATGCCCATTCACCGGCCCCCTGTGGGCCGGTGGCTGGATGTCCAAGCGCACCACTCTGCCCATGAACACCCCCGAACAGGAAGCACCGTCGACGCGGCCCTATCTCATCCGTGCCTTGCACGAATGGTGTGCCGACAACGGCTTTTCGCCGTACATCGCCGTGCATGTGGACGCTGCGGTGCAGGTGCCGCAGGAATTCGTCAAAAATGGCGAGATCGTGCTCAACGTCAGCTTTGACGCCACCAGCGGCTTGCGTCTGGGCAACGAGTTCATCGAGTTCAAGGCGCGCTTCGGCGGGGCTCCGCGCGACATCGTGGTCCCGGTGACGCATGTGGTGGCCATCTACGCCCGTGAAAACGGGCAGGGTATGGCGTTCCCGCCACCGCCCAAGGCGCCCTCCGGAGCATCGTCCGCGGTTGACCCAGTGCCGGCGCAGCCGGCACCGGCAGCGACCCGTGAACCCCTGCGTTCGGTGACGGTTGATGCTCCGGATGGTGTGGAGCCGTCAGGCCCTGAGACGCCGCCAGCCGGCCCGGGCAATGGCGGCCGTCCCCAGCTCAAACGCGTCAAGTAAAATCCCAGGCTTTGTTGGGTATCCAACGCCGCTTTAGCTCAGTTGGTAGAGCACTCGCCTTGTAAGCGATAGGTCGTCTGTTCGAGTCAGACAAGCGGCACCATCACCAGCACTTCCCGATAACGCAACCGTTCAGCCGTGCGTCTTGCGCACGACCCGCTCATCGCGGGGCCGCTTGGACTTTGATGCGAATCGCGCTAACCTGCACGCCCCCTTGCGCCAGTGCCTGCAGCAGCGCCGGCAGCAGTTGGCGCAATTTGGTGGAAGCGGCCGCGTTGCCCACCAGCAGACACCACTCGGTGTCTTCGATGGGGCCGGCCTTCACATGGCGGCGCATGGTGGCGGGGATGAGGTGTTGAACCCGTTCCATGCAGCGTTGTGATTCGCGTATGCGCTCCTGCAGCGCCGCCAGAGACGGCGCTGCTCCGGCTGCCTGTTCCAGGCTGAACATCTGATGATGGCTGCGGGGGGCGGTGGACATGCGGTGCGATGGGTCTGCCGAATCGGTGGGCCGACAGAAAGGTGAAACTGTGCACATCATTATCACGGACGCATGGCTGGCCCGAAGCCAGGCCCTGCACCTCAATGGCCTGAAGCTGCTGGCCGCGGGCGCTCTGGGTTCGCTGGTGTTGATGCTCGGCGCCGTGGCGACCTACCACTGGGTGTTTCTGCAAGGCGTGCGCCAGGGCTGGCCCGGCTTCGAGTCCGTGGCCCGTGTGGTGACGCAGGGCGATGTCAACGCGCAGAACCTCTACATGCGCGAGAACCTGGACGCCATGGCGCGCAAGCTGGGCGAGATGCAGGCGCGCATGCTGCAGATCGAGTCGCTGGGCGAGCGCGTCGCCGGCCTGGCGGGGCTGAATCCGGCCGATTTCAAAGTGGTGCCGGGCGCTGGCGGGGCCCTGGTGGGCAGCCGGACCCTGACCATGGAAGAGCTGAACCAGGCCATGGGCCAGCTGGACGTGGCCAGCGGTTCCCGTGTGGACTGGCTGATGGCGGTCGAGTCGCGCCTGTTTGACCAGGCAATCCAGCGCGCCCTGGTGCCCACGGAAGAGCCCGTCAAGGGCGGTCGGGTGGGGTCGCCTTTCGGCTTCCGCATCGATCCCATCACCGGGCGCTCGGCCCTGCACACGGGCCTGGACTTCCCCGGGGATGTGGGCACGCCCATCCACGCCGCGGCGGGTGGTGTGGTGGTGGTGCAGGAGTACCACCACGCATACGGCAACATGGTCGAGGTCGACCACGGCAATGGCCTGATCACCCGCTACGCACACAGCTCGCGCGTGCTGGTCAAAAAAGGTGACATCGTCAAGCGCGGTCAGAAGATCGCCGAAGTCGGCTCCACCGGGCGCTCCACCGGGCCGCACCTGCACTTCGAAGTCTGGTTCTCGGGCGTGGCCCAGGACCCTCAGCGCTTCCTCGCCGCGGGCGACAACCTGGCCGCGGCCGAACAGCTGGCCCAGAAGACCCGCAAGCCCTGAGTTCATCGGGTGGCGGCGGGTAAAATTCCGCTTTTGCCCTTGAAAGACAAGCGCTTGCCGGCACATGGCGGGGAGTTCCCCGTGACGGGCTGCGCATGCCGCTGGGGGCGATCCGATTCCCTTTTGCCCGCCTGGCGCCGTGATGGCGCGTTGCAGTCGGGCCATCCTGTATGGCCACAAACTTCCTCACCAAAATTTTTGGTAGTCGCAACGACCGCTTGCTCAAGACCTACCGCAAGACGGTCGATCGCATCAATGGCCTGGAATCTCAGTACGAAAAGCTCAGCGACGATGAACTGAAGGCGCAGACCGCCGCCTTCAAACAGCGCGTGGCGGCCGGCGAGACCTTGGACGCGATCCTGCCCGAGGCCTTCGCGGTGGTGCGGGAGGCCAGCAAGCGCGTGATGAAGATGCGCCACTTCGATGTGCAGATGCTTGGCGGCATTGCGCTGCACTCGGGCAAAGTGGCCGAAATGCGCACGGGCGAAGGCAAGACGCTGACAGCCACGTTGCCGGTGTACCTGAACGCGCTCTCGGGCAAGGGCGTGCACGTCGTGACGGTCAACGACTACCTGGCCACGCGCGATGCGCAGTGGATGGGGCGCCTCTACAGCTTCCTCGGCCTGACGGTGGGCATCAACCTGCCCCAGGCACCACGCGAAGAGAAGCAGGCCGCCTACGGCGCCGACATCACCTACGGCACCAACAACGAGTACGGCTTCGACTACCTGCGCGACAACATGGTGTACGAGCCGGGCGATCGCGTGCAGCGCAGCCTGAACTACGCCATCGTCGACGAGGTGGACTCGATCCTGATCGACGAAGCGCGCACGCCGCTGATCATCAGCGGCCAGGCCGAAGATCAGACGTCGGTGTACATGGCGATCAAGCAGCTGATTCCGCAACTGGTGCGCCAGGAAGGCGAGGCCGACCCGCGCACCGGTGAGGGTGTGATCACGCCCGGTGACTTCACCGTGGACGAGAAGGCCCATGCCATCCACATGACGGAGCAGGGCCACGAGAACGCCGAGCGCCTGCTCAGCCAGGCCGGCTTGCTGCCCGATGGGGCTTCGCTGTACGACCCGGCCAATATTGCGCTGATGCACCACATGGTGACCTCGCTCAAGGCGCACCACCTGTACCACCGCGATCAGCACTATGTGAACCAGAACGGCGAGATCGTCATCGTCGACGAGTTCACCGGCCGCCTGATGGCTGGCCGCCGCTGGAGCGATGGCCTGCACCAGGCCGTGGAAGCCAAGGAAGGCGTGACGATCCAGCCCGAGAACCAGACGCTGGCCTCCATCACCTTCCAGAACTACTTCCGTCTGTACGCCAAGCTGTCGGGCATGACCGGCACGGCCGACACCGAGGCCTACGAATTCCAGGAAATCTACGGTCTGGAGACTGTGGTGGTGCCGCCCAACCGCGTGAGCAAGCGCGACGACCAGCTCGACCGCGTGTACAAGACGACCAAGGAAAAGTACGTCGCGGCGATCCAGGACATCCGCGAATGCCACGAACGTGGCCAGCCGGTGCTGGTGGGCACCTCGTCGATCGAGAACTCTGAAATCATCGCCCAGCTGCTGACGGCCGAGAACCTGCCGCACGAGGTGCTCAACGCCAAGCAGCACGCGCGTGAGGCCGACATCATCGTGCAGGCTGGCCGTCCGGGCGCGATCACGATCGCCACCAACATGGCCGGTCGAGGCACCGACATCGTGCTCGGTGGCAACCTGGAAAAGATGGTGGCGGCGGTCGAGGCCGATGCGTCTCTGGACGAGACCACGATGGCCGCCCGCGTGAACGCGGTGCGCCAGCAGTGGCAGGCAGACCACGAGAAGGTCAAGGCCCTGGGGGGACTGCGCATCATCGCCACCGAGCGGCACGAAAGCCGCCGCATCGACAACCAGTTGCGTGGCCGTTCGGGCCGCCAGGGCGACCCGGGCTCCTCGCGCTTCTACCTGAGCCTGGACGATGCGCTGATGCGCATCTTCGCCGGCGACAAGGTGCGCGCCATCATGGACCGATTGAAGATGCCCGAGGGCGAGGCGATCGAAGCCGGCATCGTCACGCGCAGCATCGAGAGCGCGCAGCGCAAGGTCGAAGCGCGCAACTTCGACATCCGCAAGCAGCTGCTGGAATACGACGACGTGTCGAACGACCAGCGCAAGGTGATCTACCAGCAGCGCAACGACATCCTGGACGCGCAAAACCTGCACGCCCAGATCGACTCGCTGCGCGACGGCAGTTTTGCCGATCTGGTGCACCAGTTCGTGCCCGAAGGCAGCGTGGAGGAGCAGTGGGACCTGCCCGCGCTGGAGCAACTGCTGCGCGACGAATGGGCGCTGGACCTGCCGGTCAGCAGCTGGGTGTCGGACGCCGAATCCATCGACGGCGAAGAGATCGTCACACGCGTGCAGGCGGCGGCCAAGACCGCGTTCGAAGCCAAGCTCGCGCTGGTGGGCGAAGAGAACTTCACCCAGTTCGAGCGCATGGTGCTGCTGCAGACCATTGACGGCCAGTGGCGCGAGCACCTGTCGGCGCTGGACTACCTGCGCCAGGGCATCCACCTGCGCGGCTACGCGCAGAAGCAGCCCAAGCAGGAATACAAGCGCGAAGCCTTCCAGCTGTTCGGTCAGTTGCTCGACAGCGTGAAGAACGACGTGACGCGCATCCTGATGAACGTGCGCGTGCAGAGCCCCGAGCAGGTGAGCGAAGCGGCGCAGCAGATGGAAGCGAAGGCGGAACACATCGCCAACGTGACCTACACCGCGCCGACCGATACCGGTGAAGCCGAGTCCACGGTGGACGCGGCGACGGTGGCGGCCGACGTGCCGCGCGTCGGCCGCAACGACCCCTGCCCGTGTGGCAGCGGCAAGAAGTACAAGCAGTGCCACGGCGCGCTCAGCTGATACCTCCCTGTGCGGCTGTCGCCGCTTCCCCCCCAGGGGGACAACGCCTGCGGCCTGGCGGAGCCAGTTCCGCGGCGTTCTGGATGGAAACCCCTCATTTGTTGCGTTTCTTTTGACTGGAGTCTGATGCCATGGCCGTGAACTACACCGCTCCCCAAGCCCAGGACCTGCTGCCCGTGGCGGGTGTGCGCATCGGCGTGGCCGAGGCGGGCATTCGCAAGGCCAACCGCAAGGACCTGACGGTGTTCCTGCTCGACGAAGGCTGCGCCGTGGGCGCTGTGTTCACGCAGAACCGCTACGCCGCGGCGCCGGTGCAGGTGTGCCGCGACCACCTGGCGGCGGGGCAGGGCATCCGCGCCATGGTCATCAACACCGGCAATGCCAACGCCGGCACCGGTGAACCGGGCTTGCAGAACGCGCGCCAGACCGCCAGCGCGCTGGCCCTGGCGCTGGGCGTGCAGCACGAACAGGTGCTGCCGTTTTCCACCGGCGTGATCATGGAGCCGCTGCCGCTGGACCGCCTGATCGGCGGCCTGCCCGCCGCGCTGGCCGATGCGGGCAGTGCCGCCGGCGCTGCAGGGGCGCAGTGGCTCAAGGCGGCCGAAGGCATCATGACCACCGACACCCTGCCCAAGGCGATCAGCCGCCAGGCCGTGGTCGGCGGCAAGACCGTGACCGTGAGCGGTATCGCCAAGGGCGCGGGCATGATCCGCCCCAACATGGCGACCATGCTGGGCTATGTGGCCACCGACGCCGCTGTGGCGCCGGCGCTGATGAACACGCTGGCCAAACGATTGGCCGACACCTCGTTCAACCGTGTGACGGTGGACGGCGACACCTCGACCAACGACTCCTTTGTGGTCGTGGCGACCGGGCAGGCGGGCAACGTGTCGGTGACCGACCTGGAGAGCGCCGACGCCCAGGCGCTGCTGGCGGTGATGACCGAAGTCGCGCAGTTCCTGGCGCACGCCATCGTGCGCGACGGCGAAGGCGCGACCAAGTTCATCACCGTGCGCGTGGAGGGCGGGGCGAACAGCGAGGAGTGCCTGAAAGCCGCCTACGCCGTAGCGCACTCGCCGCTGGTCAAGACCGCATTCTTCGCCAGCGACCCGAACCTGGGCCGCATCCTGGCCGCCGTGGGCTACGCCGGCATCGGTGATCTGGACGCGACGAAGATCGAGCTGCACCTGGGCGACGTGCACGTGGTCAAGCAGGGCGGACGCAACCCCGACTACCGCGAGGAAGACGGACAGCGCGTGATGAAGGCGGCCGAGATCCTGGTGCACATCGGTCTGGGCCGCGGCAACGTCACCGAGACGGTGTGGACTTGCGACTTTAGCCACGACTACGTCACCATCAACGCGGACTACCGTTCTTGATCTCACTCCGCCGCGCTGTGCGCGGCCCCCTCAAGGGGACGACATCAGCGGCCCGGCTGAGCCGGTTCCGCGATGTCTCTGGACGGGACACTTGTACGCAGAGGGCCTTGTGATGAATGAAAAATTCGAACGTCTGATCGAACGGGCCGAACAGCTGATCACCCGCATCGAATCGGTGCTGCCCCAGCCGCTGGGCGCGCCCGACTGGTCCGCCTCCGTTGCCTACCGCTACCGCAAACGCAGCAGCGGCCACGGCGCGCTGGAGCCGGTGCGCCATGTGGCGCAGATGCGCCTGGCCGACCTGCAGGAAATCGATGGGCAGAAGGATAAGATCCAGCGCAACACGCTGCAGTTCGTGCAGGGGCAACCGTCCAACAACGTGTTGCTGACCGGTGCGCGCGGCACCGGCAAGTCGTCACTGGTCAAGGCCTGCCTCAACGAGTACGCGCCGCAGGGGCTGCGCCTGATCGAGGTCGACAAGGCCGATCTGGTGGACCTGCCCGACATCGTGGACGTGGTGGCCGATCGGCCGGAACGTTTCATCGTGTTCTGCGACGACCTGAGTTTCGAGGACGGTGAAGCCGGCTACAAGGCGCTCAAGTCCATCCTCGACGGTTCGGTGTCGGCTGCCGGGCAGAACGTGCTGATCTACGCCACCAGCAACCGCCGCCACCTGCTGCCCGAGTACATGAAGGAAAACCTGTCGTACACGCACACGCCCGATGGCGAGGTGCACCCCGGGGAGGTGGTCGAGGAGAAGATTTCCCTCTCCGAGCGGTTCGGCCTCTGGGTCAGCTTCTACCCGTTCAGCCAGGACGAGTACCTGACCATCGTGGCGCAGTGGCTGGCCTCGTTCAAGGTGTCTGCTGTGGCCATCGAGGCGGCGCGCCACCAGGCGCTGGTGTGGGCGCTGGAGCGCGGTTCGCGCAGCGGCCGCGTGGCCTACCAGTTCGCGCGCGATTACGCGGGCTCTCACGCCACAGGCGGGTGACGCGCATGGCCGATGACGTGCTGGTGGTGGATGGCGGGGGCTCGTCCGGCGAACGCGCTGTGACCGATGTGGCCGTGGGTGTGCTGATCGCATCGGACGGCGCTTTCCTGCTGACCTCAAGGCCCGAGGGCAAGGTCTACGCGGGCTACTGGGAGTTCCCGGGCGGCAAGCTCGAAGCGGGTGAGACCGTGGAGCAGGCCTTGCGCCGCGAACTGCAGGAAGAGATCGGCATCACCATCGGTGCGGCCCAACCCTGGCGTGAAAAGCTGGTGGATTATCCGCACGCGCTGGTGCGGCTGCACTTTTGCAAGGTGTTCGACTGGAGCGGGGCGCTGCACATGCGCGAAGGGCAGCAGTTCGGCTGGGAGCGCCTGCCGGTGCGCTGTGCGCCGGTATTGCCGGGCACCCTTCCCGTGCTGGCGTGGCTGGCCGAAGAGGCCGCCGCGGCCTGAGCCGCTTCAGTTCTGTTCGAAATCCGGGTTGCTGTTGGGCTCGCGCTCGGGCAGGCGGAAGTGCTCGCTCGCCCACGCCCCCAGGTCCATGCCTTTGCAGCGTTCACAGCAGAAGGGGCGGTAGGGGTTGGACGGTGCGTAGACGCTGGGGCCGCCACAAGCGGGGCAGCGCACCGTCTTGACGGTGGACGGGCTGTCGGACATGGCGGGCCTCAGGCGCAGAGCGTGAGTTCGAAGGCCGCGTCTTCGGCCGCTGCGTGCAGGCGGTGGCCGTCGCCCTGGCGCATCATGCGCACCGACATCATGAGGCGGTTGCCGCTGATCTCGGGCACCAAACCAGAGCCGGCGTCCATGCGCAGCCGCAGCAGCTGGAAGGTGCGGCCCTGTGGCAAGTTCTGCTGGAACTGGCCCCCTGGCGCCACCACTTTTTGTGGCGTACCGGAGTCGCGCATCATCTTCATCAGCAGCACGATGGATTCGGCCAGCGGGGCCAGGGTCTGGGCCCATGCCTGCAAATCGGCCTGGCGACGCTCGGCCGTCTGGTGTTGCCACGCGTAGTACGCGGGCAGGTCGAACTCGCAGGTGCCGCCGGGAATGCCGATGCGGCTGCGGATGCTCATCAGCCAGTCGTTCTCGGTCAGCGCCTGGCCGGTCTTGCCGGGCAGGCCGTTGAGCTGGGTGAAGCAGGCGTCCAGCTGGGCGATGACCTCGTCCAGCGCCTTCTCGGAAATGGCCGGATTGCCGCGGTAGCTGTTGAGCTGCTGCTTGTGGCGGTCGATGTCCTTGAGCACATCGGTTTTCATGTCCGCGCGCGAGGCCACGTCCATGATTTCGAAGATGGTCTGGATCGCGAAATGGTGGTCCAGTGCGTGGGTGCGCGGGACCAGTTCGGCCAGCCGCCGAAACAGCTGTTCAAGCCGCAGGTAAGTGCGAATGCGTTCGTTGAAGGGGTATTCGTACAGGATCACAGCGGCGGATAGGGCAGTGGCGGCGGAAACGAGGGCCATCATAGCCCGAACCGGTCGGCCCACCGGGTCACCTCGCGCTGCAGGTGTTCAATCTCGTGACCGTCGTTGAAGATCACGGTGTCGGCGGCCGCGAGCCGACGTTCGCGCGGGCTTTGGCTGTCCAGTATCGATTCAATGGTCGCGCGGTCCCAGCCGTTGCGGGCCAGCACCCGCTGCACCTGGGTCTCGCGTGTGCAGTCCACCACCAGCACCCAGTCCAGCTGCAGTCGCCAGTGCGGCGACTCGACCAGCAGCGGCACGTCGAACACGGTGCAGCGGGCGCGCGATGCGGCCGCCTGCCGCGCGATTTCCTGGCCCACCAGCGGGTGCACGATGGCTTCGAGTTGGGCGCGGGCATCGGGTTGGGCGAACACGTGAGCCCGCATGCGGTCGCGGTCCAAGGCGCCGTCGGAGGTCACGAACTCGGCGCCGAAGACCTGAGCCACCGCGGGCATGGCGCTGCCACCGGCCAAGGTGCAAGCGCGGGCAATGGCGTCGGCGTCAATCACCGTGGCGCCACGGGCCTGGAGCAAGCGCGCCACCGTGCTTTTGCCGCTGCCGATGCCACCCGTGAGGCCCAGTCGCAGCGGAGTGCGCACCGCGTCCATGTTCAAAGACCGATGGCCGCCAGGATGGACGAGGGGCCAAAGAACATGGCGGTCAGGCCGGCGAGTGCAAGGAAGGGGCCAAAGGGCACATAGCCGCCTTCGCGCAACTGGCTGAAAACCTTCATGCCGATGCCCACCACCGCGCCGATGAGCGAGGCCATGAGGATCATCGGGATGAGCGCGGGCCAGCCGAACCAGGCGCCCAAGGCGGCAAACAACTTGAAATCGCCGTAGCCCATGCCTTCCTTGCCGGTGGCGAGCTTGAAACCCCAGTACACGAGCCAGAGCGAGACATAGCCGCCGACCGCACCCCACAACGCCTGGGGCAGGGGGGTGCCACTCAGGCCCAGCGCGGCGGCGCACAAGCCCGCCCACACCAGCGGCAAGGTGATGTCATCGGGCAGCAAGGTGGTGTCCCAGTCGATGGCTGCCAAGGCCAGCACGGCGGCGGCGAAGCCACTCCAGACCAGGGCCGTGGGGGTCAGTCCCCAGCGCCAGCCGCACCAGGCGAACAGGCCGGCGTTCAGCAGTTCGATCAGCGGGTAGCGTGCGCTGATGGGGGTGCGGCAACCCGCGCACCGCCCGCGCAAGGCGAGGTAGCTCAGCACCGGCACATTTTCAAACCAGCGGATCTGGTGGCCACAGTGCGGGCAACGCGAGCGCGGCACCATGAGGTTGAAGGGCTCTGCGGAGGTGGAAGGCGCGTGGTCCGTGCCCACCTGGGCCTGCATGTGCGCACACTCGGCCGCCCAGCGCAGTTCCATCATGCGCGGCAACCGGTGGATCACCACATTGAGAAAGCTGCCGACCAGCAACCCCAGCAGGCCCAGCAGCGCGGCGTCCAGCGCCGGCATCAAACGACCTGGCCCAGCTTGAAGATGGGCAGGTACATGGACACCACGATACCGCCGATGAGCGTGCCCAGGATCACGATGATGATGGGTTCCATCAGGCTGGCAAGGCCCGCCACCATGTCGTCCACCTCGGCCTCGTAGAAGTCGGCTGCCTTGCCCAGCATGTGATCGATGGAACCCGATTCTTCGCCGATGGCGCACATCTGCAGCACCATGGACGGGAAGATGTTTGCATTGGTCATGGCGTTGGTCAGGCTGGTGCCGGTGGAAACCTCCTGCTGGATTTTTTCCGTGGCCATGCTGTAGACCGAATTGCCAGACGCGCCACCCACAGAATCCAGGGCCTCCACCAGCGGCACGCCCGCCGCAAACATGGTGGACAGGGTGCGCGTCCAGCGCGCGATCACAGATTTTTCGACCAGGGTGCCGAAAATGGGCATTTTCAGCAGGACGCGGTCCATGAAGTGCTGGACCTTTTCGTTGCGCTTCCAGGCCTGCAGGAAGAAGTAGATGCCGCCGCCCAGACCGCCGAAGATCAGGTACCAGTAGCTGACAAAGAATTCGCTCAGGGCGATCACGAACAATGTGGGCGCCGGAAGATCGGCGCCAAAAGAAGTGAACACCTCTTTGAACGAGGGGATCACAAAAATCATGATGACCGCCACCACCACAAACGCCACGATGATCACCGAGATCGGATACATCAGCGCCGACTTGATCTTGGACTTGATGGCCTCGGTCTTTTCCATGTAGACCGCCAGGCGGTCCAGCAACTCTTCCAGGATACCGGCCGCTTCACCGGCTTCCACCAGGTTGCAGTAGAGGCTGTCGAAGTACAGCGGGTTTTTGCGGAAGGCCGCGCTCAGCGAGGTGCCGGTTTCGACATCGGTGCGAATGTCGTTGAGCAGCTTGGTCACGCTGGGGTTGGGGTTGCCGCGACCGACAATGTCAAAGGCCTGCAACAGGGGCACGCCAGCCTTCATCATGGTGGCAAGCTGACGCGTGAAGATGGAAATGTCTTTGGGCTTGATCCGCTTGCCGGAGGCGGTCCGGCGTTTTTTGACCTTGCCCGGGACGATGCCCTGACGACGCAAGGCGGCCAGCACCTGGTTCTCGCCACCCGCCCGCGTTTCGCCGCGCACCGTCTTGCCATTGCGGTCCTTGCCTTCCCATTCGAAGACAAAGTCCTTGGTGCTTTTGCTTGCTGCGGTGGCCATGGATTCCTCGGGTTCGGGCGGTCAGAGCCCGCTCATTCGTTGGTGACGCTGAGCACTTCTTCCAGCGAGGTCAGGCCCAGTTTCACCTTGAGCAGACCCGATTCGCGCAGCGTGCGCACACCTTCTGCGCCCGCCTGTACGGCAATGTCCAGGGCGCTGCCGCCGCGCAAAATGATGCGCTGGATTTCTTCCGAAATCGGCATCACCTGGTAGATGCCAACACGGCCCTTGTAGCCGTTGTTGCAGGCCGAACAGCCCACGGGCTTATAGGGTGTCCATGTGCCATCCAGGTCTTCTGCCTTGAATCCCGCATCGACCAAGGCTTTTCTGGGAACGTCCAGCGGTGCTTTGCAGGTCGGGCACAAACGCCGCGCCAGACGCTGCGCAGTGATCAGGATCACGCTGGATGCGATGTTGAACGTGGGAATGCCCATGTTCATCATCCGCGTGAGCGTGGTCGGGGCGTCGTTCGTGTGCAGTGTGGACAGCACCATGTGACCGGTCTGGGCGGCCTTGATGGAAATGTCGGCCGTCTCCAGATCGCGGATTTCGCCGACCATGATCACATCGGGATCCTGGCGCAGGAAGGCCTTGAGTGCGGCGGCGAATGTCAGTCCGGCCTTCTCGTTCACGTTGACCTGATTGACCCCGGGCAGGTTGATTTCGGACGGATCTTCGGCCGTGGAGATGTTGATGCCCGGCTTGTTCAGCATGTTCAGGCAGGTGTAGAGCGACACCGTCTTGCCCGAACCGGTGGGACCGGTGACGAGCACCATGCCGTAAGGACGGCTGATGGCACTGAGCAAACGCTCTTTCTCCTCCGGCTCGTAGCCCAGCGCGTCGATGCCGACCTTGGCGCTGCTCGGGTCCAGGATACGGATCACGATCTTCTCGCCGAAGAGGGTGGGCAATGTGCTGACCCGGAAGTCAATCACCCGGTCGGGGCCCACCTTGAGCTTCATGCGCCCGTCTTGCGGCACCCGCTTTTCGGAGATGTCCATGCGCGAGATGACCTTGATGCGGGACGCCAGCTTGTCCTTGATCGCGATCGGTGGGGAGGCAATCTCGCGCAATTCGCCATCGATACGGAAGCGCACCCGGTACTGGTGCTCGTAGGGTTCGAAATGCAGGTCGGATGCCCGCATGTTGAACGCGTCGAGCAACATCTTGTGCAGGAACTTGACCACCGGAGCGTCGTCAACGTCAGACGCTTTCTCGTTCGTGTCGGCAACCACCGCCTCGGTGGTCATTTCATCGAACTCAAAATCGCCGCCGATGATGTTGTCCATGGCCTCGTTGGCCGAAGTGGACTGGCTCTCGACCAGCTTGCTGAGCTTATCGAACTCGGCGATCACCCAGTCCACACCCATCTGAGTCGCGAACTTGATCTTTTCGGCCGCTTGCTGATCCGAGGGGTCTGCGGTCGCCACCATCAAGCGGTTGCTGCGCTTGCTCAGCACCACAATGCGGTAGTCCAAGCAGATCTTGCCGTCCAGCAGCCCTTTGGGCAGGCGCTGCACGTCAATGGCGTCCAGATCCAGCAACGGCGCCGCAAAAGCCGCCGACATGGTGTGAGCCAAGTCGTAGGCCGACACCGCGCCCGAGCCGGTCAACTCTGCGATGAAACTCGTGCGGGCACTTTGCGCCTTCTTGTAAAGGTCTTCGGCCGCTTTTTGTCCCAGTTTTCCAGCCGACACGAGCGCGCGCCCAAGGCCTGGTAGGGCCATGGAAGGGGTGTCCTGGATCACTGTGTCGACAGATGCCATAAGCGCGTAATCTATCTTAAATCAACGACTTGCCTGTCATTATTGACGCAACTTGTGTGGAATTTCCACATTGTTGCGCGGCTGGCGTTGTAAGAAGGACGCTAAAAGAGATGCGACCCATGGGTTATTGGGTCGATCAAAGTCACGCGAAAGCAAAGAAATGACTGGTCGGGGTGAGAGGATTCGAACCTCCGGCCTCTACGTCCCGAACGTAGCGCTCTACCAGGCTAAGCTACACCCCGATGAACCCGGTGGGTCTATCGTCAGCGGTTGAATAACCGCTTTGTTGAACGTGTCAGGAGCGCCGCTCCTGAAGTCCAGCCGCCAATTGTAGCAAAGCTTCGCGGTACCGATTGGCAGGCAGTTGTTGTGCCGCATCAATCGCCCGCTGGGCCTCTGCCATGGCGCTCTGGCGAGCCATGTCCAGTGCGCCGGTTTGGCGGATGATGTTCAGGATTTCGTCCAGATGTGCCACATCGCCGTGCTCGATGGCTTGGCGAATCAGGGTGTTTTGCGCTTCGGTGCCTTGGCGCAATGCACAGATCACGGGCAGCGTGACTTTGCCTTCGCGCAGGTCGTCGCCCAGGTTCTTGCCGAGCAGTTCTGCATCGCCTTCATAGTCCAGCACGTCATCGATCACCTGGAACGCGGTTCCCAGGGCTTGTCCGTAGGTGGCGCACAGTTCCTCGACCTCGGCGGGTGCGCCCGCGAGGATGGGGGCCAGTCGGGCGCTGGCCTCGAACAGCTTGGCGGTTTTGGAGCGGATGACGCGCAGATAGGCGGCTTCGTCCAGCGACGCATCGTGCATGTTCATCAGTTGCAGCACCTCGCCTTCGGCGATCACGTTGGTGGCTTCTGACAGCACCTGCATCACGCGCATCTGGTTGACGTCCACCATCATCTGGAAGGCACGTGAGTACAGGAAGTCACCGACCAGCACGCTGGCAGCGTTGCCGAACCGCTCGTTGGCGGTCTCGCGGCCGCGCCTGAGTGTGGATTCATCCACCACGTCATCGTGCAGCAGCGTTGCGGTGTGGATGAATTCGACCACTGCGGCGAGGGTGTGCCGGTCGGGGTCTTCGCAGCCCAGGGCGCCGGAGACCAGAAGCAGCAGGGCCGGGCGCAAGCGCTTGCCGCCGGCCGAGATGATGTACTGGGCCACCTCGCGGACCAGGGGGACGTCTGTGCTCAGGCGCTCGCCGATCACATGGTCGACCCGCTGCATGTCCGGCTGAATGAGTTCCAGAGCTTGGGTGGTGGCGTTGACAGCAGAGGACAAGATGCTTGGGCGCAGAAGCGCAGTGGCGGGGCCGGAAAGCTCGGGATTATAGAAAGCGCATCCTTGAGGGTTCCGGCAGCGGGGGGGGGGGGGGGGGGGGG
>NZ_JASJOY010000107.1:0-100763 GCF_031426985.1 Hydrogenophaga sp.
GGGACAGGTCGGCGATGATTTCGCGGATGTTCCAGATCAGCTTGTCCACGTCGGACGACTGTTGGGTGGCGCCGTTGACTTCGAGCGCGATCGCGCCACGGTCGATCACCACGCCGGCCATCGGCACGATCTCGGAACAGACCGCGCCTTCTTCGATGTCCTTGCCGAGGTCCCAGGGACGGCCCTTGTCGCGCGCCGCCAGCTGCAGGTCGCGGCGCGTCATGTCCAGGCCGGCCGCGTAGCCGTAGACCACCTCATGCGCCTGGTCCGCGCTGACGCGAAAACCGGGCTGGTCGATGGCCAGCACCAGCTCCATTTCAAAGTGGTAGTTGTTCGTGCCGGGCGGGTAGGCCACGGTCGCGCCGCTGTGCACCAGGGTCTGCGGTGACTTGGTGAAGTAAAACGGGCGCTCGGCACTTTTGTCGACCGGGCGGCCCATCTCGACGGCGTGCGCGTGGTAGTTGCGGCCGACGCAGAAGATGCGGTTGATCGGAAAGCGCTCCGTCTTGCCACGGATGGGCAGGGACTGGATGGCGGGTGGGGGGAAGAGGTACTGGGTCATGGTGAGAAGGAAAAAGAAGTCGGAGCGCCGTGTCTAGAACCAGAAACACCGCGGAACCGGCTGTGCCGGGCCGCTGGTGTTGCCCCCTTGAGGGGGTGAGGCGCGAAGCGCGGCGCGGGGGTGGGCTATCTCGTCTCGTAGACGCCCAGCTTGCGGTGCAGCGGCGATTCGTCGGCGATGAAGACGAAGGCGGGCTGTTCGGTCGAGCGGTTCGTCAGTGCCACGGGTTCGTAGCCGGGGGCGCAGCAGGTGTCGGCCTCGACCAGGCCGAAGCGTTTGCCGCAGGTGGACACGTCCACGCCGCCCTCGATCAGGTGGAACACCTGCGCGGGCGAACGCGCGGGCAGCGCCAGCGTCTGGCCGGGCTTGAGCATGAGCGCGTAGAAGCCCAGGATGTTCTGCGCGTCGCCGCCGGTTTCGGGGTTCACGTAGGTGACCTGCACACAGTCCAACGCGGGCTGGTTGGTGGCCATCGCCACGAGCGCGGCGCGCGTGTCCACCCAGGGGTAGCGCAGCATGGGGTAACGCTTGTCGCTGCGGTTGAAAACGTGTGTCGGCACCACACCGGCGCGGGTCCAGGCGCGGTCGCCGCTGCCTTGGTTGACGGTCTGGCGCGCGCCGTTGATGTGGTAACTCGCCTCCATGTAATAGACCAGCGGCAGGTCCAGCACGTCCAGCCACACCACCGGGTCGCTGCCGTCGTGGCCGTGTTCGTGCCACAGCCCGGTCGGCGTCAAGATCAAATCGCCGCGGCGCATCGGGCACTTCTCGCCGTTGACCGTGGTGTACGCGCCTTCGCCTTCCACGATCATGCGCACCGCGTTGGGCGTGTGGCGGTGGCTGGGCGCCCACTCGCCCGGCAGCAGCAGCTGCATGCCCAGGTAGATGGCGGGGCTGGCCTTCATGTTCTCCAGGCCATGGCCGGGGTTGGCCAGCACCAGCACGCGGCGCTCGGCTTTCTCGATCGGCGTGAGCTCGCCGGCTTTCAGCAACAGCGGCTTGAGCGTGGCGTAGGGCCAGTGGATGGCCTGCGTGGCGCGCGTGGGCGTGCCCGGCGGCAGCACGGCGCGCAGGCTGGGCCACAGCGGCACCAGGTTCAGGTGTTTCAGGTCGTCGCGGTAGTCCTGCGGCAGGTCTTCCAGGCGGCCGAGTTCGTGGCTCATGGGGTGTCTCCTCTGGTCTTCGGTGCGGCGGGGGCGGCGTGTCGGGTGGGAAAAGGTTCGCACGAAAATAATCAGCATACTCATGATAAGGGTGCTGCTAAACTGGGTCAACACTTTCCTGTACCGCCATGGACTCCGCCGCATCCACCGCCATCGACATCGATCTGCAACCCGGTCACATGATCCGCCGCCTGCACCAGATCTCGGTCGGCATCTTCCTGCAGGAAACGAGCGAACCGGGTGTGACGCCGGTGCAGTACGCCGCGCTGCAGGTGGTGCACAACCAGCCGGGCATCGACCAGCGCACGCTGGCGCGGGCCATTGCGCTGGACGCGTCCACCACCGGCGGCGTGGTCGACCGGCTCGAAGCCCGGGGCTGGTTGGAGCGGCGCATGTCGCCCGAAGACCGGCGCGCGCGCCAGCTGTTCCTGCTGCCGCCCGGCGAGCAGGGCCTGCGCGACACGCTGCCGGCCATGCTGCGCGCGCAGGAACAGATCCTGGCGCCGCTCACGCCGCGCCAGCGCAGCGAATTCATGCGCCTGCTGCACGTGCTGGTGACGCAGAACAACGACCTCAGCCGCGCGCCCAGCGACGGGCCGCTGCGCAGCGGCCCGGCCGTGGCTTAGGGCGCGCGCAAGCGGTTTCGCGCGGTTGAGGGCCCCCATGAATAAGGGGGGGCCTATTGGAAATCGAACGGGGCGTTCGGGTTATTGGCGATCACCCCGGAATCCTGTGTTTGTGTGGATTCCGGGGATTGTTTGGGGCCCATTCAATAGCTTCTGACAACGAACGACTTCCAGCTGTCCTTCGGACCTTCGAGGGTGATGCGACCCGCCTGACCGTTGTTCTCAAACACCAGATGGTCACCCGAAGCTGAACAGTCTGCGGTCAGACAGCGCAATCGCCATTGGGACTGATAGGGGTGAGGGTAATTGTTGTAGTTGTGGGCAAGATCATCTCTTAGTTCCACCTGCCAAACGAGCGTGGTGCCGCTCTCATCGCCTTTGCCTGCTGGAACCGTATAGGCGACGGTGGCCGCTATGTAGTCATTGGTGCTGTCGTAGGTTTTTGACTCGTCAAAACGCGATGTGAAATAGTCGAAGCCGTCGACCGACTTGAGCTTTTTCATGAGGTACCTTGTTCCCTCGCCTTCGGCAACCTTGCAATACGTGTCATAGCAAAACTCTTTGTACGTATAAGTCGCGTCCGGCTCCATGATCCATTTGGGCCAAATGGGGTGATTGTTGACGGCGAACATTTTGGGATCCACCTTGGCGGCCAGCCCGTGTTGCGCTGCATCAGGAGGCGGGGGCGAGTAATAAACAGCATCTGGGCCGGTTTGAATCCACGTCGTGCTCCGATCTGTGAACTTGTCGTTGGTGCGTGCCACCACCGGAACCCCCAGAATGTTCTTGTACGACTCCCACGGATCGTCGGCTGTGTAATAGAACTTGGACTTCACCATGCGGCCCGCGTTGTAGCAATGCACCACGGCATATGGCTTTTCGTCGTTGGGAAACCAGGCGCTGATGGCGGGCTGGGTCTCGTCTTCTGAGCGGCAGCTGGCGGTGAACGAAAGGCCGGCATTGACGTTGGTCGGCAAGTCCTGGAGCACGGGCACGAAGCTGTTGCCCAGGGCACTGCCAAATTGCGCCAGGTTGGTTTTGAGCGTGCTGTTGACTTCCGTTTGCGCACTGTCCCAGCCGGCGACGAATGGCGAGACGAAGGTCATTTCAATCCAGGTCTTGTCGCTGCTGCTGGCCGCCAGGTACTGCTGGTGCACCATGGCCACTTCATCTTTCATCAGCAGCGCCAGCTGGTTCTGTGCTTCGCTGAATTGGGCGGTGATGGTGGCCAGCAGCAGGTTGCACATGCCCCGCTGTTCCGCCACGTTGCCCGACATGTCGGCCGTCTTTTCGCATTTCAGACGGAAAGCGTTGGCCAGCGAATCCAGGTTGGACTTCAACGCCAAACCTTTGAACGACTGGTTCTGGGCTGCCACGTTGCGCAGCAGCGCATACAGAGCGGTTTCACTGCCAAACTTGCTTTGTTTGAGCCCTCCGTTTTGCTGCACGTAGTCGCTCAGGTTCTTATAGGGCACCTTTCCGAGCGGATTGAGCATGTTGTGGTAGGTGCTGGTGTACGACACGATCTTGTTGTAGTCGTCGTAGAAGCGCCCCAGCGCCGTGTTCTGGATCGAGTCGTACACCGCTTTTTGCAGCTCTTCGATGCGGTAGCCCAGTGCCACCACCTTGGCATCGAGTTCGTGCAGTTGCTCTTGTATTTCGTCCAGCTTGTCGTTGATCTCGGTGAGCTGTTCGACCATCTTGTCGGACTGGTCACATGCCGCGCCGGCTGAAGCGCTCAAGGCCTTGCCCATGAACTTGCCCACGCCCTCCCCCACGTAGGGGATGAACTTGCCGTAGTCGCTGGCCACTTCGGTGATGGCTTGGAGCCACCCGGGACAACTGGCCTGTGTGTCGGTGCTGGCCGCCGCCATGACGCGGTCAAGACTGGCGGTTTGGGCGGGCTCGTCGTCGTCAGCACGCATGTAGTCTGGCCGCAGCACTTCGTGCTTGTCCAGCCGCTTTTTCAGTTCGGCGTAGAACGCCAGCTCGCCATAAGCAAGCTCGGGGTCTTGACGCACGGTCTGGTACAGCCGCCCCAGTTCGTTGAAGTGATCGGGCGTCCCGTCGAGGTTTTCAACGGCTTGAAAAAACGTGGCCAGTTGCACGCTCAGCTGCTGCGGAGACACCGCGTAGCGCGCCGCGTAGGTGCGAAACAGGTAGGTTCCGAGCATGGTGTCGGAGTTCGACAGCGCGAAGCTGTTGCGGTCGGTGCGGTAGACGTCGCTCACCGACACCAGCTGGGCATCGGCGTTGTAGAGCTTGAAACTCAGCTGCTCGGGTGGGCTGTAGTTGAGCAGCGTCATGCGGCAGCTTGCCTGCGTTGCACAGTTCAGACTTTGTGCGTAAAGCTCTGCGCCGTTCTGGTCAAGCACGCTGATGCGGCTGACGTCGAGTGCTTCCATGCCAGAGAAGCGGGCTTGGGCGACGCGCGTTTGCTCGACACTGCCGCCACCGCAGGCAGCCAGGCCCAGGCACAAGGCCAGGGCTGTGCCCAGTTTCAGCAGGACAGCCGGGACCGGGGTGAGCGGTCGCACGAAGCGGCCAGGGACATGCGGTGCTGATGTCATACAGACTCCTTAAAAACAATAGCGGGTGCTGCGTTGACCGATGGCGGTGCAGCGGGTTGGGTGGGGTTGGACGCGTGCGGTGCCAGGCGGCTTTCGACCGATCGGATGTTGCGCAACAGGCTCATGTGGTCACTGGCGTTGGGGAACCAGGCGCCATCGGCCTGCTTTTTCAAACGTTGCAGGCGCTCGGTCACATCGGGTGTGGCGTGCGCTGGCCCCAATGCGTCCAGGTGTTGCTCTATCCCGAGCAGCTGTTCGTTGAGGTTGTCGAGCACGCTGTCGGCCAGAGACTGCCTCAGCGACCGGGCACCCATCCACGCAGGAATGGCCACGGCCATCAGCCACAAGGCTAAAAGCCAGATGCGGTCAAACAACGCCGCCCAGTGCAGCGGGAGATGGGCAAAGACAGCCGGGATGCCCTGGTCAAAGTAGCGGCGCGCGACGGGGCTGAGGCTGACGGTTTGGTCCAGATCGGCAGGAAAGCCGCCCGGGTTGGCAAAAAATTGATTTCGACCCTGACCCACCTCGCGCGCGGCCAGCAGAAAAAGCCATTGCAATGCAGGGTGCATGTCGTCTTGCACCAGCAAATTCACGGTGGACGACAGCAGCACCACGTCTTGCGGGGGCAGCACGCGCGTGATGTCCAGCGCGCCCCTGGGGATGCGCACCTGGCTGAGCTCTGGCAGGTGTTTGAGGTAGGCCTCGGCAAGGGCCAGGTTCAGCATGTGCACGCCGGGCATGTTCAGCAGTGCTTGCACGTTGGGTGAATCGATCCCGTCGACCATGAACACCGCGTCGAGTTCGCCTCGGCGCAACCGATCGATGGCGGCCGCGTGCGATAGCTCGTAGAAGTTGGGCCGCTCCTTGTAGGCGAGGCCATGGGCGCCTGCGAGCTTGACGAAAATGTTGCGCGTGGCGGAACCTGGCAGCCCGATGGCCAGCCGCATGTCCCGCAGCTCGACGATGCTGTTGAATGCGTTGGCCTCGCCACGGTAGAAGATCCACAGTGGCGAAAACTGCACGCTGCCCATCGACATGAGCGAGGTGTAAGTCTCGGGCGCCTTGCCGCCACCGGTGAGAAAGCTGGCATTCACGGGATCGGCGTCGTCCTGCAGTCGAACCCAGCCCTCTTCCAGTCCGGCGGTGGGGCGCAGCACAAGTTCGATGCCGTGTCGAGCAAAGATGGCCGCAAACTGCTCGGCCAACCTTGTGTAAGAGCTGCCCGCTTGCCCGGTGGCCAGGTAGGCCTTGGCAGGTGGCCAAGGCCGTAAAACGGCCGCAACAAACACCACCCCCCCCACCGTGGCCAGCAGCAGCCAGCGAAAGTGCATCACCACGGCCACCCAGCCGCGCAGCTCGTCGGCCACCATTTCGGCGGTGTCCCGCAAACGCTCTCGCACCTCGCCCAAGGCTGCGTGGCGCTTGCTCATCTCGATGCCTCAGTTGATCACGCCGGGACAACCCGCGCGGTTGCTTCGCGAACGAAACGTGGGCGCATCTTCAATGGCCGCCTGGACCGCCGCCACCGTGCGCGGGTCGAAGGTGATGCCGTAGCCGCGGTCAAGCCCCATGAGGTCGGTGTAGAAAATGCTGTGCACGCCGTTTTGCGTCAGGCAGCGGCGGTGGGGCAAGACCGCGTCGCTCACCCCTTGCGCCAGGGCGCTGCGGGCGGCCACCAGCGCGTCGTTGGGCCATACAGAGGCATTGGCAGGGGCCGACGGGGCCTGTGCGTAGTCACCCGCAATCAGGGTCACGGGCACATCATCGAGCACGCCTTTTTGACGTTCGTTCCAGCCACCGGCGCCGGTCAGGTAGGCGCGGGTGACCTGCGGCGCTGCGCCCTCAGCCATGTTGCCCCAGGTCTTGAACGTGTCCACCGATTTCAGACACATGGCGTCGCCCAGGCAAGCCAGGGGCGAGAGATCGCCCCTGGCGACGTCGGCGGGAAATGCCCCCTCCCACGGGGTGCCGATGGTGGTGAGCGAGCGAAC
Source organism: Hydrogenophaga sp. (assembly GCF_031426985.1). GTDB lineage: Bacteria > Pseudomonadota > Gammaproteobacteria > Burkholderiales > Burkholderiaceae_C > Hydrogenophaga. The sequence goes on from NZ_JASJOY010000107.1 coordinate 6,913, forward strand.
TCGAATGCTGGAACCAGCGGCTTTGAGTACCCCAAACGCAGCACGCGAAAAAAGGCCGCCCATGGAGTGCCCCACCACATCCACCGTGGTCACGCCGTACGCCGAGCGCAGGTGTTCAAAAAATGCCGCAAGACGAACACCCGCAGCGTCAATCTCTCCCACAGAGTCCACGGTCATGGAAGCAGGCAACGCGGTCGGGCAATCACTGAACCCGTACGCCCCCTCAAATGCAGCGATAGGACCAGGCCCCACCCGCGCAGGCGAGGTGAACACCGCGTAGCCGGCCTTGATCAGCGCCTGGCGCAGGTGGTCGTCGGTGCTGCCCGCTGCAAACCCCTTGGCGCACCCTGCGCTGGGCGTGGTGAAGGGGCTGACGGCCGCTCCACCAGAAACGATGACCACGGCGCGCTCCTGCGCCTGGGCCACGGCCCACCCCGCCATGCCCGCCACCACACAACCCACCCCCAGCCAGCGAACCATCATTTGCAGCATTGTCGGATTCAGGCGCGGCTTGTTGGGCCTCGCCATTCGGTTACTTCAGATGCGCCGTAGGTTAGCTTTTCACCCCCTTTCAAAGCGCACTTTTTCCGACAAACTCCGACAAATTCCGACCTAAATTAAACGCCTCAACCATCATCGCAGGAAAGTAGCCATAAATAGTTAGCAGTGTGCAACGATCCATTCGGCAAATAGACGTATGGATTAATACCTATCCGCAAACTAAAAAAATGACCGCCCACAAGCGCCGCTCCAGTGGCGCTGGACCCGCATGAATTGTCGGAATTTGTCGGTGCAGAACCCTTGATCACGACAAGCCGCATCGACTAGGATGAAAAGGCCTCGGCAAAGGATTGCCTGTGGCAAATATTTCGATCCTCGGAGTTGCATGGTGGGCAATTGGTTTAATGCAGGTTTATTGAGCGCCATTGCTTGTCTCGGCACGGGCTGTGGAGGCGAATCAAAACAACCAATTTACACCGCCATTGTGGATGCTGGCAGCAGTGGCACCCGAATGTACCTATACAAGGTTGTCCCCGGCAGCTATCCCGTTGTTGAGCATTTGCTTGAGCAAGAATACGACGCCGCAGAAAACGGCATCGATGAATTTATCAATGGCCAGGGTGGCGTTACCGGGGACATGGGGCCAGACCAAGTGGGCCCCTATGTGATTGGTCCGCTGTTGAATGCGATCAAACCCAAGCTCCAGGCATTGTCGGTGGCGCCACGCGATGTGCTCGTGGAGGTGTTGGCAACGGCCGGCATGCGAACTGAAGAAATCAGAAACGGCGGCAGCCACACCGACGAGAACATTGCTCAGTTCTACGACGGCATTAAAACTTACATCACGCATCAAGGATTTCCGGTTGGTGATGTTCGAACCACCGACGGCAACAGCGAAGAGGGGAAGTGGAGCTGGATCAATTTGAACGACAAATACCGCCACGCATTCACTACCCAGGAAAGCCCCGTTGGTGTCGTTGAAGTGGGCGGCTCTTCTGTTCAGGTGACCTACCCCACCCACACCACCCCGGCACCTGGCAACCATGTGTATCCGGTGACCATTGGCGGCAAGATATTTTTTGTGTTCAGCAAAACCTATCCGGGGCTGGGCCAAGATGAAGCACGCAAAGCCATGCGCACCGCCGGATACCCAGACGCTTACACCGGTGGTACCGACTGCTTCCCCATGGGCATGACCACCGCCGAGGACAAAGGCGATCTCAACATCAGGGTTTCGCCGCAAACCGTGTTGCCGGTGGTCAAGCTCAGAACGGCGGGTGGCGATGCAACCAGCGCTGCTTACCGTTTTGAAGCGTGTTCAAACACGTTCAACAGCATCATTGCCAACACCATAGAGTCACTCGGTGACCCACAAATCGAAAACAGCAGCGGCCATTTTTACGGCATAAACAGCGCCTTCTATGCGTATGAAACCTTTGGCATTCACGAGGGCGATATTTCGGCAGAGCTGCTGGCTGAAAAAACCCAGGACATGTGCGCGGACAAAAGCAATTTTGACCTGACCAAAGGCTTTTCCAGAAATCAGTGCGCATCGGCAACCTACATCAATGCCCTGACATACGGCCCGTCTGGACTGTTTGCCAATGCACCCGATGCGTTTGTCAAAGTGGTCCCGACCAAATCCGCTGGTGCGACCGTCTTGTCCTGGACGCGGGGCTATTTGATGAACAAACATGGTCAATAAATGGTGTTTCCATTTTAAAACACCGGATGTGCAATCCGTTGATTCATTGCCCGTTCGCGCATCCATGAAAAATCACCGACCCGTCGCCTGCAGCCTTCTCATGCTGGCCGCATTGAGCGGCTGCGGGGGGGCGCATGCGCCCATGGCAGATGCCATGGTTTCGTTCACCCGGTTCGCCCCCAATGGTTCCAACATCTTCACGGTTGAGACCGATGGCACGGGTGAGCAACAGATCACTTTTGGGGAAGCTGTCGATGCCCACGGAACCTGGGCCCGCACGGGTGAGCAGTTGGCCTATTCTCGCGTCACACCCATGGGTTCCAGCATCCAGCTTGCACAGGGCACCACTGAAAAAGCCACATCACTGACACCAGAAAACGAGTGGGGCATGGTGCCCTCGTTTTCACCCGATGCTGCTCGAATTGCCTACGCCAGCAACCGCGATGGCAATTTTGAGATTTATACGATGGCGCGTGACGGTACCGACTTGCAGCAGCTCACGTTCAGCGATTACCCGGTGTCACATGTGGGGCCGAAGTACGCGCCCGATGGCCAAACCATCTTGTACGCAAAACGCCTGCGCGACGAAGACGCTGACCAGGACCTGTACCTCATGCGGGCAAACGGAATCCCCATTCGGCGGCTGACCCAGGGTGCGAACAATGCAGAAAGTCGCAGCTGGTCGCCCGATGGCACACGAATTGTCTTCAACAACGTGGTGGCCGGGGTGGGGCAAATTTTTATCGTCAACGTCGATGGCACGGACTTCACCCAGCTCACACGCAATGCCGGCACCAGCCCCGCTTTTGAGCCTGGCGGTATTTTCCCGAGCATGCGAGGTGACATCACGCCAGCCTGGTCGCCCGACGGCGCCTGGATCGCTTACGCCAGCGACGCCGATGGTGATTTTGATATCTACCTGATCAGGCCAGATGGCAGTGGCAAACACCAGATAACGAATACCCCGGCTCACGAATTGTCTGTGGGCTGGCGTCCGATGAATTGAACGAAATTCTCGTCGTTGGATGGGGTCACCCGACCTGCCAAACACTCTTTGGATCCACGTTCTGTACCAAAAAAAGAAGACCGATCACCCACTCAGCAGGCAGCAACCCGGCACGGGATCAACGGTGCACGGGAACAGAAGCCGGGGCTGGCGAGGATAGGCCCACCGCCTCGATCGGGCCCAGGAAGGCATACCCCACTCGATGGGCTGTCTGCAGCGGGAATGGGTAGCCCAGGCAGGCGTCGGCTTTTTTGCGCAAGCGCCGAACAAGAACTTCGAGCCGACGGGCATCGTAAGCCTGCGGCTGAACACCCAGCGCACGGGCGATCTCGTCGCGTGACACGGGCTGCCCCGGTGTCTGGGCGAGTCGGCGCATCAGACTGCGCTCGTTGTTCGTCAGCTCGATGGATACACCGTCCGGCGACAGCAAGGACCAGTTCATCGCGTCCAGCATCCATCCCTTGGTGTTCACACGCGTGAGTCGGCGTGCGAGGTTGCCAATCAGACAGGACAGCTCGGGCAGTGAGACGGGCTTAACCAAGTAGGCATCAGCACCGGCCTGAGAGCCCCGGATGCGGGCAGCTTCCTCTCCCCGCGCAGTGGTGATGATGACGCCTGTTTCTGGCACCGCACCGCGCTGCATCAACCAGTCCAGTGCGTCCCCGTCGGGTAGCCCAAGGTCCAGCAGCAAGATATCCGCATGCTGCCGTTGCAGCCAGGCACTGGCCCCCTGAAGACTCCCAACCGATGCTGTGAGATATCCGTCCAGGTTGAGATAACTTTGAACCGCATCCGCCAACTCCGATTCGTCTTCGATCACCAATACACGAATGTCTGACGTTGGGTTCATGACGGTCTCCGTGGAAATTGCAACCAGAAGCGGCTGCCGCTGCGCGGCCAACTTTCAACGCCAGCCTTGCCCTGGTGCATTTGCATGATTCTGGCCACCATGGCCAGACCCAGCCCGAGTCCTCGATGCTGGCTTTCTTGGTTGACTCGGTAAAACTCATCAAAGATGTGCTCGGCCGCATCGTCATCGATGCCGGCGCCCTGGTCGGTCACCGATAGGGTGATGCTGTCGACATCGAAAGACAACCCCAGCTCGATCCATGCGCCACCCGGTGCGTATTTTTCTGCGTTCTCAATCAGGTTCCACACGGCCAGATCCACCAAATGACGGTCCCCTTGCACGACAAGAGCGGCCTGGGGCTGTGTCCCGGGCACGTGATCGGCATATCGACAGCGCATGCCTTTTTGTTTCGCCAGATCCAGCGTGCTTGCGATCCATTCATTGACGTCAATGGGTGCCTGGCGCAACGCGCCATAAGCCCCGTTCAAAATGCGGTCGCTCTCGAACCATTGTTCAAACAAACGACGCAGCTGCTCTGTGGCAAGTAACACCTTGGACAAGCGACGCTCAAGATGGTGTGTTCCCGTGACCAATTCTCGGCGTGCAACTTCAACCTGACTCATGATGACCGCCAGCGGATTTCGAAATTCATGAGCAATCAGCGAGCCAAACCGGACGTAGCGTTGCTTGAGTTCCTTTTCCCGTTGCAGTGCTTCCTGCAAGTCATGCGTTCTGTTGCTGACCTGGAGTTCCAGGGTCCGCTCCGACTGGGTCATCAGGTGAATGATTTGCCCGCGCAAAGCAATGGCCTCTGCCTGATCTTTGTCCCTTTGCCGCATCTCTAGCCGTATGAGATCAGCCATCGCAAAGGCAAGCAAGATCATTTCCAGGGCCGACGATATCTGCAGGGCATACTGGGTAAATCCATTGCTCGGGATGATGTTGAACGCTCTCAAAGAGGCAACAACAACCCCGAGCCACAGGACCTGCCACGAGAACAAGAAAATGCGCACCCGCTCCCAGCGCTGACGCGCCGCCGTCACACAGGCAAAAAGAATGACGGCGGCCACAATCAGAGACAAACCAAACAAAGCCTGGTTGGCCATTTTGACGGGCACCGTCCACTTCAAATGAGCCAGCATCAGGCACACATTGGCCGCCAAAATGACCGACAACGACACCAGCACGCCATCGAGACGTTGCAAATAACTTCGGGTTTCCAGAAAAATCCGAGAGAAATGAATTGCCGCAATCGCGGCCAGTCCCAAAAAAACACCCTGAGATATTTGGTCAAAACGTGCGGCATCTTGCCAGAAGAATACGCGGCCGTAGCCGTTGCCGGCGAAAATGCCCAAGCCGAAGAGCCCTATGTAGGCCAGGTAATAAAGAAATCGCCGGTCGCGTGTTGTAATAAAAATGCAGGCATTGAGGAAAAACAGGGCCGCCACTCCGCCAAAATACATGAACTGTCCGAGTGTCATATGTTGTCGGTGCAATTCAAAATCCGACCCATTTGATACTCGAATAGGCATCGATAGCGCGTATTGAGACCGAATCCGCAAGTAAGCCCATTGTTGACTGCCGTCGAGCTGCAGAGGGAAGGTGTAGTACGGACGCGGCAGCGGTCGGCTTGAAAACGGACGCGCGGATCCGGTAATCACAGCAGGTTCGCCGTCCACGAAAACATCCAGCTCATCCAGATGGGTGTTGAGAACCTCAAGTACCCAGTGGCCTGCGAAAGCCTGGCGGACCTGCAGCGGTACGCGTATCCAGTACGCCGCGGTGTCAAATCCGAAATTGAGCTCGTTTTGCGAGTGCCAAGGCGTGAAGCGTTTGGCTTCAGCCAGCGCACGCGCCTCGGTCAACTTGAGTGCCCCCGACGGGTCTCGAAAGTAGGCAAGCTGGCTGACCAGGGCATTGCCTTCGTCGTGCGGCGTCCACTCAGCCGGCCTGTTGGTGGCGTGTGCGGTACCTGCGAAGACCAGCAGGACGAGCGCCCAAAAGCACAAAACGTGCAGCTGGGTCATCAATCGTTGGCATGTCAACGAAAGGATGTTGGGCAGGGGCAGATCATCAAAGACGGTTTTCGTGGACACATCGAACTATCGGCGCCCGGCACATCTTCTAAAGCCTCTAAAGCTGGGCGATCCGTGGGTATCCGACCCTCGTTCTGACCCTTGTATGGGAGCAGCGAGACCTCTGCTGGCTTACGGGGCGATGAGCTCTGTGAGGGGCCGTACCACCCGTCTGTTTCTCATATTGCAAGAAGGCGGTGACGAACTTTATTGTTCGCGTATGAGCGTTATTGTCGGCACACAGCGGTGCGGTCTGGCTGGGGGCAGGTGGTAACCCGCTGGTAACAAGTTTCCAACATAATGCGAAACCAAATTACAACGCCAGACCTTCCATCCCCCTGACGGAGACCCCCGACATGCCCCAACGCGCCACCAAAATCGTCGCCACCCTCGGCCCCGCGTCCAGCGATCCCGCCCTGCTCGAAGCCATGATCCGCGCCGGCGTCAACGTCGTGCGGCTGAACTTCTCGCACGGCAAGGCGCAGGACCACATCGACCGCGCCAACCTCGTGCGCGCCGCGGCCAAGCGCGCCGGGCGTGAGGTCGGCATCATGGCCGACCTGCAGGGGCCCAAGATCCGCGTCGGCAAGTTCGCCGACGGCAAGGTCATGCTCGAACCGGGCCAGCCCTTCGTGCTTGACGCCTCGCGCACCGAGCCGGGCGACCTCACCGGGGTGGGCCTGGACTACAAGGAACTGCCGCGCGACGTGAAGGCCGGCGACACCCTGCTGCTCAACGACGGCCTGATCGTCATGACGGTGGACAAGGTGGTCGGCGACGCCGTGCACGCCACCGTCAAGCTCGGCGGCGAGCTGTCCAACAACAAGGGCATCAACAAGCAGGGCGGCGGCCTGACCGCGCCGGCGCTGACCGCCAAGGACATGGAGGACATCAAGACCGCCATGAGCCTGCAGGCCGACTACGTGGCGGTGAGCTTTCCCAAGAACGCGACCGACATGGAGCTGGCGCGCCAGCTGTGCAACATGGCCGCCGCGCAATACAACCACAAGCCGGGCCTGATCGCCAAGATCGAGCGCGCCGAGGCGATCCCCGAGCTGGCCAACATCCTCAAGGTGTCCGACGGCATCATGGTTGCGCGCGGTGACCTGGCGGTGGAAGTGGGCAACGCCGTGGTGCCGGGTTTGCAGAAGCACATGATCAAGCTGGCACGCCAGATGGACAAGGTGGTCATCACCGCCACGCAGATGATGGAGTCCATGATCGTCAACCCGGTGCCCACGCGCGCCGAGGTGAGCGACGTGGCCAACGCCGTGCTGGACGGCACCGACGCGGTGATGCTCAGCGCCGAGACCGCGGCCGGCAAGTACCCGCTGGAGACGGTGGAGCAGATGGCCGCCATCTGCCAGGCCGCCGAAACGACCGACCACGACCCGCTGGACGACGACTTCATCGACGAGACCTTCACCCGCATCGACCAGGCCATCGCCATGGGCGCGCTGTTCACCGCGCACCACCTCAAGGCCAAGGCCATCGTGGCGCTGACCGAGTCGGGTTCGACCGCGCTGTGGATGAGCCGTCACAATGTGCGCATGCCCATCTTCGCGGTCACGTCCAAGCTGGCCAGCCAGCGCAAGATGACGCTCTACCGCAACGTGCGCCCGCTGCTGGTGGACACCAGCGCCGACCGCGACACCGCGCTGGCCGAAGCCGAAGCCGATCTGAAAGCGCGCGGCGTGATCCACACGGGCGACGTGTACGCCATCACCGTGGGCGAGCCAATGGGCACGCCGGGCGGCACGAACACGCTGAAGATCATCCGCGCCGGGTAGAGGTAGCCCCCCTGCGCCGCTGTGCGGCTTCCCCCCTCTGGCCTGCGGCCGGGGGGGACGCACCCTGTGGCCTGGCAAAGCCAGTTCCACGGGTGCCCTAGTCGTAGACACATGCGCCGATTGCCAAGCCCCTCCGCCTGTGCGGCAGGGGCATGCCGCTCGCGGCCTGGCACAGCCGGTTCTGCGGCAGCGCGTTTGTCATCCGCGGGCAAGGCCTGTCGTCTTAAAATTCCCCGAGTTACAGACCGGTTACCAACTTTGACTAGGGGATTTTCATGGCTCTCGTTTCCATGCGCGAACTGCTCGACCACGCTGCGGCGAACGGCTACGGCATTCCGGCTTTCAACGTCAACAACCTCGAACAGGTGCAGGCCGTCATGGCCGCGGCCGACGAAGTCGGTGCGCCCGTCATCCTGCAGGCCAGCGCTGGCGCCCGCAAGTACGCGGGCGAGGCCTTCATCAAGCACCTGATCCAGGCCGCCGCCGAGCAGTACCCGCACATCCCCCTGGTCATGCACCAGGATCACGGCACCAGCCTCAAGGTCTGCGAAGGCGCCATCGGTCTGGGCTTCGGCTCGGTCATGATGGACGGCTCGCTGATGGAAGACGGCAAGACCCCCGCCAGCTTCGACTACAACGTGGACGTGACCCGCAAGGTCGTTGAACTGGCCCACAGGACCGGCGTGACGGTGGAAGGTGAACTCGGCTGCCTGGGCAACCTGGAAACCGGCGACGCTGGCGAAGAAGACGGCATCGGCGCCGAAGGCAAGCTGGACCATTCCCAGATGCTGACCGACCCCGAAGAGGCCGCCCAGTTCGTCAAGGCCACCCAGCTCGACGCGCTGGCCATCGCCATCGGCACCAGCCACGGCGCCTACAAGTTCAGCCGCCCGCCCACCGGCGACATCCTGGCCATCTCCCGCGTCAAGGAAATCCACGCCCGCATCCCCAACACCCACCTGGTCATGCACGGTTCGTCCAGCGTGCCGCAGGAGCTGCGCGCCATCATCAACCAGTACGGCGGCGCCATGAAGGAAACCTACGGCGTGCCGGTGGCCGAGATCCAGGAAGCCATCAAGCACGGCGTGCGCAAGATCAACATCGACACCGACATCCGCATGGCCATGACCGGCGCGGTGCGCAAGTTCCTGGCCGAGAACCCCGAGAAGTTCGACGCCCGCGAATGGCTCAAGCCCGCCCGCGAAGCCGCCAAGGCGGTGTGCAAGGCGCGTTACCTGGAATTCGGTTGCGAAGGCCAAGGCGCCAAGATCAAGGGCCAGACGCTCAGCGTGATGGCCGCCCAGTACGCCCAGGGCGTGCTGGCGCAACAGGTGGTTTGAGCCCCCACGCTCCGCCGCTGCGCGGGTCGCTGCCCCCCATGGGGGTTGATCCGGCTTGGGGCGGCCCGGCGCCGGATCGTCTGATCCCACGATCGACCTGCGATAATTCGCCGGAATGGTTCGAAGCCCGCTGACTGTTCGGTCACCGGGCTTTTTTCTTGGCTGTCACCTTTTCCGCGACCGATCATGACCACCGCCCTGCACACCTCCGCCCTCAAGTCCCTGCCGCTGCTCGCGCGCGGCAAGGTGCGTGACAACTACGCCGTGGGCGACGACCGCATCCTGATGGTGGCCTCGGACCGCATCAGCGCTTTCGACGTGATCATGGGCGAGCCCATCCCCGGCAAGGGCGCGCTGCTGACCCAGCTCTCGCTGTTCTGGTTCGACCAGCTCGGCCCCAAAGGCCTGGCCATCTGCCCCATCCACCTGACCGGTGACGCGCCCGAGAGCGTGGTCTCGGCCGACGAGGTGGCCCAGGTCACCGGCCGTTCCATGCTGGTGCAGCGCCTCAAGCCCATCCCGGTCGAAGCCGTGGTGCGCGGCTACCTGGCTGGCAGCGGCTGGAAGGAATACCAGGAGAGCCGCTCGGTCTGCGGCGTGCCGCTGCCCGAAGGCCTGCAGAACGCCAGCCAGCTGCCCGAGCCGATCTACACCCCGGCGGCCAAGGCCGAGATGGGCGAGCACGACGAGAACATCACCTTCGAGAAGACGGTCGAGATGGTCGGCGCCGACATCGCCGCGCAGATCCGCGACAAGGCCATTGCGTTGTACAAGGCCGCGGCCGAGATCGCGCTGAAGAAGGGCATCATCATCGCGGACACCAAGTTCGAATTCGGTCTGGACAAAAACGGCACCGTGGTGCTGATGGACGAGGTGCTGACGCCCGATTCCTCGCGCTACTGGCCGGCCGACCAGTACGCCGTGGGCAGCAACCCGCCCAGCTACGACAAGCAGTTCCTGCGCGACTGGCTGGAAACCGCCAAGGTTAATGGCCAGCCCTGGGACAAAGCGCCGCCCGCACCGCGCCTGCCGCGCGAGGTGATCGAGAAGACCTCGGCCAAGTACCAGGAAGCGCTCACGCGCATGCTGGGCTGAACTTCGTTCCCCCACAAAAAAGCCCGGGCCTGCCCGGGCTTTTTTGTGGGGGAATGTCCGCCTGTTGCCTTCCGGTGGGTCGGAAAAGGCCACGTCCGTCGGGCGTGAGGCGGATCAAATCCCCTCGGCAAAGCCCGGCGCCAGCGCCTCCCGCAAATAGGCCACGAACACCGTGACCGCGCGCGGCACGTGCGCCGAATACGGGCGGATGGCGTAGAGCTGCTCGGCGAACCCGCCCACCGGCTTCCAGTCCGGCAGCACCTGCACCAGCTTGCCCGACAGCAGACTGGCCTGGGCGGTGAAGTCGGGCAGCAGCGCGATGCCCAGGCCGCCCAGCGCCGCGTCGCGCAGGGCTTCGCTGTTGTTGGCCGCCAGCGAGCCGGACACCTGCACCGTCACCCGCTCGGCGCCCGCCCGGGCGCGCAGCGGCTCCAGGGTCCAGGCCGGCGTGTCCTGCGAGCGCGGGTAGTGCAGGCAGTTGTGCTGCGTGAGGTCGCCGGGCGACTCGGGCATGCCGTGCTTGCGCAGGTAGGCGCGGCTGGCCACCAGCACCGAGCGGGTGCCGCACAGCGTCCAGGCCACGTGGGTGTCGGGCGGGTGTGCCGTGTGGCGGATCGCGAGGTCGAAGCCCTCGGTCGCCAGCGACGAGAGCCGGTCGGCCAGGTCCAGCTCCAGCCGCACCTCGGGGTACTGGCGCAGAAAGTCAGGCAGGCGCGGCACCAGCTGCTGGCGCGCAAAGGCCACCGGCGCCGTCACCCGCAGCAGGCCGCGCGGCGCGCCGGCCGCGTCGCGCACCTGGGCAAAGCACTGGGCGATGTGCTCGAACGAGGCCCGCGTGTCGTCCACCAGGCGCTGGCCGGCCTCGGTCAGGCGCACGCTGCGGGTGGTGCGCTGCACCAGCGCCACCCCCGCCAGCCGCTCCAGCTCGGCCATGCGCTGGCTCACCGCCGCCTTGCTCACGCCCAGGCGCGCGGCCGCCGCCGTGTAGCTGCCCTGCTGGGCCAGCACGTTGAGCCAGTGGAAGTGGCCCCACAGCTCATGAATTTTCTGTTCGTTCATGCCTTCATTGTTCACCAAACTGAACAATCAATTCAAGGTTTCGGTCTTGTATCAAAAGCGCCCGGTTCCTAGACTGCATGCATTCATCCACCGGAGACATTCCATGAACGCACGCCAACCCGCCGTCACCGACATTCCGCACTTCGTCGGTGGCGCCCGCTTCGCCGGCGCGGCCAGCCGCAGCCAGGACGTGACCAACCCCGCCACCGGCGCCGTCACCGGGCGTGTGGCCCTGGCCAGCGCGGCCGACGTGGATGCGGCGGTCGCCGCCGCGCAGGCCGCCTTCCCCGCCTGGTCCGACACGCCGCCGATCCGCCGCGCGCGGGTCATGTTCAAGTTCCTGGAACTGCTGAACCAGCACAAGGACGATCTGGCCCGCATGATCACCGCCGAGCACGGCAAGGTCTTCACCGACGCGCAGGGCGAAGTGGCGCGCGGCATCGACATCGTCGAATTCGCCTGCGGCATCCCCCAGCTGCTCAAGGGCGATTTCACCGACCAGGTCTCCACCGGCATGGACAACTGGACCATCCGCCAGGCCCTGGGCGTGGTCGCCGGCATCACGCCGTTCAACTTCCCGGTCATGGTGCCCATGTGGATGTTCCCGGTGGCGATTGCCGCGGGCAACACCTTCATCTTGAAGCCCAGCCCCATCGACCCCAGCGCCAGCCTGTTCATGGCCGATCTGCTCAAGCAGGCCGGTCTGCCGGACGGCGTGTTCAACGTGGTGCAGGGCGACAAGGAAGCCGTGGACGCGCTGCTGGTGCACCCGGACGTCAGGGCGATCAGCTTCGTCGGCTCCACCCCCATCGCCAACTACATCTACGAAACCGGCGCCCACCACGGCAAGCGCGTGCAGGCCCTGGGCGGCGCGAAGAACCACATGGTGGTGATGCCCGACGCCGACCTCGACCAGGCGGTGGACGCGCTGATTGGCGCGGCCTACGGCTCGGCCGGCGAGCGCTGCATGGCGATCAGCGTGGCGGTGCTGGTGGGCGACGTGGCCGAGAAGATCATGCCCAAGCTGATCGAGCGCACCAAGGCGCTGAAGGTGCTCAACGGCACCAACCTGGCCGCTGAGATGGGCCCCATCGTGACCCGCGCGGCCTACGAACGCATCACCGGCTACATCGACGCTGGCGTGATGCAGGGCGCCGACCTGCTGGTGGACGGCCGCCAGTTCGACGCCAGGCAGACCGGCGAAGGTTGCGAAGGCGGCTTCTGGATGGGCGGCACGCTGTTCGACAACGTGACCACCGACATGCGCATCTACAAGGAAGAGATCTTCGGCCCGGTGCTGTCCTGCGTGCGCGTGGCCGACTTCGGCGCCGCCGTGCAGCTGATCAACGACCACGAGTTCGGCAACGGCACCAGCTGCTTCACCCGCGACGGCCACGTGGCGCGCGAATTCGCCCGCCGCATCCAGGTCGGCATGGTCGGCATCAACGTACCGATCCCGGTGCCCATGGCCTGGCACGGCTTCGGTGGCTGGAAGAAGAGCCTGTTCGGCGACATGCACGCCTATGGCGAAGAGGGCGTGCGCTTCTACACGAAGCAGAAGTCGATCATGCAGCGCTGGCCCGAAAGCATCGGCAAGGGTGCCGAGTTCGTGATGCCGACGGCCAAGTAAAGGCGCCGGACCCCGGGCGCAGGTTCAGTTCGAGATGCCGTACTTGCGCAGCCGTGCCGCGATCGCGGAATGTGAGGTGCCCAGGCGCTCGGCCAGTCGCCGGGTCGACGGGTACTTGGGCCACAGCCGCTGCAGCAGCGCGCATTCATAGCCGGCAACCGCCTCGTCCAGGCGGGTCACGCTGTCTTCGTCGAGCACCGTCTGGGCGGCCGTGGCCGCATCGGCCAGTTCGAGGTTGTCGGTGTCGATGACGGCGGCGTCGCTCATCGTGACGGCTCGGAAGATCACGTTCTGCAGCTGCCGGACGTTGCCGCGCCAGGGGTTGGACTGCAGCGCGGCGGTGGCGGCGCGGCTCAGGCGCACCGGTGGCCGGCCGGCCTGCGAGCAGGCGCGCTCCAGAAAGGCCTGCGCGAGCAGCAGGATGTCCTCCGCGCGCTCGCGCAGCGGCGGCACGACGACCTGCAGCACGTCCAGGCGGAACAGCAGGTCCTGCCGGAAGGCGCCGCTCTCCACCATGTCCTCCAGCGAACGGTGGGTGGCGCTGATGATGCGGACATCGGCTTTCAGTTCGCGCTCGCCCCCCACGCGCCGGAAGCTGCCGTCGTTCAGGAAGCGCAGCAGCTTGGCTTGCAGGTAGGGCGACATCTCGCCCACCTCGTCGAGGAACAGGGTGCCCCCGTCGGCCAGCTCCAGCAGCCCGGGCCGGCCGCCGCGCAGCGCGCCCGTGAAGGCGCCCGGCGCATAACCGAACAGCTCGCTCTCGGCCAGGCTCTCGGGCAGGGCGGCGCAGTTCAGTGCAAAGAAGGGCTGCCCGTGCCGCCGGCTGCCGGCGTGGCAGGCGTGGGCGACCAGCTCCTTGCCGGTGCCCGTCTCGCCGCGGATCAGCAGCGGCGCATCGACCTGCGCCATGCGGGCGGCGCGCTGCCGGAGGTTGCGGATCGCGGTGGACCGGCCCAGGATGGCCTCGAAGCCGCCCGCGCTGTAGTTCTGCAGCGCGCTCAGGCGCTCGCCGATGCGGTGCGGCGCGTGCAGCGTCAGCACGGCCCCGGCGACCCGTCCGCCGGATTCGTGCAGCGCCACCGTCTCCAGCAGGTAGGGCTGACCGCCGACCTGCACCTCGCCCACGGGCAGGCGGTAGTCGTGCGAGACCAGGGTGTCGGCCAGGCCCGCGTCGCCGGTCAGTTCGTGCAGCGACAGGCCCGAGAGCTGGTCCTCCCGCAGGCCGATGGCCTGGGCCGCCGCGGCGTTGGCCACGACCACCTGGCCCTGGGCGTCGACCGCCAGCACCGGGTCCGCCAGCGACGCGAGCAAGGCGTCGAGGTACAGCTGCCGGCGGGCGCCGGGCAGCATGGACACCTCGGTGGCCTGCCGCACGCCGGGGATGGCCTGCACGGCGGCGTCCACGCCGGCCAGGTCGGCCGGCAACAGCGCCGGGGCTTCCAGGTAGATGTGCGGCGGGTCGACCTCGACGGCGATCACATCCAGGCCGCGGCCGGCCAGGACGGCGAGGATCTCCTGGGCGATGCCGAGGCGGTCGACGAACTCGATTTTCAGGCGCATGGTGTGTACGGGAATCGATACGGTGGAATGAAATCGTGACGGCAGTGTAACGGCCGTAGGGGGGCGATGGAAATCTGTTTTGAGGGCCTGGTCACTGCAGGCGCTGCCATTGCGGGCAGACCGGACTCCCCTTGTGGTGTATGGATTTCGATACGGCATCAGGCGATGACCGGCTGTGCCTGCTCTCGCAAGGGCTTGATTTGTATGGCCTTGGCCGCGTCACCGCGTGGTGGCACAAGGCTTGCAAGACAGCCCCACGGCGGGGTTTCCCCATGAACGAAAAAAAGAGGGCTCAAGGCATGAAGGTTCTGGTTCTTGGCAGCGGTGTGATCGGCGTGTCGGTCGCGTATTACCTGGCGCGTGCCGGGCACGAGGTGACGGTCGTTGACCGGCAACCCGCGCCGGCCCTCGAAACCAGCTTCGCCAACGCGGGCGAGGTCTCGCCCGGCTACTCGGCCCCCTGGGCCGGGCCGGGGGTGCCCGTCAAGGCGATCAAGTGGATGCTGATGCACCACAGCCCGCTGGTCATCAAGCCGATGCTGGACCCGGCCATGTGGCGCTGGGGTCTGTCGATGCTGCGCAACTGCACCGAGGCGCGCTACCGCGTCAACAAGGCCCGCATGGTGCGGCTGGCCGAGTACAGCCGGGACTGCCTGGTCGACCTGCGGCGCGAGACCGGCATCCGGTACGACGAACGCGCCCAGGGCACGCTGCAGCTGTTCCGCACCCAGAAACAGCTTGAGGGCGTGGGCAAGGACGTCGAGATCCTGCGCCAGTACGGCGTACCCTTCCAGGTGCTCGACCGCGAGGGTTACCTGCAGTACGAGCCCGCGCTGGCCCAGGTGAAAGAGAAGTTCGTGGGCGCGCTGCGCCTGCCGGGCGACGAAACCGGCGACTGCTTCCTGTTCACCCAGCGCCTGGCCGAGATGGCCAAGGGCCTGGGGGTGCGCTTCGAATTCGGCGTGAACATCCGGCACATCGAGCAGTCGGGCGACCGCTTCACCGGCGTGCAGACCGATCGCGGCCTGATGACCGCCGACCGCTGCGTGCTGGCCACCGGCAGCTACTCGACGGCCCTGGCCGCGCCGCTGGGCCTGCACCTGCCGGTGTACCCGGTGAAAGGTTTCTCGATCACGGTGCCGATCACCGACCCCGCGGCCGCGCCGGAGTCCACCATCATGGACGAGACGCACAAGGTGGCCGTCACGCGGCTGGGCGACCGCATCCGCGTGGGCGGCACGGCGCAGCTCTCGGGCTTTGACCTGAACCTCGATGCCGGCCGGCGCAAGACGCTGGAGTTCGTCGTGGGCGACCTGTTCCCCCGCGGCGGCGATGTGCAACGCGCCGAGTTCTGGACCGGCCTGCGCCCAATGACACCCGATGGCACGCCGATCCTCGGCAGCTGCCGCGTGAAGAACCTGCTGCTGTGCACCGGTCACGGCACGCTGGGCTGGACCATGGCCGCCGGCACCGGCCGCGTGATGGCCGACCTCATCAGCGGCAAGTCGCCCGAGATCGACATGGAAGGCCTCGGCCTGGACCGCTACGCCTGAGCGGTCCGCCGGCGTTTTCCAACCGTCTTTTGCATCGCGCCCGCCGGGCGCACGGCCGCCACCGGGCCCAGATCCGGCGCGGCCGACTTTCCTTTCATTTCACAACACACCACAGGAGACTCCCCCCATGTCCGTGTCCGAAATCGTCAGCGCCCTCAACGGCGTCATCTGGAGCCCCGCTCTGATCTACCTGTGCCTGGGTGTCGGGCTGTACTTCTCGTTGCGCACCCGCTTCATGCAGGTGCGCGGCCTGGGGCAGATGATCAAGCTGATGTTCAACAACAAGTCCTCGGCGGCCGGGGTGTCCTCGTTCCAGGCGCTGGCCATGTCGCTGTCGGGCCGGGTGGGCACGGGCAACATCGCAGGCGTCGCCACCGCGATCACCTTCGGTGGCCCTGGGGCGGTGTTCTGGATGTGGATGGTGGCCTTCCTGGGCGCGTCGACCGCCTACGTCGAATCGACGCTGGCCCAGATCTACAAGGAAAAAGACGACAACGGCCAGTACCGCGGCGGCCCGGCCTACTACATCGAGAAGTGCATGGGCCAGAAGTGGTACGCGTGGATCTTCGCGGTGTCGACCGTCATCGCCACCGGCCTGCTGCTGCCGGGCGTGCAGGCCAACAGCATCGCCTCGGGGCTGGCCAACGCCTGGGGCGTGGACACCGCCGTGAGCGCCGCCGTGATGGTGCTGCTGCTGGGCTTCATCATCTTCGGCGGCGTCAAGCGCATTGCGCTGTTCGCCGAGATCGTGGTGCCGTTCATGGCGCTGGCGTACATCCTGGTGGCGCTGGTCATCGTGTTGCTGAACGTCGGCCAGGTGCCGGCCATGATCGCCCTGATCTTCAAGAGCGCCTTTGGCCTGGAGGCCGGCTTCGGTGCGGTCATGGGCATGGCGGTGCAGTGGGGCGTCAAGCGCGGCGTGTACTCGAACGAAGCCGGCCAGGGCACCGGCCCGCACCCCGCCGCCGCGGCCGAGGTGGACCACCCCGCCGAGCAGGGCTACGTGCAGGCCTTCTCGGTCTACATCGACACGCTGTTCGTCTGCTCGGCAACGGCCTTCATGCTGCTGTCCACCGGCATGTACAACGTCAAGGCGCCCAGCGGCGAGATGCTGTTCAACGGCCTGCCCGGCGTCGAAACCGGGGCCGCCTACACCCAGGCCGCGGTCGAGACCATGCTGCCGGGCTTCGGGGCTTCGTTCGTGGCGATCGCGCTGTTCTTCTTCGCCTTCACCACCATCGTGGCGTACTACTACATGGCCGAGACCAACATCGCCTACATCAACCGCAAGGTGCACCGGCCGTGGCTGAGCTTCGTGCTGAAGCTGGCCATCATGGCGGCCGTCACCTACGGCTCGGTCAAGAGCGCCGGCCTGGCCTGGGACCTGGGGGACGTCGGCGTGGGCCTGATGGCCTGGCTCAACATCGTCGCCATCCTGATCATCCAGAAGCCGGCGCTGCTGGCGCTCAAAGACTACGAACGCCAGAAGAAGGCCAAGCTCAAGCCCAGCTTCGACCCCGAGTCGCTGGGCATCCGCAACGCGGCTTTCTGGGTCGAGCGGGTCAAAGACAGCAAGGCCGCCGGCCTGCGCAAGTGACCGCCGCGGGCTGCCGCAGCTGCTTCGTGGCGAGTGTGTGACGCCCACGGGCAGGTCATCGATCTCGTCTGACTCTGTGGCCTCGTTGCGCTTTGGCGTGACGGGGCTTTTTTTTGCGACTTCTGTGGCGGGTCTGCTGCAGAGTCGCGTCTTTTTGGATGTTTCGGGCTGGCTTCGAGGGTTGAGAGCAGGGTGAGGGACTTGTTTCGACCCGCTGCTGACTTCGCATATCCGCACAAGGGCGCCGAAATGCCGACATTCAAGCGGGCATCTTGCGCTGCTGATTGGTCTGGCGCCTGCCAGTGCGCACTCGGCTGCTTATGCAAGTGGCGACGAAGCGCCGAGAGGTTCGAATGCCCCTAGTGCTGCCTTGAATTCACGTCCTGTCATGAACATCTTGTGGTCAAGCGTCGCTGCATTGAACACGACAAGCTGTGCCTCGACGATCTCACGATCGACTACCACTTTGGCGACGCCCGGAAGGTATGGCCACCCGAACGGAGGCAGTGCTTCAAGCGCAACGCCTGCAGAAATGGTCAACACTTCATCTCGGCTGGCCCGCCGGAACTGGCCGAACTCCACTTGCAGGTCGCGATCGGTTGGGCTTCTTCCGGCCGGAACGA
Organism: Hydrogenophaga sp.; assembly: GCF_031426985.1. Taxonomy (GTDB): domain Bacteria; phylum Pseudomonadota; class Gammaproteobacteria; order Burkholderiales; family Burkholderiaceae_C; genus Hydrogenophaga. The sequence continues at coordinate 25,297 of NZ_JASJOY010000107.1, forward strand.
CTACGAGCACGTAAATGTCGCCCGGCAACGGTTTGACCAAAAGTGAGGCGGCTGCGATCACCGGCATTCTTTCAGCCTCACCACCACCGGACCTTGCCCCTGTTCGCCATTGCTGGCTCGGAGGCACGTCGATATCGAACCTGGCACCGAGAAACGACAGGTAGTCGATCAAGTCGTGATAACGGGCGGGCGCGTTCATCGATGGGCATTGAAAGCGGTGTCGCTTGGCTGGACACTTTGTCGAGGAGCCGAGCCGATCAGGCTGCCGCCGCTGGTCGACCCTCCGGGTACTCGTCGAGCAGTTCGGCAAACCGTCCCAGGTCAACATTGCCGCCACTGATCAGAATGCCGATCCGTTTGCCTGCCAGTTCAGATCGGCGGGCCCGCGCGGCAGCAAAGCCCAGGCACCCCGTCGGTTCGACGATGAGCTTCATGCGGGCGGCAAAAAATCGCATGCAATCAACCAGTTCCGCATCCGAAACGGTGAGCACGTCGTCCACCGTGCGCTGGATGATCTGGAATGTGTAGTGCCCCAGATGCTGGGTTTGCGCTCCATCAGCAATGGTACGAGGCGTGTCGATGTGGACGATCGAGCCACTGCGAAACGACTGTTGGCCATCGTTGCCGGCCTGTGGTTCGACGCCATAGACCTTGCAACCTGGAGCGAGCGCTCGGGAAGACAGGGCTGACCCGGAAAGCAGTCCGCCACCGCCTAGGCAGACAAACAGCGCATCGAGTGAACCGACCTCATCGAACAATTCCTTGGCTGCTGTTCCTTGACCCGTGATCACATCAGGATGGTCGTAGGGCGGGATAAGGGCCAGACCGTCGCGCTGGGCGAGGTCTCGTCCAATTTGCTCGCGATCCTCGGTGTAGCGGTCGTAGAGTACAACCTTGCCACCGTAGCCTCGGGTCGCCGCCACTTTGGCGGCCGGGGCGTCGTGCGGCATGACAATGGTGGCAGGCATGCCGAGCAGGTGCGCCGAAAGGGCGATGGCCTGTGCGTGGTTACCGGAGGAGAATGCGACAACACCACGGTGACGCTGCTCTGAGTCGAACCGTGAGAGCGCATTGAATGCACCCCTGAACTTGAACGCCCCCATCCTTTGAAGGTTCTCGCACTTGAAGAAGACGCTTGCACAGAACTCGCTGTCAACCGTCCGGGAGGTCAGGACGGGCGTGACATTCGCGTGGCCTCTCAGCCGCTTCGCGGCTTGGACAACATCATCGAAGGTGGGCAGGGCCAATGCATTCATGTGCGCTCCGTCCTGACGGTTCGCGGGCACCTGAAACCTACTCCGATTTGGCAGAAACGGCTAGCCCGGCCTTGTATCGCGAGGATGAACGGAACCTCTTGGCAGGGCAATGCGACTCACGTTGAGGAAAGCATTCGCCCCGGTGCCACTGGCGATGAGACGCAACGAGTATCGATATCAGCGCGAGAGCCTACTTCAAAGCGGGCACTGATGAGCTACAGCAATTGGCCGAAACGGGCCCCTGAAGTTGAACGACCGCAGCCACGCATGCCAACCCCCGGACCGGCGCGCCGGGGTGTCTTGTAGAGCGAAGTCAAGGAGGAGACGGTCGCAGGCCGTCGGGGGACATGAGCGGCGCAGGGCGCCCCGGTGCACCACTCCAGCGAGCGAAGGGTTTCCCCAACCCCCAGCGCCGCGAGCGCCTGTCTACCGCCGCTGCCAGGCCGAAAACTCCAGCGGCCGAATCCCAAACCGCACCGCATTGCCCGCGTGCAGCGAGGCAAATTCAGACAGCACCAGCGTGCAGAAGTGGGCGTGCTCGGCCACTGGCACCGACGCGGGGATCTTGCTCTTCACGGCCTGTTCGGTGACGGCTTCGCCTTGCCGCACGATGGCGGCGACCACCTCGGCCAGTGCCTGGCGGTGGCGCAGCCGGAAGATGTCTGGCGGCACCAGGGTCTGCTGGACCGCCACGTACTGCTGGCACGAGCGTTCGTAGGCCCACACAAACACGTCGCGCAGCAGGTCCACGCGGTTGAGTTCGTACACGCCCAGCATGGCGTTCACATAGGCCTGTTGCGGCACGTCGATGAAGGACAGTGGGCAGAGGTTGTGCCGGATGAACGGGATGTTGGCCGCCAGCCGCGAGACGCGTTTGTTAACGTCCTCGAACGGCTGCAGGTAGGGCAGGTGCACCATCAGGAAGAAGGCCTGCTCGAACGGGTCGGTGATTTCTGCGGCCATCTGCACCACGATGCCCAGCAGTTCCTCCAGCCGCTGGGGCAGCGCCAGGGGCAGGTACACGCTGCCGCCAATTTCCACCGCGCGGCGGCGCACGCGGCCCACGGCGGAGGGGTCGGCCATCAGGCCGTCCGACAGGAGGGCGTGCAGCGCGATCAGGGTGTCGGTCTGCACGCGGGCGTTGTCGGGGCTGAGCACCAGGTATTCGATGGCCTGCTTGTGGTTCAGGATCATCTGCGTTTCCAGCGCGTCCTTGCCCTCGGCGGCCTGGCCGAACTCGATCAGGCGCTCGGTGTCCAGGCGGCTGTAGGTGTTGCCTTCCAGGTGCGACGACGCCCAGGACAGGTCGATCAGCAGGCGGTTGAGGATGTCTTTGGCGAAGGTGCCGGCGGGGGTCTGCTGCGCAGGCGAACGGCCCATGGCATGCAGCTGCTCGCGCAAGGCAGGCGGCAGGTAGGCCGTGTGGTTGGGGTGGTACTGCTCCAGGAACGACTGCCGGTAGCCCACCGGGCTGCGCAGGTGGCGCGGCTGGGTGACGTGGTCGCGGATCTCGGCACCCGCCGCGGAAACGGGCAGGTCGTCCTGGGCAGGGGCGGTGCGCCAGGTGTGCTCGGGCTCGGCGGCGCGGTCGGCCGGCGCTGCCCGGCGGTGGTAGCGCGCGGTTCGGCGCTCCCCCAGCATGTCGATGCGTTGCTGTGCCACCAGCACGGCCAGGCGCCGCTGCAGGGTGCGGCGGTGGAGCGGGGTGCCCAGCTGTTGCTCGATGGCTTCAATGCCCACGCCGCCGGGTGCGGAGGCGATGAGTTCGACCAGCCGGTCCAGCTCTTGGGTGGGGGTGACGCGTGACATGCGGTGGGCTCCGTTGAGGTCGCGGGAGTGTTGCGACAATTGATTTGTCGCAAACTATTTTATGCGACACATAAACTGTCGCAAAGACTTGTTTTGCACCCGTTTTGCGCCTGTACGGCCCCAGGCCCTTCTGTCGAAGCTCGGCCGTGAGCGGAGCACGCCACCGGCGATTCTTGATACCGATTCGTGGTCTTGTGGCGCGTTTGGACATCGCCATCCAGGGGGTGTACAACGCCAGTTCGAAGTCTGTTTGTTGTGAGAGCTTGCATCGATTGCCACACCGCTTTGCGGAAGGAGGCCCCCATGAGCAAGCGTATTTACTGGCTGTTGCCCGACGTGGCCAGCGCCCGCCGGACGATGAATGACATGCTGCTGGCTCGCATCGACGAGCGACACATGCACTTTGTCGGACGCGAAGACCTCAACCTCTCCGGCCTGCACATGGCCAACGTCCTGCAGACCTCCGACGTGGTGCGCGCCGCCCAGCTGGGCGCGCTCATCGGCGCGGTCCTGGGTTCAGTGGCGGGCCTGGCGGTGGCGTGGTACCTGCCGCTGGCCGGCGAGCCGCCGCGATGGGGCCTGGTCGTCGTGCTGGCGATGGTGGGGCTGGTCTTCGGCGCCTGGGCGTCGAGCCTGATCGGTGTGTCCATCCCCAGCCAGCGGCTGCGGCGTTTCGAACGCGCGATCCGGCAGGGCCAGATCCTGCTGATGCTGGACGTGCCGCCCGGGCGTGTCGAGGCCATCGAGTCGCGGCTGCAGGCACTGCACCCCGAAGCCCGCCTCGAAGGCGTCGAGCCCAACATCCCGGCCTTTCCCTGAGCGCCCCGCTCGCGGCAACACGTCGCAGCGACACCGCCACCGGAGGGCACCATGGGCATCGCCATCGCCCTGCTGGTGATCGTGGTCGCCACGGTGGTCTTCCACCTGGTGACTCCCTGGTGGCTGACGCCGCTGGCCTCGAACTGGGCCGCGATGGACGACACGCTGACGGTCACCGTGGCCGTCACCGGCGTGTTCTTTGTCGCCATCAACCTGTTCGTGGTCTACACCCTGTGGCGCTTCCGGCATCGCGCGGGCGCGCGCGCCGCCTACGCGCCCGACAACCACCGCCTGGAGCGCTGGCTGGGCGGCATCACCACCCTGGGCATCGTGGCGCTGCTGGCGCCGGGCCTGCTGGTGTACGCGCGCTACATCGACCCGCCCGCGGACGCGATGCTGCTCGAAATCCTCGGCCAGCAATGGCAATGGCGTTTTCGCCTGCCGGGGCCGGACGGCCGGCTGGGCGGCACCGACCTGCGCTTCGTCTCGGCCGACAACCCCTTCGGCCTGGACCCGGCCGACCCCGCCGCGCAGGACGACCTGCTGGTCGACGCCAACGAGGTCCACCTGCCGACGGACCGCTCGGTGAAGGTGCTGACGCGCTCGCACGACGTGCTGCACGACTTCTTCGTGCCGCAGTTCCGCGCGCGCATGAACATCGTGCCGGGCCAGGTGAGCTGGTTCTGGTTCACGCCCATCCGGGCGGGGCGCTACGAGTCCCTGTGCGCGCAGCTGTGCGGCGTCGGGCACCCGGCCATGCGCGGCGTGGTCGTGGTGGAGGATGCGAACGCCTGGCAGGCCTGGCGGCAGCAGCAGCCCAGCTTCGCGGCGACGCGGGCCGGTGGCGTAGCGGCCGGTGGTGGCGGGCAGGACCTGGCGGCCATGGGCCGCGCGCTCGCGCAGGCCAAAGGCTGCGTGGCCTGCCACACGGTGGATGGCCGGCCCGGCGTGGGCCCAACCTGGCAAGGCCTGTTCGGCAAGACCGAGACCTTCGCCGACGGCTCCACCGCACGGGTCGACGAGGACTACCTGCGCGGCTTCATCCGCAACCCGAAGGCGCGCAACGTGAAGGGCTTCGCGCCGGTGATGCCGCAGATCGAACTGAGCGCCGACGATCTCGACGCGCTCGTGGCCTACATCAAGACGCAGGGCCCCGCGCCCGCCGCCCGGCCCTGACGCCCACAGGACGACCGCCATGGCCCACATCGACACCCCCCACACCGATGACGCCCCGCAGAGCTTCGTCAGGCGCTACGTCTGGAGCCTGGACCACAAGGTGATCGCGGTGCAGTACGCGGGCACGGCCATCGCGGTCGGGCTGGTGGGCCTGCTGCTGTCCAACCTGATGCGGCTGCAGATCGGCTTCCCCGGCGTGTTCGAGTTCATCAACGCCGAACGCTACTACCAGTACGTGACCATGCACGGGATGATCATGGTGGTCTACCTGCTCACCGCGCTGTTCCTCGGCGGCTTCGGCAACTACCTGATCCCGCTCATGATCGGCGCGCGCGACATGGTGTTCCCCTACATGAACATGCTGAGCTTCTGGACCTACCTGCTCAGCGTGCTTGTGCTGATGGCCAGCTTCTTCGTGCCCGGAGGGCCCACCGGCGCCGGCTGGACGCTGTACCCGCCGGCGGCCATCCTGCCCGGCACGCCGGGGCACGACTGGGGCATCATCCTGATGCTGGTCTCGCTGCTGATCTTCATCGTCGCCACCACCATGGGCGGCCTGAACTACGTCACCACCGTGCTGCAGGCGCGCTGCGAGGGCATGACGCTGCTGCGCATGCCGCTGTCGGTGTGGGGCATTTTCGTGGCCACCATCCTCGCGCTGCTGGCGTTCCCGGCGCTGTTCGTCAGCGGCGTGATGATGCTGCTGGACAAGACCCTGGGCACCAGCTTCTTCATGCCCGCCTTGCTGTCGATGGGCCAGGCCACCGGCACCCGGGGCGGCAGCCCGCTGCTGTTCCAGCACCTGTTCTGGTTCTTCGGCCACCCCGAGGTCTACATCGTCGCGCTGCCCGCCTTCGGCATCGTGTCGGACCTCATCAGCGTGCACGCCCGCAAGGCGATCTTCGGCTACCGCACCATGGTCTGGGCGATCGTCGTCATCGGCGGTTTGAGCTTCGTGGTGTGGGCGCACCACATGTTTGTCAGCGGCATGAACCCCTGGTTCGGTTTTTTCTTCGCCACCAGCACGCTGATCATCGCGGTGCCCACCGCGATCAAGGTCTACAACTGGGTGCTCACGCTGTGGCGCGGCGACATACACCTCACGCTGCCCATGCTGTTCACGCTGGCCTTCATCCTCACCTTCCTGGCCGGCGGGCTGACGGGGCTGTTCCTGGGCAACGTCAGCGTCGACATCCCGCTGTCGGGCACCTATTTCGTGGTCGCGCACTTCCACATGGTCATGGGCGTGGCGCCGCTGCTGGTGGTGTTCGGCGCCATCACGCACTGGTACCCCATGGTCACCGGTCGCATGCTCGACGAGCGCCTGGGGCGCATCCACTTCTGGATCACCTTCCTCGGCACCTACGCGATCTACTTTCCGATGCATTACCTGGGCGTGCTGGGCATGCCGCGGCGCTACTACGAGTACGCGAACTACGCCTTCATTCCCGCCTCGGCCCACACGCTCAACGCCTTCATCACCGTGGTGGCGCTGATCGTGGGCGCGGCGCAGCTGCTGTTCGTGTTCAACCTGCTGTGGAGCGCCTGGCGCGGGCGCCGGGCCGAACCCAACCCCTGGCGCGCGGCGTCGCTGGAATGGGCCACGCCGCACACCCCGCCGCACCATGGCAACTGGGGCGCGCAGCTGCCGGTGGTGCACCGCTGGGCCTACGCCTACAGCGTGCCGGGCGCCCCACAGGATTTCATCGCACAGGACGCCCCGGCACTGGCCGGTGGCCAGGAAGCCGGGGCGCCGGCGTCGCCGACCGCGCCCCGGAATGGAGCCCGCTCATGAACACCACCACACTGCCGATCGGGGACCCGGCCAGCACCCGGGCGCGCGCCGCCGCGACCGGGCTGTGGCTGTTCATGGGCGTGGTCAGCGCGCTGTTCGCCTTGTTCCTCGTCGCCTACGCGATGCGCATGGAGGCGGCCGACTGGTCGCCGATCGGCATGCCGCCCCAGCTCTGGCTGAGCAGTGCGCTGCTGCTGGCCGGGGGCCTGCTGCTGCAGCGTTCGGCCACGGCCGCGCAGGCGCTGCACCACGCGCGGGCGCGCGGCCTGTTGCTGGCCGGCGGCCTGGCCGCGATGGCTTTTCTGGGCGCGCAGCTGTGGGCCTGGCAAAGCCTGCTGGACGCGCGCGTGGGGCTCGCGGGCAACCCGGCGGCGAGCTTCTTCTACGTGCTCACCGCGCTGCATGGGCTGCACGTGATCGGCGGTCTGGTCGCCTGGAGCATCACCGTGCCGCCGGCCGTGGCACCGCCGGCCGAGCCGCGGCGGCTCGCGCTGCGCATCACGCTGTGTGCGCGCTACTGGCACTTCCTGTTCGCCGTGTGGGCCGTGCTGTTCGCCGCCCTCGGCTGGCTGACGCCGGAGGTGGTGCGCTTCATCTGCGGGCGCGCCTGAAAGACCACCATGAGCAGCGTCCCCACCCACGTCACATCGCCGAGCACTGGGACCTCTGCGCCGGTGACGGGGCTGCGCGGGCTGGTGGCCGACTGGTCGTCCGACGGCCAGACCTTCCACATCGCCTGGGGCAAGGCGATGATGTGGTTCTTCCTGCTCAGCGACACCTTCGTCTTCGGCAGCTTCCTCACCGGCTACATGACGGTGCGCATGTCCACCACCGTGCCGTGGCCGAACCCGAGCGAGGTGTTCGCGCTGCACGTTGGCGGCGCTGACGTGCCGCTGCTGCTGATCGCGGTGATGACCTTCGTGCTCATCACCAGCAGCGGCAGCATGGCGATGGCCGTGCACTGCGCCTACCGCGGTGAGCGCGTCAACGCGGCGCGGCTGATGTTCCTGACCGCGGCCTTCGGCGCCCTGTTCGTCGGCATGCAGGCCTTCGAGTGGACCAAGCTGATCGTCGACGAAGGCGTGCGGCCCTGGGGCAACCCCATGGGCGCGGCGCAGTTCGGTTCGAGCTTTTTCATGATCACCGGCTTCCACGGCCTGCACGTCACGGCCGGGGTGATCTACCTGCTGGTGGTCGCGGTGCGGCTGCTGCAAGGCAAGTACGACCATTCGGGCAACCACCAGATCGTCGAGATCGCCGGCCTCTACTGGCACTTCGTCGACCTGGTGTGGGTCTTCATCTTTGCCCTGTTCTACCTGTGGTGAACGCGATGCACACGACCCGCGACGCCCCCGCCGGGCAGCAACAGCACCCCATCGGCCTGTACCTGAAGGTCTGGGCCCTGCTGTTCGTGCTGAGCACGATGTCGTACGCCGTCGACTACTACCACCTGCAAGGCCTGTGGCGCTGGGGCCTGATCCTGGTCTTCATGCTGCTCAAGGCCGGCCTCATCGTGGCCGTGTTCATGCACCTGGCCTGGGAACGGCTGGCGCTGATCTGCGCCGTCCTGCTGCCGCCGCTGGCCCTGGTGGCCTTGGTGGGGCTGATGGCCTCGGAGGCCGACTACCTGCACCTGACGCGGCTGCTGTTTTTCCGCTAGCGCACGCACCCGACCTGCACGCCACGCCGAGGTCCACACATCGCGTTGGAGCCGATCATGTTCATTCCGCCCCGCCTGTCCTTCTTCCTGCTGGTGAACGACGCCGAATACGGCATCCGGCGCCACCGGCACACCCGCAACAGCCCGGACACCGCCCACGCCGCGCGCGTGCCGCCGCACCAGCTGGCCAAGGCCGTCGTGCTGGAAGACGACATGGGCTGCGTGGTGGCCGTGGTGCCGGCCGATCGCTACGTGCGGCTGGGCCGGGTGTCGCAGTTGCTGGCGCGCGAGCACCTGCACCTGACCGACGAGGACCGCGTGGCCACGCTGTTCCCCGACTGCGAACGCGGCGCCGTGCCCGCGCTGGGCATGGTCTGGGGCCTGGAGACGGTGGTCGACGACGAACTCGAAACCCAGAGCGTGGTCTACATCGAGTGCGGTGATCACGAGCGCCTGCTCAGGCTGGAGCACCGGCAGTTCCATGCGCTGATGCGCCAGTCCCGGCACGGGCAGTTCAGCGGCCTGCGGCTCCATTGAGCCGCCGCGGCCGCGCCGGGACGTTCGATCAATCGACCCGCTCCACGAGGTCGCGGTAGGCGTGCCAGCTGGCGTGGGCCAGCCAGGGGAAGATGACGATCAGGCCCAGCATGAAGGTGGCGAAACCGATCAGCACCAGGCCGGCGATCAGCGCGGCCCACAAGGCCATCGCCGCGGGGTTCTCCGCGCAGCAGCGCATGCTCGTGATGGCGGCCGTCACGGCGTCAAGCGGCCGGTCGAGCAACAGCGGCGCACTCACCACCGACAGCGTGAACACCATCAGCGCGAACGCGGCCCCCACGCCAAAAAAGGCCAGCAACAGCGGCCCGTACGCGCCCGAGAACAGCACGTCCTGCACGACCGCCGACAGGTCGGGCACCTGGCCGCCGTAGGCGAGCGCGAAGATGATCGCCGCCACCCGCTCCCACAGGATCAGCGAGAGCGTCAGCATGAGGCCGAACAGCGCGATCGAACCGGTGTTGGACCGCCAGGCGAACATGGCCCGCGCCACGTCGATGCGTTCGTGGCGTTCGATCTGTGCCGAGATGGCGTAGAGCCCGATGGCCACGAACGGCGCCACCAGCAGGAAGCCACCGACAAAGGCCGGCACCAGGTAGGTGGCGCCCCAGCCCAGGGCCAGCAGCATCACACCGAAGGCGGTGATGTACACGCCGTAGGCCAGGCTTGACCGGCCCGACCGGGCGAGGTCCGCGTAGCCGCGGCGCAACCATTCGAGCGGCTGTGTGGTGTGCACCCGGCGCACCTGGGGCGTGTCCACGGTCGCGTGTCTTTCAAGGGCATGGTCCATGACGGTCTCCTGCTGAAAGGGGCAACGCAGATCGGCCCGCCCGCGGGCTGCGGTCATGGGGGGTGCGGCCAGCCGCCCGCCCTGGTCGGCGGGCACAGGTTGCCGACCACTCCAGGGGTCGACATGCACCGACCATGCTAGACCCGTGGACCGGACCGCGGCCGATGCCTGCTGCCCCAGCAGGGTTTTCCGGGGCAGGGGGCGTCCGACCCCGCGCGCCACAAGGGGGCTGGCGCACGGGACGGGGTTACCGGGTGGTTACTGGGTAGAGTGGCGGCCTGTCTGTCCGTGATCCACAACCAGGAGATCCACCGTGTACGCCGCCCACCCCCAGCGCTACGAGCGCATGCCCTACCGCACCGTTGGCCGCAGCGGCCTCAAGCTGCCCAGCATCACCCTGGGCCTGTGGCACAACTTCGGCGACACCTCGCCGATGGCCACGCAGCGCACCATGCTGCGCGCCGCCTTCGACGCCGGCATCACCCACTTCGACCTGGCCAACAACTACGGCCCGCCCTACGGCAGCGCCGAGACCAATTTCGGCGAACACCTGCGGCGCGACTTCCGGCCCTACCGAGACGAACTCATCATTTCCAGCAAGGCCGGCTACGACATGTGGCCCGGCCCCTACGGCCAGGGTGGCGGTTCGCGCAAGTACGTGCTGGCCAGCCTGGACCAGAGCTTGAAGCGCATGGGACTGGACTACGTCGACATCTTCTATTCGCACCGCTTCGACCCCGACACCCCGCTCGAAGAAACCATGGGCGCACTGGCCACGGCGGTGCAGCAGGGCAAGGCGCTGTACGTGGGCATCTCCAGCTACTCGGCCGGCAAGACGCGCGAGGCCGCGGCCATCCTGCGGCAGATGGGCGTGCCGCTGCTGATCCACCAGCCGTCCTACAGCCTGCTCAACCGCTGGGTCGAGGAAGAGTTGATCGACACCCTGCAGGCCGAGGGCATGGGCTGCATCGCCTTCAGCCCGCTGGCGCAGGGCCTGCTGACCAACAAGTACCTGGGCGGTGTGCCGGCCGACGCGCGCATCAACCGGCCGGGCGGCGGCTCGTTCAAGGCCGAGCACCTGAGCGAGCAGAACCTGGCCCATGTGCGCGCGCTCAACGCCATGGCGCAGGCGCGCGGCCAGAGCCTGGCGCAGATGGCGGTGGCCTGGGTGCTGCGCCACCCGGGCATGAGCTCGGCCCTGATCGGCGCCAGCAAGCCCGAGCAGATCACCGAACTGGTGGGCGCGCTGGACAACCTGCAGTTCAGCGCCGACGAGCTGGCCGCCATCGACCAGCACGCGGTGGACGGCGGCCTCAACCTCTGGAAAAAGCCCTCGACCGACCAGCGGCTCTGAAGCCGGCGAACCCGTTCACTCAGGCTCGCCGGGCAGGCTCCCCCAGGGCTCGTCGGTCTCGCCGATGAGTTTCGCCACCACCTTGGCCGCCGGGGTGAGCTGGCCCTGTTTGGGCAGGGCCAGGGTGACGTAGCGGCGCAGGTCCGGGCCGACGATGCGCGCCGCCTGCAGCCCGCCCGAGCGCATTTCTTCGGCCATCGAAAACGGCCCCAGCACCGAGTACAGCCCCGGTGAGTGGGCCACCAGTTCTTTCTGCACGCGCAGCGAGTCGGCCACCACCTCGGCCTGCAGCGCAAAGCCTTTGCTGCGCGCGGTTTCGTCCAGCACCGCGCGCCAGTGCGACGGCCGGCGCGGCAGCACCAGGCGCAGGCCTTCGAGCCGCGCGAAGTCCACCGTGTCGTCGCGCGTGAGGCGGTCGCCCGGCATCGACACCAGGTAGGTGCCGGCGGTGGCCAGCAGCTTTTCGTCGGCGCCGGTGGGTTTGCGGAAGCGGAACAGCACCGCCATGTCCACGCCGCCGGTGTCCAGCAGGGTGTCGAGCTCGCCGCCCTGGCCTTCGCGGATGTTCAGGCGGATCAGCGGGTACTCGGCCTGCAGGCGCAGGTAGAGCCGCGTGATCAGCGGGTGCGCGGCCGAAGGCAGGATGGCCAGCCGCACCTCGCCCATGGGCAGGCCGGCGTCGGCGCGGATGTCGGCCAGCAGCTGGTCGGTGTCGCGCACCCAGCCGCGCACGCGAGCCTGCACCCGCTGGCCCAGCTCGGTCAGCGCCACGCCGCGCCCGGTGCGGCGGAACAGCGGGCCGCCGCAGGCGGCTTCGAGCTCGCCGATCTGGCGGCTGATGTGCGACTGCACCGTTTGGCGCTGCGCCGCGGCCTTGGTGAAGCTGCCGAGCTCGGCCACCTCCAGGAAAAGGCGGAAGTCGTTCGGGTTGGCGGGGTGGCGTGCGCTCATTGGTATGCCTTTTCAGAGATGTCTGAAATCTCGGTTTGCATTCTATGCAGATGACAAGCCGCTCCCTAGACTGCGTCCATTCCTTCCCGAACCGTTGTTCCAGACACCCGGAGACACCCCATGAAACTCGCCAGTTTTGAAGTCCAGGGCCGCGCCACCTACGGCGTCGTCGATGCCACCGGCCTGTACCACGCCGTGTCCGATGCCTTCCAGCAGCGTTTTGCCGACCTGAAGGCGGTCATCGCGGCGGGCGAACTGGGCGCTGTGCCAGGGGCCGCGGCCGGGCAGGGCCTGCGGGCCGACCAGGTGCGCCTGCTGCCGGTCATCCCCAACCCCGGCAAGCTGATCTGCGTGGGCCTGAACTACAAGAGCCACGTGGCCGAAACCAAGCGCCCCGACAGCGAGTACCCCTCGCTGTTCCTGCGCTTCAACGACAGCCTGGCCGCGCACGACGACGTGGTGCTGCGCCCCGCGTTCTCCGAGCGCTTCGACTGGGAAGGTGAACTCGCTTTTGTCATCGGCACCGGCGGCCGCCACATCGCCAAGGAAAAGGCCTTCGAGCACATCGCCGGCTACGCCTGCTTCAACGACGTGAGCGTGCGCGACTGGCAGAAGCACACCCACCAGTTCACCCCGGGCAAGAACTTCCCCGGCACGGCGCCGTTCGGCCCGGTGCTGGTGACGCGCGACGAGGTGCCCGACGTGACCGCGCTGACGCTGGAAACCCGCGTCAACGGCAACGTGGTGCAGCACGCCAGCGTGGGCGACCTGATCTTCGACATCCCCACCATCGTGGCCTACGTCTCGCGCTTCACGCCGCTGTCGCCCGGCGACGTGATCGCTACCGGCACCCCCGGCGGCGTGGGCGACCGCCGCGAGCCGCCGCTGTACATGAAAGAAGGCGACGTGGCCGAGGTCGAGATCACCGGCCTGGGCGTGCTGCGCAACCGCATCGGCACCGACCACAGCGCCGCCTGAACGCCGCCTGAACCCCGCTGACGCGCTGCCCGACCCGGAGACCCCCATGAACACCCCGAACCCCAAACCCCACCTGCGCATCGCCGTCGACATCGGCGGCACCTTCACCGACATGGCCGCCTTCGACGAGACCAGCGGAAAGCTGCTGTTCGGCAAGGCCCTGTCCACCCACGGCGAACTCGTCAAGGGCATCCAGTCCACCATCGACAGCGCACACATCGACTGGCGCGACGGCAACCTGTTCCTGCACGGTTCCACCATCGCCATCAACACGCTGCTCGAACGCAACGGTGCCAAAACCGCGCTGCTGATCACCGAAGGCTTTCGCGACATCTACGAGATCGGCCGCGTCAACCGGCCCGACGCCTACAACCTGTTCTTCAACAAGCACCAGCCGCTGGTCAAGCGCTCGCTGCGCTACGAGGTGGCCGAGCGCCTGCGCGCCGACGGCAGCACCCACAAGCCGCTGGACGAAGCCGCGGTGCGGGAGCTGGCCAAAGACCTGCGCGGCCAGGGCATCGAGGCGGTGGCCGTGCTGCTGCTGCACAGCTACCGCAACCCGGCGCACGAGCAGCGCGTCAAGCAGATCCTGCAGGAAGAGATCCCCGGCGCTTTCGTCTGCGCCTCGCACGAGCTGAGCCAGGAATACCGCGAGTTCGAGCGCGTCTCCACCGCCGTGGCCAACGCCTACGTCGGCCCGCGCGTCTCCGAATATCTGGGCCAGCTGGAGGACCACCTGAGCAGCAAGGGCTTCGGCGGCGACTTCTACATCGTGCAGTCCACCGGCGGCCTGTTCCCGGTGGAGCACGCCAAGGTCGGCTGCGTGCGCATGCTCGAATCCGGCCCGGCGGCCGGCGTGATCGGTGCCCAGGCCATCTGCGCGCAGCTGGGCATGGGCGACGCGATCGCCTTCGACATGGGCGGCACCACGGCCAAGGCCGGCGTCATCAGCGAAGGCCGGCCGCTGACCACCGGCTCGGCGCTGATCGGCGGTTACGAACGCGCCCTGCCGATCCAGATCCCGATGATGGACATCCACGAGGTGGGCACCGGCGGCGGCTCGATCGCCCGCGTGGAAACCGGCAACGCCCTGCGCGTGGGCCCGCAGAGCGCGGGTTCCATCCCCGGCCCGGTGGCCTACGGCCGCGGCGGCACCGAACCCACCGTGACCGACGCCAACCTGGTGCTGGGCCGGCTCGATGCCGAACACTTCCTGGGTGGCGAACTGAAGCTGGACATGGCCGGCTGCCAGCGCCAGATGCAGGAACGCATCGCCGGCCCGCTGGGCCTGGACCCGACCACCGCGGCCGACGGCATCCTGCGCATCGCCGTCACCCAGATGTCGCACGCCGTGAAGGCCGTGACCACCGAGCGCGGCCTGGACGCCGGCAGCTTCACCATGGTGGTGTACGGCGGCGCCGGCCCGCTGCATGCCTCGGCCATTGCGCGCGAAATCGGCATCCGCAAGGTGCTGATCCCGTACGCGCCGGGCTACTTCTCGGCCTACGGCATGCTGTTCTCCGACCTGCGCTACGACTACGTGCGCTCGGTGTTCCGCAAGCTGGGCGACGTGTCCTTCGACGAGATCGAGGCCGCCTACAAGACCATGGAAGACGAGGGCCGCGCCGCGCTCGCCGCTTCCGGCATCGAGGCCGATGGCGTGGTCATCGAACGCGCCGCCGACATGCGCTACGTGGGGCAGGAACACGCCGTCACGGTGGACCTGCCGCTGCAGTTCTTCGCGGCCAAGGACCGGTCCGCGATCAAGCAGCAGTTCGACGAGCTGCACAAGGTGCGCTACGGCACGTCGGCCCCCAAAGAGCCGGCCGACCTGGTGAGCCTGCGCGTGACCGTGCTGGGCACCATGAAGAAGCCGCCCAAACACAGCGTGGCTGCCGGCACCGCCACGCCCGACGCCGCCGCGGTGCGCGCGGTCAAGCCGGTGTACTTCCGCTCGGGCGGCTGGGCCGACACCCCGGTCTACATCCGCGACCGGCTGCTGGCCGGCAATGAGATCACGGGCCCGGCCCTGATCGAGGAACACGCCTCGACCACCGTGGTGCAGCCCGGCGACGCGCTGCGCGTGGACGAACTCGGCAACCTGCAGATCAGCATTGGCTCGGACCGTTCCTGAACGGGCGCTTCAAGGAGAACACATGAACACCCCCACCACCCCCCAGGTTGTCGATCCCGTCACCGTCGAAATCATCCGCAACGGCCTCTACGCCGTGACGGAAGAGATGAAGACCAACCTCACGCGCACCGCCTACAACCTGATCATTTACGAGGCGCTGGACTTCACCGTCGGCCTGTTCACCAAGGAAGGCGACACGGTCTCCATCGGCCTGGGCCTGCCCATGTTCATCCGCGGCATGTCCGAGACCGTGAAGGCCAAGATCCGCCATTTCGGCGTCGACAACATCAAGCCCGGCGACATCCTGGTCACCAACGACGCCTACACCACCGGCAGCCACCTGAACCACTTCACGTTCACGATGCCGATCTTTCACGAGGGTCGGCTCGAAGGCTTCACCTGCTGCATGGCGCACTGGCTGGACGTGGGCGGCACGCTGGGCAACGTGACCACCGACATCTTCAGCGAAGGCATCCAGATCCCGATCCTGAAGTACCAGCGCGAAGGCGTGGTGAACCAGGACCTGATCGACATCATCGCCATGAACGTGCGCCTGGCCGAGCGCGCCCTGGGCGACCTGCGCGCGCAGATCACCGCCATCACCACCGGCGAGCGCCGCTACGTGGAGCTGCTGCAGCGCTACGGCGCCGAGGCGGTGAACGCGTCGATCCGCCAGATCATGGATTCGAGCGAGGCCGTGGCGCGCAAGAACACGCTGTCCATCCCCGATGGCGTGTACGAAGCCGAATCCTTCATGGACGACGACGGGCTGGAGATCGGCAAGCGCATCCCGATCCGCGTCAAGGTCACCGTGACCGGCGACGAGATGACGGTGGACCTGTCGGACGTGAGCAAGCAGGTGCGCGGTTTTTACAACAGCGGCTTCACCACCGGCATCGCCTGTGCGCAGGTGGCCTACAAGTGCCTGACCACGCCCACCGACTACCCGGTCAACGACGGCTCGTTCCGGCCGCTGAAAGTCATCATGCCCATGGGCACGGTGATCAGCGCCGAGCGCCCCTACCCGATGCGGGTCTGGATGACCTTCCCGATGACGGTGATCGACACCATCTTCAAGGCGCTGGCACCGGCCATTCCGCACCGCTCCATCGCCGGCCACCACGCCGACCTGGTGTTCCCCAACATCCACGGCATCAGCCCGGAAGATGGCCGTTTGTTCATCGTCGGCATCGGCCCGCTGGGTGGCGGCTGGGGCGCCAAGAGCACCGAGGACGGCGTCTCGGTCACCGTCTGCATCAACGACGGCGACACCCACAACAGCCCGACCGAGCAGCTCGAATCCAAGTACCCGGTGCTGGTGGAGAAGTACCAGATCCGCCAGGACAGCGCCGGCGCCGGCCGCCACCGCGGTGGCCTGGGGGCCGAGATGGTGGTGCAGGCATTGAGCCCCTTCACCGTGACCACCCGCATCGACCGCGTGCACTGCAAGCCCTGGGGCCTGGACGGTGGCGGCGACGCCATGGGCAACGGCTTGGCCGTGCGCCACAAGGGCGAGTGGAAGACCGACCACGCCAACGCCAAGATCTTCAACGTGCGGCTGGAGCGCGGCGACGCCTACAAGATGCTCTCGGGCGGCGGCGGCGGCTTCGGCAGCCCGCTCGAACGCGACCTGGACCTGGTGGCCGAGGACGTGCGCGAAGGTTATGTGAGCGCCCAGGTGGCGCGCGAGGTCTACCAGGTGGCGCTGGACAGCAATGGCCAGGTGGACCACGCCGCGACCCAGGCGCTGCGCAGCGGCCAGGCCACCGCCGCGGCCGAAGACCTGGCCTGGGACGGCCAGTGAGCACCGCCGTGGCCGATCCGCGCGCCGAACGCCTGGCGAACCTGTGGAGCCGGCTCTCGGCCCAGCACGTGACGCTGGGCGCCGGCTGCGGCTGCATGACGGGCGGCGTGAGTGTCTCGCTGGAAGACTTCGAGCTCGACATCGCCGACTACCTGTGGGCCGAGAGCGAGCGCCTGGGCGAAGCGGCGGTGGTGGCCTTCCTGCTGCAACCCGGTGCCATCGACCAGCAGCAGAAGCCGGTGGCGACCCTGCTGGCCCGGCTGGAAGACGGCGAGGCACACGAGGCCGTGGCCGACTGGCTGCTCAGCCGCCTGGCGCGCACGCTCGATTCGTTCGCCAAGCTGCACGGCCCTTCGTCGACCTGAGTCCGTCACCCCATGGCCTTCATCCTGCCCCCTCTGGACCCCGGCGACAGCGCCGCGCCGGCTGTGCGCGTGCCCATCACCGTGCTCACCGGCTTTCTCGGCAGCGGCAAGACCACGCTGCTCAACCGCCTGCTGCGCCAGCCCGACGTCGACATGCGCGGCACGGCGGTGGTCATCAACGAATTCGGCTCGGTGGGGCTGGACCACGACCTGGTGGACCACACGCAGGAGAACATGGTGCTGCTGGCCAACGGCTGCATCTGCTGCACGGTGCGCGGCGATCTGGTCGAGGCCTTCGAGCGCCTGGCGCAGAGCCCCGAAGCGCAACGTGGCGAGCTGCGCCACGTGGTGGTGGAGACCACCGGCCTGGCCGACCCGGCGCCCATCCTGCACACGCTCATGGGCGACCCGCGCCTGGAGCGCCACTGGCGCCTGGCCGGCGTGGCCTGCACGGTGGACGCTTTCAACGCCATGGCCACGCTGGACCAGCACCCCGAGGCCGTGAAACAGGCCGCCGTGGCCGACCGCCTGCTGCTCACCAAGACCGACCTGGTGCCGCCCGAGCAACTGGCGCCGTTGACCGAGCGGCTGCGCGCCATCAACCCGCTGGCGGCCCTGAGCACCGAACCCGACGGTGCCCTGCAGGCGCTGCTGGGCCTGCTGGACCGGCCCAGCGCTGCGCTGGTGCCCCTGCAGGCCGAGCCCGACAGCACGCGCTCGTACTTCTTCCCGGTTAGCGCGCCGGGTCAGCACGACCCGAACCGGCACGACGACCACATCCGCTCGCACGTGATCGTGCGCGAGCAGCCGATGTCGCGCGAAGGCTTCATGGCCTGGCTGGACATGATCGCCGCCATGCGCGGCGACGACCTGCTGCGCGTCAAGGGCATCGTGCAGCTGGCCGACGACCCGGAGCACCCGATGGTCATCCACGGCGTGCAGCACCTGTTCCACCCACCCGAGACCCTGCCGCGCTGGCCCAGCGAGGACCGGCGCAGCCGCATCGTGTTCATCACCCGCGACATCGAGGCCGACGACATCGAGGCCACGCTGACCGTGTTTGAAAGACGCCGCTCCCGCGGCACCCGCCCCGCCCCACCTGTTTGAATGTCAGAAGGAGACAAGACCATGATGAAAAGACGCATCGCCTGTGCCGTGCTGGGCCTCAGCGCCCTCGCACCCGCCTGGGCACAAGACAAATTGCCCGAGGGCACGCTCAGGCTGATCGTGCCCTTTGCCGCCGGTGGCGGCGTCGACCAGGCGGCGCGCCTGCTGGGCAAACAGCTGCAGACCGACCTGGGCCTGTCGGTGATCGTGGAGAACCGGGCCGGCGCCAGCGGCACCATCGGCGGCAAGTCGGTGCAGACGGCCGCGCCCGACGGCATGACCCTGCTGTTCTCGGCCGCCACCCACGTGCTGGCCAAGCAGGTGCTGGCCGTGCCGCCCTACGACCCGCAGACCGACTTCGCGCCCGTGGCGCGCGTGGGCGAGGCGCCGCTGCTGCTGGTGATCCCGCCGACCGCGCCGCAGAAGAACCTGAAAGAAGTGCTGGAGGCCGCCCGCGCCCAGCCCGACAAGTGGACCGCCGCCGTGCCGGCCCTGGGCGCACCCAGCCACCTGGCCACGCTGCTGCTGGCCCAGCAGGGCAAGCTCAAGCTGACCACGACGTCCTACCGCGGCACCGCGCCCGCGCTGGCCGACGTGGCCGGTGGCCACGTGCAGCTGCTGATGGACTCCATCATTTCGCTGCAGGGCATGGCGCGCGGGGGCAAGGTCAAAGCCATCGCGGTCACCTCCGCCCAGCGCAGCGGCGTCGCGCCCGACGTGCCCACCGCGGTGGAAAGCGGCTTCCCCGGCATGGTCTACAACTCTTGGTACGGCGTGTGGGCGCCCAAGGGCACGCCGGCCGACCGGGTGCAGACCCTGAACAAGGCCATCAACAAGGCCACCGCCGGGCTGGCGCGCGCCGGGGCGTTCACCGCGCTGGGCATCCTGCCGGTGCTGGAGACGACCGACCAGTTCCGCCAGTTCGTGGCCGCCGACGTGACGCGCAGCGCCGAGCTGCTCAAGGAAGCCGGTTTCAAGCCGGAGTGAGGGCGCCCGCGCCCACCCAAAAAGGGCCGCGGTTGCGGCCCTTTTCCATTTCGGGGGCGTCGATCAGCTGAGCACCACGCTGGACAGGCGCCGGCGGTAGGTGGCCACGGTCGGGTCTTCGGGCGGCACCTGGCCTTCGGCCACCTTGGGTTTGGGCGGCTCGATCACGTCCAGGATGGCGATGAAGGTCTTGCGCGCCAGCTCGTCGTTCCAGGCCTTGTCGCGCATCAGGATTTCCAGCAGCTCGTCCATGGCCGGCACGAACTGGCTGTGCGCCAGCAGCAGCTGGGCCAGCGCGAAGCGGCTGTCGAAGTCGCGCTTGTTGGCGGCGATTTTTGCCTGCAGCTCGGCCGCGCGGGCCTGCGGGTCGGCCACCTCTGCGTGGGCGTCGCGGGCCTGGATCCAGCGGTTGAGCGAATCGAGCCGGCGCACGCCGGCGGACTTGGCGATGACCGGCGCGAACGCCACCTTGGCGTCGTCGTCCAGCTCCATCTCCAGCAGCAGCTTGACCAGGTCGAAGCGCGCGTCGTCGTTGTTCGGGTCGGTCTGCACCGCGTGCCGCAGCTTCTCCAGCGCGCCTTCCAGGTCGCCGTCGGCCAGCGCGTCCAGCGCTTCGGCCTCTTCTGCGGCGGCTTCCACTTCCTCCGCGGGGGGCAGGTGCTTGTCCAGGAAGGCCTTGATCTGGCCTTCGGGCAGGGCGCCCATGAAACCGTCGACCGGCTGGCCGTTGATCATCAGCACGCAGGTCGGGATGCTGCGGACGCCGAAGGCCTGGGCCAGCTGCTGTTCCTGGTCGGAGTCGATCTTGACCAGCTTGAAGCGGCCGGCGTAGTCGGCTTCCACCTTCTCCAGCAGCGGGCCGATCACCTTGCAGGGGCCGCACCACGTGGCCCAGAAATCCACCAGCACGGGCGTGTGTTGCGAGGCTTCGATGACCTCGGCTTCAAAGTTTTCGATGGTGACGTTGATCATGGCGGTGGCGTTCTCGGCGGGCGTCCTAGTGGGCGCAAAACGTAAAATCCACACTTTACCGGAGCGCGACCGATTCCCCGGCCGCGCCAGCACCCGCCGGCCGCCCCCGTGCCCGGCAGAAAGCCCCCTTCATGAGCTCCATCCAGGTCGGCGTGGTCATGGGTTCCAGCAGCGACTGGGACACCATGCAGCACGCCGTGCAGATCCTCAAAGACTTCGGCATCGCGCACGAGGCGCGCGTGGTCTCGGCCCACCGCATGCCCGACGACATGTTCGCCTACGCCGAGGCCGCCGTCGGCCGCGGGCTGCAGGCCATCATCGCCGGCGCCGGCGGCGCGGCCCACCTGCCGGGCATGATCGCCGCCAAGACGGTGGTGCCGGTGCTGGGCGTGCCGGTGCAGTCCAAGGCGCTGTCGGGCGTGGATTCGCTGCACAGCATCGTGCAGATGCCCAAGGGCGTGCCGGTGGCCACGTTCGCCATCGGCGCCGCCGGGGCCGCCAACGCGGCGCTGTTCGCCGTGGCCCTGCTGGCCAACCAGGACCCGGCCCTGCGGGAAAAGCTCGAAGCCTTCCGCACGGCGCAGACCGAAGCCGCGCGCGCCATGACATTGCCGGTCTGAACCTCATGAGCCTCAAACCTTTGCTGCCCGGCGCCCTGTCCGACCGCGGCCAACAGATGACCCTGGGCGTGATGGGCGGCGGCCAGCTCGGCCGCATGTTCGTGCAGGCTGCGCAGGCCATGGGCTATTTCACGGCGGTGCTCGACCCCGATCCGGCCAGCCCGGCCGGTCTGGTGGCGCATTTCCACATCGAGACGCCGTACGACGACGAGCAGGGCCTGGCCCAGCTGATGCAGCGCTGCGACGCCATCACCACCGAGTTCGAGAACGTGCCTGCGCCCGCGCTGATCACCCTGGGCGCACACCGCCCGGTGGCGCCCTCGGCCAGCTGCGTGGCCGTGGCGCAGGACCGCATCCAGGAGAAGGCGCACTTCGTCCAGTGCGGCCCCATCAGCGGCGTCTACCCGGCGCCGTACGCGGCCATCGAGACGCCCGAACTGCTGGCGGCCGTGCCGGCCGACCTGCTGCCCGGCATCGTCAAGACCGCGCGCCTGGGCTACGACGGCAAGGGCCAGATCCGCGTGAAGAACCGCGAAGAACTGGCATCCGCGTGGGACCAGCTGGGCCGCGTGCCCTGCGTGCTGGAAAAGCTGATGCCGCTGCAGAGCGAGTGCTCGGTCATCGTGGCGCGCGGCGCCGACGGCCAGGTGGTCGCCTTCCCGGTGCAGAAGAACACGCACCACGACGGCATCCTGGCCCTCACCGAGGTGTACGAGGGCGCGGTGCCGGCCGACCTAGCGGCGCGCGCACAGGCCAGCACGGTGGCGATCGCCCACCACCTGAACTACGTTGGTGTGCTGTGCGTCGAGTACTTCGTGGTCGACAACGGCCAGGGCGGCAGCGACCTGATCGTCAACGAGATGGCGCCGCGCCCGCACAACAGCGGCCACTACACGCAGAACGCCTGCGACATGTCCCAGTTCGAGGCGCAGGTGCGCGCGCTGGCCGGCCTGCCGCTGCCCACGCCGCGCCAGCACAGCCCGGCCCTCATGGTCAACCTGCTGGGCGATCTCTGGTTCAACGCCAACGGCGTGCGCGCCCAGGCCAGCGAACAGCCGGTGGCGCCGCCCTGGGCGCAGGTGCTGGCCCTGCCCGGCACCCACCTGCACCTGTACGGCAAGCTCAGCGCCCGCCCGGGCCGCAAGATGGGCCACCTGAACATAACCGGGGCCTCGGTGGCGCAGGTGCGCGAGACGGCGGCCCAGGTGCTTGCGCTGCTCGGTCTGCCCGCGCTGGACTAAGCCCGTGCCCCTGACCCTGAACGCCAGCGACCCGGCCGCCATCGAGCAGGCCGCCCAACGTCTGGCCGCGGGCGACCTGGTCGGCATGCCGACCGAAACCGTCTACGGCCTGGCGGCCGACGCCGGCAACGCCAGTGCGGTGCGTGGCATCTTTGAAGCCAAGGGCCGGCCCAGCGACCACCCGTTGATCGTGCACCTGCCCCCGGCCGAGGGCGGCGACTGGCGCGCCGCCGTGGCCCCGCTGGCGCGCGAGGTGCCCGACTTCGCCGTGGCGCTGATGAACGCCTTCTGGCCCGGCCCGCTGACCTTGATCCTGCCGCGCCGGCCCGAGGTGGCGGCGGTGGCGGCGGGCGGGCAGGATTCGGTGGGCCTGCGCTGCCCGTCGCACCCGGTGGCGCAGGCGCTGCTGAAGGCCGCGCGCGCCCACGGCGTGCTGGGTGTGGCTGCGCCCAGCGCCAACCGCTTCGGCCGTGTCAGCCCCACCACCGCGGCGCACGTGGCCGAAGAATTCGCCGAGCTGGGCGATGAACAGCTGCTGATCCTCGACGGCGGCGCCTGCCCGGTGGGCATTGAGTCGACCATCGTCGACTGCTCGCGCGGTGTGCCGGTGCTGCTGCGCCCCGGCATGGTCACGCCAACGCAGATCGAGGCCGTCTGCGGCCAGCCGCTGCGCGAACGCGACGAAGCGGCGCCACGCGCCTCGGGCACGCTGGAATCGCACTACGCGCCCAGCGCCCAGGTGCGGCTCATGCCGGCCGCCCAGCTGCAGGCGGCGCTGGACGTGCTGGGCGCCGACGCCAAGGGCATCGCGGTGTACGCACGGGCCACGCTGCGCGGCGGGCGCGGTGTGACCCAGCGTCGCATGCCGGCCGACGCCGCCGCCTGCGCGCAGGAGCTGTTTGCCGTGCTGCGCGAACTCGACGCCACCGGCGTCAAGCTGATCTGGGTCGAGAAACCGCCCGAGGGCGCCGACTGGGACGGCGTGCGCGACCGGCTGCAGCGCGCGGCGGCGTGATCTGAGGGCGCACAAAAAAGCCGGCCAAGGGCCGGCTTTTTTCTTGGCCGGGCGGCGGCTTCAGAAGCTGTGGCGCATGCCCAGGGCGATGGAGGTCGAGTCGGTTCCTGCCGTCGCGGTGACACCGCCCAGGTAGCCATTGCCGCCCGGTGCGGCCTGTGCCGTGTCGCTGTTGTCAAAGCGGGTGAGCACGCCATACAGGCTGGTGCGCTTGGACAGCGGGTAGGTGTAGGCCACGCCGTAAGAAGTGGTGTCTGCGTTGGAACTGCGGCGGTCGTTCAGGCGGTTGATGGCCACGGTCACGTGACCCGCGGTGCCCATGTCGTAGCGCGCGCCCAGGTGCGCCAGGTCGGCGTCCTGCTTGAGCCGGTCGAGCACGGTGTTGATCAAGGGCAGCGGGACCGCCTGGGCCGCCAGCCCGGCCGCGAGTTCCTGGCCGGCGGAAGGGTTGGGCTCTTCGATGCGCATGAACAGACCCGACAGCTTCCAGGCCCCCTGGGTGGTCGAGGCGCCGAACACCGTGTTGCGCAGGGCCTGCCGACCCGCCGAGTCGTTCTTGGTGTTGTAGCCGAAGCCGGCCTGGAAGGCGTTGCCGCGGTAGATGGCATTGAGGCCCAGCAGCTGGCTGCTCGAGCTGCTGGCGCCGCCGGTGAAGCTGGCCATGAGCGATGCGCTCCAGGGCCCTTGCACCACGCGGTACTGCAGCGCGTTGTTGTAGCGGATGTCCATGCCCGCCGGGATGGTGATGATCTGACCCGCCGACAGCGCGCTCTGCGTGCCCATGAGGTCGAAGGTGGCAAAGGTCTCGAAGGCGGGCGTGTACTGCCGTCCCATGAGGAAACCGCCCACCGGCGTGACCAGACCCAGCCAGGCCTGGCGGTCGAAACCGGCGTTGTTCAGGTTGACGCCCAGCGACGGGCCGATGGCCACATTGGTCAGGGCCGTGGCCAGCGAAGCGGGCAGGCCGGCGGTCACCCGGTCGGGCAGCTGGGTGCCCGATTTGGGGCGGTTGCCCAGGCCACCGGAATCGAGTTCCGCCCGGCTTTCCAGCGTGAACAGGGCCTTGTAGCCACCGCCCAGGTCTTCTTCGCCTTTGACGCCCCAGCGCGAGCCTTCCATGTGCCCGCTGTTGAGCGACGTGACGCTGCCTTGCGCATAGCCGGTCACGCGGGTGAGGCTCATGTCGGCCAGGCCGTAGAGGGTGAGCGAGGTCTGGGCCGAGGCGCCCAGGCTGGTGAGCACGGTTGCGGCCGCGATCAGGGTTTTGTTCATGTTGTGTGTTCTCCGTGAAGGGGCGGCATCAGGACGCAGACGCGCTCGGGCTGGTCAGGAAGTTGTTGAAGTAGCCTCGGGCCGCCGCGTTGCAGAACGGGGGCACCAGCGTGCCATGGTAGTCGCGCAGCACGGTGGAGGCGTCACCGGCGGCCGCCTTGGCCTGCGCAAAGCCGCCGCGCGCGGTGTCGAAGCCGTCGCCGGCAAAGGCGCTGTCCACGTCAAGCACCTTGACCATGGGATCGGGCACGCTCTTGCCGTTGAAGTAGGTCTTGGCGCCTTGCGTGTTGACATCAAAAAACACCGTGGGGTCTGCGTTGCCTCCGCACAGCAGCATGGGCTGGGTGGGGGTCCAGTTCTGCTTGAGCAGGTCGTTCTTGCTGGCGGCCACCCGCAGCGGGTGTTGGGGGGTGGTCGGGTGGGTCATCGCGTCCGCCAGCACCGCCTGCCGGTAGTCGGTTTTGACCAGGTTGGGCGTGCCGAAGAAGATGGCGAGCCGAGGGTCCGGTGCTGCACCTTCAAACATGAAGGTCGCGGGCAGCTTGCCCGTGCTGAACAGGGTGTCGATGGGCGTGGTGCTGGGCAGCAAGGTTTCGATGCCCGAGGAGAAGGTGGCTTCGTACATCGCTTCCGGGCTGGCGTAGATGTTGCCGTAGGCACGCTGGAAGCTGGTGCTCAGCAGCGGTGCGAACACGGTGGCGCCCAAGCCCACTCTGCCTGCAAAGTTGGCATCCACATAGCTGGCCAATGC
The DNA here is from genome assembly GCF_031426985.1 of Hydrogenophaga sp. Taxonomy (GTDB): domain Bacteria; phylum Pseudomonadota; class Gammaproteobacteria; order Burkholderiales; family Burkholderiaceae_C; genus Hydrogenophaga. The sequence goes on from NZ_JASJOY010000107.1 coordinate 50,708, forward strand.
GTAAGGGCCAGACAGGTGAGCTCCCGCGGTGACCGGCGTGCCCGCCAGCTGCAGTGCGCGCTGCGCTGCCATGGAAACAAAGCCGCCCTGCGAATAGCCCGACACGAACAGCTTGCTGTTCGCGCTCGCACCCACGGCGGCAAAACCCTTGCGCGCGGCGGTGAGTGCATCCACCACGTCTTTGGCCTGTTGTTCCAGGTTCACGTAGGGGTGGTAGGACAGCGTGGAGGCTTCGTAGCCGGCGTAGTTGGGCGCCACGACGATGTAACCCTGCGCGGCGTACATGGCGGCCACCAGCGCGGCCTCGTTATCGGCGGGGCTGGCCATGTTCTTGTTCTTGTTCGTCGTGGTGCCGTGGGCGTACAGCAGCACCGGACGTGGCCCGGTGCAGGCTGCGTCGGCTCCGCTGGGGACCATGATGCCGCCCGAGGCGGTGGTCTTCTCACCGGCGCCGCCCACCGTGCCGTACTGGAAGTAGTTGAAGGTCACCGTGCACTTGGGCACGCCGGCGACCAGGAACAGCGTGGCCGGTGCCGCCGCCTGGAAGTCCGCGGGCGTGAGGCTGATCATTGCGGAGGGGGATGCGATCAGGCTGCCCGGGGCGCCGCTGAGGTCGTAGCTGGCGCCGTCGGTGGTGCTGTCGCCGCCGCCGCAGGCGGCCAGCAGGGAGGCCACGGCCAGCGCTGCTGCAACCGGTTTCAACATACTCATGCATATCTCCTGGCTTGGGTGTGAATAGAACGACCGTTCGTTTTCGATGGTAACCGGCGTTACCACTTGTGTACCACAGGGAAAACGCGCAGGCCTGGCTTGCCCGTCACCCGCAAACAAGGCCTGTGGTGGCCGGAAGGCCGGTCACGCGCCTGGTGCCCAGGTTCGCAAGCCGGGGTGGCAGGTGCATTCTCACTGCAGGTGTCCAGGCTTGCCTACCGGCGCGTGAGAAAAAGCCCACGGTCCGGTGACCGGGGAGGTCGACACAGCCTTGGCGATGCGCCCGCACCACAAGACAGAAGCCTGCGGCGGCCCGTCCGTCCCCGCGACCGGCGCGTGCACGCACGGGCCGGGTTCACCCAGGTCTGCTCAGTCCCGCAGACTGGCAGTCCATTCCACCAGCGCGTCGAGCGCCGGGCGCCCGGCGCCGGCGTTGGGGTGGTTGATGAAGCCCACCACGGCGTAGCGTTGGCCGTTCTGCGCGTTGACATAGCCGGCGACGCCCACCACGTCGCGCAGCGTGCCGGTCTTGAGCCAGGCGTTGCCGCGCGCCGCGCTGTCGGCGCCGCGCGCCATGCGTGCGGCCGTGCCGTTGACGCCGGCCACCGACAGCGACTGCACGAACCGTTCGCCGTTGGGGTGCCGGGCCGCGTGGCGCAGCAGGTGGGCCAGCGCGTCGGGGGTGATGCGTTCGTCGCGCGAGAGGCCGGCGCCGTTGTCCAGCACGGGCGGCGTGGGGCGGATGCCGAAGGTGGTCTTCCACCAGCGCGCGACCACCTCGCGCGAGCGCTCGAAGCGCCCGGTGCGCACCGGGGTGAGCGGGCCGCGCGGCGCGGTGGCGGCGTCGACACGCGCGGGCGAGAGGCGCCCGAGCGTGAGGAACACCTGCTGCGCCATCACGTTGTTGCTCCACTGGTTGACGTCGGTGATGATGTCAGAGAGCGGCAACGACTGCGCCTCGTGCAGCAGCACCGCCGCCGGTGGCGTGAGGCCGGTGCGCACGGTGCCGGTGAGCGCGCCGCCGCTGGCGCGCCACAGGCCTTCGATGGCGCGCGCGGCGTAGCTGGCCGGGTCCTGGTAGGCCACGGGCCAGACCTTCTCGCCGCAGCTTTGCGGGTAGCGGCCTTCGAAACGCACGGTGTTGGCGTCGTCGAACCGCGCCCGCAGCGCGCCGCGCCAGTCGCCACAGCCGGCTTTGGACAGCGGCACTGTGGCGTCGATGGCCAGGCCGGCCATCGGCGGTTCGCTGCGCACCACGGCCACGCCGGCGGCCGGGTCGGGCTGGAAGCTCAGGATCACCGATTTGAAGTTCACCAGCAGCGCGTCGGGGCTGGCGTTGTAGGGGCGCAGGCCTTCGCCGTCGAACTCGCCCGGATCGTGGCTCGGGACCTCGAACGCGCTGTGGTCGAGCACGATGTCGCCCAGCACGACCTGCACACCCTTGTCGTGCAAGGCCAGGAAGGCGTCCTGGATGCGTTCGAGCACCAGCTTGGGGTCGCCGCCGCCGCGGATGTAGAGGTTGCCGCGCAGGGCGCCCGCGCTGGGCGGCGCATCGGTGTAGAAGCGGGTGCGCCAGGTGAAGTCCGGGCCCAGCAGGTCGATGGCGGCGTAGGTGGTCACCAGCTTCATCACCGATGCCGGGTTGACCGGCTCGTCGGCGCGGTGGCGCAGGCGCTCGGGCGCATCGGGGGGCGCGACCGGCACCACCAGGGCCGAGAAAGCGCTGGCGGGCAGGCCGGCGCGTTGCAGGGCGCCGGCCACGCCGGGGGGCAGGCTGCCCTGGGCCATGGCGCTGCAGGCGGCGACGGCCAGCAAACCGCCGGCCAGCCAGGGGCGGATGCGGCGCATGGGTGAAGTGGGGGCAGACATGGACGCGGATTATCGAGGGCAACGCTGATCCAGTGCCATGTGGCGCGGGCATCCCGCTCCCGGGCGGTCTGCCACCACGGCATGGCCTCGCCGGGCCGCCCGGCCCGTCTGCGTTGTGGGCCTTGCAGCCCATCCCGACAGCAGGTGCCCGCCTCCACGGGAACGTGTCCAGTGTCGCCCGAGCGCCGCCGCGCCGGGCGGCCCGGTGGGGGCTAGGAGTCTGCGCGGCAGAAGGAACATCGGCTGCAACACGCGACAAACCGGTCTCCTGTGGTACCACCTCCTGCGCCCAGGGGGCCACCCTGGGCTTGTCGGTCGCGCCACACGATCCTCGGTTTTCGCGCGTTTCGCTTCGATGCCTTCTGCCGCGCAGCCTCCTAGGGGCTCACCGATAATCGCCCGATGCCCGCCGCCCACGCTTTGAAACTGCTCGCCATCGAGACCAGCACCGACACCTTGTCGGTCGCGGTCGGTGGTCCCGCGCCACTGGCCGGCCACACCGGGCCGGGTGCGGCGCAGGCCTCGGCCACGCTGTTGCCGGCGGTGCAGGCCTTGCTGGCCCAGGCCGGCTGGCCGCTGGCGGCGCTGGACGCGATCGTGTTCGCGCGCGGCCCCGGTGCCTTCACCGGCCTGCGAACGGCCTGCGCCGTGGCCCAGGGCCTGGCCTACGGTGCCCGCTCCGCCGCCCACCCCGGCGGCCTGCCGGTGCTGCCGGTGGACAGCCTGCTGGCCCTGGCCGACGAGGCCTGCCACCAGCGCGCGCAGGCCGGCCAGCCGCTGCCGCCTGTGGTGGCCGCCTTGCTGGACGCGCGCATGGACGAGATCTACGTGGCGCTTTACGCCCACGGCCCGCAGGGGCTGCTGGCCGAGCCGCTGGCACCGCCGCGCCTGTGCGCGCCGGCCGACCTGGGTGCCTGGCTGCAGCAGGGGCTGCCGGCCGGGCTTTCGCTGGCCGCGGGCGACTGCCTGCTGGCGGGCAATGTGTTCGAGGTGTACGGCCCGCAGATCAGCGACCTGCCGGGCGAGCGCCAGCACGCCCTGCCCACCGCCGCCGCCCTGCTGCGCCTGGCGCCCGGCCTGCTGGCCGCTGGCGCCGCCGTGGCTGCGCAGGACGCCCTGCCGCTGTACGTGCGCGACAAGGTGGCCCTGACCACGGCCGAGCGCGAAACCCTGCGGCAGGCGCAGATCGCCCGCCTGGCCGAACAGACGCCGGAGCCAGAGGCATGAGCGTGGCCCCGTCCGCCACCCTGCCGGTGTGGCACAGCACCGACTGGCCCGACGCCGCCGGCCGGCCGCCGCGCGCGGCCGAGCGCCGCATCGCCTTCGAGCCCCTGACCGAGGCCGACCTGGACGCGGTCTGCGAGGTCGAAAAATCCGCTTACACCCACCCCTGGTCGCGCAAACACTTTGCCGACTCGCTGGCCGCCGGCTACCCCGCCATGCTGCTGCTGGGCGAAGCCCTGCCGGGCGAGCTGGTGCACCCGGCCCGGCCTGAAGGCCGCGTGCTGCTGGGCTACCTGGTGGCCATGCCCGGTGTGGACGAGGTGCACCTGCTCAACATCACCGTGGCCCCGGCGCACCAGCGCCAGGGCTGGGCGCGTTTTCTGCTGGACGCGCTGTGCCTGTGGTCGCGCGGCCAGCGCGCGCAGTGGCTGTGGCTGGAGGTGCGCGCCGGCAATGTCCCGGCGCGTGCGCTCTACGAGGGGTATGGTTTCCAGCAGGTCGGCATCCGCCGGGACTATTACCCGGCGGGCCAGGGCCAGCGCGAAGACGCGGTGGTCATGAGCCTGAACCTGGTGGCCGCGCGCGCGGCCGGAGGCGCCGCATGAGCAACGACGAACTGAAGGACGCCGACACCTCGTTCGTGCCGCTGCTGGACGCGCGCCAGCGCGCCATGCTGGCCGAGATGGGCGTCAAGATCTGGGCGCCCAAGCCGGTGGCGGCGGTGGCGCCTGCACCCGCGGTGCAGGCCGAGCCGGTGCCCGCTGCGCCCGCGGTGCAGGCCCCCGCGGTGCGGCCCGCACCAGCGCCCGTGGCCCGTGCGCCAGCGGCACCGGCCGTGTCCGCCGTGCCCGTGGCGGCCCCGGTGCGCAGCCCGGCGCCCGCCGCCAGCGGTCCGGCCGATGTGGGCCTGTCGCCGCGCCCGGCCGGCATCGAGACCATGGACTGGCCCACGTTGCAGGCCGCGGTGGCCGGGTGCGAAGCCTGTGGTCTGTGCCGCGGCCGCAAGAACACGGTGTTCGGCGTGGGCGACGTGCAGGCCGACTGGATGATCGTCGGCGAAGCGCCGGGTGAGCACGAGGACCTGCAGGGCGAACCCTTTGTGGGGCTGGCCGGCCAGTTGCTGGACAACATGCTGCGCGCCGTCGGCCGCAGCCGCACCGGCACGGGCGAACAGGGCGCGTACATCGCCAACGTGCTCAAGTGCCGGCCGCCGGCCAACCGCAACCCGCAGCCGGCCGAGGTGGCGCAGTGCGAGCCCTACCTCGCGCGCCAGGTGGCCTTGGTGCAGCCGAAGATCATCCTGGCCATGGGGCGTTTTGCGGTGCAGTCGCTGCTCAAGACCGACGAGCCCATCGGCCGCCTGCGCGGGCGCGTGCACCGCTACGAAGGCGTGCCGGTGATCGTGACCTACCACCCCGCCTACCTGCTGCGCACCCCGGCCGACAAGGCCAAGGCCTGGGCCGACCTCTGTCTGGCCATGGAGACTGCGAACACCCCCCTGCGCCGCTGACGCGGCTTCCCCCCTCTCTGGCGCGGCTGCGCCGCTGGGAGGAGGGACGCTCCCTACGGCCCGGCGAAGCCGGTTCCGTGGGTGCCCTGGAACAAAGACCCCTCGCGCCGGAGCCGACTCAGTTCTGCTGGGGTGCGGGCTTCGTCGAGGGCCAGAGCACCGACACGATGGCGAGCATCACCAGCGCGACCGCGGCCCAGTCCTGCCAGTGCAGCACCTCGCCCAGCCACCAGGCGCCGCTGAACACACCCAGCACCGGGATGAACATCACCGACAGCGTGGACGCGATGGGCGGCAGCTCGCGCGCCAGCACCAGCCACACCACTTGCGCGAACGCGAACACGCCGACCGCGTTGTAGGCGATGGCCACCCACTGCGCCGGGTTGGGCGCGACCCAGTCGCCGCGCTCGAACAGCAGCGACAGCAGCGTCATCCACAGCGTGGTGGCCAGCGTCATCCAGAAACTGATGGCCAGCGTCGGCGCCGGGATGCGCGTGCGGCGCATCTGCTGCGTGCCGATGGCCCAGGTGGCGGCGGCCAGCAGCATCATGGCCACGCCCAGCGGTTTGCCGGTCAGCGTGGTGATCTCGTGCCACAGCAGCAGCACCACGCCCAGCGCGGCGGCGGCCACGCCGCCCCAGGCGCGCGGGGGCAGGCGCTGGCCGTACCAGAACGCGCCGATCACCGCCGAGAACACCGGCATGGTGTAGCCCAGGATGGCCGCCCGCCCGCTGGACAGCGACTGGATCGCCAGGATGGCCAGCGTGTGCCAGAAGAACATGTTGAGCACCGTGAGCACGGCCAGCTCGCGCCAGTGCTCCCGTTCGATGCGGAACGGCACGCGCCGCAGCAGCAGGAAGCCGCCCAGCAGCGGCAGGCCCAGCCACATGCACAGGGTGCGGAAGGTCAGCGGCGGGAAGCCGGTGACGCCGAACTTCATGATTGGCCAGTTCAGGCCCCAGACCAGGGTGAGCAGGACGAGCAGGATCAGTTGCTGGCGGGACAGGCGGGTCATGGGTGGCGAGAGTATGCCGCCAGAGCGGCATCGACGTGGGCAACGACCCCATTTGAAGGGCGGCGTGTGCAGCCGCTGGTGTGCAAAAATCTGCGCAGTACGCAGCGTGCGCCGGGTCGACGCGTGGCGGCATTGGAGGAGCCAATTGAAACGAATGTTCGGGGCTTTCTGGATCGGCTGGGCGGGGTTGTGGCTGAGCGCCACCCTCCACGCGCAGGAGCGCAGCTTTTCCTTTCCCTTGCCTGAGAACGACTACCAGCGCTACCTCGGCTACACGGCCGGACGCGACCCGCTGGATCTGGATCGGCTGCCCCGACAGGGGCTCAACCGCCATCTGATGGAGTTGCTGGTGTTCCAGAACGCGCTGGTGCTCGGCGGTTGCCGCTGCCAGATCCGGTTCCAGCCTTATGCCACCCAGACCACCAATGCCCGGACCCTGATCGATCTGCAACAGGGCCGGCTGCTGGCTTCGCCCGTGGCCGGGTTCCGCAGCGACTCCCGTGTCGTCGGTGATGTCCACGTGAGCGATGCGGTGTTGGAGGACGATGCCTTCAAGGTCGGCGTCTACACCCACGTGTCCCGGGCCGATGTGCTCGCGATCCGTGACCCGGCGGCGGTGCGCCAGCTGACCTTCGTGGTGGTCGAGAGCTGGGAGGTGGATCTGCGGGTGCTGACCGAAAGAAAGCTCAGGCACGTCAAGGCGGTCAACTGGTCGAGCGCCCTGCGGATGCTGGAGGCCGGCCGGGCCGATGCGATCCTGCAGCCGTTCTCGAACCGGGCCGACATGTCGTTCGACGAACCCTCCCTGGGTCTGCAGTTCAAACCCATTCCCGGCATGAAGATGAATTTCGGCCACGGTCGCTATTACTTCGTCTCGCGGCACCACCCCGAAGGCGAATGGTTCGTCGAGCGACTGAACGCCGGGCTGCGGCGCCTGAAGGCCGACGGCCGGCTCCAGGCGCTGCGGGTGGCCTCGGGCGTGGAGGATGTGCGCCTGAAGGATTTCGTGGAGATCCCATGAAGTGGCCTTGGCCGGCCCCGACGGTTGGCGCCAGTGTGCTGGGGCGCCGGATGCTGCGCCGCAGTTTCTGGTCGCTGCTGCTGGTGGGCTGTCTGGTGATGGCGGTGCAGGCACTGGTCGTGATGTCCCAGGAACGGGAGCAGCGTTTTCGCTCAGTGAGCGACACGGCGCAACTGCTGATACCCAACGTGGCGGCGGCGTCGTGGCAGGTCAGCGAGACCACCATGACGACGTTGCTTGACTCGCTGGTGGCGATGGACGGGGTGGTGGCCGCGCGTTTCGCAGACAACTTCCTGCACATCGAGCGCCGCTCGGCGCGCTGGCCAGCGGCGGCCAAAGACTGGACGGCTTGCGAGCGGGTGATCCGGCACGATCTCACCGGCTTCGCCCTGGGGGCGGAGCGGCTGCCGGCCGGTGTGTTCGAGGTCTGTTTTGTGCAGCCGGCGGGTGGGACCCTGCTGTTGCGCAATGCCTTGTGGGCCGCGTCGCCCCTGCTGGTGCTGCTGGTGCTGGCCTCACTGTACCCGGCCATGCTGGTGCGGCGCATGGTCATTCAGCCCATCAAGGAGCTGACCGATGCGATCCGGCGCTCGAACCTGCTCAATTTCCATCCCGCCAGGCCATCGACCGACCAGGGCGACGAGGTCGACGGACTGATTGACGAACTCAAGGGGCGCACCCGCAGCCTGCTGCGCGAGCAGGGCATGGCCCACCTCGCTTTCCATGCGCTCAGCGACGGCCTGGCGGTGGTGGACCTGCAGTCCGTGATCCGGCGCTGCAACGCCGCCCTGCCGGCGGTGCTGGGTCTGGAGGGCGGACCGTCGCTGGTCGGGCACTCGCTCAGGGACCACCTGCCGCCGGACCTGTTCGAGCCCCCGGACGGCACGCGGGAGTTCGACGGCATCGGGGGCCGGGTGCTGGAGGTCAGAGCCTCGGCGCTGGACATCGGTGGCGATGAGCGCTACCGGGTGGTCCAGATCCGCGATCTGACCCAGCAGAAACGGCACGAGGCCGAACGCCGCCAGGTGGCCAAGATGAATGCCCTGGGCACCCTCTCGGGCGGGGTCGCGCACGACTTCAACAACCTGCTCATGGCCATCGGGGGCAGCGCCGAACTGATCGGCCTGGACGAGACGCTCACGCCCGACGGCCAGCGGCTGCTGGAGACCATCCGTGTCGCCGCGCGCCGGGGCGCGACATTGACCGCCCAGTTGCTCACCTTTGCCCGCAAGCAGCCCATGAAGGTCGGTCTGGTGGAGGTGCGGGAGGTGGTGGCCGAGGTGGTGGCCCTGTCCCGGCGCACGCTGGGCAGCGGCCACACGGTCGAGGTGCAGATCGATGGCCATGCCCGTGTGAGTGCGGACCAGACCTTTCTGGAAACCGCGCTCATCAACCTGCTGGTCAACGCCCGCGATGCCCAGCCGCAGGGCGGCACCATCCGGCTGGAGGTGCAGACGGTGGAGCGGGCCGGACAGGCGTTTGTGCGCCTGTCGGTGGTCAACGAGGGTCCCGACATTCCGCCAGCGGTGCTGGCGCGCATGGGGGAGCCGTTTTTCACCACCAAGTCACCGGGCAAGGGCACCGGCCTGGGCCTGTCCATGGTCCTGGGCTTTGCTGAACAGTCGGGGGGGCGGGTCGAGATGGCGTCGCAGCATGGGCTGACACGCATGGCCATCCTGCTGCCGCTGGAACAGGTGCCTGGCCACGCCACGGCCGACAGCGTGTCGGCGCCGGCACCGCCGCCTTCACCGCGTTCGCTGCGGCTGCTGCTGGTCGACGATGACGCGCCGGTGCGTGACACCCTGGCGGCCCTGCTCCGAAGCCTGGGGCACCGGGTCACGGCCGTGGCATCGCCCCAGGAGGTCGAGTCCTTGCTGGCCGAGCCCGGCCCGTGGGATCTGGTGCTGTGCGACCTGGTGCTGGCGCAAGGCAGCGGCATCGAGGTGCACCAGTTGCTGCGGGCGCGGGGCATCACCACTCCGGTGGTGTTCATCAGCGGCAACGTGCCGAGCTCGATGCAGGCCCGGATCGAAACGCTGGACCATCGGGCGGTGCTCACCAAACCGGTCAGCCGCGAGCAGCTCCAGCGGATGATCCAGGCGGTCTGTCCCGCCAGCGGAGAGGCTCCGTAAAATTCGCCCATGACCTTTCTCGACATGCTCGGCGCGGCAGAGCGCCAGAACCAGTCCCTGCTCTGCGTCGGCCTGGACCCCGATCCGGCCAAGTTCCCCGCGGCGATGAAGGGCGATGCCTCGCGCATCTACGACTTCTGCGCCGCCATCGTTGAGGCCACAGCCGACACCGTGATCGCGTTCAAGCCGCAGATCGCCTACTTCGCCGCGCACCGCGCCGAAGACCAGCTGGAAAAGCTGATGCGGCACATGAAAGCGGTGGCGCCGCAGGTGCCGGTGATCCTGGACGCCAAGCGTGGCGACATCGGGAGCACCGCCGAGCAGTACGCCATCGAGGCGTTTGAACGCTACGGCGCCGACGCCGTGACGCTCTCGCCCTTCATGGGTTTCGATTCGGTGCAGCCCTACCTGAAGTACCACGGCAAAGGGGCCTTCCTGCTGTGCCGCACCTCCAACCCCGGCGGTGACGACCTGCAGAACCAGCACCTGGCCTCGGTCGAAGGCCAGCCGCGCGTGTACGAACACATTGCCCGCCTGGCGCAGGGTCCGTGGAACCTCAACGGCCAGCTGGGCCTGGTGGTGGGCGCCACCTACCCGGCCGAAATCGAGCGCGTGCGCGAACTGGCGCCGACGCTGCCGCTGCTCATCCCCGGCGTGGGCGCGCAGGGCGGCGACGCGGTGGCCACCATCCGCGCGGGTTACCGCACGCAGGCCGGCACCACGACCGGCCCGGTCATCGTCAACAGCTCGCGCGCCGTGCTCTACGCGTCCGGCGGGGCCGACTTTGCGGCCGCTGCGCGCGCCGAAGCCTTGCGCACGCGCGAGGTCCTGAACGCAGCACGCGCCTGACGGGCCGCGCCAGCCACCACCGGATCGGCGGAAGCCGGCACGCGCCCAGTGGCGCGCGCTGGTTGTGGCTTTGCTCCGGGCGCCACAGCGACACGTAACAGCGTGCAACCGCGTGGCGGCGCATTCGAGGCACTGCCTACACTGCCTCCGAACCAAAGGAGGGGTCACGATGACCAAGGCAGAAGACACGGTGGACGCGGTGTCCACGGTGACCGCGCACGAGGGCCTCTCACCCGGGGATACTGCACCGCGCGCCGATGCCTGGGTGCCTGCGGTCGGGGTCGTGGCGGTGGGCGCCCTGCTCAGTGCCTGTGGGGGCGGTAGCGGCAGCGCGCCAGCGGGCGGCCCGGGGTTGTCCGGCGTCGATGTCTCGGCGCACAGCTATGGGGCCGCCACCAGCGACGCCGAAGCGGCGCGCTTCCTGCAGCAGGCGCAGTTTTCCTCCACCGAAGCCGACATCGCCGCCGTGCGGCGTGGCAGTTACGCCAGCTGGCTGGCGGACCAGATCAACGCGCCGATGGGCCAGACCGGCTGGGACTGGCTGGAGCAGCGTGGCTACGGCCGCAACGACAAGCACCAGTTCTTCTTCAACGACTACCCGGCCGACTACATGGTCTGGAAACAGCTGCTGTCGTCGCCGGACGCGGTGCGCCAGCGCATGGCGCTGGCGCTGTCGGAGTTTTTTGTCATCTCGATCAACGGGTCGGAGTTCACCTGGCGCAGCCACGCGGTGGCCCACTGGTGGGACACGCTGGTCGGTCATGCGTTCGGCAACTTCCGCCAGCTGCTGGAGGCCGTGACCCTGCACCCCGCCATGGGCTGGTACCTCAACACCAAGGGCAACCAGAAGGCCGACGCGAACGGGCGTGTGCCCGACGAGAACTACGCACGCGAGGTGATGCAGCTGTTCAGCATCGGCCTGTACGAGCTCAATCCCGACGGCAGCGAGCAGCGCGACGGCAGCGGCAACCGCATCGAAACCTACGACCAGTCCGACGTGACCCACCTGGCCCGCGTGTTCACCGGGTACGACTTCGATGTGCGCGCAGGGGAACGCATTCGCCCCGTCGGGGCGGACTACGACGTTGAAAGCCGGCACTTCGCGGCCCGGCCCATGGCGTTCGACCCCGACCTGCACTCGCCCGAAGCCGTGCAGTTTCTGGGCACTACCATCCCCGCCGGGACGGCTGGCCCGGTGGCCCTGCAGGCCGCCCTGGACACCCTGTTCGACCACCCCAACGTGGGCCCGTTTTTCGGCCGCCAGATGATCCAGCGGCTGGTGACGAGCAACCCCAGCCCGGCTTATGTGGCGCGGGTGGCCGCCGCGTTCAACGACAACGGTTCGGGGGTGCGCGGCGACCTACGCGCAGTGTGGGCGGCGGTGCTGCTGGACGACGAGGCGCGCGGCCCCGCTGGGCTGAGCGACCCGACCTTCGGCAAGGTGCGCGAACTCATGTTGCGCCTGGTGCAGTGGGCGCGCAGCTTCGGCGCCACCTCGCAGGCGGGTTCCTGGAAAGTGGGCAACCTCAGCAGCTCCGAATGGTCATTGGGGCAGAGCCCGCTGCGCGCACCCTCGGTCTTCAACTACTACCGGCCGGGCTTCGTTCCGCCCGGTTCGGCGCTGGCGGCCCGCGGTGCGACGGTGCCGGAGTTCCAGACCATCAACGAGACCACGGTCGGCAGCTACCTCAACTTCATGGAGCACGTGATCCGCGACGGGATCTACGTGTCCGGTGCCACAGCGCTGGAGGCCTATCCGGAAAACGGCACATGGGAGCCGGACATCGTGTCGGCCTACACCCGCCAGCTGCAACTCGTGAACGACCTGCCGGCCCTGGTGGACCACCTGGCGCTGCTGCTGTGCGCGGGCCAGCTGTCGGCCACCACGCGCCAGACCATCGTGACCGCGCTCCAGGCCATTGCGATTGATCCGACAGCGCCGGCCGAAGGCCGCCGCAACCGCGTCGGTGCAGCGATCTTCCTCATCATGGCCTCGGCCGAATACCTGATCCAGAAATGAGGGACGCCGCCATGCACCCCATCCTGCCCGGTCCGCTCTCGCGCCGTGCCTTTCTGCAACGTTCCGCCCAGCTCGCTTTCACGGGCGTGGCCTTGCCCACGGCGCTCAACCTGGCCGCCATCGGCGAGGCGGCTGCGTTCAACGCCAGCGACTACAAGGCGCTGGTCTGCGTGTTCCTGTTCGGCGGCAACGACTACGCCAACACCGTGGTGCCCTACGACAGCACCCGCTACGAGCAATACCGCAGCGCCCGCGCCGACATCGCCCTGGCCCACGCCGATCTGCTGCCGTTGAACCCCGGCAACCTGGCGGGCGGTCTGCGGTACGCCCTGCACCCCAACATGGGTGGACTGGCCGGTCTGTTCAACGCCGGGCACGCGGCGGTGCAGCTCAACGTCGGGCCGCTGGTGGAGCCACTGACCCGCGCCCAGTACGAAGCCGAGACCCGACGCCAGCCGCCCAAGCTGTTCTCGCACAACGACCAGCAGTCGTGCTGGCAGTCGTCCTCGCCCGAAGGCGCCACCGCGGGCTGGGGCGGGCGCATGGGCGATCTCGCCCAACCCACCAACGCCGGCAACCCGCTGTTCACCTGCATCTCGGTCACGGGCAACACCGTCTTCCTTACAGGAGAGGAAGCCCTGGCCTACCAGGTCGGGTCCTGGGGCGCGGTGCGCATCAACGCTGTGGACCGCTGGGCGTTCGGCTCCGATGCGGTCGGCAAGGCGCTCTCCAGCATCGTGCGGGACACCCGTCGGCCCCACGTGCTGGAAGGCATGTACAACGGCGTCACCGCGCGCGCGATCACGGCCGAGGCGTCCATCACCGCCGCGCTCACTGCCTACCCCGACGATGAAGATCACACCCAGTTCGCCGCGATCCCCAACACCAACCTGGGCCGGCAGCTGCGCATGGTGGCGCGGCTGATCGCGGCCCGCAACCTGCTCAGCACGAAGCGCCAGGTGTTCTTCGTCTCCATGGGGGGCTTCGACACGCACGGCGGCCTGTTGCAGACCCACGGCGATCTGATGCAGGAGCTCAGCGAGGCGCTCACCGGCTTCTACCAGGTGACCGGCGACGCCACCGTGATGGGCGCGGGCGGCGTGGCCAACCAGGTCACGGCCTTCACCGCGTCAGAGTTCGGCCGCACCCTCACCTCCAATGGCGACGGGTCCGACCACGGCTGGGGCGGGCACCACCTGGTCGTGGGCGGCGCGGTGAACGGCGGCCAGTTCTACGGCAAACCCCCGCCCGTCAGCGTGGGGGACAGCGACAGCGCCGAGGACCAGTGGCATGTGGGCCAGGGCCGTTTGCTGCCCAGCACATCGGTGGACCAGTACGCCGGCACCCTGGCCCGGTGGTTCGGCGTGAACGACACCGAGCTGGCCGGCATCCTGCCCCACCTGTCCAGCTTCACGGTGGCGAATGGTTACCCGCCCGACCTGGGCTTCATGACCCCCTGAGCGCTGGTAGCCCAGGTGACAGCCCGGGGCAGACGCTGCCACAGCCCCGGCCTACCATGCGGCGGTAGACACACCGCCACCGCCCGGGTGGCCGGTCGCTGCCTGGAGGCAATCCACCCATGAAACTCTACGTTGCGCCGCGCGCGCCCAACCCACGCCGCGTGGTCATGTTCCTGGCCGAGAAGGGCATCGACCCGGTGGCGCAGGGCATCGAGCTGGTCAACGTCGACCTCAACGCGCAGGAACACAAGACCGGGGCCTTCCGCGCCAAGAGCCCGCTGGCGCGCATCCCCGCGCTGGAGCTCGATGACGGCCGCGTGCTCACCGAAACCCGCGCCATCTGCACCTACCTCGAAGGCCTGTACCCGGAACCCAACCTGATGGGGCAGGACGCGACCGAGCGCGCCTTCATCGAAATGGCCGACCGCCGCGTGGAGTGGTACTTCATGCTGCCCATTGGCAACTGCATCCGCCACACCCACCCCGGCCTGGCGCCGCTGGAGCAGCCGCAGTTCCCGGATTTCGGCCGTTCGCAGGGCGAGAAGCTGCGCGAGACGGCCGCCTGGCTCGACGGGGAACTGCAGCGCCAGCCCTGGGTCGCGGGCGAGCGCTTCACCATCGCCGACATCACCGCCTTCTGCGCGATCGAGTTCGCGAAGCTGATGCGCTTCAATGCCAGGGCCGAGGGGTTCGCCGCGCTGCAGGCCTGGCGCGACCGTGTGGCCGAACGTCCGAGCGCGAAGGCCGCCTGATCAGTCTTTCTGCGTGGCCCGCGAAGCGTCCAGCTGCGCCTTGGCGCTCTGGGCCAGCGCCACTTCGCCCGGGGTCTCGGGGGTCCAGGCGTCCACCGGCATCGGCCGGCCGTGCGAGTCCACCGACACGAAGACGATCAGGCATTCGGTGGTTTTCTGCAGCTGGCCGCCTTTCATGTCGCCGCTGCGCACCTCCACCGCGATGTTCATGCTGGTGCTGCCGGTGTAGGCCAGGCGCGCTTCGACCTCCACCAGGTCGCCGATCATGATCGGGCGGTGGAAGCGGATGCCGCCCACGTAGACGGTGACGCAGTAGCGCTTGGACCAGCTCGTGGCGCAGGCGTAGCCGGCCTCGTCGATCCATTTCATGACGGTGCCGCCGTGGACCTTGCCGCCGAAGTTGACGGTGCTGGGCTCGGCCAGGAAACGCAGGGTGATGGCGGACATGGGGGAGGGCTCGCTGAAAGTCATGCGGATGGGGTGGCATTGTCTTGCAAGAACAGCGCCAGGCCACGCTGGGCCTTGCTGCGGTCTGACGGGTGCAGCCAGCGTTCGCCGGCGGTGTGCGCGCCGCCCTGCTCCAGCGTCTGGGCCAGGGCCGTCAGGGCTTCGGGTGGGCCGTCCAGCAGTTCCAGCTCCAGTTCCAGGATGGCTTCGCTGCGCGTGCCCTGCGGGGTCGCCGCGGTGTGGCCGGTGGTGATCGTGCCTTCGTCCAGCGCCACTTCGATGCGCGCGCCCGTCTGCGCCAGCACCCAGCTGCGGCGGGTGAAGTCGGTGCGGAACAAGGGGCGCAGCGTGGGCGCGATCCGGGTCAGCATCGCCGCCAAGACGGCGTCGTCCACCAGCGTGGTGAAGTCCAGCGCGCCCGGGGTGGTCGGGCCTTCCCATTCGTTGCGCTGCGTCAGGCCGTTGACCGAGCGGCCGGCCGTCTTCACCGTCAGCAGGGTGCGATCGCCCACGCGGCGCTCGCGCACCGCCATGCGCAGGGCCTTGAGCGCCAGGTCCGGCGTGTCGAAATAGGTGTTGAGCAAGGGCTCGGTGCGCGGCGGCGCGGCCAGCAGGGGGTGCGCCAGCAGGCGCGGCACGTCGTGCGCGGCCAGGCTGAGCTTGAGTTCGGTTTCGGTGTGGGCCATGCCGCGAGTCTGCCATCCCGTGCCTTTGGTCGCTGCGCAGCGCCCGTGCGGCCACGTTTGCTTACCGCAGGTGGCGGGGTCTGGTGCACACTTGAACCGTGTTCATCCTTTTCATCACTGCCATGTCACCTGCTTCCCTGCGTACCCTTTGTCTGTCCCTGGTGCTGGGCGCCAGCCTGCCGGCCGCTGTGGCCGGCAAACCCCAGTGGGTGGAGGACGGCCAGCACAAGAAGGAAAAGAGCCAAAAGAGCCACCGCGGTGGCCAGGACGACGAGCGCCGCTCCTCCGGCGGGCCCCGCGACGATGGTGCCCGTGGCGATGCGCGGGCGTCGGGAGGGGCGTCGGTGCAGATCCAGATCGGCGGCTACTTCGAAGAATCCCAGCGCCGCGCCGCGCGCGACTATTACGAACCGCGCTGGCGCGCCGGCAAGTGCCCCCCCGGCCTGGCCAAGAAAGGCAATGGGTGCATGCCGCCCGGCCAGGCCAAGCACTGGCACCGTGGCGAACCCTTGCCCCGCGACGTGATCTATTACCCCGTGCCCGCCAGCGTGCAGGTGCGCCTGGGCACGCCCCCGGCGGGCCACAAGTTCGTGCGCGTCGCGACCGACATCCTGCTCATCGCCGTGGGCACCGGGATGGTGATCGACGCCATCGAGGACCTGGGCAACCTGTGACCGCCGTCCCCCGTCACCGCGTGCTGCGCCTGGCCCTGTGGGGGGCCGCCAGTCCGGTGCTGTGGGCCGGTGCGGCCCAGGCCGACGAGGCGCTGACCCTCCAGGCCAGCCGCGACTACGTGGTCGGCGCGGCCATCGTGTCGTCGGCCGGCCAGATCGGCGAGTCCGACCAGCGCCTGAGTCTCAGCCCCGTGTGGGCGTTTCAGATCGGGCGCTTTCGCCTGGCCTCGGGCCCGGCCGCCAACCTGCTGAGCGTGGGCCGTGAGAAGGTGGACGCCGGCCTGAGCACGGTGCTCGTGAGTCAGGGTGCCTGGCGCCTGAGCACTTCCTTGCGCATCCGCGACGCGCGGGACTCGGCCGACGACCCGCTGCTGCAAGGCCTGCCCGACGTGCGCGCCACCCTGCTGGGCCGCGTGAACGCCAGTGTGGACCTGGGTTCGCGCTGGTCCGGCAGCCTCAGCGCCACACAGGACCTGCTGGGCCGTGGCACCGGCCTGGGGCTGGGCGCCGGCCTGGGTTACCGCTACCCGCTGTCGGCCAGCACCTACTGGGACGCGTCGGTTGGCCTGGGCTGGGGCAACGCGCTGGCTCACCGCACGAACTTCGGCATCAGCCCTGAAGCGGCGGCCAGCAGTGGGCGCGCGCCCTACGCCATCGGCGCGGGCTGGGACAGTGCCTCGCTGGGCTGGAACCTCACCTCGGCCCTGAGCGAGCGCTGGGTGGCCTACGGCGGCCTGGGCGTGTCGCAGCTGCAAGGTGCTGCTGCCCGCAGCCCGCTGGTGGGCCGGCGCACCGTGGCCAGCGCCAGCATCGGGCTGGCGTACCGCGGCCGGCACTGAGCGCCGACGTTCAGCGCCGCAGCAACCGCGCCAGGTACCGCCCGGTGTGGCTGGCCTCGCAGGCGGCCACGGTTTCGGGCGTGCCCTGCGCCACCACCGTGCCGCCGCCCGAGCCGCCTTCGGGGCCCATGTCGATCAGCCAGTCGGCGGTTTTGATCACGTCGAGGTTGTGTTCAATGATGACGATGGTGTTGCCCGCGTCGCGCAACTGGTGCAGCACTTTCAGCAGCAACTCGATGTCGGCGAAGTGCAGGCCGGTGGTCGGTTCGTCCAGGATGTAGAGCGTGCGGCCGGTGTCGCGCTTGCTCAGCTCCTGCGCCAGCTTGACGCGCTGCGCCTCACCGCCCGAGAGCGTGGTCGCGCTCTGGCCCAGGCGCACATAACTCAGGCCCACGTCCAGCAGGGTCTGCAGCTTGCGGTGCAGCGTGGGCACGGCGCTGAAGAATTCGGCCGCTTTCTCCACCGTCATGTCCAGGATCTGCGCGATGTTGCGGCCCTTGTACTGGACTTCGAGCGTCTCGCGGTTGTAGCGCTGGCCGTGGCAGACCTCGCAGGGCACGTAGACGTCGGGCAGGAAGTGCATCTCGACCTTTACCACGCCGTCGCCCTGGCAGGCCTCGCAGCGGCCGCCGGCCACGTTGAAGCTGAAACGCCCCGGGCCGTAGCCGCGTTCGCGCGCGGTTGGCACTTCGGCCATCAGCTCGCGGATGCCGGTGAACAGGCCCGTGTAGGTGGCCGGGTTGCTGCGCGGGGTGCGGCCGATGGGGCTCTGGTCGACGTTGATGACCTTGTCGAAGTGTTCGATGCCTTCGATGGCCTCGTGTTCGGCCGGCTCGTCGTGCGAGCGGTAGAGCGTGCGCGCCACCGCTGCGTACAGCGTGTCGTTCACCAGGGTCGATTTGCCCGAGCCCGAGACGCCGGTCACGCAGGTCAGCAGGCCGACCGGGAAGGCCACGCTCACGCCTTTGAGGTTGTGGCCGGTGGCGTTGATCACGCGGATTTCCTGCAGCTCGCCCAGCGTGGCCTCATGCGCGGCCTGGCGTTCGGCGCGGCGCTCGGCGGCCGGGCTCATCGGAAAGCGCGACTTGACCGCCGAAGCCTTGGGGTCTGCCTTCACCTCGGGCTTGATGACGGGCAGCCAGGGCGTGCGCCGAGCCGGCACGGCGATCTGCTTGGCGCCGCTGAGGTACTGGCCGGTCAATGAGTTCGGGTCGGCCATCACCTGCGCGCAGGTGCCCTGCGCCATCACCCGGCCGCCGTGCACACCGGCACCGGGCCCGATGTCGATCACGTGGTCGGCGGTGCGGATCATGTCCTCGTCGTGTTCGACCACTAGCACGGTGTTGCCCAGGTCGCGCAGGTGCTGCAGCGTTCCGATCAGGCGGTCGTTGTCGCGCTGGTGCAGGCCGATGCTGGGTTCGTCGAGCACGTACATCACGCCGCTCAGGCCCGAGCCGATCTGGCTGGCCAGGCGGATGCGCTGCGCCTCGCCGCCGCTCAGGGTGTCGGCGCTGCGGTCCAGGCTCAGGTAGTTCAGGCCCACGTCGTTGAGGAACTTCAGGCGCTGGCGGATTTCGTTGACCACGCGCGCCGCGATGTCGGCCTTCGCGCCTTGCATTTCAAGCCGGCGGAAATAGTCCAGCGCCTCGCCCAGGGTGATGTGGCTGACCTTGTAGATCGGCTGGCGCTGCTCGCCATCGCCCACGAACACATGGCGCGCTTCCTTGCGCAGGCGGGTGCCCTGGCATTCGGGGCAGGGCTGGGTGCTGCGGTAACGCGCCAGTTCCTCGCGCACCGCGACCGAATCGGTCTCGCGGTAGCGGCGTTCGAAGTTGCGGATGATGCCTTCGAAGGGGTGTTTCTTCGCCACCTTCTTGCCCGCGCGCTCGCCCGATTCCAGCGCGTAGCTGAACTTGATGTCCTCGTCGCCCGAACCGTAGAGCAGCACCTGCTGCACGCGCTCGGGCAGGCTTTCCCACGGCGCCTCGGCATCGAAGCCGTAGTGCGCGGCGATGCTCTCGATCATCGCGAAGTAGTAGCCGTTGCGCCGGTCCCAGCCCTTGATGGCGCCGCTGGCCAGGCTCAGCGTGGGGAAGGCCACCACGCGCTCGGCGTCGAACACCTCGGTGTGGCCGATGCCGTCGCAGGCCGGGCAGGCGCCCAGCGGCGAGTTGAACGAGAACAGGCGCGGCTCCAGCTCGCCCACGGTGTGGGTGCAGACCGGGCAGGCGAACTTGGCGGAAAACGCCAGCTCGGCGCCCGTGTCCATGTCCACCGTCAGGGCGCGGCCTTCGGCCAGGCGCAGCGCGGCCTCGAAGCTCTCGGCCAGGCGTTGCCGTTGCGGGTTGGTGCCTTCCTCGTCGGCCGAACGCACCTTGATGCGGTCGATCACGACGTCGATGTTGTGCTTCTCGGTCTTCTTGAGCGCCGGCAGGGCCTCGGCCTCGACCACCTCGCCGTTCAGGCGGAAGCGCACATAACCCTGGGCCTGCATCTCGGCGAACAGCTCGGCGAACTCGCCCTTCTTTTCGCGCGCCACCGGCGCCAGGATCATCAGCCGGGTGCCTTCGGGCAGGGCCAGCACCGTGTCCACCATCTGCGCCACGCTCTGCGACGCCAGCGGCAGGTCGTGCTCGGGGCAGTAGGGCGTGCCGGCGCGGGCGTAGAGCAGGCGCAGGTAGTCGTGGATCTCGGTCACCGTGCCCACGGTGGAGCGCGGGTTGTGGCTGGTGGCCTTCTGCTCGATCGCGATGGCGGGCGACAGGCCTTCGATCAGGTCCACGTCGGGCTTGTCCATCAGCTGCAGGAACTGGCGCGCATAGGCGCTCAGGCTCTCCACATAGCGGCGCTGGCCCTCGGCGTACAGCGTGTCGAACGCCAGGCTGGACTTGCCCGAGCCCGACAGCCCGGTGATCACCACCAGCGCGTGCTTGGGGATGTCCAGGTCGATGTTCTTGAGGTTGTGCGTGCGCGCGCCACGCACCGACAGCGTGCCCGCCGTGCGCAGCGCGGCGGCGTGGGCGGCGCTGGTCGGCGTGGTTGGGGCATCCGGTGCGGCGGGGGGCTGCTGGGGCAGGTTCTGGTTCAAGGCGGCGCTGGCCAGCGGTGGGCTCTGGCGTCAAAAGGGCAACCCAGCATGATACGGCCGGACCGCCTCTGGTGTGAATGCGCCCGACCGCCGCGCCGCGCAGGGTGGCCAACACATGACCTGGATTCAACAACCGCCTCGCGGAGCGCGGCAGGCCTTGTGTTGTTCCATGGCTCGGGCGTACCGTGTGGTTTTCGCCGACCTGAGGAGGTTTCTCCATGGATTTTCTGGACTGGGTGCGCGGCCCGTTGCTGGCGCTGTCGTTGTTGGTCTTCACCGCCGGTGTCGCCTGGCGCGGTTGGGCGCTGTCGCGGCTGCCCCACGGGGCCGCGCCCGGCGCGCCCGAACGTCAGCCGTTCGGCACCGGTGCGGCCTTGCGCGCCGCGCTCACCCGCATGCTGCCCAAGGGCGGATTCCACCCCAGCGCCACGCTGGTGACTGTGAATCCCTATGTGTTCCACATCGGGATGGCGCTGGTGTTCTTCGGCTATGCGCCCCACATCGCTTTCGTGCGGCGGCTGACCGGTCTGTCGTGGCCCGCGTTGCCCGACTTCGTGATGTACCTGGCGGCGGGCGCCACCATCGTGTCCTTGTTGATCGCCTTGTTGTTCCGCCTGACCGATCCGGTGCTGAAACGGATCTCGACCGCCGACGACGGGATCACCTGGGTGCTCACCTTCCTGCCCTTTGTCACCGGCATGGCGGTGATCGGGGATCCTTCTGCCACCATCCTGGCGCGCGGCCACGTGATCTACCGCGATCCGCTGGCGATCCACCTGTTGTCGCTGGAGCTGTTGCTGCTGTGGTTTCCGTTCGGCAAGCTGATGCATGCCTTCCTGGCGCTGCCGGCGCGCATGCAGCTGGCCACCTTCTTTGGTCGTCGCGGGGTGCGCTCATGATCAACATGGACGTGTTCCACGGCTTCCTGGAAGCCATTCACCACCTGCCCGAAATGGCGCAGCCCGACGCGCTGAGTGACGCCGAAAGGCTGGACCGGGCCAAAGCGGTCATGCGGGCCAAGACCGACCGCGGCCTGGCGCTGGACCTGGAGGCCTGCGTGAACTGCGGCTACTGCTCCGAAGCCTGCCACTTCTACCAGAGCACCCAGGACCCGAAATACAGCCCCAGCCGCAAGCTGGACCTGCTGCGCCGGGTGCACGCGCGCGAGACCTCGGCCTTTGCGCCGCTCAAGCGCCTGTTCGTTGCCGACATCACGCTGGACGACTTGAAGGAATGGCAGGAACTGGTGTACGACTCGTGCACCGAGTGCGGGCGTTGCAGCATGGTCTGCCCCATGGGCATCAACACGGCGCGCGGCGTGAACGTGATGCGCGAAGCCCTGTTCGAGGCCGGGCTGGCCCCGCTGGAGCTGACGGCGGTGGCGCAGGAGCAGGCCGGGCGGGGCACGGTGTTCGGCGTCGGCCCCGACCAGCTGCGGCAGACGCTGGACCTGCTGCGTGCGCAGGGCATCGCCATCCCGCTGGACGAGCCGCAGGCCGACCTGATGGTGGTGACGACGGTGATCGACGTGCTGCTCTACCAGGACGCCCTGGCCGCCACGGCGCGCATCCTCAACCACCTGGGCATCCGCTGGACCCTGCGCAGCGCCGGCTTCGAGGCGGCGAACTTCGGCCTGCTGTCCGGCAGCGAAGCGCTGCAGAAGGCGGCGAGCCAGCGCCTGATTGACGAGGCGCTGGCCATCGGCGCCAAAACCGTGATCCTGCCCGAATGCGGCCACGCCTACCCGGCGTTGCGCTGGGACGCGCGGCTGCCCGACGGCCAGCCGCTGCCCTTCGAGGTGCTGGCGGTGTCCGAATTCGTCGGGCGCGAAATCACCGCCGGGCGGCTGCAGCTGCAAGCGCCCGAAGACCCGAGCCGCAAGATCACCTACCACGACGCCTGCAAGCTGGCCCGGCACGGCGGCGTGGTGGACGAACCGCGCGCAGCCCTGAAGGCCCTGGGCATGGACTTGCGAGAAACCACGCCCACGGCCGAACAGAACTGGTGCTGTGGCGGTGGCGCGGGCGCCTTCCTGATCAACCGCGCCGAAGGCCTGCGGCACAAGGCCTGGGGCATCAAGCGCGAGCAGATCGACGCCACCGGGGCCGACACGGTGGTGGTGTCCTGCGGCAGTTGCCGCCTGAACGTGATGGCCGGCGCCGAGGCCGACGCCTGGCCGACGAAGATCGAGAGCGTGGTCGAGATGGTGGCCCGGCAGCTGCCGGCCTGAGGCCCCTCCCGCGTCTTGCGCCCTGGGTCGGCGGCCCGGACGGGCCCCGCCCCACCGCCAGCGTGGGGTGGGCCTTTGGCGCACAATACCGGCCGTCCCCAACACCCCCCGGTATGGCGTCGGCGTGCTTTTCCATGGTGTCTTCTACCTCTGCTCCCCCTGTTTCCAGCGGTGCCCCCGCCCCCGATGCCAGCCGCATGACGGGCGACGAGCGCCGCGCCAGTGCTGCGCTGGCGCTGGTGTTTGCCCTGCGCATGCTGGGCCTGTTCATCGTGCTGCCGGTGTTCGCGCTCGAAGCGGCGCGCCTGCCCGGTGGCGACGACCCGGCCCGCGTCGGCTTCGCCATGGGCCTGTACGGCCTGACCCAGGCGTTTCTGCAGATCCCGTTCGGCATCGCGTCCGACCGCTTCGGCCGCAAGCCCACCATCGTGGCCGGCCTGCTGCTGTTCGCGACCGGCAGCGCCATCGCCGCCTGGGCGCCCGACCTGACCTGGCTGTCCATCGGCCGCGCCGTGCAGGGTGCTGGCGCCATTTCGGCCGCAGTCACGGCGTTTCTGGCCGACGTCACGCGCGACAGCGTGCGCACCAAGGCCATGGCCATGGTCGGCGCCAGCATCGCGCTGATGTTCGCGCTCTCGCTGGTGATCGCCCCGCTGCTGGCCGGCTGGGTCGGCCTGCCGGGCATCTTTCTCATGACCTGCACGCTGGCGCTGCTGGGCATCGCCGTGGTGCTGTGGGTCGCACCGCCCGAGCCGGTGGTGCACAAGCCGTCCGACATGCAGCAGGTGCGCGGGGGCCTGGCCGAGGTGCTGCGCCATCCCGGCCTGCTGCGCCTGAACCTGGGCGTGTTCGTGCTGCACGCGGTGCAACTCGCCATGTGGATGGCGCTGCCCGCCCTGCTGGTGACCGCCGGGCTGGCCAAGCCGGACCACTGGCAGGTCTACCTGCCGGCGGTGGCGGCGTCGCTGCTGGTCATGGGCGGGGTGCTGTTCCCCATGGAGCGCAAGGGCCGGCTGCGCGCCGCTTTCCTCATTTCCATCGGTCTCATCCTGGTGGTGCAGCTGGGCCTGTGGGCCGCGGCGGGCGCCCAGCCGGGCCTGTGGAGCCTGGGCGGCCTGCTGTTCGTGTTCTTCATCGGCTTCAACATGATGGAAGCCAGCCAGCCCAGTCTGGTGTCCAAACTGGCGCCGGCCCACGCGCGCGGCGCGGCGCTGGGGGTCTACAACACCCTGCAGTCGGTGGGCTTCTTCGTCGGGGGGGCGGTGGGCGGCTGGCTGGCGCGTGCGCACGGACCGCAAGGCCTGTTCGCGGCCTGCGCCGTGGCCACGCTGGTGTGGTTCGTGGTGGCCTGGCCGATGCAGGCGCCGGCGCCCGCCGTTTCAGCGCGGCGCTGAGCCCGACCTGGCGTCCAGCGGAGCGCTGCGGCTGTCCGCTGGCGCGTCGCCGAGCGGTGGTTCGCGCAACGACCGCATCATCAAAATCGACATGGTGCTGTAGAGCGGCCGGCTGATCATGCGCGCCACCAGGCTGGCCATCAGCGCACAGGCCATGAGGCTGAGCACCATGCTGTGGCCGTCGGTCATCTCCATCACGATGATCATGGCGGTGATGGGCGTCTGCGTCACCGCGGCCAGAAAGCCGCACATGCCCAGCGCGATCAGGGCCGGGCCGTGGGGCGATTCGAGCAGCCTGGCCACGTCGGCGCCCAGGCCGGCGCCGATGCTCAGGCTGGGACCGAACAGGCCGCCCGGCACGCCGGCCCAGGACGAGAGCCAGGACGCGATCAGCTTGAGCCCGGTGAACAGCAGCGGCGTGTGGTGCGCCTGGGCCGGGGTGTTGAGCAGGGCCTGGGTGTGCTGGTGGCCCACGCCCACCATCTGGCCGTCGGTGAGCACGGCGATCACCGCCACCACGAACCCGCAGACCGCCGCGAAGGCCACGGGCCGCTTGCGGCGGTAGGCGCAGAAGCGGTCGGGCAGGCCGGTGAAGGACGCCAGCATCAGGCGCGAGAGCAGGCCGCCCAGCAAACCGGCCGCCAGTGCCACCAGCAAGCCCGGCCCCATGAGGGCCCACCACGACACGCCATCGGCCCGCACCCGACCGAAATACGAGAGGTTGCCGAAGGCCGAGACGGCCACCAGGCCCGAGACCACGATGGCCGCCAGCATCAGACCGCTGCTGCGCTCCTGCAGGCGGCGCGAGAGTTCTTCGATGGCGAACACGATGCCTCCCAGCGGCGTGTTGAAGGCCGCGGCGATGCCCGCCGCGCCGCCGGCCACCAGCAGCTCGCGCGTGCTGATGTCGGTCCGCGGCGAGAGCCAGCGTTTGGCGTGCAGCATCACGCCCGCCGCCACCTGCACCGATGGCCCCTGGCGACCGATGGACAGACCGGCCAGCAGCCCGCCCGCCACCGCCGCGATCTTGGCCAGCGACAGCCGCAGCGAGACGAAGCGTGGGCGGGCCGCCATGGGGGTTTCCGGTGCCAGTGCCGTCAGCACCTGCGGCACGCCCGAGCCGGCCGCACCCGGCGCCCAGCGGCGCGTGGCCCAGACGATGAGGGCGGTCAGCGCCGGCGTCCACACCAGCGGTGCCCACCAGAGGGCGCCGCGCAGCGCCTGGTAGCCACCGAAGGCCGCATCGGCCAGCAGGGTGAAGCCCACCACAGCCAGGCCGGCGAGCACCGCGTAGGCGATGACGATGGCGCGGTCCAGCCATTGCCGCCCGTCGCCCATCTCGTCGCGCAGGTTCTGCAGAAAGTCCGGTTCGCCTCTCATCGCGGGACAGTGTAGGCGCGTGACGCGGGCCGGCTGTCAGCGGCCGGTGGCCTGTTGGGTCTGGCCGGCAGTTGCGGCACAATGGCTGACCCTCCGGCGCCCGGTTTCCCGGTCCCGCCCGGTCTCTCTCCCCTCAGGGCTCAGCACACTCATGGCATCCGTCAACAAAGTCATCCTCGTCGGCAACTGCGGCCGCGACCCCGAAATCCGTTACCTGCCCTCGGGCCAGGCCGTGGCCAACGTCAGCGTGGCCACCACGAGCCGCCGCAAGGACCGCAATTCCGGCGAATTCGTCGAAGAAACCCAGTGGCACCGCGTGACGTTCTTCGAACGCCTGGCCGAGATCGTCGGTGAGTATGTGAAGAAGGGCACCCCCATCTATGTGGAAGGCCGCCTGACCTACCGCAAGTACACCGACAAGGACGGCATCGAGAAAAACGCCACCGACATCGTCGCAAGCGAAATGCAGCTGCTCGGCGGTCGCCAGGGCATGGGCGGCCCCGGCGGCGACGAAGGTGGTGGTGGCGGTGGTGGCGGGAGCTACAGCCGCCCGGGCGCCGCGCCGCGCCCGGCGGCGCCTGCGGCCCGCCCGGTCCCGGCGCCCGCCCCCGTGGCGGCCCGCCCGGCCAGCGGTTTCGACGACATGGACGACGACATCCCGTTCTAATTCAGAAAAAGACGCTTTTTGTTGATTGAGAGGCCCGCTCTCCCTATGGGAAGCGGGCTTTTTTCACAACCCACACTTTTTTATACGCCCTTTGGGGTGGACAAGTTATCTGGAATTGGTGAAAACTGTGGGTAATGACCCACTTCATCGCCAAGCAAATCAAGCTTCAAAGCGGAGAACGCATCTCCGTGTTGTGCCGGCCTGGCGGGCTTCCGGTTCACGAGGCGACGCTCTTCCTTGATACCTTTCGGACCCGCGGTCTCGCAGCCAACACAATCCACTATGTCTGCGCAGCGCTTGCAATCGCTCACCGAGAACTGGATGCAGCGAAGGTCAATCTGCTTGAGAGGTTCCAACAGGCTCGATTCCTCACCAGGCCAGAACTCACTCGGCTCGGCGATGCCGTACGGTATCGGGCGCAAGACATCGACGACGAGCCCGTAGAGGCTGCGAACGTCATTTCCCTTCGCAGCGTCTATCCGAAGCGCCCTGCACCCGCAAGCGAGCGTGCACAGGTCGATTTGAAAACTCAGGCCAGCCGTCTCAGGTATATCGCGGACTACCTGGAATTCCTGTCCGACTACGTGAGGGCGACGCTTCCAAAAGCGCAGGCCAATGAACTTGGCGTAGAAGCAGACCGCAGGCTGAAGGCGTTCAGGGCTGAAATCCCGGCGGTATCCAATCGGGCGAAGGTTGGAGCCCGGGTAGGGTTGAGCGAAGAAGAGCAGACCCGGTTGATAGAAGCGGTCCATCCGGACTCACCGAGCAATCCCTGGAAGGCGGGCTTTGTGCGCAGGCGCAACTGGCTCATGGTCGTTGTGTTCCTCGCGACTGGTATGCGGCAAGGGGAACTGCTTGGCCTTCGAATTGGAGACCTGGGCGAGAAGGAGTCCAAGTTGGCGGTTCTTCGCAGGCCCGACAAAAAGGATGATGACCGCAGCCGGGAGCCCAACACCAAGACTCGCGACCGTGTGCTTGAGCTGGCCCCTTCAATCATTCGAGTGCTCTTGCAGCACATCAACGTAGACCGCTACGCCATTAAAGCCGCCAGGAAGTACCCGCAAATCTTTGTTGCAGACGATGGCATGCCGCTGTCGAGCTCGAGTGTCACCAAGATGTTCCAGGAGCTGCGCAAGGTCGTCCCTGACCTTCCTGTGGCGCTCACCAGTCACGTCATGCGGCACACCTGGAATGAGCGATTCTCGGAACAGGCCGACGCACTTGGCATGTCTCCCGAGGAAGAACAAAAGGCGCGTAATGAGCAGCAAGGGTGGGCAGACAACTCCCGGACGGCCGAGACCTATACACGTCGGCACACGGCCAAAAAAGGCAGGGAGCTGAGTTTGCGTATGCAGGAGA
This sequence comes from Hydrogenophaga sp., assembly GCF_031426985.1. Classification (GTDB taxonomy): domain Bacteria; phylum Pseudomonadota; class Gammaproteobacteria; order Burkholderiales; family Burkholderiaceae_C; genus Hydrogenophaga. The sequence goes on from NZ_JASJOY010000107.1 coordinate 78,035, forward strand.
GGTTGGATGAAAAGCTCAAAAAGGGCGAGTAGCACATATGGATTGGTCCCGATTGAGCGGCCCATCGGGGTGGCTTACACAAGGGGCGGAACCGCGTTCAACCCGAGCGACGATATATGGCAATGGACTGAAGACGTCTTCAGGGTGTACCTCGACTTCACCAAGTTGAACCTACCCCCGCCATTGCTTGATTCGCTGCAGCGAACACTGTGCGTGGTGGCTCAAGGTAGCTCTCCCAGCTATCTCCAGAACCTGTTTGTAGCCTTCAAGCACTTTCTGGACCTCCGTGGCGAATCCTCTCAGCTATCGACCATCACGATTTTGGAGGTCTCAAACTACTCTGCGCGTTTGAGTCCTGCTGAAAAGTGGAGGCTCGGTACATTGAACGTAGTGCTACAGAAGTGGGCAGCCCTGGACCTGTTCGGGCTGGAGCCAGGGTGCTCGACCTACCTGCAGGACAAGCGCAAGCCTGGCAACGCCAAGGGGGAAGCCGTCCGTACGCGGAACCCCGTGTCCGGTCCATTCAGCGAAGGTGAATACACGGCCTTGTACAAGGCCGTGGACGCTGCCTATGGTGAGCACCGAACCCCAAAATGGGTTGTAGTGCTTACGCGCTTGCTCTTTGCTTGCGGCGGCCGAATATCGCAGTACGCGTCGCTGAAGATATTGGACTTCGCAGTCACCGACGGTGCTTTTGACTTGAACCTGCCTCAGGTCAAACAGCGAGAGAAGAGCTCACGAGAAGTCTTCAAGAGCCACAGTCTCAGCCCACAAACCGGAAGGTTGGTCCAGGAGTATGTCGAAGACCTCAAGTCGGACGGCTACGCTGAAGACGATGCGCTGTTTCCTGAGCGTGTTGTGATGCGGGTCGGCCCAAAAGTTGACCGGCGCGTCCAAAGTGACAACTTCTTTGGGCACTGCACCCGGCAGTCCCTCTCCCGAGAGTTCAGCAATCGAATGGAGGCCCTTGCCCCCACAACGGAGCGCTTGAACTACACAACCTTGCCCGTGACCCCGAAACGGTTCCGCTACACGTTTGGCACCCGAATGGTCGAGGAGGGCGCAAGCAAAGCGGTCCTGGCTGACCGCCTCGGACACACTGACCTCCAGAACGTGGACCACTACTACGAGGCCTCGCCAAAAATTGTCGAAAACATCGACCGGGCGATGGACCAATCTCTGGCTCCTCTCGCAGCAGCATTTAGAGGTCGGCTCATTGAGGGCGAAGCACAATCGACCCACAAAGGAGCCCCGGGTAGCCGCATCATCGACTTCAGGGTTGCGCCAAAGCCACTGGCCAGTTGTGCCGGGAAAGGGCAGGGCTGCTCATTCAACAAGCCGGTGGCCTGCTACACCTGTTTCAAGTTCGAGCCCTGGCTGGACGCCCCGCACGAAAAAGTCCTGGAGCGTCTGGAGCTCGAACGGGCTCGCCATGCGGGGGATGAACGCATCGCAAAGGTCAACGACGACGCCATCCTTGCGGTTCGGCAGGTCATTGCCGAGTGCGCGCAAGTTCGCGAACAACGTCGAGGAGGGGCCGCGCCATGAGCGGCCAAGTCCTTCACTTCACCCCGAACGCTGAGCTTGGGCCGCAAGCCAACCTTGCTGCTTTCATTGACCTTTGCCGTCAGTCCGAGGTTCTCGGCGCACGAGAACAGTTTGACGAGAACACATGGGATGTCGGGTACCAAAAAGGGCAGAACAAGGTTCTGAGGGTCATCTACAGCACGCATGAAGCTGCAGCGCAAGACAAGGCCGAGCCCGCCTTGCCTCAGCCATTCCTGGACTTCGCTAAGGCCGTGCTCGTCTATCTGCAGGACACACGACCGGTTGTATCCCAAGCTCCGCGCATCGCTGCACTTCGCTACCTTGAGGCTGCCCTGCGGGATATGAACAAAGGGAGGCGTCCAACCGCCGTGAGCCCAGAGGTGCTGGATAGAGCGATTGAGCTTGCCAAAACAAGTGTTTCTGCGGGGGTCGCCTATCGAACCGCTGGGCAGCTAGGGCTCATAGCCAAGTTCATGGCCGCGAAGGGGTTCATCGGGCTTCGGCAGCCCTGGCGGCCTCGCATGAAGAAGCCTCAGGAGTACGGTTCGCGCATTTCCAAGGAGGCGATTCAAGCCAGGCAAGAGAAGCTACCTTCTGCTGCGGCCCTGCGCGCTCTGGGCGGCATATTCCATGAGGCCTCGAATCCCGTGGATGTCCTGGTCTCAAGCTACACGGCGTTGATGTTGTGCGCGCCGGAACGAATCAACGAGGTCCTTCGGTTGAGGCGTAACTGTCTTGTGCCAGGTGAGCAACGGTTCGTCGGAAAAATCGGCATGCGCTGGGCCGGGTCCAAAGGGTTCGACGACACGACAAAGTGGTTTCCAACGCAGATGGGTCCGATAGCCAGAGATGCGGTTGAGCGCCTTCTGGCTGTGACAAACGAGGGGCACAAACTTGCGGCTTGGTATTCGGACAACCCGACCACCATGTACTACCACGCGGGAGTCGTCCACCTCCGGCATCGTGAAGTGCTGAGCCTGGCGGAGGTAGCACAGGTTCTGTGGGGAGATGCGGGAGGGCGGGTTGCTGCGAACGTGTGGGCAAGGTCCAAAGGACTTGAAGCCGTTCCGTTTGATAAACGTCGCATCGGGTACCTCAGGGCCGATGTGGAGCGGGCGGTACTCGACATGCTTCCGGCAACGTTCCCCTACGTGCCGGGCGACGAGGAGCTTCTGTGCAAGGACTCCCTCGCCGTCACTCGAACCAACGAGCTGCACGCTGAGCGCGCTACATATCTGTGCATGTTCGACTGCGTGGACCACGGCACTATCGACAACCGGTTGGGCGTGCCAGGCAAGGAGTCCATCTTCGACCGATTCACGTTCACAGAGGATGACGGCACCCGTATCGGTTTGAACAGCCACAGCTTGCGGCATTACCTCAACATGCTTGCTCAGATGGGGGGTCTGAGCAGCGCTGAGATTGCAATCTTCTCTGGGCGCAAGGACGTGCAGCAGAACCGGGCATACGACCACATGTCTTCGGCGGAGGTACAAGCGCCAATCAGCGCAGCGCTCAAGGCGGGGTTCACCACCGCCCTGGTCCCCGCAGGTTCCCGAACCATCACCACCCGCAGCGAGTTCAAAGGCGTTGGGGTGGTTGCAGCCCACACCACGGACTTCGGCTGGTGTATGCATAACTTCGCCGCAGAACCGTGTCAGATGTATCGTGACTGCATCAACTGCGAGGAGCAGGAGTGCATCAAGGGTGATGCCCAGAAGGAGGAGAACCTTCGACTCCTGAAGAGTGAAACAGAGTACCTCCTTGAGCAGGCGCGCCAAGCCCTGAGCGACGAAGAATACGGCGCGGATAACTGGGTCAAGCACCAGACCACAACACTGCAGAGAGCCTGCGCCTTGCTCGACGTGATGGCGGACCCCAAGGTGGTTCCTGGCGCCAGGATACGACTCGACCGGGTGGTCAATGCGCCACTGCTCACCAATCAGGCGCCTGCTCTTCCCATCAACACTCGCCGCGTGAGAAAGGCTCTGAAATGAAAAAGTCCCGCGCTCCCGCGTTGACCCTCGAACGCATTCAAACGGTCCTAGACACCCTTGATGGCTGGAAAGGGAAGCTCACCTGGGACTTGCTGATTGACTCGGTCTACGAGGCCACTGGCATCACCTACTCGCGATTCACCTTCGCCGAGTATCCCGCCATCACCAACGCCTTCAAGCTGCGAAAAGAGACGCTGCGGGATGAAGGGGGCAAGCCAGCCCGTCAGCCCAAGGATGAGCGGCTCAGGGCAGCCCTGGCGCAGGCCGAAAGATACAAGGCCAAGGCTATGCGCCTGGAGGAAGAGAACCGGGCTTTGCTCGACCAGTTCGTGACCTGGGCCCACAATGCCGAGCGCAAAGGGGTCACTCTGTTCATGCTCAATGCGCCTATCTCCAAACCCCAGAGAGATAAGAGCAAAGGGGTGGACTGATGGCCAGCGGTCAACAGCTCGCAGAGGAAAACGTCCTCCGATTCATGGCCTGGATGGCCTCCAAGACCGACACCGACTTCCGCAACATGGCGATGCGAGGAGTACTGTCTCGCACCGAAATCGCTACCGAATGCGGCTTCGCCAAATCAGCACTGTCGCAAAACCCGCGCATCCGTGAGGCGCTAAAGCGGCTCGAAGACGACCTTCGGGAGCGAGGTGTACTCCCCAGGCTCACTGCGGGAGAGGATGCAGAGACTGCTCCATTGCGCCCGCCGCCGGGGGCGTCTGCCCGTGCCGCAAGGGAGGCGGAGCGGCTCTCTCGCCTGGAGCAAGAGAACGCAAGCCTGAAAGCTGAGAACGGTGAGCTCAAGCGACTGCTTGAGCGCTATGCCGTTCTGCAGGAGGTGTTGGCTGAGACAGGAAGGCTTCCGCGGTGACCGAGCCCATAGAGGTCACCCTGCGGGTAACCGGCGTTCGGTCCCAGAACCCTATGGGATTCGGTGGAGCCATCTTCACAGGGGTCCCCATCGACGCCACTGGCTCGGTTCTGGACGCAGGCACTTACGTTGTTGTCCGGGCGACGCGCGAGGTGCTGGGGGCAACTCGTGTCGAACGCGGTCAGTGGTGGCGGGTTCGAGGCCCGGTCGCCCATCGAACTGCGGTGGTTGACGGCTTCACCCTCAACGAGCAGCAGCTCGAGGCGGACGCAGGGTACCTTGCGATGCCTTCCGGAGAGCACATCGTCACGTTCATCGCTGAGTGCCCAGCCTTTGAAGGCTTTGGTACGGTGAAGGCACGGCGCCTGTGGGAACGATACGGGGAAGCCCTGTATCAATTGTTGGAGGCCGGCGACCCGACCGCCTTCTCCGGGACGCTTACCCAGGAGGCCGCGCAGCGATTGGTGAACGCTTGGCAGGAGCACGGCCAGTCTCAGAACTTGCAGTGGCTACAAGCAGTGGGCCTCGATGTTCGAATGGGGAAGAAGGCGTTGCGGTTCTTCGGTGACGAGACAAGGGCGCGTATCGAGGAGGACCCCTATCGATTGCTCTCGTTCACTGGCAAGTGGGTGTTGGTGGACCAGCTTGCCAAGGACCACTTCGGCGTCATGCCCGACGACCCCAGGCGCCTGCGGGGGGCCATTGAGGAAGCTTGCTATCGGATGTTCGCTCTTGGGCACACAACGATGCTCACTGCCGACCTGACGGAAAAGGTCAGCCCTTTGCTCGGCCGCCCTCCGAGCGGAGTGCGTTGGCGGGACATGCTGTCAATTGCATTGTCGGAGGGTCTCAGCAATGGGAGCGTCATTCAGACGCAGCATGGGCTACAGCAGCTTGGCGCTTTGGTGATGGAAAGACAGGTTGCTCGCGCCATCCAGGAGCGCCTGGCAGGGCCTGAGCAACCCCTGCTACCCATGGACCAGGCAGGCAGTCTCATCGCGGCTGGGGAGACGCAGGACGGCATCGAACTGAATCCGGAGCAGAGGCAGGCCCTTCACATGGCCTCAGTCCACAGGTTCTGTTGCATCACTGGGGGTGCCGGCGTCGGGAAAACGACTGTTCTAAAAGCCCTGTACCGCCTGTACGACCATGTCGGCACGAAGGTACTCCAGGTTGCGCTTGCAGGTAGAGCAGCAAAAAGGATGCAAGAGGCCACTGGCCGGCCGGCCTTGACTATCGCGAGCTTCTTGAATGGGGTCGCCCCGGCGACCTTTGACGGCCCGACCGTACTCGTTGTTGACGAGGCCAGCATGGTGGACCTCGTATCTATGAGTCGCATCTGCCAAGTGCTTCCAGCCCATGTGCGGCTGGTACTTGTCGGCGACCCCTTCCAGCTGATGCCCGTCGGGCCCGGGCTGGTCTTTCACTGCGTTTTGCAGGTGCCTGGCGTTCCGGTGACAGAGCTCAAGACCGTCAAGCGATATGGCGGCGAAATCGCTGCGGTTGCCACAGCTGTAAGAGCGGGGCGCTGGCGCGATATGTCCTCCGACGAGACCGCCCCGATTGCGTTCATTCCGTGCGAAAGGCGTCTCATAGCCGAGTTGGTCGTCGAGCTCTATGCACTGGACACCAAGGGGACGCAGGTGCTTGCTCCGCTAAGAAACGGGCCAGCTGGGACAAAGACCCTCAACATGCTTTGCCAGGAGCGATTCACCAAGTCCCAGCCAGCCATCGCATTCTGGAGCGACGACTACGAGCAGCCTGCCCTATGCGGGCTCAACCTCGGCGACATGGTTTTGTGCACCAGAAACCTCTGGGACAAAGGACTGCAAAACGGGTCGCTGGGTCGTGTGGTTGAAGTAGTCCCCATGCCAAGCAGGGAAGCCGCCACTACCGATGACGCACTTGCGTGGGTCGAATGGGACGACGGCATTCGCCGCGCAGTCACTGTGGACATGCTCGACGACCTCGAACTCGGGTACAGCGTAACAGTGCACAAAGCGCAGGGGTCGCAATGGCGCAGGGTCATCATCCCTGTCACAGATTCGCGGCTCTTGGACCGAACCCTGCTCTACACAGCAATCACGCGCGCCCAGCTGCAAGTCATCTTGGTCGGAGACGTCGAGGCAGCTCGAAGGGCGGTACTTGCACCGCCAAAGGTGCACAGCAGGAAAGTTGCCCTCGACCTGCAATTGGCAGCTCTGCTACAGGCCGGTACGGCCCCGCGCTTGTCTCCGCTGCATTGACGACGGAAGCGACACTTGGCGCGCTCCAGCGACCTGCTGGACGGTTCTAGCGCTCCCCAGGGTTTGGTGGCAGCATAAAAAAGTTGCTACACGTCTTACCCACAAACAGGTCAAAGTTCCCCGTCAAAGACGGCTTCGGTCAGGGCAGCACCGAGTAGCCAACATTCTGATTGCTTGAATGTGAGCTCACTCACTCACAGCCAACCCCTTACCAACATGTTTTTGTCCGCATACCCGTTCTGAGTCGGCACCCTCCCTGACGCCACGTCTGTCCTCCCGGACGTGGCCTTTCCACCCGCCCGGCCTCACGGCCCGGCGGGTTTTCTTTTTTTGAGCCACCCGGGTGGCCGGTTCCGGGCTGCGTGGCACGGGGCCTTCGGCACAATGGCGCCATGCACGCCACGCCCCACCTGCTGCCCCCCAACGACCCGCAACGCGAGCTGCTGCACAACGAGGTGCACGCCCGCCCGCCGGCCCGCATCCGCCTGCCGGCGCTGGTGACCTACGTGGCCTTGCTCAACGAGGGCGTGACGCGCGAGCAGGAATGCGAACACCTGCGCCGCCTGCCGGGGCAGGCGGCGCTGCCGGTCGAGCAGCTCAAGGCCAGCTTCCTGCGGCTGCGCCTGCCGGGCTACACGCTCAAGTGGGAACGCCACACCGAGTTCACCCGCTATTCCATCGTGCAGCCGTTGCCCGCCGGCGCCGGCCTGGGCGCGGTGGACCCGGACCTGGGCGCCGCGCTGGTCACGCCCCCGGGCTGGCTGGCCGGCCTGCCGGGCCAGACCATCGCCGCCATCCACCTGGTGATGACCGAGAGCGACATCCCATCGCCCGCCGAGGCGCTGGCCCAGGCGCGCCACTGGCTGGGCGACCACACCGTGGTGGCCTCGCTCATGGGCAACCAGGGGCACTCCATCGCGGTGACCGATTTCTGGCTGCGGCCCGACGGCTTCGAGCGCCAGCTGGTGATCGCGCCGCCCGGCACGTCTGAAACCCGCGCCGGCCGCATCGCCTCGCGCCTGCTGGAGCTGGAAACCTACCGCCTGATGGCGCTGCGCGGGCTGCCGGCGTCCAAGGCGCTGGGGCCGCTGCTGACGCACAGCGAAGGCGCGCTGGCCGACATCACCGCGCAGCTGGAAAACAAGAGCAACAGCGACCAGGCCTTGCTGGACACGCTGATCGGCCTGGCCGCGGGCGTCGAGCGCGCCACGGCCGAACACAGCTACCGCTTCTCGGCCACCCGCGCCTACGACACCCTGGTGCGCGAGCGCACCACCGAGCTGCGCGAGCAACCCATCCCCGGCACCCGCACGCTGGGCGAGTTCATGCAGCGGCGGATGTCGCCGGCCATGGCCACGGTGCAGTCCACCGCGCAGCGCCTGGCCTCGTTGTCCGACCGCGTGACGCGCACCAGCGCGCTGCTGCGCACGCGGGTGGACATCGCCACCGAAGAGCAGAACCAGCAGCTGCTGGCCAAGCTGACCAAGGGGCAGGAACTGCAGCTGCGCCTGCAGAGCACGGTGGAAGGCCTGTCCATCGCGGCGATCTCGTACTACGTGGTCAGCCTGATCCTGTACCTGGGCAAGGCCGGCAAGGAAGCGGGCCTGCCCCTCAAGCCCGAGCTGCTGGCCGGCGCGCTGATCCCGCTGGTGCTGTGGGCGGTGTGGCGCACCACCAAGAAGATCCACGAGAAGCTGCACGCCGGACATTGACCCCCCCCGCGCCGCGCCTGAAGGCGCGTCACCCCCTCAGGGGGCGGCACTGGCGGCCCGGCGAAGCCGGTTCCGCGGTGCCCTGGAACCGACTCCCCCTCAGGCGTTGAGGGGTGGCCGCCGTAGCGCGGGTTTGATTCGAGGATGCGGTGGAACCGGCTTTGACGGGCAGCTCGCATCGCCCCTTGAGGGGCGGAGCGGTTACGCGAAGCGAACAAGCGACGGGGGTGGGCGCTGACCTGCGGCGCGGGGGGGGGGGGGGTCAAGAACATCCGTTGTGCAGCTTCCACTGGGCTTCGTGGCCCAGGGCCTTGGCGAAGGCCGGCACCTGGCAGCGTTCGGCCTCGGCCGCGCTGGGGGTGCCCGGTGTCGGCTGCAGGCCCATCTCTTCCAGCGTGGCCATGTCGTCGAAGCCGCCTTGCACCGCCCCGGTCTGGTCCACCCAGCCTTGGGCGACCCCAATGGCGCCGATGAACAGCAGCAACACTGCGGCCTGCGGCAGGGCGATGCTCCAGCCTTTCTTTTGCGCCGGCACCTCGCACACGCCGCCGGGGCAGAGCTGGGCTTTCTCGCGGTTGAAGACGTTGTAGAGCTTGCAGCCCAGGCAGATGCCGAAGGCGGTCTCGAAGAACATCAGCGTCAGGCAGCTGGCGCAGACCAGCATGTTCACCGGGCCCATGAAGCGGTTGAGCACCATCAGGTACAGCATGGCCAGGCCGAGCAGCAGGCCCAGGCCCCAGGCAAAGCGCTTCTGCGGCGCGCCCACCCATTCGGGCGCCTGGTGTCGCACGATCCAGCCGCCGACGATCATGCTCGGCGCCCAGCGCGGGTTGAGCATGCGCAGCGCCATGTCGATCAGGAACACGATCACGAACAGCCGCGTGGGCTGGTAGTTGGCGGTCAGCAGCGCGTTCATGAACGAGACCACGGCCGGGAAGAACAGCAGGCCGGCGGCGGCGCGCACGGTGCGTTCGTTGACCACCCGCACCGGGTAGCCCGCAACGGTTTCGCCGAACTGGAAGGGGTTTTGCATCTGTCATTCCTTATATTGGAATGTGATGTTGTAACGGGTTCCGGGCCGCGGCGCCAGCCAAGATGCCCGCACCGCGTGCGTTTTTTTCGGGGGCCGGTGGCGTGCCCGGCTCAGCCCCGAGCCGTGCCGATGCCCAGTGCCTTGAGTTTGCGGTAGAGCGAGCGCTCACTGATGCCCAGGCGCTGCGCCAGCTCGGCCCGACTGCCGGCGTGGCGGGCCACAGTCTCGCGCAGGGCGGCCAGTTCCAGGCTGCGCAGGTCCTGGCCCTCGCCGGCCGGGGCGGCGGGGGCCGGCCGGGCCCAGGCGCCTCGGGGGGCGCCGGGGCGGCGCCCGGTGGCGATGGCCTGGCGCACGTGCTCGGCTTCGATCACGCCGCCGTCGCACAGCAGGGCGGTGCGTTCGAGCAGGTTGCGCAGCTCGCGCACGTTGCCGGGGAAGGCCTGTGTCTCCAGCAGCGCCAGCGCGGCGGGGGCGATGTCCAGGCGCCGCGGCGCGGCCACGCGCGCCAGCAGGGCGGGGGCCAGCAGGGCCACGTCGCCGCCGCGTTCGCGCAGCGTGGGCAGCTGGATCGGGAAGGCCGAGAGCCGGTAGTACAGGTCTTCGCGGAAGCGGCCGTCCTGCATCAGGGCTTCCAGGTCGCGGTGCGTGGCCGCCACCACGCGGATGTCGGTGTGCCGCAGCTCGGTGCTGCCCACGCGGCGGTAGGTGCCGGTTTCCAGCAGGCGCAGCAGCTTGACCTGCATGGGCAGCGGGATGTCGCCCACCTCGTCCAGGAACAGGGTGCCGCCGCTGGCCGCTTCGACCAGGCCGCCGCGCGACGTGGCCGCGCCGGTGAAGGCGCCGCGCTCGTGGCCGAACAGCTCGGACTCGAACAGGTGCTCGGGCAGGCTGGAGCAGTCCACCGCCACCAGGGGCTTGCCCGCGCGCGGGCTGGCCTCGTGCACGGCGCGGGCCACCAGTTCCTTGCCGGTGCCCGACTCGCCCAGCAGCAGCACGCTGGCGCGCGAGGGCGCCACGCGCGCCACCAGGGCCAGCATGCGCTGGAAGGCGTCTGAGCGGCCGATCAGGCCCTGGGCGTCCGACCGGCCCTGGGCCACGCGCAGCGGCTCCATCTTCTCCACATAAAAGGCGGCTTGCCCGTCGGCGCCGGGCAGGGGCGTGAGCTCGATGTTGACGTAGGCCTCGCCGCCGGGCGTGTGGTGCAGGTGCAGCACGCGTTCGCGCTGGCCCGACACGCGCGACTGCGCCAGCGGGCAGGACTCGCCGGCCTGGTCGCAGGGCACGGCGAAGTGGTGCGAAACCTCGTAGCAATGCCGCCCGACGACGCTGCGCGCCGGGCTGTGCTCGCGCCGGTAGGCCGCGTTGGCGGCCAGGATGCGGTACTGCGCGTCGAACAGGATGTGCGGTTCGGGCAGGCCTTCGAGGAAGGCGGTGAGTTCGGGCAAGGGTTTCACGCGGGCTCCGGATCGGCGGGTCTGCCAACGGCTGACATTGTCTGCCGGTTCTGGCAGTCCGGCGCCGCGTGGCCGGGCCGGCGGGCGGCGGCGTGAGCGGCCAAGTCCTGGTGGCGCAGCGCCGGGAAGGGCGGGCCTTGGGGTGGCACGGTTCTTGGAACGGACAGGGCCGGCACCCAAGTCACAGGAGGTTCCAGGTGTTGTTCCGCATCGTGCACGACCCCGTTGGCGGGGAACAGAGCTACCTGCTCGCCGACGCCGAGGCGCGCGAGGCCGTGCTGGTGGATCCGCACAGCCGCGACCTGCCGGTGCTGCAGGCCTTGCTGGGCGAGCACGGCTTGTGCCTGCGCTGGGTGCTGCGCACCCACGAGCACGACGCCCAGCGGCCCGCCGAACGGGACGGGCTGGCCCGCCTGGGCGCGCCGCTGGTGCAGGGCCGCCCTGGCGAGGGCAGCGTGCACCCGGCCGATGGCGCCGAACTGGGCTTTGGTGGCGAGCACCTGCGCGTGATCGAAACCCCCGGGCACACCGCGCACTGCCTGAGCTACGCCTGGCGCGACCGCGTGTTCTGCGGCGGCCTGCTGGCGGCGCAGGCCTGCCCGCACCAGCCCGTGCCGGCCGATCCGGCCGCGCTGTGGGACAGCGTGACCCGGTGCATCTTCACCCTGCCCGACGAAACCCTGCTGTTCGGCGCACACGCGCGGCGCGCCGGCGCGGTCAGCACCGTGTTAGAACAGCGCCGCTGGCACCCCTGGTTCGCCGGCCACACGCGCGACGCTTACCTGGCCCGGGTGGCGGCGCTGGCACAGCCGGCGGGGCCGGCCTTTCCCACCGATCTGGAGACCCCCCTGCCATGAGCCTGTCGACCCCCCGCATCACCGTGATCGGCGCCGGTTTCGGCGCCCTGTCCACCGTGCGCGAACTGCGCCGGCGCGACCGGTCGGCGCAGATCACCCTGATCGCCCCCCGCGCCGAACTGCACTACCTGCCCGGCATCATCTGGATTCCCAGCGGGCTGCGCACACGCGAACAGCTGGTGGTGCCGCTGGACAACTTTCTGCGCCGCATGAACGTGCAGCACCTGGCGGCCGAGGTCACCGGCCTGCGCGACGCCGGACGGGTGGTGGACACCACCGCCGGCGAGGTGGCCAACGATGCGCTGGTCATCGCCAGCGGCGGGCGGTTCATCAAGAAACTGCCGGGCATCGAACACGCCATCACCCCATGCGAAGGCATCGCCGCGGCCGAAAAAATCCGCGACCGCCTGCGCGCCATGACGGGCGGCACCATCGCGGTCGGTTTCGCCGGCAACCCGAACGAGCCCAGCGCCGTGCGGGGCGGGCCGATGTTCGAGTTCCTGTTCGGCATCGACGAGCAGCTGCGGCGCGAAGGCCGGCGCGAGCGCTTCGAGCTGGTGTTCTTCAACCCGACCCGCGAGCCCGGCAACCGCCTGGGCCCTCGGGCCGTGCAGCACCTGCTGGCCGAGATGGCTCGCCGCGGCATCCGCACCCACCTGGGCCACAAGATGCAGCGCTTCGAGGCCGACCAGGTCGTCACCGAAGGCGGGGCATTCGCGGCCGACCTGATCCTGTTCATGCCCGGCATGACCGGCAATGCCTGGTTCGACCAGACCACCCTGGCGCGTTCGCCCGGTGGCCTGCTGCAGGCCGACGCCCACTGCCGCGTGGCCGGCAGCGAGCAGGTCTGGGTGGTGGGCGATTCGGGCAGCTTCCCCGGCCCCGACTGGATGCCCAAGCAGGCCCACATGGCCGACCTGCAGGCCGCTGCCGCCGCCGAGAACCTGCTGGCCGGCCTGCGCGGGCAGGCGCCGTCGGCCACCTTCAAGGTCGAGCTGCTGTGCATCATCGACGCCATCGACCACGGCACCCTGGTCTACCGCAGCCCGCAGCGCCAGATCGTGCTGCCCCCGTCGCGGGTCTTCCACTGGGCCAAGCGCTGGTTCGAAGGGCGGTATCTTCGACAGTACCGCTGAACCCCCGCTCTGGAGCCCCCATGCAACCCGATCCCGACGACCTGCCCACACTGCGCGACGAACTCGACCTGCTGGCCGACCTGGTGCCGCTGACCGAACAACGCATCATCGAACTGGGCTGCGGCAACGCGCGCCTGGCGCGGGCGCTGGTGCAGCGCTGCGCCGGTGCCCAGGTGGTGGGGCTGGAGGTGGACGAGGTGCAGCACGCCCAGAACGTCGCCAACCCGCAGCAACGGCTGGTGTTCATGACCGGCAGCGCCGAGGCCGTGCCCTTCCCCGACGCCAGCTTCGACGGCGCCCTGATGCTCAAGAGCCTGCACCACGTGCCGCTGGACGCGATGGACGCGGCCCTGGCCGAGGTGGCGCGGGTGGTCCGGCCCGGCGGCTGGTGCTATGTGAGCGAGCCCATCTTCGGCGGTGCGCTCAACGAGATCGTGCGCCTCTACAACGACGAGAACACCGTGCGCCGTGCGGCCCAGGCCGCGCTGGACCGCGCCCTGGCGGCCGGCACCCACTGGGAGGCTCTGGCCGAGCGGCGGTTCGCCCAACCCGCCCACTTCCAGGACTGGGCCGAGTTCGAGCAGCGCATGCTCTACCCCAGCTTTGCCGACCACTTCATCACGCCCGCCCTGGCTGCGCGGGTGCGCGCGGCGTTCCTGCCTTACCTGACGGCCGACGGCGCCCACTTCGTGCGGCCCATGCACGTGCGCCTGCTGCGCCGCAAGGGCTGAGAGGCAATCGGTCATGCCCGCCTTGGCGCCCCAAAACCCCGCCTGCGCCGTTGCAAATGCGCGCCGTAGCCCGCGCTACGGCCGTGCTTTGCGCCTTGCCGGCCGTGCATCGGGACGCCCTTTCGGGCACGCCCCATTCCCTCCCAGCCTCTGAGCGCGCCGGGCCCGTTCAGCCGTTCAGATCTGCGCCGCCGGGTCCGGCGCCAGCTGGTCCAGCGCCTGGATCGCCTGGTGGTGGGTGAGGAACACCCGGCCGCTGAGCCGGTCCAGGAAGTCGCTGCGCCGCAGCCGGTCCATCACCGGGCCCTTGACCTCGCTCAGGTGCAGCTGCACGCCCGCGTCCTGCAGCCGCTGGTGGATGTTGCGCAGGCTCTCCAGCGCGCTGGCGTCGATGTCGTTCACCGCGGTGCACTGCAGCACCACGTGGCGCACGTCCGGCCGGCTGGCCAGTTCCGCGGCCACCCGGTCTTCCAGGTAACGCGCGTTGGCGAAGAACAGGCTTTCGTCGACCCGCAGGCCCAGCACGTGCGGCTGCGTCAGCACCTCGTGGCGCAGCACGTTGCGGTAGTGCTCGGTACCGGCCACGTTGCCCACCACCGCAATGTGCGGCCGGCTGCTGCGCCAGATGTGCAGCGTGAGCGAGGCGATCACCCCCACCGTCAGGCCGGTCACCAGATCCGACAGCAGGGTGACCGAGAAGGTCAGCGCCTGGGCGGCGAAGTCGGCCCGCGCGTAGCGCCAGTTCGGCGCGAAGCTGCGAAAGTCGATCAGCGAGCCCAGCGAGATCAGGATGGTCGCGGCCAACGCCGCCATGGGCAACTGGTGCAGCCAGGGGGTGAGGAACAGGGCGGTCAGCGACAGCAGCACGGCGGTGATCAGGCCCGCCGCCGGCGTGCGGCCGCCGCTCTCGGCCACCACCGAGGTGCGCGAAAAACTGGCGCCGACGGCGAACGCCCCCGTCAGCCCCGCGGCCAGGTTGGCACCGCCCATGGCGCGCATCTCGGCGTTGACGTCGATGCGCTCGCGCCGCCGCGCCGCCATGCCCTGGGCAATGGAAATCTGCTCGATGAAGGTCATCACCGCGATCAGCAGGGCCGGCACGACCAGCGCCTGCACGGTGGACGACGGCACCCCCAGCAGCGGCGCCAGCACCAGGCTGGGCAGCCCCTGCGGGATGTCGCCCACCACCGCCAGGCCCTGGGCCTGCCAGTCCAGGGTGGCGGCCAGCCCGATGGACAGCAGCAGCACCAGCAGCGGCGAGGCCTTGGCCGCGAGATCGGCCGCCATCGCGGGCACCCCCAGGCGGCGCAGCACGGGCTTGAGCCAGCGCCGGCCGGCCCACAGCAGGGCCAGCGCCCCCAGCCCCACCGCCAGCGTCAGGCCGTGCACCTGGCCCAGGTGCTGGCCGGCGCTGCGCAGGAAGGTCGGCAGGTTGTCGCTGGCCACCGGCGTGCCCAGCACATGCCGCAGCTGGCTCATGGCGATCAGCAGGCCCGAGGCCGTGATGAACCCCGAGAGCACCGGCTGGCTCAGGAAGCTGGCCATGAAGCCCATGCGCAGCCCGCCCATGACCAGCAGCGCCAGGCCCACCATGACCGCGAGCACGGCACTGGCGGCGACGAACTCGGTCGTGCCGGCGCCCACCACGGCGCCCACCGCCGCCAGCGACATGATGGAGCGCAGGGCCGACGGCCCCGGCCCGAGCACCGTGCTGCTGCACATCAGCGCGTAAATCACCATGGGCACGATGCTGGCGTACAGCCCGGTCACCGGCGGCATGCCGGCCAGCACGGCGTAGGCCAGGCTCTGCGGGATCAGCAGCAGGGTCACCACCGCCGAGGCCGTCAGATCGGCGGCGAACTGCGGGCGTTCGTAGGCAGGGCCCCAGCGCAGGATGGGGAACCAGTCGGTCAGGGTCTGCTGCATGGGGGTCAGGCCGGCGCGTTGGCCGCTTCGGTGTGGATCACGCCCCCGCCCAGGCAGACCTCGCCGTCGTAGAGCACCGCGCTCTGGCCCGGCGTCACCGCCCATTGCGGCTCGGCAAAGCGCAGGGTGAAGCCGTTGGCGTCGGTGGCCAGCGTGCAGGGCGCGTCGCTCTGGCGGTAGCGCGTCTTGGCCGCGATCTGCGTGGCGGTCGGCGCTGTGCCCGCGACCCAGCTCACATCCTCGGCGCGCAGGCTGGGCGCCAGCAGCCAGGGGTGGTCGTGGCCCTGCACCACCCACAGGATGTTTTTCTCGACGTCCTTGCGCGCGACGAACCAGGGCGCGTGCTCGTTGCCGCCCTTCTGCGCACCCTTTTCACGGATGCCGCCGATGCCCAGCCCCTGGCGCTGGCCCAACGTGTAGAACGACAGCCCCACGTGCTGGCCGATGGTGCGGCCGTTCGGGTCCTTGATGGGGCCCGGCTCCTTGCGGATGTAGCGGTTGAGGAAGTCGCGAAACGGCCGCTCGCCGATGAAGCAGATGCCGGTGCTGTCCTTCTTCTTCGCGTTGGGCAGCGCGATCTCGGCCGCGATGCGGCGCACCTCGGTCTTGGGCAGTTCGCCGACCGGGAACATGGTTTTCGAGAGCTGCGCCTGGTTCAGTCGGTGCAGGAAGTAGCTCTGGTCCTTCAGCGGGTCCAGGCCCTTGAGCAGCTCGTGTTTGCCGGTCGCTTCGTTCAGGCGCACGCGGGCGTAGTGGCCGGTCGCGATCTTCTGTGCGCCCAGGCGCATGGCGTGGTCCAGGAAGGCCTTGAACTTGATCTCGGCGTTGCAGAGGATGTCGGGGTTGGGCGTGCGACCGGCCTGGTACTCGCGCAGGAACTCGGCGAACACGCGGTCCTTGTACTCGGCGGCGAAGTTGACGTGCTCGATCTCGATGCCCAGCACATCTGCCACGCTGGCCGCGTCCAGGAAGTCCTGCCGCGTCGAGCAGTACTCGCCGTCGTCATCGTCTTCCCAGTTCTTCATGAAGATGCCGATGACCTCGTGGCCCTGCTGTTTGAGCAGGTACGCGCTCACCGCGGAGTCCACGCCGCCGCTCAATCCGACCACCACACGTTGCTTGTTTGCCATGGGGGGATTATCCCAAGCCCGGCCAGGGCGTGCACCGCGGTCGAACTTGTGAGGCCCCGGCGGTGGCGTAAACCGCTGCAGAAGCGCAGGCTTGCGGTGAGGGCGCTCCGGGGGCGCTGTCCACCGGCGGGTCAGTGGACCTGCAGGGCCTGCTGCGTGAAATGCGCCGACAGCACCGCGATGTTCGCGGGGATGGCGTACTTGTGCGGCGTGTACCCGGGCATCATCGACCTCGCCCGCATGCCCGAGGTGGAGGCCAGCGACAGCAGCTGGTGCTTGAGGCGGATGCGGCAGCGTTCGCCGTGTCGCGGTATGTCGGCCGCGCTCATGATCTTCTCGCAGTCGGCATAGAAGCGAAGCATGTGATGCTGCGCGGACCAGCACATGCGAACCCGGTACAGCGGGTCACCGATCAGGTGCCGGTAGACGTCGAACGCGACATTGCGGTGTTCGATCTCCTCCACCAGGTGCCACTTGAACAGCTTGCCAAACGCCGGGTGGGTGCGGTGGTGGTCGTACAAGCCGCTGTTCAGCATGAAGATGCCCAGCTGCGTGGTGTACGACTCGAAACCCTCGATGTAGCCGATCCGGAACCGATCGGTCCCGTCGGCCAGGTAGCCATCAAATTCGGCTTTCAGCCGGTCGAGGCGTTCTTGCAGGCCGGGGTAGCCGTGCGCCAGCACGACCTTGTTGAAATCGATGTGGCGCTGGTAGTGCTGGGCTTCCTGGCGGCTGAACCGGTCGACGTCTTCGCGCAGCCGGTCGTCGCGGATGCGGTTCATCACACGCCGCAGCGATTTCACGAAGAAGGGTTCCACCTGGCTGACGTACAGCCCCATCGCACTGTGCTGATACGACAGCTTGGCGTTGCCCGCGATGTACAGCGGATGGAAGTCCTCGCTGGCGGGCACCTCGAACCGCATCGTTCGAACGGGAATCGGATGCATGGCAACCTCCTGGATTCCGGACGCGGTTGCCGCAGCAGGGGCCATCGGCCGCGCATCGAATCAATATACGCACTTCGACGGTGTGCGCCAATTGCGGCCGTGCCCGCTCCGACAGATGGGGGGCCGATTCAGGTGGCCAGGGTCGGCCGCGGGATGGGGCGTTGTCCAGCGAGTGTCGCCACCGGGCATCAAAAAAATTGACCACGGACGGCAAAACCCGCGAACGTCGGCGGTCGGGGCGGGGGCTACAGTTTTCCCATGGCGTGCCAGCCGCTGGCGCGCCGAAAGGAAACCACCATGTCCCGTCTGCCCGCCCTGTTCATCTCCCACGGCTCGCCCACCTTCGCCATCGACCCCGGCCTGGCCGGCCCGGCGCTCACCGCGCTGGGCAAGACCTTGCCGCGGCCGAAGGCGATCCTGATCGTTTCGCCGCACTGGATGACGCGCGAGCCGCGCGTGGCCACCACACCGCGCCCGCAGACCATTCACGACTTCGGCGGTTTCCCGCCCGCGCTCTACCAGCTGAACTACCCGGCCCCGGGCGCGCCCGATGTGGCGCAGCGCGCCATCGACCTGCTGCGCGCCGCCGGCTACGCGGCCGAGGCCGACACGCAATGGGGCCTGGACCACGGCGCCTGGGTGCCGCTGCTGCACCTGCTGCCGCAGGCCGACGTGCCGGTGTTCCAGGTCTCGCTGCCCGCGCGGCTGGACGGCGAACGCGCCTACGCCTACGGCCAGGCGCTGGCGCCGCTGGCCGCCGAAGGCGTGCTCATCATCGGTTCGGGCAGCCTGACCCACAACCTGTACGAGGTGCGTTTCGACGCGCCCGATGCCCACGGCGAAACCTACGCGGTCGAGTTCTCCCGCTGGATCAACGACGTGGTGACCGGGCGCGACCACGCCCGCCTGCGGCAGACCATGGACCTGGCGCCGCACGCGCAGCGCGCCCACCCCACGGCCGAACACCTGTGGCCGCTGATGGTGGCCGCCGGGGCGGCCGGTGCCGAGGTGCCGGCCACCCGCATCGACGGCGGCATCACGCACGGCGTGCTGGTCATGGACGCCTTCGTTTTTGGCGACACGGCCGACGCGGTGGCGGCCTGAGCATGGACGCCACCACGCCCGCGACGCTGCGGCTGACGGTGGGTGCAGCGACCACCACGCTGGCGCTGGACGCGCCCGCGGACGCACCCCGCCGCTGGGACTGGCCTCTGGGCCACGCCACGCTCTGGCCGACCCGGCCCGGCGGCCCTTCGCCCGTCATGATCGAAAACGCCATCCAGGGGGTGGAGGACCGGATCGAAACCATGGCGCGCCAGGTGCCCGCCGGTGCGCGGCTGGTGGCCAGCGCCGCGACCCTGGCGCCCCTGCGGCGCGAGGGGGCCATTGCCGGCCTGCAGCAAGGGGCCATTGCCCTCGCGCAGATCGAGCGCGAGTACCAGTCGCTCGCGGCCCGGTCCATGGGGGCGCCGTCGGCGCGCGCCCAGGTGTTCGACCATCCCTCGGGCGATGCGCTGGTGCTCATCCTGCGCGAGTGCCTGCACCACCTGGGCCTGGACGCGGTGCACCTGCAGGATTGAGATGCACCGCGGGTGGGGGCGGGGTGTCACGCGTCTTTCACGCGCTTGACATACGCTGGGCTTTGCCGGAATCTGCGCAAGGCCCCGTTCCGGCACGCCCAAGGGATGGTCTGAGGGCGCTTCCTGTCACCACAACGAAAGCGAGTTCTCCATGCATCGCAAGCTGTCCAAGATCGCCCTGGCCACCCTGTTGCTGGCCACCGGTGCCGCCCAGGCGCAAGACAACACCCTCCGCCTGCTGACCTGGGCCGACTACGTGCCCAAGGACGTGCTGGAACAATTCACCAAGGAAACCGGTATCAAGGTCGAGGTCACGCTCTCGAACAACGAGGAAATGATCTCCAAGCTGCGCGCCACCGCCGGCGCCGGCTTCGACCTCGCCCAGCCCAGCCAGGACCGCATCGCCGGCCCGCAGACCGAATTCGGCATCTACAAGCCGATGGACCTGTCCAAGATCCAGGCCGCGCAGTTCATCCCCTCGATGCTCGAAGCCACCCGCATCAACACCACGGTGGCGGGCAAGGTCTACGCCGTGCCGCACATCTGGGGCACCGACGGTCTGGTGGTGAACACCAAGACCTCCAAGGCCACCGACTACGCCGACCTGTGCGCCGCCGACAACGCCGGCAAGGTCAGCATGCGCCTGAAGCGCCCGACCCTGATCGCCTTCGCGTTCTCGATGGGCAAGAACCCGTTCGCCGCCTACAACGACCCCAAGGCCTACGGCGCGCTGATGGACGAGGTGGGCAAGAAGCTGACCGACTGCAAGGCCAACGTGAAGTTCTACTGGGACGGCAAGGACCAGCTGCTGGCCGGCATGCGCTCGGGCGAGCTGACCACCGCCATGATGTGGGACACCGGCGGCTGGGGCCTGAACAAGACCCATCCGGACATCAAGTTCATCGCGCCCAAGTCCGGCGCGCTGGGCTGGGTGGACACCTTCGCCATCCCGGCCAAGGGCAAGAACGACGCCGCCGCCTACGCCTGGATCAACTTCAACATGCGCCCCGAGATCGCCGCCAAGGTCGCCACCTCGGCGGGCAACTTCACGGCCGCCAAGGGCGGTGAACAGGGCATGGACCCGGTGCTCAAGCAGCAGTTCGCGGCCAGCTTCCCCGAAGCGGCGCTCAAGAACATCAAGTGGTACCCGGCCGTGCCCGCCGGCCTCGAAGACATCGAAGGCCGCGTGCTCGACCGCGTCAAGGCGGCCAAGTAAGCCGATGCCCGCGTCTCCCGCCGTCCTGCCATCCGCAGCGCCGGCGGGCGCCTTCGACCTGGAAGTCCAGGCCGTCCGCAAGCGCTACGGCGCGTTTGCGGCGGTGGACGACCTGAGCTTCGGCGTCCGCTCCGGTTCCTTCTTCTCCATCCTCGGGCCCTCGGGCTGTGGCAAGACCACGCTGCTGCGCATGGTGGCGGGCTTCATCGCGCCCGATGCGGGGGACATCCGCATCAAGGGCGCGTCCATGCACGGCGTGTCGCCCAACCGGCGGCCGGTGAACATGGTGTTCCAGCACCTGGCGCTGTTCCCCATGATGACGGTGGGCGAGAACATCGCCTACGGGCTGGAGCGGCGCGGTATGAAGGGCGCCGCCGCCAAGGCCCGGGTGACCGACATGCTGCGGCGCGTCGGCCTGCCGGGCAGCGAAGACAAGCGCATCGACCAGCTCTCGGGCGGGCAGAAGCAGCGTGTGGCCATCGCGCGCTCGCTGGTGCTCGAACCCGCCCTGCTGCTGCTCGACGAGCCGCTGGGCGCGCTCGATCTGAAATTGCGCGAGCACATGAAGGTCGAGCTCAAGCAGCTGCAGGCCGAGGTCGGCACCACCTTCGTCTACATCACGCACGACCAGAGCGAGGCCCTGGTCATGTCCGACCAGGTCGCGGTGATGAACCACGGCCGTTTTGAACAGCTGGGCACGCCGCAGCAGCTGTACTACCAGCCGCAGACCGCGTTCGTCGCGGGCTTTGTGGGCCACAACAACCGTTTCGAGGGTACGGTCGACACCCGCAACGGCGACCAGGTGCTGTTGCGCACCGCCAGCGGCCTGGCCCTGTGGGCCCAGCGCGTGGGCGCGGTGGAGGTGGGCCAGCCGGCCAGCCTGTTCATCCGCCCCGAGGCGATCGAGATCGGCCGCAGCCCGCGCGAACTGCCCGCGGGCGACCCGGCCTGGAGCGCCACGGTGCAGGCCGTGCTGTTCGACGGCGGCAACTCCACCGTGCAGGTGCAGGAAACGCGCACCGCGACCCCGCTGCACATCGCCCTGCCGCTGACCGGCCGGCTGGCCGACCTGAAGGCGGGCGAGACGGTGCACTTCGCCTACCAGCCGGCGCAGGCCTGGTGCTTCAAGGCCTGATGCGATGAACGACATGGCCACCCACCGCCGCTGGATGCTCGGCCTGCTGCTGGCCCCGGCCCTGCTGTGGCTGGGCGGGCTGGTGGTGCTGCCGCACGTGGAGCTGCTGCTGCTGTCGCTGCAAAAACGCATAGCCCCCGGCGAATATGGTTTCGCGCTCGACCAGTACCGCACCTTCGTGGACGAGCCGCTGTACTGGAACACCTTCGTGCGCACGGCGGTCATGTCGGTGCTGGCCACCGCGCTGACCCTGCTGCTGGCGTTTCCGGTGGCCTGGTACATCGCCAAGGTGGCCAAGGGCCGGGTGCAGATGCTGCTGCTGGTGCTGTGCCTGCTGCCGTTCTGGGTCAGCGAAATGGTGCGCACCCTGGGCTGGCTGATCCTGCTGCGCGAGACCGGCGTGGTCTCCAGCCTGCTGCAGGCCGTGGGGCTGGCGAACCAGCCGGTGGAGCTGCTGTACCACGACGCCACCATCCTGGTCGGCTTGGTCTACGCCTCGCTGCTGTTCATGGTGATCCCGCTGGTCAACAGCCTGGAAAGCCTGGACGACAGCCTGATCGAAGCCGCCTACGACCTCGGCGGCAGCACGGCCAACATCGTGCGCCGCATCGTCATCCCGCACGCGGCGCCGGGCATCGCCGCGGGCTGCATCGTGGTCTTCATGCTCTGCCTGGGCAACTACCTCACGCCCACGCTGCTGGGCGGCAAGAACTCGCTCTGGTTCACCGAGCAGATCTACACCCAGTTCATCACCCGCTTCAACTGGAACCAGGGCGCGGCCTTCGGCTTCCTGCTGCTGTTCCTGTCCAGCCTGCTGGTGTGGGCGGGGCTCAAGCTCACAGGTCAGCGCTTTGGCGCGGTGATGAAGACATGAGCCCCCACGTTCACGCTGTTCACTGCCCCCCGAGGGGGCGCTCAGTGCCCTTCGGGCGGCCGGGCGGGCAATGACATGATCCCCAGCCTGCCCCGTCCCTTCCTGCAGCGCGTTGGCCTGGGCGCCTTCGTCGCCGGGTTCTTCGTGTTCCTGTTCGTGCCGCTGCTGGTGGTGGCGGTGTTCGCCTTCAACAACGCCGACTACCCGACCCCGCCGTGGATGGGCTTCACCTTCGACTGGTTCACCGCACAGAGCGATGCGCGCACGGGTTTGCTGTTCGACGCCGAGCTGCTGCAGAGCATGGGCGTGAGCGCCTGGGTGGCGCTGTGGGTCACGCTG
>NZ_JASJOY010000108.1:0-3349 GCF_031426985.1 Hydrogenophaga sp.
CTGCTTGGCCTTGCTGGCCTTGGCCTTGAAGCGGTCGATGAACTTCTGCAGGTGCGCCACTTTTTCCTGCTGGCGCGTGTAGGCCGTGGCCTGCAGCGCCATCTGCTCGGCGCGCATGTCTTCGAAGCGGCTGTAGTTGCCGCCGTAGCGGGTGAGCTGGGCGCGTTCGATGTGGACCGTGACGTCGGTGATAGCGTCGAGGAACTCGCGGTCGTGGCTGATCACGAGCATGGTGCCTTCGTAGCGCTTGAGCCAGGCCTCCAGCCAGACCAGGGCGTCCAGGTCCAGGTGGTTGGTGGGCTCGTCGAGCATCAGCAGGTCGCTCGGGCACATCAGGGCGCGCGCGAGTTGCAGGCGCATGCGCCAGCCGCCTGAGAAGCTGTTGACCGGGCGGTCCAGCTCGTCGATGCGAAAGCCCAGGCCCAGGATCAGCGCCTGGGCGCGTGCGGGGGCATCGTGTGCGCCAGCGTCGTGCAGGGCCATGTAGGCGTGGGCCATGCGTTCGCCGTCGTCGCTGGCTTCGGCGGCGGTCACTTCCTGCTGGGCGGCCAGCAGGGTCACGTCGCCTTCGATGACGAACTGCGTCGCCGGCAGGTCGGTCTCGGGCATGTCCTGCGCCACCTGCGCCACGCGCCACTGGGCGGGCACGTTGAAGTCGCCTTTGTCTTCGTGCAGGGTGCCGTCAAGCAGGCGGAACAGGCTGGACTTGCCAGCGCCGTTGCGGCCGACGAGGCCGACTTTTTCGCCGGGGTTGATGGTCGCGGACGCGCCATCGAGCAGGACCTTCGTGCCACGACGAAGGACCACATTTCGCAAAGTGATCATGGTTGGGGCGCCGCCGAAGCGTTCAGCGCCGAAAGGGCATCAAAAGAAAGGAGCAGCACCTGGTCGTCACCGGCGCTGGTGGGCAGCCACACGGCTTCCAGCTGGGGGAAGGCGGCTTCAAAGTGGGCGCGCTCGTTGCCGATTTCCAGCACGAGCACGCCGTTGGGGTTCAGGCGCGCGGGCAGGTCGCGCAGCAGGGCGCGGACGAAGTCCATGCCGTCACGGCCGCCAGCCAGGGCCAGTTCGGGCTCGGCGCGGTACTCGGCGGGCAGTGCGTCCATGCTCTGCGAGTTCACGTAGGGCGGGTTGCACAGCACCAGGTCCCAGGGGCCGGGGCACTGGGCCAGGCCGTCCGATTCGATCAGGGTGATGCGCTCCTGCAGGCCGTGGCGGTCGACGTTGATGCGGGCCACGGCCAGTGCGTCGGGCGAGAGGTCGGCACCGGTGACCTGCACCTCGGGCCAGGCCAGCGCGGCCAGCACGGCCAGGCTGCCGTTGCCGGTGCACAGGTCCAGCACCTGCTGCGTGTCGTCGGACAACCAGGCGTCGAAGCCGCCATCGGCGATGAGTTCGGCGATGAAGCTGCGCGGCACGATGGCACGCTGATCCACGTAGAACGACACGCCTTGCAGCCAGGCCTCGTGCGTGAGGTAGGCCGCGGGCTGGCGCGTCTCGATGCGGCGGGTGATCAGGTCGGCCACCGCCAGCGCATCGTCTTCGCTGACCGGCGTTTCGGCCATTTCGTCCAGGTCGCCGTCCAGCGGCAGGCCCAGTTGCCACAACACCAGCCACGCAGCTTCGTCGCGCTGATTGGTGGTGCCGTGGCCATAGGCCAGCCCAGCGGCGTCCAGGCGCGCAATGGCGCCGGCGAGGATGTCTTGCAGGGTCATGCGGCGGCCTGTTGTGCCAGCCGCTCCAGCGTGCGGCGGTAAATGTTCTTGAGGGGCTCGATGTCGGCCACGGGCACGTGTTCGTCGACCTTGTGGATGGTCGCGTTCGTCGGGCCGAGTTCGATGACCTGTGGGCAGACCTGGGCGATGAAGCGGCCGTCGCTGGTGCCACCGGTGGTGGAGAGTTCGGTGCTGAGGCCGGTTTCGTCGCGGATCGCCTCGCGCACAGCGTCCACCAGCGTGCCCGGGGTGGTGAGGAAGGGCAGGCCGCCCACCGTCCAGGCGAGGTCGAAGTCGGTGCCTGGCTGCAGGCCGTGGCGCGCCAGGATGTCGGTCACGCGCTGCTGCAGGCCGTCGGGCGTGGACTCGGTGCAGAAGCGGAAGTTGAAGTCGATCACCACCGTGCCAGGGATCACGTTGCTCGCGCCGGTGCCGCCGTGGATGTTGCTGATCTGCCAGCTGGTGGGTGGGAAGAAGGCGTTGCCCTGGTCCCAGACCGTGGCCGCCAGTTCGGCCAGCGCGGGGGCGGCCAGATGGATGGGATTCTTCGCCAGGTGCGGGTAGGCGATGTGGCCCTGGATGCCCTTGACCGTGAGCTTGCCGCTCATGGTGCCCCGGCGGCCGTTCTTGATCATGTCGCCGGTGCGCTCGACCGAGGTCGGTTCGCCGACGATGCACCAGTCCAGCCGTTCGCCGCGGCGCTGCAGTTCGCGGCAGACCACCACGGTGCCGTCGTTGGCCGGGCCTTCTTCATCGCTGGTCAGCAGAAAAGCGATGTCGATACCGGGCTGCGGGTTCGCGCTCAGGAACTCTTCGCAGGCGACCACCATGGCGGCCAGCGAGGTCTTCATGTCGCTGGCACCGCGGCCGAACAGCTTGCCATCGCGGTGCGCGGGCACAAAGGGGTCGCTGGTCCAGGCGGACAGCGGGCCGGTGGGCACCACGTCGGTGTGGCCGGCCCACACCAGGGTGGGTTGCCGGCCGTTGCCGTGGCGCGCCCAGAGGTTGGTCACGCGGAAGTCGGCCGGGCCGCTTTCGATGGTTTCGCAGACGAAGCCGAGCGCGCGCAGGCGGTCGGCGATCAGGGCCTGGCAGCCCTCGTCCAGCGGGGTGACCGAGGGGCGGGCGATCAGGGCTTCGGTCAGGCGCAGGGTTTCGCTCATCAGAACTTCACGTCCAGCGTGAACTCGGTGAAGGTGGCGTGGTCGCTCTGGTCTTCCTCGCTCGGCTTGGCCGATTCGTTGGACTTGACGGCGTTGAAGTCGTTCTGCAGACGCCACAGCAGGTTGTTGGGCGAGTCGGCGTGGGCCAGACCTTCGTTGCGCGAGACCAGCCCGTCGGTGACCAGGCGCGCCAGATCCTGCTCGAAGCTCTGCGAGCCTTCGGCCAGCGACTTTTCCATGGCTTCGCGCACACCGGAGAAGTCGGACTTCTGGATCAGGTCGGCGATCAGCGCGGTGTTGAGCATCACCTCCATGGCCGGCACGCGGCCGCCGGTGTGGGTGCGCAGCAGGCGCTGCGAGACGATGGCGCGCAGCGCTGCGGCCAGGTCACCCAGCATGGTGGGGCGCACTTCCACGGGGTAGAAGCTCAGGATGCGGTTGAGCGCCTGGTAGCTGTTGTTGGCGTGCAGC
>NZ_JASJOY010000109.1:0-3904 GCF_031426985.1 Hydrogenophaga sp.
GGCGTGCAGGTCAACCGCAACCGCGACATGGACTGGGTGCGCGGTCTGGAGAAAAAATCGGCCGAACGGCGCATCGGCGCCTGGCTGGCGCTGGATGAAACGGCCGAGGGCCTTCAGCTCACCATCACCGACGAAGACGGCCACAGCGGCAGCGCCGCCCTGCCCGGTCCGCTGCAAGACGCGAAAGACCCGAGCCAGGCCGACGCCAAGCTGCGCGAGAACCTGGCCCGCCTGGGCGACACCCTGTTCCAGCCGCTGGACGTGACGCTGAACCTCCAGGGCCCGCGCTTCGTGCCCGCCTCGCAGCTCAACGCCTTGCGCCGCGATGCGGTGGAACAGCTGGAAGCTGCCCGCGCCGCGGCCTGGCACCGCCTGCCGCGCGCCCAGCCCGTCGAGCCGCCTGTCAACTATCCGGAAGACACCCTCACCTACCTGGCCAACGTGTTCAACCACAAGGCGCGCGACTTCTACGCCAAGCACGGCGTGAAGGTCATCGCCGCGGCCTACGAAAGCCACGAAGAAGAAGGCGAGGTCAGCCTGATGATCACCAAGCACTGCGTGCGCTTCTCGCTCAGCCTCTGCCCCAAGCAGGCCAAGGGCGTGACCGGCGTGCAGGGCACGGTGAAGGCCGAGCCCATGCAGCTGATCAACGGCAAAGAAAAACTGACCCTACGGTTTGACTGCAAACCCTGCGAGATGCACGTGGTCGGCAAGATCAAGCGCGCCGTGCTGAACGCGGTACCGGCGAGCCCGGTGACGTTCTACAAGGCGCGGCCAACGGCCAAAGCCTGAGCCGGTTCAGCCCTCTTCCCGTGCCTCCAGCAGCAACTGCCGCACCCGCACGCCCTTGAGCTTGGCCACCGCGCGCACGCGCACGCCCTGCTCTGCCTCCAGCCGCAGGCGCTGGTGGTAGTCCAGGCCGTCGGTCTGGCCGGGGTTGTGGGCCGGGATGCGGCGGTTCCACTGCCGCTTGCCGTCGAATTCCACCGTCAGTTCCAGCCAGGCGCCGTCGGCCTCGGCCGGCACGTTCACGAGCAAGGTGGCGTCCACGTCGAACACGCGGGCACGGCCGTTGAGGCCGGGGATGTCGAGCACGGCGACCGAGTCGCTGCCAGCGTCGGTGCGCCAGAGTTCGGGGGCGTGGGGGGTGGAAGGCGTCAAAGGCGGTTGCATGGCGCGGCGACTGTACCGCAGACCCGAAACACCGTGGCGGACGCATGAAAAAGGGGCGCCGCAGCGCCCCTGGAAGCATCGGGAGACAACGCCTCAGATGTAGGCCGCCACCGGCTTGACGTGGCGCATGTGCAGGCTCAGGCCCAGCGCGGCCATGTGGTTGCTGTTGCGGCCCAGGATGGTTTCGGACAGCGGCAGGAACTCCGCCTCTTCGAAGCGCGCATGGGCGCTGTAGTCGGTCACCAGCCGCTGCAGCTCGCCCACGTCCAGATCGGTGCTGTGGCCTTTGGCGACTTTTTTCAGATCGCTTTCGAGCCGCTTCCACAGGCCTTCGAGCGTGCGGTGCTCGTTGGTGAGGCGGCGCACCATGCCTTGCACACGCTCGGTTTCTTCGCCGGGGCGGGCACTGGCCAGCACGGCGGGGAAGAGTTCGCGCTCTTCCTCCAGGTGGTGTTCGAAGATGGCTTCGCGGAAGAATTCGACCGACTGTTCGGCCACCTGGCGCGCACGGGCCGCCGGGGCCAGGAGGGCGGGCAGTTCGTCCAGCGCGCTCAGGCGCTTGAGGATGCCTTCGTGGCAATGGGAAAAGTTGGTCAGCGGCGCGTCGGTGTTGACGGCAGGGGGGGTGGACTTGCTCATGGTGGACTCCTCGGGTGGTGTGGGCCGGGCAAATGCTCAGCACACTTACGATGACGGGCCCAGTCTAGGCACTGCCGCCGATCCGGGCTTGACGCATGTCAAGCCTTGCGCTTGCCCGTGGTGTGCCCGCCCCTGGGCGTCGCCAGGGGGTTTCTGACGCCCGATCAGTGCGCCGGCTTGCCGCGCAGCCGGTTGATGGCGTTGAACACCACCACGGCCAGCGCGCCGGCCGCGACGCCCGCCACGCCACCGGCCAGGCTGTTGACCAGACCGCCCAGCCAGCCCAGGCCTTGCGCGAAGTGTTCAACCGCATGCCCCAGCGCCGGCACGCCGTGCAGCAGGATGCCGCCGCCCACCATGAACATGGCCGCGGTGCCCAGCACGGACAGCGCTTTCATCAGCCAGGGCGCAAAGCCCAGCAGGCCACGGCCCAAGGCCTGCGCCGCGCCCGATGCCTGGCGCGTGAGGTACAGGCCGGCGTCGTCGAGCTTGACGATGCCACCCACCAGGCCGTAGACGCCGACGGTCATGATGAAGGAAATGCCGACCAGCACCGCGACCTGCTGGGCAAACGGTGCGCTGGCGACCGAGCCCAGGGTGATCACGATGATTTCGGCCGAAAGAATGAAATCGGTGCGGATCGCGCCCTTGACCTTCTCTTTCTCGAACGCCACCAGATCGACCTGCTCGTCGCTCACCGCCTTGACCAGCTCGGCGTGGTGGGCCTCATCGTCTTCCTTGGCGTGGAAGAACTTGTGCAGCAGCTTCTCGGCGCCCTCGAAGCACAGGAACAGGCCACCGAGCATCAGCAGCGGCGTGATCGCCCACGGCGCCACGGCGCTGATGGCCAGCGCCGCCGGCACCAGGATCGCCTTGTTCATCAGCGAGCCCTTGGCCACCGCCCACACCACCGGCAGTTCGCGGTCGGCGTTGACGCCGGTGACCTGCTGGGCGTTGAGCGCCAGGTCGTCGCCCAGCACGCCGGCGGTCTTTTTGGCCGCGAGCTGCGTCATGGCCGCCACGTCGTCGGCGGCCGCCGCGCTCTGGCGCGCCGCGACCTTGGTCATGGTGGCCACGTCGTCGAGGATGGTGGCGATGTCGTCAAGCAGTACGAGCAGGCTGGAGGCCATGGGGGTGATTCAGCTTTCAGGACCAGACAAGGGGAAACAACGGGTCGTCCATGGGCGCCCCTTCGGGCAGCCGCTGGTCCAACCCCGGAAACGGGGGCGAGGTGCGCCAGTGGCGCGGCGCATGCACGGCGTCATCGCCCAGGTAGCGTGCCGAAAACACCCGGCGCCGGGCCCCAGGGCCAGTGCCGCTGCTGGCGTGCAGGCTGAGCATGTGGAAGGCCACGCAGTCGCCCGGTTCCAGCGCCCAGGCCAGTTGCCGGTAGGTGTCGGGCTCGGCGTCGATCGGCGGCAGTTCGGCCAGCGTGCCCTCGGCGAACCACTTGGCCTGCTGGTCGCGGAAGCTGCGCGGCATGTACCAGGTGCCGTCGTGCGACCCGGCCACGAAACGCAGGGTGCTTGCCAGCGGCACCGGGTCGACCGGAATCCAGAAGCTCACGTTCTGCAGGCCGCCGACGTTGTAGTACGGCTGGTCCTGGTGCCAGGGCGTGGGCTGGCGCGTCCCGGCTTCCTTGACCAGCAGGTGGTCGTGGTACAGGCGCACTGTGCGGCTCTGCATCAGCTGGGCGGCCAGGTGCGGCAGCGCCGACGCCTGCAGGATGCGCTGGTAGTCCGGGTTGGCCTGCCAGGTGCAGAAATCCTCGACGAAGCGCCCCGGGTCGTCCGGCTCGCTGGCCACCAGCGCCAGCGGGCTCAGATGCGCCAGGTTGTGCTCGATGCCCGCTTCCAGCGTGCGCAGGTCGCCGGCGTTGAGCACGCCCCGCAGCACCACCGCGCCGTCGCGGGCGTAAGCATCGACGATCTCGGCGGGCAGCGCGTGTGGGCGGGCCATACGGTCAGCCGACGAACTTGCGGGCGTTGCGCCAGATGCGCATCCAGGGGCTGAGTTCGCTGCCGTTGCCACTGGTCCAGCTCATCTGGATGTTGCGGAACACGCGCTCGGGGTGCGGCATCATGGCCGTGAA
>NZ_JASJOY010000110.1:0-6554 GCF_031426985.1 Hydrogenophaga sp.
GAGCCCCTACGAGATCCTGCAGCCCGGCGGCAGCGTGGAATACAACAACGAGGAGGCCGGCGCCGAGTGGCTGCAACGCCTGACGCACGCTTTTCCCAAGTTCGCCTGGATCAATCCGGAACCCCAGGGCGTGTGGCAGTATCGACAGAGCATCGGCATCGTCCAGCAGCTCATGGGCCAGCGCATGTACCCGCTGACCCTGAAGGGACTGGAAGAGACGATGCGGCTCCTGTCGAAATGATCTCTGCATGACCTCTGCCTTTTCGCGCCGTGCCGGCCGCGCACGGTGGCCCTTGCTGGCCGTGTGCGCGCTCGCGTGCGGGTGGCCGGCCTGGGCGCAGGCGCAGGCGCAGGCGCAGGCACCTGAGCCTGTGGTGACCGAAGCCCCCGCCACGACCACCCCGCCCTCCGCCAGCGACACCGCGCCCGACACCGCCACGCTCACAGCCGACACCGCGCCGGCCGAGCCGCGCTTTGACGTCGACGTGCAGGCCAGCGCCGAGCTGCGCGCCTTCCTGCTGCGCCACCTGGAACTGATGCGCTTTCGCCAGCTGCACGACCTGGATGCGGCCGAACTCACCCGCCTGCTCGCGCGCGCGAACGAGAACGTGCAGGACCTGCTGGGCACGCTGGGCTATTTCTCGCCGCAGCTGCGCATCGAAGGCCCGGTGCCCGGTGGCACCACCGCGCTGGGCACGGTGCGCCTCGTGGTGGAACCCGGACCGCAGACGCGCATCGCCAGCGCCGAGGTGTATTTCCGCGGCGACATCGCCGAGCACCCGCAAGCGGCCGATCAGCGCGAAGCGGTGCGCCGCGCCTTCACCGTGCGCGCGGGCCAGCCCTTCACCCAGGCCGACTGGAACAGCGCCAAAACCAGCGCGCTGCGTGCGCTGACCGCCCGGCGTTACCCGGCCGGACGGCTCTACAACAGCCTGGCCGACGTGGACACCAGCGACCACAGCGTGCGCCTGGCGCTGGAGCTGGACTCCGGCGCGCCGCTGCGCATCGGCGCGGTGCGTGTCGAGGGCGCGCAGCGCTTTGACACCGCCGTGGTCGAACGCCTGGTGCGCCTGAGCGGCGTCACCCCCGGCAGCGACTACGACCTGGCCCGTTTGCAGGACGCGCAGCAGCGCATCGCCGACACCGGCTATTTCGAATCGGTCTACGTGTCGGTCGACCCGGGCGTGGACCAGGCCAGCGCGCCGGTGGTGGTGCAGCTGCGCGAGGCGCAGCGCCAGAAGCTGGTGCTGGGCATCGGCGGCAGCACCGACAGCGGCGCGCGCCTGTCCGTCGAACACACGCACCACCGCGTGCCCGGCATCGGCTGGCGGGCGGTGAGCAAGCTGCAGCTTGAGCGCGACGACCGGCAGCTCTCCACCGAATGGAGCGCGCCGGTCGATGACCAGGGCTGGCACTGGATCACCAGCGCGCTGCTGGCGCGGCAGATTGACGGCTTCGACACCACCACCAGCCAGCGCCTGCGCCTGGGACAGGTCCAGAGCAGCGACACGCTGGACCGCAGCTTCTTCCTGCAGCTCGACCGCGCACGTTCGGTGAACACGGTGGTCAGGAGCCTGGGCACTGGCGTGGCCGAGGCCTCGCTGACCGCCAACTACGCCTGGACGCGGCGGCGCTTTGACAGCACGCCGTTTCCCCAAAGCGGCTACGGCCTGGGGCTGGAGCTGGGCGCCGGCTACACCCTGGTGGGCGAACGCCGCCCCTTTGGCCGCACCGTGGGCCGCTGGCTGGGCTACTGGCCGGTGGGCAGCGCGCTGGCGCTGGCCGATGAACGCACCCCGCTGGGCACCGCCCGCGTCACCGAGTCCAGCGGCAGCCGCTGGGGCCGCGTGGCGCTGCGGGTGGAAGCCGGCGCCGTCTGGGCCCGGGCCGACACGCCGGTGCCCGAGACCCAGCTGTTCCTGACCGGTGGCGACACCAGCGTGCGCGGCTACGCGCTGCGCGACATCGGCGTGGCGCAGGCCGACGGTGGCGTTTCGCCCGGCCGCTACATGACGGTGGGCAGCGTGGAATGGCAGATCCCCGTCTGGCGCAACGGCCAGCGCACGCCCTGGGAGGCGGCGCTGTTCGTCGACGGCGGCTCGGTGGCCGAGAAGATCGCCGACCTCAAGGCCCACTGGGGCGTGGGCGCCGGCGTGCGCTACAACAGCCCGGTCGGCCCACTGCGGCTGGACCTGGCCTACGGCGTGCAACCGCGCGCCTGGCGGCTGCACTTCAACGTCGGCTTCGCGTTCTGATGAGCCCGCAGAACCTTCCCCCCGAAAACAGCGCCACCACCGACGCCGCATCGGCACCCGCACCCACGCCCGCCCCGCCGCGCGGCTGGGGGCGGGCAGCGTGGCGGACCCTGCGCGGCATCGGATGGGTCGGCCACTGGCTGCCCGGCGCGGCGCTGGCGCTGCTGGTGGCCGGTGGCGCGGCCGGCTGGGTCTGGTCGGGCAGCGACGGATCGCTCGCCCGCACCCTGGGCTGGGCCCAGGCCTGGATGGCCGACGCCAGCAGCCCGAGCGGCCAGTTGCAGGCCAGCGGCGCCCAGGGCAGCCTGCGCCACGGCGGCCAGGTGCAGCGGCTGCGCTGGACGCGCCCGGGCCTGGACGTGCAACTGCAAGGCCTGCGCCTGGCGTGGACCGGCGGGCAGGTGGTCGACGCCCTGCTCGGCCGCGGCCTGCAGATCAACACCCTGCACCTGGACAGCGTGCAGGTCAGCGACACCCGGGAACCCACGCCCACCCAGCCCCTGACCGAACTGGTGCTGCCGCTGCCCGTGAGCCTGCCCTGGTCGGTGGACCGGCTGCGCATCGAAGGCCGGCAGACGCTGGCCCTGGACGGCGCGCGCGGCCACTACCGCTACGGCCCGGCCGACGCGGCCGACCGCAGCGCCTGGAAAGGCCAGGGCAGCGATCACACCGCCGTGCAGGACGCGCACCACCTGCGCATCGACGCCCTGTCGCTGGCCCAGGGCCGCTACCAGCTGCAGGCCGTGCTGGGCGCGCAGGCGCCCATGCCGCTGCACGCCACCGCCCAGGGCCAGGTGCTCACCACCGTGCCCGGCGGCAACAGCCTGAGCCTGCAGGCCACGGCCGGCGCCAGCGGCACCCTGACCGGCCAGAGCGCCACGCTGGATCTGAACGCCCAGGTGCACAGCGGCCCCGCCGGGCAGGGCACGCCCACGCTGGTCGCCAGCGCGCGCGTGCAGCCCTGGGCGGCGCAGCCCCTGCACACGGTGGACGCGCGCGCGCACCGGCTCGACCTGGCCACGCTCTGGCCGCAGGCGCCCGTGACCGCGCTGTCGGGCACGGTGCAGGCCTCGCCCGACGGCGGTGCCTGGCGTGCGCGGCTGGACCTGCGCAACGGCGCCAGCGGCCCCTGGGACCGCCAGCGCCTGCCGCTGGACAGCTTGCAGGCCGCGATCGAACAACAGGGCGCGAAATGGACCGTGCCCCGGCTGCAAGCGGCGCTGGGCCGCGCGCGGCTGCAGGGCAGTGGCCGCTTCCAGCCCGCCAGCGGGGGCACCCCCGCGCAGTGGCAAGGCCAGCTGCAGGCCAGCGCGCTCAACCCGGCCCAGCTGTGGAGCCCGCTGGCAGCGGCCGCGCTGGACCTGAGCGCCAGCGCGCGCCAGCACCCCACCCAGACCGGCACCATCGAACTCACCGCGCAACTGCAGCCCGCGCGCGGCGTACCCGCCCCTGCCGCCACCGCCGGCCTGCGCCTGCGCGAACTGCGCCTGCAAGGCCAGTGGCAGGCCGGCACCGGCCCACAGGGCAGCGGCACGCTGCGGCTGGACGACGCCTTGCTCGACGCCCTCCAGGCCCGCCTGACCGCACGCGGCACGGTGGATGTCGCCGCCTCCACCTTCAGCGGCAGCACCACGCTGCAGCTGCCCGGCGCCCAGGGCCGCTGGGCCGGCACCTTGGCCCACGCCGACGGCCAGGGCGACCTGAACCTGCGCGTGGACGCGGCCGACACCCTGCTGGACTGGGCGCGCAGCCTGCAGCAGCTGCCGGTGCTGGGCCCGCGCCTGCGCGACGCGCTGGCGCAAAGCCCCGCCCTGCGCGACCTGCGTCTGAGCGGCCAGGCCAGCCTGCAGGCCCAGTGGCGCGGCGGCCTGGCCGAACTGGGCTACCCAGCACCCCGCAGCGGCGCGCGCCCCGCCGTGCCCCTGCAACTGCAGGCCACGCTGGACGTGCCGCAGCTGGGCGGCCCCAGCCACACCAGCAGCGGCAGCCCCACCGTGGCCACCCCCGGCTGGGCACTGCGCGGCGTGCAACTGCAGGCCAGCGGCCGCCTGGCCGACCTGGCCGTGCAGCTGCGCGGCGACGCGTCGCAAGGCCCCTGGAGCGCCGCGCTGCAGACCCAGGGCCGCGCGCAGCGCCTGTGGCCCCTGCCCGGCGCGGGCGGCGAACCCGGTCGGCTGAGCCTGGACCCCTTCACCCTGCGCGCCAGCGACGCCCGGCAACCCGGCCGCGTGGTCGACTGGACGCTGCGCGGCCTGCTGCCCGCCACCCTGAGCTGGCGCCAGACGCCCGACGGTCTGGCCCTGCAGAGCGGTCCGGCCCAGTGGCAGCTGCAACCTGCCCCGCGCGGCGGCGCGGCGGGCACGGCGCTCGCGCCCGTCACCCTGGCCTGGGACCAGCTGGCCTGGCAAGCCGGCGCGCTGCAGACCCGCGGCCGCCTGAGCGGGCTGCCGCTGTCGTGGGTGGACCAGCTGGCGCGCGCCGAGGGCAATGCGGCCGGCCCCGTCACCCGGGCGGGACTGGACGGCGACCTCGTCTTCGACGGCGACTGGGATCTGCGGCTGCCCCTGCAAGGCAGTGAACCGCTGCGCCTGGCCGCCCAGCTGCAGCGCCGCAGCGGCGACCTGGTCCTGCTGACCGACAACGACGCCGGCAAGCCCCCCGCTGGCAGCGCGCAGCGCCTGCCGGCCGGCATCCGCAGCGCCAGCCTGAGCCTCAATGCCCAGGGCCGCAGCGTGACCGCGCGCCTGCGCTGGGACAGCGAGCGCCTGGGCCAGGCCAGCGCCGACCTGGGCACCGAACTGGCCGCCGCGCCCGCCGCCGACGGCGACCTGATCGACCGCTGGTGGCCCGCCAGCGCCCCGCTGAGCGGCACCGTCAGCGCCCGGCTGCCACAGGTGGGCGTGTGGTCGGCCCTGGCGCCGCCGGGCTGGCGCATGCGCGGCACCCTGCAGGCCGACGCCACCCTGGGCGGCACCCGTGCCCAGCCCAACTGGCGCGGCACCCTGCAGGCCGACCAGCTGGCCCTGCGCTCGGTGGTCGACGGGCTCGAGTTCACGCAAGGCCAGCTGCGCGCCAGCCTCGACGGCGAGCGACTGGCCATCACCCGCTTCGATCTGCAGAGCCCGCTGGGCGGCGCGCTCAGCGCCACCGGCCAGGCCCAGTGGCGTCTGGTGGACGGGCGCCGCCAGCCCCTGATCGAGCTGCAGCTGCGCGCCGACGCGCTGCGCGTGTCCAACCGGGCCGACCGGCGCCTGACGCTCTCGGGCCAGGTGGCGGCGCAGCTGGCCGGCGCCCAGCTCAACATCCGCGGCCAGCTCAAGGCCGACTCGGCCCTGTTCGTGCTGCCCGACGAAACCACCCCCACGCTCAGCACCGACGTGGTGGTGCGCGGCGGCCGCAACCTGCAGGCCGTCACCGGCACCGTGGCGCAGGTGCAGCCCGACGTGTCGGTCCAGCTCGACCTGGGCCCGCAGTTCGAGGTGCGCGGGCGGGGCCTGCAGGCGCGCCTGACCGGGCAGCTGAACCTGCGCAGCACCGTGGCCCTGCCCACACCGCGCGTGTTCGGCGAGGTGCGCACCGCCAGCGGCAGCTACCGCGCCTATGGCCAGCAGCTGAGCATCGAAACCGGCGAACTGGTCTTCAACGGCCCCTACGACGACCCGGCGCTGGACATCCTGGCCATCCGCCCCATGGGCCGCGACACCGAACAGCGCGTGGGCGTGCAGATCAACGGCAGCGCGCAGGCGCCGCGCGTGCGCCTGGTCGCCACGCCCGACCTGCCCGACAGCGAAAAACTCGCCTGGTTGGTGCTGGGCCGCCCGGCCACCGGCGCCGGCGCCGAAGCCGCCGTGCTGCAACAGGCCGCGCTGGCCCTGCTGGCGGGCAACGACGGCGCGCTCAATGGCGGCCTGGCGCAGGCGCTGGGGCTGGACGAAATCTCGTACCGCGGCGAAGCCACCAATGCCGACGGCAGCACCAGCGCCGCCGCGGTGACGCTGGGCAAACGCATTTCCAACCAGCTGTACCTGAGCTACGAAACCGGCCTGGCCGGTGCCATGGGCACGGTGTCGGTGTTCTACGACGTCTCGCGCCGCTTCACCCTGCGGGCGCGGGCCGGCGAAGAGAACGCGCTGGACCTGATCTTCACGCTGCAGTACGACTGAAGGGTTGGGCCCCCACGCTCCGCCGCTGCGCGGCCCCTGGAATGGCCCACTTACAATCCGGGCTCCCTCTCCCCGCCGCCATAGTTCAATGGATAGAACGAGCGCCTCCTAAGCGCTAGATACAGGTTCGATTCCT
>NZ_JASJOY010000111.1:0-4445 GCF_031426985.1 Hydrogenophaga sp.
CAAGATCAACATGATCGACCTGTGGATGGAAAAGCCCGACAACGTGGCCGAGATCCGCACCGGCCTGGAAGCGCGTTCGGTCGAGACCAGCAAGTTCAAGGGCTACGAAGACAAGTACGCGATCGCCGGCACCTACTGGCCGCCACAGTTCGTGATCATGAACGGCGACACGCTGGAGCCGCTGAAGATCATGGCCACCCGCGGTGTGACCGTCGACAAGCAGGAATACCACCCCGAGCCACGCGTGGCCTCGATCGTCGGCAGCCACTACAAGCCCGAGTTCGTGGTCAACGTCAAGGAAACCGGCCAGACCCTGCTGGTCGACTACTCCAACATCGACGCCCTGAAAGTGACGACCATCGGCACCGCGCGCTTCCTGCACGACGGTGGCCTGGATTCGTCCAAGCGCTACTTCATGGTGGCGGCCAACCAGAGCAACAAGATCGCGGCGGTGGACCTGAAAGAAGGCAAGCTGACCAAGCTGATCGACGTGGGCAAGATCCCGCACCCCGGCCGTGGCGCGAACTTCACGCACCCGACATACGGCCCTGTGTGGTCCACCGGCCACCTGGGTGACGAGACCATCTCGCTGATCGGCACCGACCCGGTCAAGCACCCCAAGAGCGCCTGGAAGGTTGTGCAGACCCTCAAGGGCCAGGGCGGCGGCGCGCTCTTCATCAAGAGCCATCCGAAGAGCTCGCACCTGTACTCGGACACGCCGCTCAACCCCGATCCGAAGCTCTCGCAATCGGTCGCGGTGTACGACATCAAGAACCTGGAGAAGGGCTACACCGTGCTGCCGATCGCCGAGTGGGCGGGCATCAAGGACGACGGCGCCAAGCGCGTCGTGCAGCCCGAGTTCAACAAGGCCGGCGACGAGGTCTGGTTCGCGGTGTGGAGCGCCAAGAACAAGGAGAGCGCGCTGGTCGTGGTCGATGACAAGACGCTCAAGCTCAAGGCCGTGATCAAGGACCCGCGCCTGATCACGCCGACGGGCCACTTCAACGTGCACAACACCCAGCACGACGTTTACTAACTCCCCCCTGCGCCGCTGACGCGGCTTCCCCCCTCCGTGGCGCGCCTGCGGCGCTTCGAGGGGGGACGGCCCTGGTGGCCCGGCAAAGCCGGTTCCACGGGGCCCCTGGGTGAAGTCACTTCGTCTTCGTTGCGTTTTCTTCTCTGGAGAACTTTATGAAAACTCTTCTTTCTGCTGCTGCGCTGGCGGCTTTTGCGCTGACCTCCGGTGCGGCCTTCGCCGACGGCGAGGCCGCCCTGACCAAGTCCGGCTGCATGGCCTGCCATGCCAAGGACAAGAAGCTGGTCGGGCCTTCGTTCAAGGACATCGCGGCCAAGTACAAGGGCCAGGACGTGACGGCCAAGCTGTTCGACAAGGTGCGCAAGGGCGGGTCCGGCGTGTTCGGTCCCATCCCCATGTCGCCCAACGGTCCGGACAAGATCGCCGACCAGGACCTCAAGGACGCCATCGCGGTGATCCTCAAGTCCTGATCCGGGAGGCCTGCTGTGCTGCGTTGTGCTGCCGTCCTGTCTGCGCTGTTGCTGGGGCCCGCGCTGGCTCTGGCGGAGTCGGCGCCCGATGCCACCCGCTCTGCCGAGCTGGTGCGCATGGTGCGGCAGGACTGCGGCTCGTGCCACGGCATGCGCCTGACCGGCGGCCTCGGCCCCGCGCTGACGCGCGAGGCCCTGGCTGATTTCCCTCTCGACAGCCTGGCCGCCGTGATCTTTCACGGCCGGCCCGGCACCCCCATGCCGCCCTGGAAGGCGATGCTCAGCGAGCCCGAGGCGCGCTGGATCGCGGTTCGCCTTCAGCAGGGCTTTCCTGAAGAAGTGGTGAAAGCCCCATGAAGCGCCGTGAATGGCTGGCCGGTGTGGCCACAGTCTCTTCTGTCGCCGCGTTCGGCGGCCTCACCGGTTGCGCCGCGCCCGTGCTGCGCGGCACCGGCGACCTGGGCGTGGTCATCGGCCGCGCCAACGGCAGGCTGTATGTGGTGGACACCTCCACCCGCGCCCTGATCGGTGAAGTCCCCGGTCTGGGCGACCTCTCGCACGCCTCGGTCGTGTTCTCGCGCGACGGGCGTTTTGCCTATGTGTTCGGGCGCGACGGCGGCCTCACCATGGTCGACATCCTGCAGCAGCGCATCGCGCGCCGCGTGATGCAGGCCGGCAACTCCATCGGCGGCGCCATCAGCGCCGACGGCACGCTGGTGGCGGCGCAGAACTACACGCCCGGTGGCGTGAAGGTGTTCGACGCGCGCACGCTGGAACTGGTGGCCGACGTGCCGGCGGCCTATGCCCCAGGCAAGCTCTCGCGTGTCGTGGGCTTGGTGGACCTGCCGGGCCGCCGTTTCGCCTACAGCCTGTTCGACGCCAACGCGATCTGGGTCACCGACTGTTCGGACCCGACGCGCGTCACCACACACAAATTCGAAGGCATCGGCCGCCAGCCCTACGACGCGCTGGTCACGCCCGATGGCCGCCACTACATCGCCGGCCTGTTCGGCGAAGACGGCCTGGCGATGCTCGACCTCTGGGCCGAGAAGCCCACGGTGCGCCGCATCCTCGGCGGTTACGGCAAAGGCCAGGAGCCCCTGCCGGTCTACAAGATGCCGCACCTGCGCGGCTGGGCCGTGGCCGGGCGCCGCGCCTACCTGCCCGCCATCGGCCGCCACGAGGTGCTGGTGGTCGACACCGACAGCTGGCAGGAAGTCGGCCGCATCCCCGTGGCCGGCCAGCCCGTGTTCGTGATGGCGCGGCCCGACGGCCGCCAGGTCTGGGTCAACTTCGCCGTGCCCGACTACCACCGCGTGCAGGTCATCGACACCCAGCGCCAGCAGATCGTGCAGACGCTGGAGCCCGGCAAGGCCGTGCTGCACATGGAATTCACCCCGCGCGGCGACGCCGTGTGGATCAGCAGCCGCGACGACAACCGCGTCAGCGTGGTCGACACGCAGACCTTCGCGACCCTCGCGCGGCTGAATGTGCCCGCGCCCAGCGGTGTCTTCTTCACCTCGCGCGCCGCGCGCATGGGATTCTGAGCCGTGGACGCCGCCCTGAACACCGA
This sequence comes from Hydrogenophaga sp., assembly GCF_031426985.1. Taxonomy (GTDB): domain Bacteria; phylum Pseudomonadota; class Gammaproteobacteria; order Burkholderiales; family Burkholderiaceae_C; genus Hydrogenophaga. The sequence continues at coordinate 3,080 of NZ_JASJOY010000111.1, forward strand.
CCTGCGCCTGCTCAACGACTGGCAGCACGACTTCCCGCTGTGCCGCGACCCGTTTGGCGTGCTCGCGGCGCAGACCGGCCTGGCGCGTGACGCGGTGCTGGCCGCCTTGCGCCAGGCGCAGGACGACGGGCGCGTCAGCCGCATCGGTGGCGTGTTCGGCCACAGCGGCGGTGGCAACGCCGTGCTGGCCGCCATGGCCGTGCCGGCCGACCGGGTCGAAGAGGTGGCCACCACCGTGTCGGCCCACCCGGGCGTCAACCACAACTACCTGCGCGAGCACCACCACAACCTCTGGTTCGTCATGACCGGCGCCGACCGCCACGCGGTGGACTCGGGCGTGACCGCGCTGGAGCACGCCACCGGCCTGCCCGCGATGCGCCTGCGCATGGTCCGGCCCTACCGCATCGACCTCGGGTTCGACCTCAGCGGGGACACCGCCCAGCGGCCCATGCGCGCCGCGCCCGGCATGCTGACGCCCGCGCCGCTGCCCACCGACCTGTGGCCGCTGGCCCGCCGGGTCGAAGCCGGCCTGCCGCTGGTGGAGCGGCCCTATGCCGCCTGGGCCGACGAGCTGGGGCAGAGCGAAGACTGGGTCACCGAACGCATCGGCGCCTGGCTGGCCGAAGGGCGTCTCAAGCGTTTCGGCGTCGTCGTGCGGCACCACGAGCTGGGGTTTTCCGCCAACGCCATGACGGTGTTCGACGTGCCCAACCACCTGGTCGATGCCTGCGGCCAGGCGCTGGCCGAACAGGTGGGCGTCACCCTGGCCTACCGCCGTGCGCGCGACCCGGGCTGGCCCTACAACCTCTACGCCATGGTGCACGGCACCCACCGCGATGCGGTGAACGCCGTGATCGAGCGCGTGACGCAAGCGGCCGGCCTGTCGTCCTTCCCGCGCGAGGTGCTGTTCTCCACCCGCCGCTTCAAGCAGACCGGTGGCCGCCGCTTTCGTGGCTGGGCCAGTGCGCCCGCCTGTTCGCCCGCTGTGGCCCCTGAGCCGGAGGTGTCCCATGCTCTCGCTGGATGACGCCCGTCTCGTGGCTTTTCTGCACGGTGGTTTTCCGCTGAGCGACCGGCCCTTTGCCGACGTGGCCGCGCAACTGGGCTGCAGCGAGGACGCGGTGATCGAACGCCTGCAGCGCCTGCTCGCGCGCGGCGAGCTCACGCGGTTCGGCCCGCTGTTCCAGATCGAACGCGCCGGCGGTCGCTTCGTGCTGGCCGCCCTGGCCGTGCCCGAAGCGCGCTTTGACGCGGTCGCGGCCCAGCTGGATGCGATGAACGAAGTGGCGCACAACTACCGCCGCGAATCGGCCCACCCGGACCAGCCCGGCGCCACGCCGCTCAACATGTGGTTCGTGCTGGCGGT
>NZ_JASJOY010000112.1:0-1502 GCF_031426985.1 Hydrogenophaga sp.
CAAGGGCGGCATCGTCACCTGGGAAACCCAGCAGACCGACTACCCGCGCACCCGCGCCGACCTGCCCAACCACGAACCGCGCGGCTGCGCCCGCGGCGCCAGCTACAGCTGGTACCTGTATTCCGCCAACCGCGTGAAGTACCCCATGGTGCGCGGCAGGCTGCTGGCCCACTGGCGCGCCGCGCTGGCCGTGGCCAAGAGCCCCGTGGACGCCTGGGCCGCCATCGTCGAGAACGGCGACGCGCGCCGCGAATGGCAGCAGCAGCGCGGCCTGGGCGGCATGGTGCGCAGCAGCTGGGAAGAGGTCAACCAGATCATCGCGGCATCCAACGTCTACACCATCAAGCAGCACGGCGCCGACCGCATCTGGGGCTTCTCGCCGATCCCGGCGATGTCCATGGTCAGCTACGCCGCCGGCTCGCGCTACCTCTCGCTCATCGGCGGCGTCTGCATGAGCTTCTACGACTGGTACTGCGACCTGCCGCCGTCCAGCCCGCAGGTCTGGGGTGAGCAGACCGACGTGCCCGAATCGGCCGACTGGTACAACTCCACCTTCATCATCGCCTGGGGTTCCAACGTGCCCCAGACCCGCACGCCCGACGCCCACTTCTTCACCGAAGTCCGCTACAAGGGTGCGAAGACCGTGGCGATCACGCCCGACTACGCCGAGATCAGCAAGCTCTGCGACCTGTGGATGCACCCCAAGCAGGGCACGGACGCGGCGATTGCCATGGCCATGGGCCACGTGATCCTCAAGGAGTTCTATTTCGACAAGCGTTCGTCGTACTTCGACGACTACGTGCGCCGCTACACCGACATGCCCAACCTGGTGCAGCTCGAAGAGCGCACCCTGCCGGACGGCCGCCAGGTCGTGGTGCCCGGCCGCTACCTGCGCGCCAGCGACTTCAACGGCAAGCTCGGCCAGGCCAACAACCCCGACTGGAAGACCGTCGCACTGGACCAGGACGACAAGCTCGTGCTGCCCAACGGCTCCATCGGTTTCCGCTGGGGCGCTGAGGGCCGCGCCGATGCGGGCAAGTGGAACCTGGAAGACAAGGAAGCGCGCGGCGACGAGCAGGTCAAGCTCAAGCTCAGCCTGATGGAAGGTGAGGGCAGCGAATACGAAGTGGGCCAGGTCGCCTTCCCGTACTTCGGCGGCATCGACACCCCCAACTTCACGGCCAACAAGCAGGCCGGCGCCACCGACGATGTGCTGGTGCGCCAGGTGCCGGTGCGCCGCGTCAAGCTGGGCAAGGTCGGCGAAGAGCGTTACGCCCTGGTCGCCACCGTGTTCGACCTGACGGCCGCCAACTACGGCGTCAACCGCGGCCTGCCCGGTGACACCGGCGCCACCAGCTACGACCAGGACACGCCGTACACGCCCGCCTGGCAGGAGAAGATCACCGGCGTCAAGCGCGACCAGGTGATCGCCGTGGCGCGCCAGTTCGCCGACAACGCCGACAAGACCAAGGGCAAGTCCATGGTCATCATCGGCGCGGCCA
>NZ_JASJOY010000113.1:0-26109 GCF_031426985.1 Hydrogenophaga sp.
GGCGGCTGGCCCGTCTTGCCCCCCCACGCTCCACCGCTGCGCGGGTCGCTGCCCCAGGAAGGGGAAGGGACCCGGTCCTTGCCGGGTCTGGGGACTGATCCGGCTGGGGGTAGCCCGGCGCCGGATCGTCATGCCCCCCCCGCGCCACTGCGCGTCGTCCCCCCTGCTGCGCGGGGGGACGGCCTCTGTGGCCCGGCCAAGCCGGTTCCACGAGGCCCCTGGCCTTGGGGCCGTTCGCGCCAAAACCGCTCCTGCGGCTTCACCCTCATCGAACTGCTGGTCGCCATCTCGGTGATGGCGCTGCTGGCGGTGCTGAGCTGGCGGTCCATCGACGGCATGACGCGCACGCAGGCGCTGACCCAGCAGCGCGCCGACCAGTTGCTGCGCCTGCAGTCGGCGCTGGGCCAGTGGGGGGCCGATCTGGACGCGATCACCGACACGCAGGAAGTCGACCCGCTGGACTACGACGGCCGGCTGCTGCGCCTGACACGGCGCGACAGCGGCGAGACCGGGCTGGACAGCGCTGGCGTGCGCGTGGTGGCATGGACGAGGCTGGACGGGCAGTGGATGCGCTGGCAGTCGGGCCCGCTGCAACACCGCGACGACCTGGCCCGTGCCTGGCAACGCGCGGCGCTCTGGGGCCAGGCGTCGGCGCCCGATGCCGCACAACGCAGCGACACCGACAGCGCGGTGGCGGTCGCCGCCGTCGATCAGTGGCAACTTTTCTACCACCGCGGTGAAACCTGGGGCAACCCGCTCTCGTCGGTGGGCAACGAGTCGGCCGGCACCACCGGCGCCAACACCAGTCTGCCCAACGGCGTGCGCCTGGTGCTCAGTCTGACCGCCGGGCAGGCGCTGGCCGGCACCCTCACCCGCGACTGGGTGCGCCCCACGCTGGAGGCGGGACAGTGATGAATCCCCCACGCGCCGCTTCGCGTCCCCCCACCGCGGAGGGGCGGCACGGGCCGTCCGGCCTGAACGGGTCGAGGGGGCGCCCGGCGGTGCCCTGGCCAGGCGCCCCCTCGCTGCGGGTGTCGCCCACCCACGAGAAGCAGCGGCGGCAAAAAGGTGCCGCCCTGCTCTTGGCCATGCTCACGGTCACCCTCGTGGCCACGCTGGCCTCGGCCGCGCTGTGGCAGCAGTGGCGCGCCATCCAGGTGGAAACGGCCGAACGCCAGCGCGTGCAGGCGGGCTGGATCCTCACCGGCGCGCTGGACTGGGCGCGCCTGATCCTGCGCGAGGACGCGCGCAGCAACCAGAACAGCGGCAACCCCGACCACCTGGGCGAACCCTGGGCCATGCCGCTGGAAGAGGCGCGCCTGTCCAGCTTCCTGGCCGCCGACCGGGACAACAGCGCCGATCTGGAGCTGCCCGCCTTCCTCTCGGGCGAGGTGCGCGACCAGCAGTCGCGCCTGAACTTCCTGAACCTGGTCAGCGTGGCCGGCACCGGGGCGCAGGCCAGGGCCGAACTGTCGGAGCCCGATCTGCAGGCCTTCACCAAGCTCTACCGCTTGCTGGACCTGCCCGAGGCAGAACTGGACGCCGCCGCCCAGGCCCTGGTGCGGACCTCGCAGCTCGCGGCCAACGACCCGCAGCCCTCGCACACCGCGCTCCTCCCGTCGAAGCTGGCCCACCTGGCCTGGCTGGGCATCGGCCGCGCCAGCCTGGCCGCGCTGGAACCGCACGTGACCCTGCTGCCCGAACGCACCCCGGTCAACCTCAACACCGCCAGCGCCCAGGTGCTGGCGGCCAGCGTGACCGACCTGAGCCTGGCCGACGCGCAGCAGCTGGTGACCGAACGCGAACGCGACCCCTGGCGCCAGATCGCCGACGCCGCGCGCACGAAACCGGGCATCGCCACCCAGCTCAAGGCCGACCGCCACGACGTGCGCAGCCGCTACTTTGAAGTGCGCGGCCGCCTGCGGCTGGACGACACCGTGATCGAAGAACGTTCGCTGGTGGTGCGCAACAACCTGCAGCTGCGCGTGCTCTGGCGCGAACGCATCACCACCCGCTGACGACCGCAGGCTGCACACCAGACGCTATCTAGAATGGCCCCCATCCCACCCGGCCCCCACCTGTGCTGATCCTCACCCCCTCCGACTTCTCGCTCGCCCCCGCCGACGGCCCCACCGCCCAGCTGTCCTGGGTGCGGTCCGGTGACGGCCGGCAGGCGCTCGAACACGGCCGCTGCGCCGCCTCGCTGCTGCCCGCCGAGGCCGAGGTGGTGCTGGCGCTGCCGGTGCGCGCCCTCTCCTGGCACCGCCCGGCCGTGCCCAAGGTGGCCGCCTCGCGCCTGCGCGCCGCGCTCGACGGCCTGCTCGAAGAGCGCCTGCTCAGCGACACCACCGAGCTGCATTTCGCCCTGGCGCCCGGCGCCCGCACCGGCCAGACCCTGTGGGTGGCCGCGTGTGACAAGGCCTGGCTGCGCAGCTGGCTGCAGGCGCTGGAAGCGGCCGGACGCCCGGTCTCGCGCATCGTGCCCATGCTCTGGCCCACGGCCGACGCGGTGCACTGGGCGCACAACGACGGCGGCCATGCCTGGCTGGCCAGCGCCAGCGCCGAAGGCGTGCGCTGCCTGCCGCTGGCCGCCATCGGGCCCGACCGCGCCGGCGCCGACACCGCCGAGGCGCAGTGGCTGGCCGACCCGGCCGTGGCCGCGCCCGCCGAACAGGCGCTGGACCGGCGCCTGACGCCCCTGCCGCTGCACGACGGGCTGCTGCGCGCCGCCCAGTCCGACTGGAACCTCGCGCAGTTCGACCTCAGCCTCTCCAGCGGCGCGCGGCGCGGTCAGCGCCTGCGGCAGGCGCTGCGCCAGTTCCGCACGGCGCCCGCCTGGCGCCCCGCCCGCTGGGGCCTGGCCGCCCTGCTGGTGGCCCAGCTGCTGGGGCTGAACGTGGCCGCCTGGCACGAACGCCGCGCCCTGGACGACCGACGCCAGGCAGTGCGCCAGACGCTGCAGCAGACCTTTCCGAACGTGACCCTGGTGCTGGACGCGCCGCTGCAGATGCAGCGCGAGCTGGCCCAGCTGCAGCAGGCCGGCGGCCAGCTCTCGGGCCGCGACCTCGAAGCCCTGCTGTCCGCCCTGGGCAGCGCCGGCCCGGGCCTTGCCGCCCAGCGCCTGGTCTACAGCCCGGGCGAGCTGCGCCTGCAGGCCCCCGAAGACCAGTTGCGCGCCCAGGCACAGGCGATGGCGGGCGGCGCCTGGAACGCGCAGATCGACGGCCAGGCCCTGCGCCTGCGCCCCAACGCCCCATGAGCAGCACAGCCATGACCGACCGCAGCACCACGTCCCCCCTGCAGCGCCTGCGCCAGACCGTGCAACCGGTCTGGGCGGGGCTGGCGCCGCGCGAACGCCTGGCCGTGGGGGTCGCCGCCACCGTGGTGGGGCTGGCCCTCCTGTGGTGGCTGGGCGTGGCCCCGGCGCTGACCACCCTGCGCCAGGCGCCCGCGCAACGCCAGCAGCTGGACGCTCAGCTGGCCCAGATGCGCCAGATGGCCGCCACGGCCGAGGGCCTGCGTGGCCAGAACAAGCCCCTCTCGCCGGCCGGCGCCCGCGACGCACTGGAACAGGCCACCACCGCCACGCTCGCCGGCACGGCGCAGCTGCAGGTGCAGGGCGACCGCGCCACCGTCACCCTGCGGGGCACACCGCCCGACGCCCTGGCGCAGTGGTTGGCGCAGGTGCGCATCAACGCCCGCGTGGTGCCGGTGCAGGCCGACCTGCAGCACGGCGGCGCCCCCGCCGGCTGGAGCGGCCAGCTGGTGCTGGCCGGCCCCGGCCTCGGGGCGGGCAACTGATGCACACCACCGCCTGGCCCGCGCGCCTGGCCTGGCTGGGCGCCCTGCTGGGGCTGCTGCTGGCCTTGCTGCTGTTCGCGCCCGCGCGCTGGCTGGCCCAGGGCATTGGCCTGGCCAGCGGCGGGCGGGTTCAACTCGTCAACGCTCGCGGCACCGTGTGGGACGGGCAGGCCGACCTGCTGCTGACCGGCGGCCAGGGCAGCCGCAGCCTGACCGCCCTGCCCCAGGGCCTGCACTGGCAGCTGCGCCCCACCTGGGCCGCGGCACCGGCGCTGCAGCTGCAGCTGACCGCCCCCTGCTGCACCCCGCAACCGCTGAACCTGACCGCGCTGCCCGGCTGGCAAGGCGGGCGCCTGCGGGTGGCCGGCTTCCAGAGCCAGTGGCCGACCGAACTGCTGACCGGCCTGGGCACGCCCTGGAACACGCTGCGCCTGGAGGGGCGGCTGCAGCTGCAGTCGCCCGGGCTGGAGCTGCAGTGGGCCGCCGGCCGCAGCCGGGTGCAGGGCGCGCTGAACATCGAGGCGCTGGACATGGCCTCGCGCCTGTCCACCCTGCGGCCACTGGGCAGCTACCGCCTGGTGCTGAACGCCCCCGCCGGCGGCGACAGCGCCACCGTGGCGCTGCAGACCCTGCGCGGCGAACTCCGGTTGCAGGGCGAGGGCCAATGGGTCGGCGGGCGGCTGCGCTTTCGCGGCGAAGCGTCTGCCGCGCCGGGCCGCGAGACCGCGCTGGCCAACCTGCTCAACATCATCGGACGCCGCCAGGGTGCGCGTTCGCTGCTGAACATCGGGTGACGCCGGCCCACAGGCGTCCCCACACTTCGCGATAGGATGACTTCATGAAAGCCAACCCCCTCCGAGCCGCTGCGGCGCCGGGCACGTTCACGCTGCTGGCGCTGGTCTGCGCACTGGGCGGTCTGCTGCCCGCCACCGCACCGGCACAAAGCCGCGGCCAGGAACCGGTGGTGCTCAACTTCGTGGGCGCCGAGATCGAAGCCGTGGCGCGCACGCTGTCCACCATCACCGGCCGCAACGTGGTGCTGGACCCGCGCGTCAAGGGCACGGTCAACCTCTCGACCGACCGGCCGGTGTCGCCGGCCACCGCACTCAACCAGTTCGCCGCCGCGCTGCGCCTGCAGGGCTTTGCGCTGGTGGACACCGGCGGGCTCTACAAGATCGTGCCCGAGGCCGACGCCAAGCTGCAGGGCAACACCGTCAACGCCGGACCGGTGAGCCAGCTGCCGGCGTCCAACCAGATCGTCACGCAGATTTTCCGCCTCAACCACGAGAACGCGAACAACCTGGTGCCGGTGCTGCGCCCGCTGATCGGGCCCAACAACACCATCAACGTCAACCCGGGCAACAACTCGCTGGTCATCACCGACTACGCCGACAACCTGCAGCGCATCGGCCGCATCGTCGCCGCGCTGGACGTGGCCGGTGCCACCGACGTGGAAATCATCCCGCTGCAGCACGCCATCGCGGCCGATCTGGTGCCGCTGGTGAACAAGCTCATCGAATCGGGCGGTCCCACGGGAGGACCGGCCAGCGCGGGCGATGCCTCGTTCAAGACCACGCTGGTGGCCGAACCGCGCAGCAACAGCCTGGTGATGCGCGCGGCCAATCCGGCGCGGCTGGCCCTGGTGCGTGCCCTGGTGACCAAGCTGGACCAGCCCACCTCGCAGGCCGCGGCCGGCGACATCCACGTCGTGTACCTGAAAAACGCCGACGCGGTGTCGCTGGCCACCACGCTGCGCGCCGCCCTGTCGGGTGGCGGTGGCTCGACCACCGCCACGCCGGCGCGCGCGCCCACGGCGGCGGGCAGTGCCGCCACGTCCCCGGTCGCCGCCAGCGCCGCCCCGTCCACCGGTGGCCAGATCCAGGCCGACCCCGCGACCAACGCGCTCATCATCACCGCGCCCGAGCCCCAATACCGCCAGCTGCGCGCCGTGATCGACCAGCTCGACGCGCGCCGCGCCCAGGTCTATGTGGAGAGCCTGATCGCCGAGGTCAACGCCGACAAGGCGGCCGAGTTCGGCATCCAGTGGCAGGGCCCCATCGGCAAGGCCGGTGACGGCGCCATCGGCGTGCTGGGCACCAACTTCGGCAGCGGCGGCAGCAACATCTTCAACCTGGCCGCCGGTGGTGGCACGACCGCGCCTTCGGCCGGCCTGAACCTGGGCATCGCCGCGCGCGCCAACGGCGTGTACTTCCTCGGCTTCCTGGCGCGCTTCCTGCAGCAGAACGGCGAGGGCAACATCCTCTCCACCCCCAACCTGCTGACGCTGGACAACGAAGAAGCCAAGATCGTGATCGGCCAGAACGTGCCCTTCGTGACCGGCCAGTACACCAACAACAATTCCAGCAACGGCTCGGTCAACCCGTTCCAGACCATCGAGCGCAAAGACGTCGGCCTGACCCTGCGCGTCAAACCGCAGATCAGCGAGAACGGCACCATCAAGATGACCATCTTCCAGGAGGTCAGCAGCGTGCAGGCCTCGTCGGTCAACTCCAGCAGCGGCCTGATCACCAACAAGCGCTCCATCGAATCGACCGTGCTGGTCGACGACGGCGCGGTGGTCGTGCTCGGCGGCCTGCTGCAGGACGAGTACGCCGGCAACGAGGACAAGGTGCCCGGTCTGGGCGATGTGCCGCTCTTCGGCAACCTGTTCAAGAGCGAATCGCGCAGCCGCAAGAAGACCAACCTGATGGTGTTCCTGCGCCCGGTGGTGCTGCGCGACGCGCGCGCCAGCAGCAGCCTGTCGCTGGACCGTTACGAGCAGATGCGCGCGATCCAGAAAGACGCGCAGCCCGTGCCCAGCACCGTGGTGCCGGTCAACGAGGCGCCGGTGATGCCGCCGCAGGCGCCGGCGGGTTTCACGGCCCCGGCCGTCCGGTGAGCCCCCGGCCATGAGATACCCGCTGCCCTACGCCTTCGCGCGTGAACACCACTGGCTGCTGGAAGACGACGGCGATCAGCTCACCCTGCTGGGCAGCAGCACGGCGCTGGCCGACGCCGACGCGCAGACGCGGCGCCTGTCGGCGCTGTCCGAAATCCTGCGCCGGCACGATGTGCGCGAGGTGCTGTGGCAACCGGCCGAGGCGCTGGCCCAGCGCATCAGCGCCGCCTACGCGCAGGGCGAATCCAGCGCGGCCGCGGTGGTCAGCGAGGTGCAGAGCGACGCCGACCTCAGCCGCATGATGCAGGAGCTGCCCGCGATCGAGGACCTGCTGGAAACCGCCGACGACGCACCCATCATCCGCATGCTCAACGCCCTGCTCACGCAGGCCGCGCGCGACGGTGCGAGCGACATCCACATCGAACCCTACGAGCGCCATTCGAGCGTGCGCTTTCGCGTCGACGGCACGCTGCGCGAGGTGGTGCAGCCCAACCGCGCGCTGCACGCCGCGCTGATCTCGCGCCTGAAGATCATGGCCGAGCTGGACATCTCCGAAAAACGCCTGCCGCAGGACGGCCGCATCAGCCTGCGCATCGGCACCCGCGCGGTGGACGTGCGCGTCTCCACCCTGCCCAGCGCGCACGGCGAACGCGCGGTGCTGCGCCTGCTGGACAAGAGCGAGAGCAAGCTCAACCTCGAAGCCGTGGGCATGCAGGGCGATGTGCTGGAGCGCTTCAAGCACCTGCTGACGCAGCCGCACGGCATCATCCTGGTGACCGGCCCCACTGGCTCGGGCAAGACCACCACGCTCTACGCCGGCCTGCAACGGCTGGACGCCAGCACGCTCAACATCATGACGGTGGAAGACCCGATCGAATACGAGCTGCCGGGCGTGGGCCAGACCCAGGTCAACGCCAAGATCGACCTCGACTTCGCCAAGGCCCTGCGCGCCATCCTGCGCCAGGACCCGGACGTGATCATGATCGGCGAGATCCGCGACTTCGAGACCGCGCAGATCGCCATCCAGGCATCCCTCACCGGCCACCTGGTGCTGGCCACGCTGCACACCAACGACGCGTCCAGCGCCGTCACGCGCCTGACCGACATGGGCGTGGAACCGTTCCTGCTGAGCAGTTCGCTGCTGGGCGTACTGGCGCAGCGCCTGGTGCGCAAGCTCTGTGTGCATTGCCGCCAGCAGGACGACCAGGGCCGCTGGCGCCCGGTGGGCTGCGCGCACTGCAGCCAGACCGGCTACAAAGGCCGCACCGGCATTTACGAATTGCTGGTCACCAACGACGCGATCCGCGCGCTGATCCACAACCGCGCAGCCGAGAGCGAGATCCTGACCGCTGCCACCACCGCCGGCCTGCGCCCGATGCGCGAAGACGGGCAGCACCTGATCGCGCAGGGCGTTACCTCGGTGGAAGAGGTGATGAGCGTGACGCGGGATTGAGCGTCTGGTCAGCCCCGGGTCACCCGGTGGTTCAAGCATGAAAAAACCCGCCTCGGCGGGTTTTTTCATTCAACAGGCGCTCACCTGGGGGCTTGGACCTCGACCATCAAGGCCACGGTCTTGATCCGCGAGCCACCATCACCCACATCGTCCGAGATGTCCACGATGGCGTACTCCGTCCCGCTGGATGTGGTGCGGGAAAAAGCGCGCGCTTTGAAAGTGCCCCCTTCGATCGACCAGCCCGCTTCACTGAAGTACGCGGCCATCTCGGTGGCACCAAAGGAGCTAACGCCGTCGGCGTCCTCAAACTGCGCCGAACCGTCGTCGTTGAAAGCGATGCCCCCTTCATCCGCCACCGCGCCATTGGCGCACGCCATGTACCGGAACGACTTGCCGCGCAGTTCAGCGAGGTCGGTCACTTGCACCACATTGCCCGAGATGCCCACCTGGCCCGCGTTGCTCGCGGTGTCGCAGATCAGCCCGGCATGGCCATTGAGTTCGAGCAAGCCGTCGGAACCCTCAGGCCAGCTCGCACCGAGCCAGGCATCGCCGGTGGACACGACAAAGCTTCCATCCGTTTCATTCAAGGTCAGCGAGCCGCTGGACCCGTCATTTGCCACATCCGCAGACACAGGACGATGGCTGCCATCCGGAGAAAACACGAGGTAGTTCAGGGTGCCCGTGACGTCCAGACCCGTGGACGTGCCCACCGCCGGCAAAGCCACCACCGCAACGCCCCCTCCGGTATCGACCGGATCGTCCCCGCCACCGCAGGCGGCCAAGGCGGCCGCCATCGACAACGCCCCCAGGGTGAACAAGAGCCGCGGGTTGCACTTGAAAATGGACATGACAGTTCCTTGGGTGATGAATGGCTTCGAAATTGAAACCATTGGGTTACACCGTACAGGTCATGGGGGATCGGTGCATCCCTCGGCCGTGGGATGGACGGACCGGCGTTTCTGCTGGTGTTTCCCGCCCAGTTCGATGAACTACCATCGGCCACCATGCCCGCCTACACCTTCGAAGCCCTGGACGCGCAGGGCGCCACGCAGAAAGGCCTGATCGACGCCGACACGGCCAAGGCCGCGCGCAGCCAGCTGCGGGCGCGGGCGCTGGTGCCGCTGTCGGTGGAGCCGGCGCTGAACGCACCGGATGAGAGCGGCGGGCGCGGCCTGAACATCACGCTCTGGGGGGGCAACGTCTTCAACGCCACCGGCCTGGCGGTGTGGACGCGCCAGCTGGCGGGTCTGGTGGCCGCGGGCCTGCCGCTCGAACGCGCCCTGGCCGCGCTGGCCGAAGAGGCCGAGGACGAACCACAGCAACGCCTGGTGGCCGCGCTGCGGTCGGAAGTGAACGCCGGCGCGCCGTTCGCCAAGGCCCTGGCGCAACACCCGCGCGAGTTCTCGGCCATCTACAGCGCCGTCATCGCCGCGGGTGAGCAGAGCGGCCAGCTGGGTACCGTGCTCGAACGCCTGGCCGATGATCTGGAGGCGCGCGAGGCGCTCAAGAACAAGCTCATCGGCGCCTCGCTCTACCCGGCCATCGTCACCGTGGTGGCCATTGTGATCGTGGTGTTCCTGGTCAGCTACGTGGTGCCGCAGGTGGCCAGCGTGTTCGCCGGCAGCCAGCGCGCCCTGCCCTTCCTGACGGTGGTGATGCTGGGCCTGAGCGCCTTTGTGCGCAACTGGGGCTGGCTGTTGCTGTTGCTGCTGGTGGGCGGGGGCATCGCGCTGGTGATGGCGCGCCGCAACGAGGCGCTGCGCGAACGCATGGACGCGGCCTGGCTGCGCCTGCCGCTGGTGGGCCGGCTCGCGCGCGGCTACAACGCAGCGCGCTTTGCCGCCACGCTGGCCATGCTGGCGTCGGCGGGGGTGCCCATCCTGCGCGCGCTGCAGACCGCCGCCGAAACCCTGAACAACCGCGCCATGCGCGCCGACGCGCTGGACGCGCTGGTGCTGGTGCGCGAAGGCGCGCCGCTGGCCTCGGCCATCGGCAGCAAAAAACGTTTTCCGCCACTGGTGAGCATGTTCGCGCGCCTGGGCGAACAGACCGGCCAGCTGCCGGTGATGCTGCGCCGCGCGGCCGACCAGCTCAGCGCCGAAGTGCAGCGCCGCGCCATGCACCTGGCCACCATCCTGGAGCCGCTGCTGATCGTGGGCATGGGCCTGGTGGTGATGCTGATCGTGCTGGCGGTGCTGATGCCGATCATTCAGCTGAACCAGTTGGTGAAGTAGGTTCCCCCCGCGCCGCCTGCGGCGTCACCCCCCAAGGGGGCAACGCGTGCGGCCCGGCAAAGCCGGTTCCGCCGCGTTCTCGACATGACTCCCCCTCGCCGCGGCGGTGCGCCTTTGTTCGGCTACCCTTCGCTCTTGCTGCTTTCCCCCTCACTCTGCCGAGACCCTGACCCATGCCCGTAACGCTTGATGGCCAACTGGTGGTTGCGATTTCTTCGCGGGCGCTGTTCGACTTCGAAGAAGAGAACCGCCTGTTCGAGACCGGGGACGACCGCTCGTACATGAAGCTGCAGCTGGACCGGCTGGAGGTGCCCGCCGCGCCGGGCGTGGCGTTTTCGCTGGTCAAGAAGCTGCTGGCCTTCAACGACGCCACCACGCAACGGGTGGAGGTGGTGATCCTCTCGCGCAACGACCCGGTCTCGGGCATGCGGGTGTTCCGCTCGGCGCAGCACTACGGCCTGCCCATCCAGCGCGGCAGTTTCACGCGCGGCCAGCCGCCCTGGCGCTACCTGCGGCCGCTGCGCGCCAACCTGTTCCTGTCCACCCACCTGGCCGACGTGCGCGCCGCGCTGGACGCGGGCGTGCCCGCCGCACAGGTGTACCCGCTGTCGGTGCACGCCAGCGACGCGCACCCGCACGAGGTGCGCATCGCCTTCGACGGCGACGCGGTGCTGTTTTCCGACGAGGCCGAACGCGTGTACCAGGCGCAGGGCCTGAGCGCCTTTCAGGCACACGAGGCCAGCCACGCCGCCCAGCCGCTGGCCGGCGGCCCGTTCAAACCCCTGCTCGAAGCCCTGCACCGCCTGCAGACCGAGGGCACGAACGACATGCACATCCGCACCGCGCTGGTCACAGCGCGCAGCGCACCGGCGCACGAGCGCGCGATCCGCACGCTGATGGACTGGAACATCGAAGTCGACGAGGCCATGTTCCTCGGCGGTCTGCCCAAGGGCGAGTTCCTGCGCGAATTCGAGCCCGACTTTTTCTTCGACGACCAGACCGGCCACATCGAACACGCGTCGATGCACGTGCCCAGCGGACACGTGGCCTCGGGGGTGTCCAACCCTTCCCGTTAAGCCAGCTGCCGGGCGCTGCCCAGCGGGCAGGGCCGGGTGAAGAGGCCTCAGGGGAAGTTGGTCACTGGCACTGGCGCGTACCTGACGGTGGTGCTGCCGTCGCCGAGTTGCCCATGGGAATTATCCCCCCAGCATTGGGCGCCGCCAGCGCTGGTGAGCACGCAGGTATGGTAGCGACCCGCATCAATGGCGACAACTCCGCTGTCCAGACCGCTCACGGCCACCGGCACCGGACTGTTGGTGGTGCTGCCGTCGCCGAGTTTCCCATCGAAATTCTCCCCCCAGCATTGGGCGCCAGTACTGGTGTGCGCGCAGGTATGTGAGTCATCCGCTGCAATGGCAATCACCCCGCCGTCCAGACCGCTCACGGCCACCGGCACCAGGCTGCGGGTGGTGCTGCCGTCGCCAAGTTGCCCATAGTAATTGTTCCCCCAGCATTTGACGGCGCCAGCGCTGGTGAGCGCGCAGGTATGGGAGCTACCCGCAGCGATGGCTCTGACCCCACTGCCCAGACCGCTCACGGCCACCGGCACCGGACTGTTGGTGGTGCTGCCGTCGCCGAGTTGCCCAGCACCGTTGTTCCCCCAGCATTTGACGCCGCCCACGCTGGTGAGCGCACAGGCATGGCGGAAACCCGCACTGACTGCGACGACCCCACTGTCCAGGCCGCTCACAGCCACCGGCACCAGGCTTTGGGTGGTGCTGCCGTCGCCGAGTTGCCCTTGGTCGTTGTGCCCCCAGCATTGGACGGCGTCCGCGCTGGTGAGCGCACAGGCATGGCGGGCACCCGCACTGACTGCGACGACCCCACTGTCCAGGCCGCTCACAGTCACCGGCACCGGACTGTTGGTGGTGCTGCCGTCGCCGAGTTGACCAGCCCAGTTGTACCCCCAGCATTTGACAGCGCCGACCTCGGTGAGCGCGCAGGTATAGGCGTCACCCACAGCGATGGCGCCGACCCCGCTGCCCAGACCGCTCACGGCCACCGGCACCGGACTATTGGTGGTGCTGCCGTCGCCGAGTTGACCGACGAAGTTGCCTCCCCAGCATTTGACGCCGCCAGCGCTGGTGAGCGCGCAGGTATGGCTGTAGCCGGCACTGATCCGATCCCCTTTCACAGCGGCCACGGCCGAGGCCCGGCCCAACTCCAGCTTCTGCGCCGGCAGCGCCCGGGAGGTGACAAAGGCGGTCAGCTCGCTGGCCGTGCCGGCGCTCAGTGCCACAAAGGACAAGGTCACCCGGTCCAGACCTTCGGCCACCGCGATGCGGGCCACTTCTTGCGCAGCGGCGGTGCCCACCTTGCGCATCACAATCACTTCATCGACGTTGTAGATGCTCAGGAAGCGGGTGGTTGCCGGGTCGAATTGCACCGTGGCCTCGACGCGCTCGCCGCTCTGGAATGCGTCTTGCGCCAGCGTCAGATTGCCTTGGGGCGAAGATGCCAGCGGCGCACTCAGCTCGATCAGGTTTTCAGCCACGCCATTGAGGCCCAGCCAAGCCGCCAGGCCCTGGAAATCGGTGTCCAGCCCGGCTTTGAGCAGCGCCGCGATGCCGTATTTGGACGCGTACTCAGGGTCGGCGATCTGGCCCTCCATGCTGGAAAAGCTGCTCTGCAAGGCCACCCCCAGCTTGGCGTACACGGCGTTGAAGCGCAGCGACGTGAATATCGGGTTGCCTATGGCCAGCTGCGCTTTGCCAAAGCCGAACAGGCTGGGCTCCAGGCGCAGGTTGCCCAGGTCCGGGCCGCTGATCGAGGCCTGGTTGGTGACCGTGGGCTCGCTCACGGTATGCACCAGCGAACAACTGCCGCCGCCAGGGCAGGCCACGCCCAGGTCCAGCTTGCTGGAGCGTTGGGTCACGTTGATGATCTGCACCGCGCCGGGCAGCTCCACCTTGCCGCTGAGTTCCATGCCCGCGCCGAAGGTGATCAGGCCACTCAGGAAGGCGGCCACCGGGCCCGGCATGGGAATGCGCACGACCGCCAGGTCAATGCCACAGGAATACTTGGCATCAAACCCAGCGGTGAGTTCCAGCGACAGGTCGGTGGTGATGCCCGGCTCGGCGGCCAGCACCAGGCGCTCCAGCCCGTTTTCCGGCGTGTGCAGAATGTCCAGCGCGGGCTTGAAGTCCAGGCTGAAGCCGGGCACCTTGCTCAGCTTGAAGGGCAAGGAGTCCGCGCCGCCCGTCCCCTCCACGGTGCCTTCACACTCCTTGAACGGGGGCAGCGCCATGGTGCCGCTGACCACTGCGGCCGGGCGCGCCCTCGCCGCCGCCGCCCGGACCACCGCCGGTTTGGGGGTGAAGGTGAGGCGCGTGCCCTCTCGGGTCACGTCGTAGGTGTCGAGCACGTCCGCCGGTATCACCATCTCGGCCTGGCTCAGGTCGATGGTTTCGTCGATGCGCAAGGTGGGCAATATCTCGCGCAGCGGCACCAGGACCAGCGTCACGGTGTGCACGCCATTGGCATCGGTGCTGACAGCCTGCACCCGCCCCACCACGATCTTGGCTTCGGTGTTGAGCAGCAGTTGCCCGACAGCGGGCGCGGCCACGCCGCTCAGGCGCACGCTGTAGGTGTTGCTGATGCTGGGGGTGGCAAGCGGGTCGGTCTCGACCGGTTCGCCCACGATCTGCGCGTCGGTCAGCAGCAGCGTGCCTTCTGGCACGCGGGAATGGAACACCAGCAGCGGCGCGGACTTGAGCCCGCCCACGCGGGCCGTGATCTGGGCACTGCCGCCCTCGCCCAGCGCGGTCACCAGCCCCGCGCTGTCGACGCTGATCTGCCCGGGCTGGGTGCTCTCCCAGGCCACCGTCGCCGTCATGTCGCGCCCCTGGCTGTCGAGCACGCGCGCGCTCAGGACCTTGGTCTGCCCGGGCTCGGTGAGCAGCACGGCGCTGGTGGTGATGTCCACGCGGGCGGGTGTGGCCGTGGCGTCGGCCCCGGCGCCGCCGCCACCGCAGGCGGTCAGCAGCGAAGACGCCACCAGGATCATCAGCAGCCCGAACAGGCCTTGTCGTTTCATGCTCGCTCCTCTCAAGTTCTAAAAGCCCCTGGCGGCACGGTCAGGGGAACACCACGCCCAGCGGCACCAGGGAACTGGGGTAGCTGGGCGGGTTCTGCACCACGCCGTCCACCTTGAAGACCTCACCACCGGCGCCCAGCACGCCGTTGGCGCCGTTGCCCAGGCACTGCACGGCGCCGCTGGTGAGCCGCACACAGGTGAAGCTGTCGCCCACCGCGAGCGAAGCCACCCCGCTCAGGCCGGGCACCGGCGCGGCCGTGGTGGTGCTGGCAGGCGCCGCGACACCACGCGCCTGTGCCGCGCCGCCCCAGCACGCCACGGTGCCGTCGGCCAGCAGGGCGCAGCTGTGGGTAGTGGACATGGCCAGCGCCACCGCGTTGTTCACGCCCGGCACGGTGACGGGCGGCCCGCCCGCGACCGCTGGCGTACCGAACCCGCCGAGCACCCCGCCGGCGTACTGACCCCAGCAGGCCACCGTGCCGTCGGCCAGCAGCGCGCAGGCGTCGTCGTCGCTGGCCGCGACCGCCACCGCGGTGCTGATGCCGGTCACGGCCACCGGCGTGGTCGAGTTGGTGAGGCTGCCGTTGCCCAGCTTGCCGTAGCGGTTGTCGCCCCAGCAGCGCACACCACCGTCGGCCAGCACGGCGCAGCTGAACAGGCCGCCGGTGGAGAAGAACCCGCCCGAGGCCACGACGCCCACGGCGTTGCCCAGGCCGCTGATGGTGTGCGGAACCGAGTTGGCGACCCGCACGTCGCCCCAGCACCGCACGGTGCCGTCGTCGAGCACGGCGCACAGGTGGTCGTCGCCGCTGGACAGCGCCTTGGCCGTGCCGATGCCGCTGACGGTGACCGGCGCCACCGAGCTGCTGGTCACACCATCCCCCAGGCCACTGTGCCCCAGGGTGCCCCAGCACCGCACCAGACCATTGGCCAGCAGGCTGCAGGTGTGGGCGGCACCGGCCACCACCGCCGTGGCAGAGGTGATGCCCACGCTGGCCTGCAGCGGCACGCCGGACGACTCCAGCCCACTGAAGATGTTGCTGCCGCCGACGGTGACGGAGCCGTAGCTGCGACCGAGGTTCTGCCCGAAGTTGTGCCCCCAGCACCAGGGGCTGCCGTCACGAACCGTGCACAGGTGCCGGCCGCCGGCGTCCATGGTGGTGGCCGGGGTGAGCGTGCTGTAGACCGTGTCGCCACCGGTGTCGGGCGACAGGCTGAGCGCACTGTGCTGACCGAGGGCATCGGTCACGGTGAGGCGGACGGTGAAGCTGCCGGCGCTGGCGTAGCTGTGGCTGACCGCCACGCCGCTGCCGCTGCTGCCATCGCCGAAGTCCCAGGCGAAGGTGGTGAGTGTCGCGTCGCCGGGCAGGGTGGCCGTGGCGTCGAAGTGGCGCAGCAGGCCCGCGCCGCTGCTGACCGCCTGCACCTGCGGGCCCTGGGGCAGGTTCACACAGGCGCCCAGATCCAGCGACGTGTTGCCCACCGACAGCGGCACCGTGCGCTCGGCCAGCGAGGCGTCGGGCGGCGTGATGCGCAGGCTCAGGCTGCTCTGGATCGGGACCGAGAACACGAAGTCGGGCTCGGTGGCCGTGGCGGTGAACGGCGCTGCCAGCAGGGTGTCGCCCAGCAGCACGCTGACCTGGGCGCTGGACTGGCGGTAGCCTGCCCAGCCCTGCACGCAGCCGGTGAGTGGCACGCGAGTGTCGGCAACCACCAGGTCGTCGAGCGCCACGTCGCTGCCCGCCACGGTGGCGCTGACGGCGGTGGCCGGCAGGTCCCGGCGGGTGTCGGTGCGCACCAGCCGGGCGGTCACGAGGCCGGCGTTCGGGTGGATGGGCGAAACGTAGCGGCCCTCACCGTCCAGCCCCACCGTGAAGCTGTCGAACAGACCCGTGATCTGCACCCGGTAACCGGCCAGCGAACCGCTGCTGACCACCACACGCCCGCTGAGCTGCACCATCTCTTGAGGTGCCAGGCAACGCGGCAAACGATCGACCGCCCCGACGGCACCGGTGCTGAACGTCAGCGCATCCAGCAAAGCGCCGGTGCTGTCGACCAGGCGCATCTGCACCTGCGCGTTGGCCTTCACGAGCAGGCGCCCCGCCTCCACCAGCGAGGTCGCGTTGTAGTCCAGGCCCACGGCCTGCACCCGCAGGCCTGCGGGCACCGGGCAGTTGGCGCCGCCCTGCGTGGCGCTCAGGTCGATGCGGGAACTCACGTACACCTTGTCGGCGTTCCAGGTGCTGAAGTGGCTCACCGTGCCCTCGTAGTACGCGGCGCCGGTGGCCGGGTCGGTGCGCAGCGTGGCCGTGCCTTCCTGCGTCCAGCGGCCGGTGGTTTCGTTCAGGTGGTAGAGCGGGAAGGTGGCGGGCAGCGACGCGCCCGCGGCCGGCGTGGCCGGGATGCGGATGGTCGCGGTCTGGCCGCTGGCCAGGTTCAGCGGCGCGCCGCTGGCGTCGGTGAACTCGATGTGCAGGGCGCCCAGCGATTCAATCGGCTCGCCGCTGGCGGCATCGACCATCAGGCCCGGCATCTGCCCAATGTCGGCGCTGGGGTCGATGGGGGTGAGCGCCACACCGGCCGCGCCGGCGGCCAGGGGCTGACCGTCCTCGCGCACCAGGCTGCCCGCGGCCAGCGCCACCCGCGCAGGGGAACCGGGCACGCGCAGCACCGCGGCCTGCGCCGGGTCGAAACCGAGCGTGGTGGCCACCGGCAGCAGCAGCACACGGCCGGCCACCGTGGCGTTGGCGCTGGCCGATGCCGCCGCGCGCCAGCTGCTGGCATAACCGGTCTTCTGCACTTTCAGCACAACCGGTGTGGCGGCGTCGAGCGTGAGCGCAAAGCGGCCCTCGGCATCGGTGCTGGTGGCGGCGTCGGTCCCGGCCACCGCGCTGGCCGAGACCACCGTCACGGCGGCACCGGCCAACGGCGCGCCCTGCTCGTCCACCACCTGGCCGGCGGACTGCACGGTGAGGGGGGCCCCGTTGTCGTCATCGGCCGCCGTGCCGGAGCCCCCGCCGCAGGCGACGAGCGCCAGCGACAACAGGCCGGAAAAGAAGAATTGCATGCGCATGGTGGTCACCCCTGGGGCGCGACACCTGCAGCCATTGCCGGTCGGTCATCGCCGTCCGGTCAATGTAGGAATTTGTTACTCGTCCGACAATTCGCCCGGTGGCGTAGGCCGGCACCGTTCGCCTACGCACTTGGGCGTAGGCGGACGCTCCGGCACCGACGCTCAGCCCGGCGAACGGGCCTGCGCGCGCACCGCGTAGGCGGCCATTTCGGCGCTGTTGTGGATGCCCAGCTTGCGGCGGATGTTCTCGCGGTGCTTGCGGGCCGTTGCTTCGCTGATGTCCAGCCGCTGCCCGATCTCCTTGCTGGTCAGGCCTTGGCCCACCAGTTGCAGGATGGTGGTCTCGCTGGCGGTCAGCGGCATCTCGGGCGTGCGACCGGCTTCGGGCACGAACACCTGCGCGATGGCCCCGCTGATGTAGCGCCGCCCACCGGCCACGCGGCGGATGGCCAGCAGCAGCTCGTCGCTGTCCTCGTTCTTGGGCAGGTAGCCTGCCGCGCCCAGCGCCAGCGCCGCGCGGATGGACTGCGCATCCATGCGCGCCGTGACCACCAGCACCCGCACGCCCGACTTGGCCCGCCGCAGCGACTCCATCACCCCCAGGCCGTCCAGCAGGGGCAGGCCCAGGTCCAGCAGCAGCACGTCGGGCTGCAGGGCCAGCGCCAGATCGCGCGCTTGCTCTCCATTGCGGGCGATGCCCGCGCAGTGCAGGTCGGGCTGGGTGCCCAGCAACAGTTGCAGGGCGTCGACCAGCAGGGCGTGGTCCTCGGCAATCAAAACCTGGATGGGTGGCATAGTGGCAAATTATGGCCACGCTTGAGCAGTACGAAGAAAACACCGTCGCGCACTATTTCGCGCACGAGGTGCATTTCCCGTACGTCAGCGTCACGCTGCTGTCGCTGGTGGCCGCCTGGCTGATGTGGGACACGGTCCCTGTCGCGCACACGCTGCTCTGGCTGGGGCTGGGCACCGCCTCCAACCTGGCGCGCGAGGTCTTCGTGCGCCACATGCGCCCGCTGCTGGCCCAGGGCCAGGGGCACCGGCGGCTCATTCAGGGCTTCACCGTTTCGGCCTTGCTCAACGGCATCACCTGGGGCGCCTTTGCCTGGCTGTACTTCGACGCGCAGGCCCCGATGACCCTGCTGCTGGTGGGCGCCTACCTGTCCGGCCATGTGGGTGGCGCGGTGACGCCACTGTCCATCCACCTGCCCACGTTCTATGCCTTTTTGCTGCCCGCCCTGCTGCCCTATGTGGGCCTGCTGGCGGCCGCGGCCACGCCCATGCACACCGTGCTCTCGGCGCTCACGCTGCTGTTCCTGCTGTCCATGGCCGGGTACGCGCGCCTGACCAACCGCCTGCACCGCGACGGCATCCGCCTGCGCTATGAAAACCAGCGCCTGATCCGCGACCTGGAGCTGCGCAAGGCCGAGGCCGAAGAGGCTTCGCGCACCAAGGGCCTGTTCCTGGCCGGGGTCAGCCACGACCTCAAGCAGCCGGTGCGCGCGATCTCGCTGTACGGCGCGGTGCTGCGCCACCAGGCCGGCGGCAACACCGGCGTGGCCGAGACGGCGGCCAAGATCGAGGCCGCCGCGGCCGAGGTGCAGGACCAGATCCACCGGCTGCTCGAACTCTCGCGCCTGGAATCGGGCAGCTTGCGCCCGAACCCGCAGCCGGTGGACCTGCAGGCCCTGTTCGACCAGCTGCGCGCCCTGTTTGCCGAGCAGGCCCGTGCCCGCGGCCTGCACCTGCACCTGGCCGCCGCACGCGGCCACTGCGTGCTGGCCGACCGCGCGCTGCTGCAGTCGGTGCTGGAGAACTTCGTCAGCAACGCGATCAAGAACACCGCGTCCGGAACCGTGTACGTGGGCCTGCGCCGGCGCCACGCGTACCCGCCTGGCCGGCGGCTGTGCATCGAAGTGCGCGACAGCGGCTGCGGCATTCCGGCCGAACGCCTGCCCTTGCTGTTCGACGCCTACCGCAGCTTCGACGACCGCGCCGGCGCCGAAAGCCACGGTTTGGGCCTGGCGCTGGCCCGGGCACAGGCCAGCTACCTGGGCGGCGACATCGCGGTGAACTCTGCGCCCGGTTGCGGCTCCACCTTCACGCTGTGCGGCCTGCGCATGGCCGACACGGCATCCCCCCTTCTCCGCACCCCATCGGTAAACCCATGACGACAACCCTGTCCAGACTCCAGAGCTTTCGCCTCTTCGCGCGCAAGGTGGCCGCCCTGGCCCTGCCCTACTTCCAGTCCGAAGAAAAGTGGAAAGCACGGGCCTTGCTGGCGGCCATCGTGGCGCTCAACCTGGGCGCGGTCTACATGCTGGTGCTCATCAACGACTGGAACCGGGTTTTCTACGACGCGCTGCAGAACAAGGACGCCGCGGTGTTCTGGCGCGAGCTGGGACGCTTCACCTACCTGGCCTTCGGCTTCATCATCATCGCGGTCTACCGCTTCTACCTCACGCAGCTGCTGGAGCTGCGCTGGCGCGCCTGGATGACCGGCCACTACCTGGACCGCTGGCTCGCGCACAAGGCCTTCTACCACCTGGAACTGGCGCGTTTTTCCAAGGCCGATGGCGCCACGCCCGACAACCCGGACCAGCGCATCTCCGAAGACGTCAACCAGTTCACCGCCTACACCGTCAGCCTCAGCATGGGCCTGCTCAACGCGCTGGTCACGCTGGCCAGCTTCATCGGCATCCTGTGGTCGCTCTCGGGCAGCTTCGGTTTTGATTTCAACGGCGGCCACTACGTCATCCCCGGTTTCATGGTGTGGATGGCGGTGGTCTATGCACTGGCGGGCAGCGTGATCACGCACTTCCTGGGCCGTCCGCTGATCGGCCTGAACTTCCGCCAGCAGCGCGTGGAGGCGGACTTTCGCCACCACATGGTGCGGGTGCGCGAATACAGCGAATCGATCGCGCTGGACCGCGGCGAACCGGTCGAGCGCCAGCAGGCGGGCAGCCGTTTTTCCGAGGTCCTGGCCAACTACCTGCGCCTGCTCAAGCGCCAGAAGACGCTGACCTGGTTCACCGTGGGCTACGGGCAGGCCGCGGTGGTGTTCCCCTTCATCGTGGCGGCGCCGCGCTTCTTCAGCGGCGCCATCCAGCTGGGCGAACTGATGCAGATCTCGTCGGCCTTCGGCCGTGTGCAGGACGCGCTGTCGTGGTTCGTCGACAACTACGACAGCCTGGCCGCCTGGCGCGCCACCACCGACCGCCTGACCAGTTTTGAAGAGAGCTTTGCCCAGGTGCAGCAGACCGCGGCCGCCGCCCACGCCGAGCTGCGCACCGCCGCAGACGGCAACACGCTGCAGATCGACGAGCTGCAGATCCGCCTGCCCGATGGCAGGCCGCTGCTGGCGGCCAGCGGCCTGGCGCTGCGCGCGGGGGACCACGTGCTGGTCAGGGGGCCATCGGGCAGCGGCAAGTCCACGCTGTTCCGCACGCTGGCCGGCATCTGGCCCTGGGCCCAGGCCCGGCTGGCGCGGCCGGCGGACTTCGATGAGCGCGTCATGTTCCTGCCCCAGCGCCCCTACTTCCCCAACGGCGCGCTGCGCGACGCCCTGGCCTACCCGGCCCCGCCCACGCGCTACACCGACGCGCAGTTGCAGCAGGCCCTGAGCGAGGCGCTGCTGCCGCAACTGGCCGACCAGCTGGACCGCCAGGACACCTGGGGCCAGAAACTCTCGGGCGGTGAACAGCAGCGCCTGGCCATCGCCCGTGTCCTGCTCAAGCGGCCGCGCTGGCTGTTCCTCGACGAGGCCAGCAGCGCGCTCGACGAAGACGCCGAGCGCACGCTCTACCCGAAATTGCGCGCCCTGGTGGCGCAGGAAAACGGCGCCCTGGTCTCCATCGCCCACCGGCCCACGGTGGCCGCGTTCCACGAACAGCAGTGGCGGCTGGAAGGCGACCCGGCGCTGGGCCGGGGCCTGCACGTTCAGCCCAGCTGACCAGTGGGGCCTGCGGCCCTTGCGGTCGCGGGCATGAGGCCGTACGCTGGTGCCCCGCCTGGAACGTTCATGGTCACCGCTCCCCCTCCGGTCCACGGGTCCGACACCTCGGCCCCGGAGGCCATGCTCGCGCTCTACCGCGCGCGGGCGGCGGACTACGACGACGAACTCAGGCCCTTCGAGCCCTTGCGCGAAGCGGCCATTGAACGCCTGCAGCTGCAAACCGGCCAGACGGTGCTCGACGTGGGCTGCGGCACCGGCCTGAGCTTCGCGCCGCTGCTGCAGCGGCTGGGGCCCCGGGGCCGCATCGTCGGCATCGAGCCCTGCCCCGACATGCTGGCCCACGCCCGCGCACGCCTCGGCCCCGCGCAGCGCCCGCAGGTCAAGCTGGTGCAGGCGTCGGCCCAGGCGGCCCGCTGGCGCGGCCAGGCCGATGCGGCCCTGCTGCACTTCACGCACGACATCGTGCGCCACCCGGCCGCGCTGGACCAGGTGTTTGCCCACCTCAAACCCGGCGCCCGCGTGGTCGCCACCGGCCTGCAATGGGCCCCGCCCTGGGCGGTGTCGGTCAATGCCTTCGTGCTGGGGGCGGCGCTGTATTCGATCAGCTCACTCGAAGGCCTGGACCGGCCGTGGAGTGGGCTGGAAGATCGGCTGGATGGCTTCGAGGTGACGCCCGAGTGGATGGGCGGGGTCTACATCGCGTCGGGGACGGTGCCGGACACGGACCCGCGCAACGCCGCGCCGTGACGACGCGGCCCCCCTCGCGGCCTGCGGGTCAGTGCTTGGCGGGCGCCGTGGCCTTGGCCGCGGCGTCGAAGCCGCCCTTGGCCTTCCACTCTTCCATGCCGCCCTGCAGGATGCGCACGTTGTCCCAGCCCGCCACGCGCAGCGCAAAGCCGGCCTGGGCCGAGAGCGAACCGGTGTTGCAGTAGATCAGCACCGGCTTGTTCCTGGGAATGTCGTTGCGCCTGGCCAGCACCTGGCGCCAGTCCATGTTGATGGCGCCGGGAATGTGGCCCTTGGCGAACTGGCCCGCGTCGCGGGCGTCGATCACCACCATCTTCGGCCACTCGTCCTTTGGGATCTGTTCCGCAAAGATGACACCGCCGCCGTAGTCGACGAACTCCAGGTAGGCGGCCATCTCGTCGGTGGCGATCGCCTGGTTGTCGGCGTGGGCCGCGGGTGCCAGCAGCAGGCCGGTGGCGGTGGCGGCCACCAGGGCCAGGGTGCGGAAGTTCATGGGCGCTCCAAAATATCAGTTAATGCTGATATTTTCGCTGCTTTATAGGGGCATCGGGATCAGTTGAAACCCGGGCGTCCGGTGGCTCAGCAACCGAGCTGCTCGGCCAGGTGCAGCAGGTTCCGCGCGTGCCAGGTGTTACCGGGCTGGGGCGACACGTCCTTGGGGTGGGCGGCGCCGAACTCCATCGGGCGCTCGACGTAGGCGGTCTGCAGGCCGCAGGCGCGCGCGGCGGCCAGGTCGTCGTGGTGGGCGGCGACCATCAGCACCTCGCCGCGCTCGGCGTCGAACACCTCGGCCGCGCCCCGGTACACGCGCGGGTCGGGCTTGTAGGCGCGGAACACTTCGGCGCTGAGCACGCAGTCCCAGGGCAGGCCGGCGTGTTTGGCCATGTCGGTCAGCAGACCGAGGTTGCCGTTGGACAGGCTGCAGATCGTGCAGCGCGCCTTGAGCCGCGTGAGCCCGGCCACGCTGTCGGGCCAGGCCGCGAGCCGGTGCCAGACGCGGTTGAGCTCGGCGCGTTCGGCATCACCCAGCTGGCCCAGGCCAAAGCGCGGCAGCAGGCCGTCGAGGATTTCGCGGTGCAACACGTCCAGTTTCACGAAGCCGCGGCCACCGCTGCGCACCGCCTCCATGGCCGGCTGGTAGCCCGCGCGCCAGGCCAGGGCGAAGGCGTCGGCGTCCGCCTGCGGCCAGCGAGCCGACACCTCGCGCACGATGGAGCCGTGCCAGTCCACCACGGTGCCGAAGATGTCGAAGACCAGGATGCGGGGCACGGAGTTCATGATCGGTCGCCCTTCGGCGCTCAGAGCCAGCGGCGCACGCGCCGGGTATAGGCCGTGTAGGCCTCGCCGAACAGCGTGGTGAGCACGCGCTCCTCGGGCTGGATCTGGAAGCGGGTGATGTAGAGCACAAAGGCCACCGGCCCCAGCCAGGGCCACAGCGCACCGAGCCAGACCGCCAAGGCCGTCAGCAAGCAGGCCATGCCCACGTACATGGGGTTGCGCGTGATGCGGTAGACGCCACCGGTCACGAGCGCCGAGGTGTGGGTCGGCCTGAGCGGGTTCACGGTGGTGCGGCGGCGCACGAAGGCGATCAGGCCCGTCAGGTCAAAGCCGGCACCAACAGCCGCGACGGCCAGGGCCAGCCAGAGGCGCGCCGGGTCCGGCACAGCGAGCCCCGGCCCCAGCGGCGCCAGGAACCACATGGCCACACCGACCACCAGCCCCACCACCGGCGGTGGCACCTTGAGTTCCAGCCAGCGGGTGTTCATCAGCCCGCTTGCCGCTTGCTGGTGGCCAGCAGGCCGGCCGCGAGCAGGAACACCACGCCGGTCAGCCGGTTGAACTGGCGTGCGCGCTGCGGCTGCTGCAGCCAGCGCTGGGCGCGCGCGGCGCTGAACGCGTACACGGTCAGCCAGCCAAGTTCAAAGCACACGAAGGTGGCGCCCAGCAGCAAAAACTGCGGCAGCTGCGGCGCCGCCGGGTTGAGGAACTGCGGGAACAGCGCGCCGAAGAACAGCAGCGCCTTGGGGTTGCTCAGGCCCACCAGAAAGCCCTGCGCAAACAGGCGCCGCCCGCCGGCGACCGCGCCGCCCGCCACACGGATGTCCGACGCCGGTGCCAGCAGCGCGCGCACGCCCAGGTAGGCCAGGTAGGCGGCGCCGGCCCACTTGAGCGCGGTGAACAGGGCTTCAGACGCCGCGAGCAGCGCGCCCAGGCCCAGCGCCGACAAGGTCATCAAGCCGACGATGGCCGAGGTGCTGCCCAGCGAGGTGATCAGCGCCTTGCGCGGGCCCAGGTTCACCGCCGTGGACACGCACATGAGCACCGAAGGACCGGGCGTGACGGTGAGCACGAAGACGGCGGCGACGTACAGCAGCCAGGTGGAAAGCAGCATGGGAACGGCCTTGTGAAGAGAAAGGGGCTTTTACAGGGCAGACGATGGTCGGCGACCCGTGGTTCAAACCAGGGCCAGCGCGGAACGGTCCTTCGACCAGCGCAGGACGGGCCGCTGCTGGCGCCCTCTCGCGTTGGCGGCGCGGGGGTGCTTCATATCTCAGCCGGGATGTCGGGCTCGACCAGCTGGGCCAGCAGTTGCAGGGTCTCCTGCCAGCCCAGGTAACAGGCCTCGACCGGGATCACGGCCGGGATGCCGCTCTGCACCGCGGTCAGCTCGGTGCCGACCGACACCGGCTTGAACGTGAGCGTGGTGATCATCTGACCCGGCAGGTTGGGGTCGTCAAACACATCGGTGTTGACGATGCGTTCGCCGGGCACCAGCTCCAGGTACTTGCCGCCAAAGGCGTGCGTCTGGCCGTTGCTGAAGTTGGTGAACTGCATGCGGTAGATGCCGCCCACGGTGGCGTTCATCTCCAGCACCCGGCCGGTGAAGCCGTGCGGCGGCAGAAACTTGGCCATCGCGTCGGGGTCGAGGAAGGCGCGGTAGACGCGATCGGGCGGCGCGCGCAGCACGCGGTGCAGGGTGACGGTGCCGGTATCGGTGGAACTGCTCATGGGGTTCTCCTCAAGGGTGGGAATGCGATCAGGCCGAACGCCGGCCTGTGCGCTCACGACGAAACAGGCGCCGCGGTTTCGACACCGGTGCCTGGCTCAGACCACCTGCAGGCGCACGCCGCCGGCCTGCGCCGGCACGATCTCGCCCACCTCGGCGGCGGCGTCAAAGCCGTGTTTACGGAACACGGCCAGCACCTCGTCCACCGCATCGGCCGCGCAGGCCACCAGCAGGCCGCCGCTGGTCTGCGGGTCGGTCAGCAGGGCCTTGTCCACGGGCGCCAGGCCCTCGGCCAGGCGGATCTCGTCGCCGTAGGCGCCCCAGTTGCGGCCGCTGGCACCGGTGACCATGCCCTGCGCGGCGAGCTCGCGCACGCCGCCGATCAGCGGCACGCGGGCCATGTCGAGTTTCACCGTGGTGTTCGAGCCGCGCGCCATTTCCAGCGCGTGGCCGGCCAGGCCGAAGCCGGTCACGTCGGTCAGGGCGTGCACGCCGGCGATGGCGGCCAGGTCGGGGCCGGGCGTGTTCAGCTTCGTGGTGTTGGCGATCATCTGCGCATAGCCGTCGGCGCTGAGCGCGTCTTTCTTGAGCGCGGCCGAGAGCACGCCCACGCCCAGCGGCTTGCCGAGGATCAGGCGGTCGCCCACCTGCGCGTCGGCGTTGCGCTTGACGCGCTTGGGGTGCACCAGGCCGAGCGCGACCAGGCCGTAGATGGGTTCCACCGAGTCGATGGTGTGACCACCGGCGATGGGGATGCCGGCGGCGGCGCAAACCGAGCGGCCGCCGTCGAGGATCTTGCCGATGGTCTCGGTGCTGAGCACGCTGATGGGCATGCCCACCAGGG
>NZ_JASJOY010000114.1:0-1105 GCF_031426985.1 Hydrogenophaga sp.
CCTTGTCGATGTAGGCCTGCATCTCGGTGTCGGCCGGCAGCAGGTTGGCGAACACCGGCAGCAGCTTGTAGCGGAAGTCCTGCACCTTGCCGCCGCGCACGTCAAAGTCGAGCACGCCCAGGAACTTGCTGTTGGAACCGGCGTTGGTCACCAGGGTCTGGCCCTTGGCGTTCTTGACCACCATGGGGGCGGGCATGCCGTCGTGCGTGTGGCCGCCCAGGATGGCGTCGATGCCGGTCACGCGCGAGGCCATCTTGATGTCCACATCCATGCCGTTGTGCGAGATGACGACCACGGCCTGCGCGCCCTTGGCACGCACCTCGTCCACCATCTTCTGCATGTTCTCGTCCTGGATGCCGAAGCTCCAGTTGGGCACCATGTGCTTGGGGTTGGCGATCGGGGTGTAGGGGAAGGCCTGGCCGATCACGGCGACGGGCACGCCGTTCATTTCCTTGATGACGTAGGGCTTGAACACCTGGTCACCGAAGTCGTTGGTCTTGACGTTCTGGGCCAGGAAGTCAAGCTGGCCGCCGAAGTCTTTTTCGACGATTTCCTGCACGCGCTGCTCGCCCAGGGTGAACTCCCAGTGCGGGCACATGGCGTTCACACCCAGCAGCTTGCAGGCATCGACCATGTCCTGGCCATTGGTCCACAGCGCGGTGGCGCTGCCCTGCCAGGTGTCGCCACCGTCGAGCAGCATGGCGTGCGGGCGGCTGGCCTTGAGCATCTTGACCAGCGTGGCCAGGTGGGCGAAACCGCCGACCTTGCCGTAGGTCTTGGCGGCTTTTTCGAAGTTGAGGTACGTGAAGGCATGCGCCTCGGGCGTGCCGGGGCGGATGTTGAAGTGCCTGAGCAGGCCCTCGCCCACGATGTGCGGCGGGCGGCCGACGGCATCGGCCACGCCCAGGTTCACGTTGGGTTCGCGGAAGTAGATGGGCATCAGCTGCGCGTGGCAGTCGGTGAAATGCAGGAAGCTGACGTTGCCGAACTTCGGCAGGTCGTACATCTTCATCGCCGCGCCCGGCTTGCCGGCCAGCACATCCTTGTGGTCCAGGGCCATGCCACCCGCGCTCGCCACGGCCAGCACCTGCATGAATTCACGACG
>NZ_JASJOY010000115.1:0-1536 GCF_031426985.1 Hydrogenophaga sp.
GTGGAAAACAGCGGGACCCGGCGAATCAGATCCAGATTGGACAGGATGGACATGCGGCTATTCCTCTGATCAGACTGCTGTTGCAACGCGCCTTCATACAATGTCTGGCACAAGGCCGAACACCACGGCTCCAGCGCCTACTCTAAACCACAGCCCCGGGTGATCCGTGGGGCTCTGCATCATGAAGCATACAAAAGTACTGATTCTGGGCTCCGGCCCCGCGGGCTACACCGCCGCCGTCTACGCCGCGCGCGCCAACCTCAACCCGCTGCTCATCACCGGCATCGCCCAGGGCGGACAGCTGATGACCACCACCGACGTGGACAACTGGCCCGCCGACGTGCACGGCGTGCAGGGCCCCGAACTGATGCAGCGTTTTCTGGCGCACGCGGAACGTTTCAACACCGAAATCGTGTTCGACCACATCAACGCGGTCGATTTTTCCAAGCGTCCCTTCGTGCTCAAGGGCGACAGCGGCGAATACAGCTGCGACGCGCTGATCATCGCCACCGGCGCATCGGCCCGCTACCTGGGCCTGCCGTCTGAAGAAGCCTTCATGGGCAAGGGCATTTCGGCCTGCGCCACCTGCGACGGCTTCTTCTACCGCGGCCAGGACGTGGGCGTGGTCGGTGGCGGCAACACCGCGGTGGAAGAAGCGCTCTACCTGTCCAACATCGCACGCAAGGTCACGCTGATCCACCGCCGCGACACGTTCAAGGCCGAAGCCATCCTGATCGACAAGCTGATGGAGAAGGTGAAGGAAGGCAAGATCGAGCTCAAGCTGCACAACGTGCTCGACGAAGTGCTGGGCGACCCCATGGGGGTGACCGGCGTGCGCGTGAAGAACGTGCAGAGCGGCGCCACCGAGGACCTGACCGTCAAAGGCTGCTTCATCGCCATCGGCCACAGCCCCAACACCGAGATCTTCCGGGGCCAGCTGGAGATGAAGGACGGCTACATCCTCACCCAGTCCGGCAACAACGGCATGGCCACCATGACCAGCGTGCCGGGCGTCTTCGCCGCCGGCGACGTGCAGGACCACATCTACCGCCAGGCCATCACCAGCGCCGGCACCGGCTGCATGGCGGCACTGGACGCGCAGCGCTTCCTGGAGCAGCAGGGATAACTCCCTGCGCCGCCTTCGGCGTCTCCCCCCCCTTGAAGGGGGGCGGCACCTGCGACCGGGCAAAGCCCGTTCCGCGGAGCCTCTGGAAAGCAGGCACTTCGTTCCGCCCGCGCCTTGGAACGAAGGCGCTTCGCGCCGCCGGTCGGCGTTTCTGGCGGCTCCTTTCGGGATTGCATATAATCGTCGGCTTTGCTGCAAACAGCCTTCTGGCTGCGCGTTGCAAATTCAGGGTTACCGCCACCCTTTCTTCTGGCGAGGTGAGGCCCCTACCGCACGGGTAGCGGCCGTTTGATGAAATCGGAGTGTCCTCATGGCACGCGTCTGCGACGTCACGGGCAAGAAGCCCATGGTCGGGAACAATGTTTCCCACGCCAACAACAAAACCAAGCGCCGGTTCCTGCCGAACCTGC
>NZ_JASJOY010000116.1:0-1378 GCF_031426985.1 Hydrogenophaga sp.
GTTCGATCACGACCACGCTGTGGCCGCCGTCCACCAGCCGGTGCAGCACGCGGATCAGCTTTTCCACGTCGGCCATGTGCAGGCCCACCGTGGGTTCGTCCAGCACATACAAGGTGTGCGGCGCCTTCTGCCCACGGCGGCCGACCTCGTCCCGCACCTTGGACAGTTCGGTCACCAGCTTGATGCGCTGCGCCTCACCGCCGCTGAGCGTGGGGCTCGGTTGCCCCAGCGTCAGGTAACCCAGGCCCACGTCCTTGAGCAATTGCAGCGGGTGGCTGATGGCGGGCATGGCGGCGAAGAACTCCACCGCCTCGTCCACCGCCATCTGCAGCACGTCACCGATGTTCTTGCCCTTCCAGGTCACGGCCTGGGTCTCGGGGTTGAAGCGCGCGCCGTGGCAGACCTCGCAGGGCACCTTCACGTCGGGCAGGAAGCTCATCTCGATGGTGCGCAGGCCCTGCCCTTCGCAGGCCGGGCAGCGGCCTTCGCCGGTGTTGAAGCTGAAACGCCCCGGGCCGTAGCCGCGCGCCTTGGCTTCGAGCGTGTCGGCGAACAGCTTGCGCACCGTGTCCCAGAAGCCGATGTAGGTGGCCGGGCAGCTGCGCGGCGTCTTGCCGATGGGCGTCTGGTCGACTTCGAGCACGCGGTCGACCGTCTCGCTGCCCAGCAGCTTGCTGCAGCCGGTCCAGGCGGGGCGCACGCCCTCGTTGTCCCAGGCCTGGCGGCCGGCGAAGGTGCTGCGCATCGTGACCGCGGCGGCCGCGTTCGTCAGCAACACGTCGCGCGCCAGCGTGGACTTGCCCGAGCCGCTGACACCGGTGACCACCACCAGGCGTCTGAGCGGCACGTCCACGTCCACCTGCTGCAGGTTGTGCATGGTGGCGCCGCGCAGTTGCAGCTGGTCACCGTCCGCGCCGACCGCGCGGCGCGCCTGCAGCGGGTGCTTCATCGCGTGCAGCAGGTAGCGCCCGGTGACGGACTCTTCGTTCGCCGACAGGTCGGCCACCGTGCCCTGCGCCACCACCCGCCCGCCGCGTTTGCCGGCGCTGGGGCCGATGTCGATGATGTGGTCGGCGCGGCGGATGGTGTCTTCGTCGTGTTCCACCACCACCAGGGTGTTGCCCATGGCGCCCAGCTTGTGCAGCGCGTCCAGCAGGATCTGGTTGTCGCGCGGGTGCAGGCCGATGGTCGGCTCGTCGAGCACGTAGCAGACGCCCTGCAGGTTGCTGCCGAGTTGTGCCGCCAGCCGGATGCGCTGCGCCTCGCCGCCACTGAGCGTGGGCGCGCCACGGTCCAGCGTGAGGTAGTTCAGCCCCACGTCTTCGAGGAAGGCCAGGCGGCTTTCGATTTCGGGCAGCAGGTCGCGCGCGATGTCGGC
>NZ_JASJOY010000117.1:0-25135 GCF_031426985.1 Hydrogenophaga sp.
CCGGCCGCCAGCGCATGCTTTCGCAGCGCATGGGCAAGGCCTGGCTGGCGCTGGTCCACCAGGCCGAAGGTCGCAACGCCAGCGCCGTGCTGGACAAGTCGATGGCCCTGTTCGACCGCCAGCTGGCCGAACTCAAGGCCTTCGCGCCGTCCCCCGACATCCGCGGGACCTACACCGCGCTGGAAGCGGCCTGGAGCGACTACCAGGGCGCCCTGGTCGGGACCGCGCCCAGCAAGGCCGGCGCCGCGGCGGTGCTCAAGGCCGACGCCCGCGTGCTGGCACTGGCCCACCAGGGCACGGTGCAGTACGAAGCCGCCATGGGCCGCCCGGTGGGCAAGCTGGTCAACGTCGCCGGCCGCCAGCGCATGCTGTCCCAGCGCATGGCCAAGTTCTATTACGCCGCCACGCTGCCGGTGGACAGCGCCACCGCGGTGGCCGAGATCGGCAAGGCGCGCAGCGAGTTCCTGGCCGCCATGACCACCCTGCGCGACGCGCCCGAAGCGACCGCCCGCATCCGCGACGAGCTGGTGCTGGCCGACGGCCAGTGGTTCTTCTTCGACCAGGCCCTGCAACGCGTGCAGTCGGGCGCCGCCGCCGCCACCGCCAAGCCGCTGTCCGACGTGTTCGTGACCAGCGAGAACCTGCTCAGCGTGATGGACCGGGTGACCGGCCTCTACGCCAACGTGAAATCCTGACCAACGCGAAAGAAGCCCCATGAACATGAGCCAATGGACCCCCATCTGCCAGGTTGACGACATCCCCGTGCTCGGCTCGCGCCGCGTGGCGCGCGCGCAGGGCCTGGACGTCGCCGTTTTCCGCAACGACCAGGACGAGGTGTTTGCCCTGCTCGACCGCTGCCCGCACAAGGGCGGCCCGCTGTCGCAAGGCATCGTCTTCGGCACGCACGTGGCCTGCCCGCTGCACAACTGGACCATCGGCCTGTGCGACGGCCAGGCGTCCGCGCCCGACGAGGGCTGCACGCCGAAGTTCAGCGTGAAGGTGGAGAACGGCCAGGTGTTCCTGGACGCCACGCAGCTGGCATCGCACGCGACCGATCTCGAACGCCCGATCGCAGGCCCCAAGAACCGGCGCCCCCACGCTCCGCCGCTGCGCGGGTCGCTGCCCCCCGAGGGGGCTGATCCGGCTTGGGGCGGCCCGGCGCCGGATCGCAACACGTCGAAGGCCTGAGCACCATGACCGAAACCCGCTCCACCTGCCCCTACTGCGGCGTCGGCTGCGGGGTGCTCATCCAGAGCGAAGGCGGCCAGATCACCGGGGTGCGCGGCGACCCTCAGCATCCCGCCAACTTCGGCAAGCTCTGCACCAAGGGCAGCACGCTGCACCTGACGGCCACGCCCGCCATCACGCGCCAGACGCGCCTGCTGCAACCGATGCAGCGGCTGCAGCGCGGCCAGGCGCCGGTGGCCATGGCCTGGGACGCGGCCCTCGACGAGGTGGCCGGCCGCTTCGGCCGCATCGTGCGCGAGCACGGCCCCGACGCCGTGGGCTTCTACATCAGCGGCCAGCTGCTGACCGAGGACTACTACGTCTTCAACAAGCTGGCCAAGGGCCTGATCGGCACCAACAACGTCGATACCAACTCGCGCCTGTGCATGAGCAGCGCGGTGGCGGGTTACAAGCTCACGCTGGGCGCCGACGCGCCCCCCGCCTGCTACGACGACGTGGACCACGCGCAGTGCCTGTTCATCGTCGGCAGCAACGCGGCCTACGCCCACCCCATCCTGTTTCGCCGCATCGAGGCCGCCAAGCACCAGCGCCCGGGCATGAAGGTGATCGTGGCCGACCCGCGCCGCACCGACACCGCCGAGCTGGCCGACCTCTACCTGCCGCTGCAGCCGGGCACCGACGTGATGCTGTTCCACGGCCTGCTGCACACCATGCTGTGGGAAGGCTGGATCGACCACGCCTACATCGCCGCCCACACCAGCGGCTTCGACGACCTGAAAGCGCTGGTGCGCGACTGCACGCCCGACGTGGTGGCGCAGACCTGCGGCCTGCCCAAAGAAGACCTGTTCAAGGCGGCGCAGTGGTTCGCGCAGTCGCCCGCCACACTCAGCCTGTATTGCCAGGGCCTGAACCAGAGCAGCAGCGGCACGGCCAAGAACGCGACCCTGATCAACCTGCACCTGGCCACCGGCCAGATCGGCAAGCCCGGCGCCGGCCCCTTCAGCCTGACCGGCCAGCCCAACGCCATGGGCGGACGCGAGGTCGGCGGCCTGGCCAACCTGCTGAGCGCCCACCGCGACCTGGCCAACCCGGCGCACCGCGCCGAAGTGGCCGCGCTCTGGGGCGTGCCGGATGTGCCCGCCCAGCCCGGCAAGACCGCGGTGGAGATGTTCCAGGCCGCGGCCGACGGCGAGATCAAGGCGCTGTGGATCGCGTGCACCAACCCGGCGCAGTCCATGCCCGACCAGGCCACGGTGCGCTGCGCGCTGGAGCGCGCCGAGTTCGTGGTGGTGCAGGAAGCCTTTGCGACCGCCGCCACCTGCGACTTCGCCGACCTGTTGCTGCCCGCCACCACCTGGGGCGAGAAGGACGGCACCGTCACCAACAGCGAACGCCGCATCAGCCGCGTGCGCACCGCCGTGCCCGCCGCAGGCGAAGCGCGCCACGACTGGCGCATCGTGGTCGATGTGGCCCAGCGGCTCGAAGCGCAGCTGCGCCCGGGCCAGCCCACGCTGTTTCCCTACGACACACCCGAAGCGATCTGGAACGAACACCGCGAGACCACCCGCGGCCGCGACCTCGACATCACCGGCCTCTCGTACACCCTGCTGGACCAGCAAGGCCCGCAGTGCTGGCCGCTGCGCGAAGGCGACACCCAGGGCAAGACCCGCCTGTACGGAGACGGTGTGTTCCCCACCGCCGATGGCAAAGCCAGGTTCGCCGCCCTGCCCTACCGGCCCGTGGCCGAGCCGCGCGAATCGCGCTTTCCCTTCGCCCTGACCACGGGCCGCCTGCGCGACCACTGGCACGGCATGACGCGCACCGGCACCATCGGCCGCCTGTTCGGCCATGTGGCCGAACCGGCGGTGCAGCTGAACCCGCAGGACATGGAGCGCCGCGGCCTGAAGGACGGCGAGCTGGTGCACGTGACCAGCAAGCGCGGCTCCATCGTGCTGCCGGTGCAGGGTTCGCGCACGGTCCAGCCCACGCAGGCCTTCATCGCCATGCACTGGGGACCCGAATACCTCAGCGGCCGCAACAGCCAGGGCGAAGCGCTGGCGGGCGTCAATGCGCTGACCACATCGGCCTATTGCCCCACGTCCAAACAGCCCGAGCTCAAGCACGCGGCCGTGAAGATCCTCAAGGCCGAACTGCCCTGGACCCTGCTGGGCGTGGCCTGGCTGCCCGAGGCCTCGGCACTGACGGCGCTGGCCGAACTGCGTTCACTCATGCCTTCGTTCGACTTTGCATCGTGCGTGCCCTTCGGCCGCGAACGCACCGGCGTGCTGTTCCGGGCCGCCGCGCACGAGGCGCCCGATCCGGCGCTGATCGAGCGCATCGAGGCTCTGCTGGGGCTGAACACGCCGGATGCGCTGCGCTACGTGGACAAGCGCCGCCAGCAGCGCCGCACCGCGCGCCTGCAGCGTGGCGCAGGCGCCGAGGGCGAGACCGTGACGCTCGAAGCCTTCCTGCTGGCCGGCGACACCAGCGCCGAAAACTGGATCAAGACCCTGCTGCAGGATCAATTGCCCGCCGGCCGCTACGGCCGCCTGCTGCTCATGCCCAGCGCCTCGGCGCCGGTCGCGGTGGTCGCCAAAAGCCCCCAGGTCTGCACCTGCTTCAACGTCAGCGAAGACGCGATCCGCGGCGCGCTGCCGCGCTACGGCGGGCAGGACGACCAGCGCCTGGCGCAGTTGCAGGGCCAGCTGAAATGCGGCACCAACTGCGGCTCCTGCATCCCGGAACTGCGGCGGCTGGTGAAGGCGGTGCCCGTGTCGCTGGTGGCCATATAGCCCGCCGTCATCTGGCCTCGCGGACAATTGCGCTCCATGAGCATCAGCCAATACATCAAGGACATCGGGCGCGGCAAAGACGGCGCCCGTTCACTCAACCGCGCACAGGCCACCGACCTGTTCGGCCAGGTGCTGGACGGCGCCGTGACCGACCTGGAGGTCGGCGGCTTCTGCCTGGCCATGCGCATCAAAGGCGAAACGCCGGAAGAAATGGCCGGCTTTCTGGACGCGACGCACGCCCGCCTGCAGCGCGTACCCGACAACGGACTCACCACCGTGGTGCTGCCCAGCTACAACGGTGCACGCAAGCTGCCGGTGCTCACGCCCCTGCTGGCCCTGCTGCTGGCGCGCGAAGGCGCGGCGGTGCTGGTGCACGGCACCGCGACCGAAGACAAACGCGTGACCAGCGAGGCCGTGTTCGCCGCGCTGGGCCACCCCGCCCAGACGGCTGTGAACGCACTGTCCGCGGGCGACTGCGCCTTCGTCCCCAGCGAGGTGCTGCACCCTGGCCTCAAGCGCCTGCTGGACGTGCGCCGCGTGGTCGGCCTGCGCAACCCGGCGCACAGCCTGGTCAAGCTCATGAACCCCTGCGCTGGCCGGGCGCTGATCGTGGGCAGCTACACACACCCCGAGTACGCGGTCTCCATGTCCGAGACCTTCGCGCTCGTCGGCGCGCACGCCCTGCTGCTGCGCGGCACCGAAGGCGAGCCCGTGGCCGACGCCCGCCGCACGCCGCAGATGGACGCCTTCCGCGACGGCCAGCGGGTGCTGCTGCAGCCCGCGCAGGAAGGCTCGCTCGCCGCGCTGCCCGATCTGCCCAAAGACATCTCGGCCAATGCCACCGCCGCCTACATCCGCGACGTGCTGGACGGCCGCCTGCCCGTGCCCACCCCGATCGCGCAGCAAGTGGCACACATCCTGCAAGAGCTGCACGGTCAGCCCACCACAGAGACAAGCCGCACCGCAGAGGTCAGCACACCATGAACATGCCCGCCACCGTCATCGCCACCCAGAGCCAGTTCAACCCCGGCACCGTCACCCTCGTGGGCGCCGGCCCCGGTGACCCGGAACTGCTGACCATCAAGGCGGCCAAGGCCATCGCCGCGGCCACCGTGCTGCTGGTGGACGACCTGGTGAGCGACGGCGTGCTGGCCCACGCATCCCCGACCGCGCGCATCGTGCACGTGGGCAAACGCGGTGGCTGCAAGAGCACGCCGCAGGCCTTCATCGAAAAGCTCATGATCATGGCCGCCCGCGAAGGCGAAGTGGTGGTGCGGCTCAAGGGCGGCGACCCCTTCATCTTCGGCCGCGGCGGCGAGGAGGTCGAACACCTGCGCGAAGCCGGCATCGAGGTCCAGGTGCTCAACGGCATCACGTCCGGCCTGGCCGGCCTGACCTCGCTGGGCGCGCCGCTCACGCACCGCGACCACGCACACGGCGTTGTCTTCATCACCGGCCACGCAAAACCCGGCGACAGCGGCACCGACTGGCAGCAACTCGCCGCCACCGCGCGCGACGCCAAGCTCACGCTCGTCATCTACATGGGCGTCTCCAGCGCCACGCAGATCCAGACCGACCTGCTCACCGGCCTGCCGGCCAGCACGCCGCTGGCCATCATCCAGCACGCCAGCCTGCCGCAGCAGCGCCACGCCGTCTGCACGCTGGGCCAACTCACCGCCACCCTGGCCAGCGAAGGCCTGGGCAGCCCGTCGGTGATCGTCGTCGGCGACGTGGTGCGCGGCATCGCGGCCGTGGCCCAGCCGCGATCGGAACGCCACGCCGCCTGAGGCATCGCGGGCCCGCCTACACTGCGGGCCATGCAAAGTTTTGACGTGGTGGTGGTCGGCGCGGGTGCGGCCGGCCTTTTTTGTGCGGGCATCGCGGGCCAGCGGGGGCTCAAGGTCCTGCTGCTGGACCACAGCGACAAGGTGGCCGAGAAGGTCCGCATCTCCGGTGGCGGCCGTGCCAACTTCACCAACCGCGACATCGACGTGCGCCAGCCGCACAAACACTTCGTCGGCGACAACCCGAACTTCTGCCGCTCGGCGCTCTCGCGCTACACCCCGGCCGATTTCATCGCGCTGCTGCAGAAACACGGCATCCCCTTCCACGAAAAGCACAAAGGCCAGCTGTTCTGCGACCGTTCGGCGGGCGATCTGATCGACCTGCTGCTGGCCGAATGTGCGGCCGGCGGCGTGGCGCGCTGGCAGCCCTGCGGCGTGAAAGACCTGCGCGCCAAGGACGGTGGCGGCTACGAACTGAGCACCGACCAGGGGCCGGTGCAGGCCCGTCAGGTGGTGATCGCCACCGGCGGCCTGTCGATCCCGGCCATCGGTGCCACCGATTTCGGTTTCCGGATCGCGAAACAGTTCGGCCTGCGCACGGTGGAGCCGCGCCCCGGTCTGGTGCCGCTGACCTTTGACGGGGCGGGCTGGGCGCCGTATGCGGGCCTGGCCGGCCTCGCCCTGCCCGTCCTCATCGAAACCGGCGACAAGAAAGGCCCCCACGCTCCGCCGCTGCGCGGGTCGCTGCCCCCCGAAGGGGCTGGTTCTGCCTTGGGGCGGCCCGGCGGCAAAACCAACCGCACCGTGTTCGCCGAGGACCTGCTGTTCACGCACCGCGGCCTCTCGGGCCCGGCGGTGCTGCAGATTTCCAGCTACTGGCAGCCCGGCACGCCGATCCGCATCAACCTCGCGCCCGAGGTGGACCTGCAGGCCGCATTGGTCGACGCCAAGCAACGCTCGCGCAAGCTGCTGGTCAACGAACTCGCGCAGTGGGTGCCGTCGCGGCTGGCCGATGCCTGGGTGGAACAGGACAAGGAATGGCAGCGGCCGGTGGCCGAATGCAGCGACAAGGCGCTGGCCCGGCTGGCCGAGCGGCTGGCGCGCTGGGAACTGGTGCCCACCGGCACCGAGGGCTACAAAAAGGCCGAGGTGACGCTCGGCGGCGTGGACACGCGCGATCTGTCGTCCCAGACCCTGGAATCGAAACAGCCCGGCCTGTACTTCATCGGCGAGGTGGTCGACGTGACCGGCTGGCTGGGCGGCTACAACTTCCAGTGGGCCTGGGCGAGCGCGCATGCCTGCGCGATGGCGCTGTCGGAACAGAAAAGTGGGTGACAACCGCCGCCGACCGGCTTCAAACCC
Organism: Hydrogenophaga sp.; assembly: GCF_031426985.1. GTDB lineage: Bacteria > Pseudomonadota > Gammaproteobacteria > Burkholderiales > Burkholderiaceae_C > Hydrogenophaga. The sequence continues at coordinate 7,127 of NZ_JASJOY010000117.1, forward strand.
GCCAAAAAGCTGGCAAACCGGGCCGACAAGGCTATAATCCAAGGCTTTGCTGGCAGACCCCCGTCGGCCAATACTAGTTAACAGGCGGGGGAACTTTGCAGAAACGATGCCTGGGCCCGATCTTCCCGTTCATCCTCTTTCTGTGCATTCTGGAATCTTTCCTTCAATGACGACCATCCGTGTTAAAGACAACGAGCCGTTCGACGTCGCTCTGCGTCGCTTCAAGCGCACCATCGAAAAACTGGGTCTGCTGACCGACCTGCGCGCCCGCGAGTTCTACGAAAAGCCGACCGCCGAGCGCAAGCGCAAGAAGGCCGCCGCCGTCAAGCGCCACTACAAGCGTGTGCGTTCGATGCAGCTGCCCAAGAAGCTGTACTGATTCTTCAGTCGCTTCGGAAAAAACCCGCTCAGGACGCTGCAGCGGGTTTTTTTACGCCTGTGCGGTCCGGAACAGGCGGGTTTTCAGCGCCGTGGCGGCCTCGGCCAGGGCCGCCTCGAAGTCTGTCCGCAGCGGGTGCTCGGTGCGCCAGCTCGGGCAAATCAGCGCGACGTGGAACGGGATGCTCACGCTCAGCGGCTTCACCACCAGGCCCTCCCCCGCCAGTTCCAGCGCCGTCAGCGGGTTGACGATGCCCAGGCCCAGCCCCTGGCGCACCAGGGCACAGACCGAGACCGCGCTCGGCGTTTCCAGCAGCAGGTCGCGCGCCACGCCGGCCGCAGCGAACAGCGCGTCGACCTGCTGGCGGTAGGGGTCGGCCGGCGCGAAGCTGATGAAGGACTGGCCCGCAAAATCTTCCAGCGCCAGCACGGCCCTGCGAGCCAGCGCATGGCCGGCGGGCAACACCGCCACCTCGTCGGCCACCAGCAGGGTCTGCAGCGTGCAGGCGGCCGGCGCCTCGTGGCGCTCGGAAAGGCCCAGATCGAAGCGCTGCTCGGACAGCGCGGCTTCGAGCTGCGGCGACTCGATCGGTGTCAACCCCACGGCCGCTTCGGGCTGCTGCAAGGCGAAGCGCCGGATCGCATCGGGCAGCAGCGCGTGCGAGAGCGCCGGCAGGCAGGCCAGTTGCAGCCGGCCGTGGGCATAGGCCTTGAGCGCCACCGCCGTCGCGGCGATGCGCTCCAGGCCCACATAGGACTGCTCCACCTCCTCCATCAGCGCCAGCGCCCGCACGGTGGGCTTCAGCCGCCCCTTGACCCTCTCGAACAGGGCAAAGCCCAGCACCTGCTCCAGCCGCGCCAGTTCGCGGCTGACCGTGGGCTGCGAGGTGTGCAGCAGCTCGGCCGCACGCGTGACGTGGCCGGTGCCCATGACGGCGCGGAAAAAATCAATCTGGCGGTGGCTGAGTTTCATATCAATATTGAATTGATACCGAATTATCTGGCATTGCTCAATATGACCAGAACCGGGATCATTCGCCCCCATGAACCCCTTCTCCAACACCCTGCTCCAGTCCCTCGCCCGCCAGCACGGCACCCCGTTGTGGGTCTACGACGCCGCCACCATCCGCGCCCGCATCGCCGAACTGCGGGCCTTCGACACCATCCGCTTCGCCCAGAAGGCCAACTCCAACATCCACCTGCTGCGCCTGATGCGCGAGCAGGGTGTGGTGGTCGACGCCGTTTCGCGCGGCGAGATCCTGCGGGCGCTGGCGGCAGGCTTCACCGCCGATCTCAACGCCCAGGGCGCCTCGGGCATCGTCTTCACGGCCGACCTGTTCGACCACGCCACGCTGGCCACCGTCGCCCTACACCGCGTGCCGGTCAACGCTGGCTCCATCGACATGCTGCACCAGCTGGGCGCCGTGTCGCCCGGCCACCCGGTGTGGCTGCGCATCAACCCCGGCTTCGGCCACGGCCACAGCAACAAGACCAACACCGGCGGCGAACACAGCAAGCACGGCATCTGGCACGCCGAGCTCGACGACGCCCTCGCGGCCGTGAAGCAGCACGGCCTCAAGCTGGTCGGCCTGCACATGCACATCGGCTCCGGCGTGGACTACGCGCACCTGCAGGAGGTCTGCCAGGCCATGGTCCAGCTCGTGAAGCGCGCCGGCACCGACCTCCAGGCCATATCGGCCGGCGGCGGCCTGTCCATCCCGTACCGCGAAGGCGAAGCGCGCATTGACACCGCGCACTACTTCAGCCTCTGGGACGACGCGCGCCGCGCCATCGCCGCCCAGCTGGGCCATGCGGTGCACCTGGAGATCGAACCCGGCCGCTTCCTGGTGGCCGAGGCCGGCGTGCTGGTGACCGAGGTGCGCGCCACCAAGCCCATGGGCGCCAACCGCTTCACCCTGGTGGACGCCGGCTTCTCGGACCTGATGCGCCCCTCCATGTACGGCGCCTTCCACGGCATGGGCCTGATCCCGGCCGATCACACGCCGCGCGCGACAGTCGACACCGTGGTGGCCGGGCCGCTGTGCGAGTCGGGCGACGTGTTCACCCAGGCCGAGGGCGGTGTGGTGCTGACGCGCGCGCTGCCGCAGGCGCAGGTCGGCGACCTGCTGGTGCTGCACGACGCGGGGGCCTATGGCGCGTCCATGTCCAGCAACTACAACAGCCGCCCGTTGGCGGCCGAGGTGCTGGTCGATGGCGACAGCCACCGCCTGATCCGCCGTCGCCAGACGGTGGACGAGTTGCTGGCGCTGGAATCGGTGTAAGCCGAGATCCGGCGCCGGGCCGCCCCAAGCCGGATCGAGCCCCCTCGGGGGGCAGCGACCCGCGCAGCGGCGGAGCGTGGGGGCCAAGGATCTGGTTTGAGACAATCACCGGTTTCCCAGAACACCAACGAAAGCCCACCATGAGCCTGAAAGCACAGATCACCGAAGACATGAAGGCCGCGATGCGCGCCAAGGACAGCGAGCGCCTGGGCACCATCCGCCTGCTGACGGCCGCGATGAAGCAAAAGGAAGTCGACGAGCGCGTCGAGCTGGACGACACGATGGTCATCGCCATCGTCGACAAGCTGATCAAGCAGCGCAAGGACAGCATCGAAGCCTTCACCAAGGCCGACCGCATGGACCTGGCCGACAAGGAAAGCGCCGAGATGAAGGTGCTGCAGGCCTACCTGCCGGCGCGCCTGTCGGCCGACGAAGTGGCGACGGAGGTCAAGGCCATCGTGGCCGAACTCGGTGCCACGGGCCCGGGCGACATGGGCAAGGTCATGGGCGCGGTCAAGGCCAAGCTGGCCGGCAAGGCCGACATGGGCCAGGTCTCGGCCGCGGTCAAGGCGGCTCTGGCCGGCTGAAACCCCAGCCCCCGGTGCGCTAAGACCGCGTCAGGATGAGCGCGGTGCCCACCACCGCCAGGGCGGCCCCGACCCAGGCCCCGGTGGCCGGGCGCCGCCGGTAGATCCACCACAGCAAGGGCAGCAGCAGGACGGGCGTGACCGACGAGAAAACCGCGACCAGCCCGGCCTGACCGTGGCGCATGGCGTACAGGATCAGGGTCATGCCCAGCGCCATCGCGACCGCCGCACTCAGGAACACCAGCGCCGCATCACCCGGCCGCAACGCGGACCTGGCGCGGGCGCCCGACCAGCCCGACGCGAACAGCACGCCATGGGCCGCCAGCGCCAGGCTCATGCGCACCGCCGATGCACTGACCGCGTCGATGCCGGTGGCCATGAGCGGCTTGAGCATCAGCGTCGCCACCGACTGACACAGCGCCGCCACCAGGCCCAGTGCCACGCCCACCGCCAGCCGGCCCCGCGTCTGCTCCCAGCCGTGCGATTCATCCTCGCGCTTGCCCCATAGCACCGCCGTCATCACGCCGCCCACCAGCAGGCCACTGCCCAGCAGCGTCCAGCCCCAGATCACCTCGCCCAGGAACAGCCAGGCCAGCACAGCCGAAAACAGGGCGTGGGTGGCGAACAGCACCCCGGAGCGGCGCGGCCCCAGGCGGTTCATGCAGGCGAACAGGGCGGTGTCGCCAATGAAGATGCCCACCACGCCCGACAGGCCCAGCAGCCCGATGGCGGCGACATCGAGCGTGCGCCAGCCACCCCCGACCAGCGCGAGCGCCCAGAGCAGGGAGCTGGCAAACAGCATGCGCCAGCGGCTGAACGCCACCGCGCCCAGGCGTTGGGCCGGAGGCGCCGAAAACAGGCTGGAGACCGCCCAGCACGCAGCGGCGACGACCGCGAGGACTTCCGGGCGCATGCCGGGGTTCAGCGGTGGTCCGCTTCAGGCTGAACCCGCCCTTGCGGTGGGCGGTCGACTGCGCAGCGGCGGCGCTCGGGTGCCATGGCTCAGCTCCCGGCGACCTTCATCCGGTTCACCAGGATGGAGCCGACCGTCTTGGCGCCGTAGTTGTAGGCATCGGCGCCCACGGCCTCGATCCCCTGGAACATGTCCTTGAGGTTGCCGGCGATGGTGATCTCGTGCACCGGGTAGGCGATCTCGCCGTTTTCCACCCAGTAGCCCGACGCGCCACGCGAATAGTCGCCCGTCACGTAGTTCACGCCCTGGCCCATGAGTTCGGTCACGAACAGGCCGCGACCCAGCTTTTTCAGCATGGCCTTGAGGTCGTCGCCCGGCTGCGTCAGGCGGCTGCTGAGCACCAGGTTGTGCGAACCGCCCGCGTTGCCCGTGGTGCGCATGCCCAGCTTGCGCGCCGAGTAGGTGGACAGGAAGTAGCCGAGCACCTTGCCGGCGCTGAGCACCTTGCGTTGCTGCGTGCGCACACCTTCGTCGTCGAACGGCGCACTGCCCTTGCCGTTGCGCACATGCGGGTCTTCCACGATGTCCAGGTGCCTGGCCATCACGCGCTTGCCCAGGCTGTCGTTCAGGAAGGTGGTCTTGCGGTACAGCGCACCGCCGCTGGTGGCCTGCACGTAGGCCCCCAGCAGGCCGGCGGCCAGGGGCGATTCGAACAGCACCGGGCATTCGGTGGTGGCGATCTTGCGACCGTTCAGGCGCGCCAGCGCACGTTCGGCGGCGTAGCGGCCGATGGCCTGGGGGCTGGCCAGGTCCAGCGGCGAGCGCTGGGAGCTGTACCAGTAGTCGCGCTCCATGTGCGCGCCCTTGCCGGCGATGGGCGCCACCGACAGGCTGTGGCGCGAACTGGCGTAGCCGCCGCTGAAGATGCCGGGCCGGCCGCGTTCGCCGCCCCGCATGTGGGCCGCAAAAAAGTGCGACTGCTGGGCCGACACGCTGGCGCCTTCGCTGTTGCTGATCTTCTTGCTGGTGGCAAAGGCCGCGTCTTCGCAGGCCAGCGCCAGCGTCACCGCCGCTTCGGAGTCGATGGCCCAGGGGTGGAACAGGTCCAGGTCCGGGTAGCTGTCGGCAATGTCCTGCGCGTCGGGCAGGCCGGCGGCCGGGTCTTCGGCGGTGAAGCGGGCAATGTCGTAGGCCGCGCGCACCGTCTGGCGGATGGCGTCGGGCGAGAAGTCCGAGGTGGACGCGTTGCCGCGGCGCTGCCCCAGATAAACCGTCACACCCAGGGATTTGTCGCGGTTGCGCTCGACGTTTTCCAGCTCGCCCTTGCGCACCGAGACGCTCAGGCCCGATCCCTCGGAGACCTCCACCCCGGCGTCGGCGGCTCCCAGCTGCTGTGCGTGGGCCAGCGCGAGGTCGGCCAGCGCCTCAAAACGGCTGCGCGCGTACTGGAAGCCGGGCAAGGGCTGGTCGGCGCTGACAGGGGGTTGGGACGGGGTGCGGGCGGAGGATGCGGGGTTTTTCATGTCGGCGGCTATGATACCGGCCGGTCCACTTTTCACGCTCCCACCACGCAACGCCCCTGCCCGCACCTCAGGCAGGGCGGCCGTCAAGGCCAGCGCAGAACCGTCCTACGTCACGCTCAGGACGGGCTGCCGCTGGCCCCCCAGCCAGGGATGACGCCGCCGGCGGCGTGGGGCTTGCCCCATCTCTCCTCATGTCCCGCAAACCCACCAAAGGCTACTACGTCCGAGGCCAATTCGTTGCCGAAGGCAGCGAACTCGACCTGGAACTCAAGCGAGAACTCAAGGGTTCGGTCGACATGAGCAAGACCGACCTCAAGAAGCACAGCGACCACCTGCAGGCGCTGGGCGAGAGCCTGCTGACCCTGCGGCGCGACCTGATGGCGCAGCTGCGCGAGCAGCACGAGGACATCACCGACAAGCTCATCGACGCGCTGGTCGAGGCCAAGCGCATCACCAACTTTGAGGGCAAGCGCCGGCAGATGCAGTTCATCGGCAAGCTCATGCGCAAGCTCGACGATGGCACCATCGCCGCCATCGAAGCCGCGCTGGAAGAGCAGCGCAAGCCCTCGGCCCAGGCCACGCTGGCCCTGCACCAGGCCGAACTGTGGCGCGACCGCCTGATCGCCGACGACAACGCGCTCACCACCTGGCTGCAGTCCGCCCCCGACACCGACGTGCAGCAGCTGCGCACCCTGATCCGCCAGGCCCGCAAGGACGCCCAGGCCGTCACAGAACGCCCGGGCGAGGCCCAGCGCCACGGCAAGGCCTACCGCGACATTTTCCAGATGGTGCGCACGGCGCTCTCGCGCGACGACGAGACCGCCGACGGCGACACCGAGCCAGAGGACAACCATGAGTGAGACCTTCGATCCGGTGCGCATCGGCATCGTCTCCATCAGCGACCGCGCCAGCAGCGGCGTGTACGAAGACAAGGGCCTGCCCGCGCTCAAGGAATGGCTGGGCAAGGCACTGAAGAACCCCATCACGTTCGATGAACGGCTGATCCCGGACGAGCAGGCCACGATCAGCGACACCCTGATCGCGCTGGTGGACGCCGGCTGCGCCCTGGTGCTCACCACCGGCGGCACCGGGCCGGCCAAACGCGACGTGACGCCCGAAGCCACCCTGGCCGTGGCCCACAAAGAAATGCCGGGCTTCGGCGAACAGATGCGCCAGATCAGCCTGGCCTTTGTGCCCACCGCCATCCTCTCGCGCCAGGTCGCCGTGATCCGCGACAGCAGCCTGATCATCAACCTGCCGGGCCAGCCCAAGGCGATCGCCGAAACCCTCGAAGGCGCGAAGAACGCCGACGGCACGCCCCGGGTCAACGGCATCTTCGCCGCCGTGCCCTATTGCATCGACCTGATCGGCGGGCCGTATCTCGAAACCCACGACGACGTCATCAAGGCCTGGCGCCCCAAGACCGCCGTCCGTCCCGCCCGTTGATCCCCCTCGCGAAGACACCATGAAGATCGTTCCCAACACCGTCGTCACCCTCACCTTCCGCGCCACCGACGCCCAGGGCAAGCTGCTGGAAGACGGCAAGACCCCGCGTTCCTATCTGCACGGCGGCTTCGGCAACACGCTGCCCGGCATCGAAAAAGCGCTGGAGGGGCAGGAAGCCGGCTACCAGGTGACGCTCGACATCCCGCCGGAAGACGCGTTCGGTGTGCACGACGAAAGCCTGATCACCACCATCCCCAAGAGCGAATTTCCGCCGGGTGTGAAGGTCGGCGGCCAGCTCGAAGGCCACGATGAACAGGGCCGCCATGCGGTGTTCACCGTCATGAAGATCAAGGGCGACACCGTGCACCTGGACGGCAACCACCCGCTGGCCGGCCAGACCCTGACCTTCCAGCTCAAGGTGCTGGAGGTCAAGGCCGCATCGGCCGAAGAAGTCGCCCACGGCCACGCGCACGGCGCCCACGGCCACCACCACTGATCCGCGCGCCGGGGCCTCAGTCGCTCCGGCGGCTGCCGCTGCCTTGCACGCCACCCTCGATTTCCCCGACACCGCGCCACAGGCGCCGCCGGGTCAGCGCCTGCGGGCCCGTTTTGAACACCCGGTCGAGGTGATCGAAGCCTGGACACTGGACCAGGTGCGCCCGGCCATCGAACGCGTGCAGGCACAGGCCGCGGCCGGTCGCTGGTGCGTCGGCGGCCTGGCCTACGAGGCCGCCCCGGCCTTCGACCCGCAGCTGGTCACCCCGCCCGCCGACCCCGGCTGGCCCCTGGTCTGGTTCGGCGTCTACGACGCGCCACAAGACAACTTCGCCCCCCCCAGCCCGGCGGGCCCGGGCGCACCGGACAGCCCCCGCTGGGACAGCGACTGGCCCCGCGAGCACTACCTGGCCCAGGCCCGGACCGCCCAGCAGGCGATGGCCGCCGGCGAGTGTTACCAGATCAACCTCACCACCGGGCTGCACGGCTCGCTGCACGGCGCGCCAGCCACCTGGATGACGGCCCTGTGCCAGCAGCAGCCCGACGGCTACCTGCTGTGGCTGGCCGACACCGGACGCCAGGTGCTGAGCGCCTCGCCCGAACTGTTCTTCGACTGGCAACCCAGCGACGCCGGCGGTGTGCTGCGCTGCCGCCCCATGAAGGGCACGGCGGCGCGCGCCAGCGATCCGGCCGACGACCAGGCCGCCCGCGAGCAGCTGCGGGCCAGCGCCAAGGAGCGGGCCGAAAACGTGATGATCGTGGACCTGCTGCGCAACGACCTGGGGCGCATCGCACAGACCGGCTCGGTGCGTGTGGAGCGGCTGCTGGAGGTCGAGGCCTGGCCCACCGTGTGGCAGATGACCTCGACCATCGCCGCGCAGGCGCTGCCCAGGACCGGGCTGCTGCAGGTGCTGGACGCGCTGTTTCCCTGCGGCAGCATCACCGGCGCGCCCAAGCGGCAGGCCATGCGGCACATCGCCGCCCTGGAAGGCCGCCCGCGCGGCCCCTACTGCGGCGCCCTGGGCGTGGTGCGCCCGGGCGGCCACGCCACCTTCAACGTGCCCATCCGCACACTGGCGCTGCAGCGGGACCCCGCGCCCGGCGCCGAACCGCCCTGGCGCGCCCGCTACGGCGTGGGCAGCGGCCTGACGGTCTATGCCGACCCGGCCGCCGAATGGAGAGAACTTTTGACCAAGAGCCGCCTGCTGCACCGCGTGAGCGAACCCTTTGCCCTGCTCGAAACGATGCGCCTGGAAAAGGGCCGCTACGCCCGGCCGGACTTGCACCTGCAGCGCCTGGCGCAGAGCGCGGCGCATTTCGGCTACCCGCTGGACCTGCCGCGCGTGCAACAGGCGCTCGACACGCTGCGCGGCGCGCACGGCCAGGGCCTGTGGCGGGTGCGGCTGCAGCTGGCGGCCGACGGCGGCATCGACGCCCAGGCCTTTGCCATGGCCCCGACCGCCGGCCCGGTGCGGGTGGCGCTGGCACCGCGAGCGCTGGACACCGACGACGCGCTGCAGGAATTCATCCTGCACAAGACCACCCGGCGCGCCCACTACGAGGCGCTGGCGCCCACCGACCCGGCGCTGTTCGACCACCTGCTCTACAACCTGCGCGGCGAAATCACCGAATTCACCCGCGGCAATGTGGCGGTGCTGCGCGACGGGCAGTGGTGGACGCCGCCTCTGTCCTGCGGACTGCTGGCGGGCACCTACCGGCGCGAACTGCTGGAACAGGGGCGGCTGCACGAAGCGGTGATCACGCTCGCCGAGCTGGCGCAGGCCCAGGGCCTGGCCTTCTTCAACGGCCTGCGCGGCTGGCTGGAAGCAGAACTCCCCCTGCGCCGCTGACGCGGCTTCCCCCTCTCTGGCGCGCCTGCAGCGCTGGGAGGGGGACGCACCCTGTGGCCCGGCGAAGCCGGTTCCACGGGTGCCCAGGGCGGCCGTCACGCACGCCGGGTACCGGTTCGGTACGCCCCCTGCGCCTGCGACCCTACTTGCCCACGAGCTGATTGAGCTTCTCGGCCTCGAAGCATTCCTCGCGCGCGGCGTCATCGGGCACGCAGTCGCCGCCGCGCTGGGCACAGGCCAGCTTTTCGATGGCGGCCCACAGCAAGGCGATCTGGTGTTCCTGGCTGCCGGTCTTGTCGATCAGGCCGCGCATGGCCTGAGACAGCGGGTCGTCTTCCTGCGTGATGCCGTAGGCCTGGAACTTGGGGTGCGCCTCGGTCACGTCGGCGCTCTCACCGGTTTTGCTCGGGATGATGCGCGCCGGAATGCCCACGGCCGTGGCACCCGCCGGCACCGGCTTGATCACCACCGCGTTGCTGCCGATCTTGGCGCCGTCGCCCACCTCGAAGCCGCCCAGCACCTTGGCGCCGGCGCTGACCACCACGTCCTTGCCCAGCGTTGGGTGGCGCTTGGTGCCCTTGTAGAGCGAGGTGCCGCCGAGCGTGACGCCCTGGTAGATGGTGCAGCCGTCGCCGATTTCGGCGGTCTCGCCCACCACCACGCCCATGGCGTGGTCAAAAAACACCCGCTCGCCCAGTTTGGCGCCGGGGTGGATCTCGATGCCGGTGAACCAGCGCGCGAAGTGCGAGACGAAGCGCCCCAGCCACTTGAAGCCATGCGTCCAGCACCAGTGCGCCGGACGGTGCAGCCACACCGCGTGCAGGCCCGGGTAACAGGTGATCACTTCCCAGGTGCTGCGCGCGGCGGGGTCGCGCTCGAGGATGCACTGGATGTCGGATCGGAGACGGGCGAACATGGGGCCTTGCTTTTTTCAGAAAAATCGGAGAACCAGTCTAGCGCTTTGCCTTGTCGGCGGTCTGCAGCATGGCCTTGGCGACACCGCGCAGGATGTGGATTTCCTCCTCGGTCGGCGCCGCGCGGTTGAACAGCCCGTTGAGCCGCGGCATCAGCTTCTTGGGCGCCTCGGGGTCCAGGAAATCCACCGCCACCAGCGCCTGCTCCAGGTGGGCCAGCATGCCGGCCACGGCCTTGGCATCGGCCGCGGGCCGTTCGGCGGCCGACGGCGTGACGGCGAACCCGCCCAGGGCCTGCCGCCAGTCGTAGGCCAGCAGCTGCACCGCCGCGGCCAGGTTCAGCGAACCGAATTGCGGGTGCGTGGGAATGGAAAGGCAGACGTGGCTGCGGTACACGTCCTCGTTCTTCATGCCAAAGCGTTCGGAGCCGAAGAGAAAGGCCAGGCCCTCGGGCTGCACCGCACCCGGCGCGGCGGTGTCGGCCAGCAGGCGGCTGAAATGCTCGCGCGGCGCGCGGGTGGGCGGCCCGAAGTCGCGCGGCGTCATGGCCGTGGCGCACAGGTGGCTCACGCCGTCCAGCGCTTCGTCCAGCGTGTCCACCACGCGTGCGCGCTCCAGCACATCGTTGGCGCCGCTGGCGCGCTGGATGGTCTCTTCCTTGCGCAGCACGTTCTTCCAGCGCGGGTTGACCAGCACCAGATCGTCAAAGCCCATCACCTTCATGGCGCGGGCGGCGCCGCCCACGTTGCCGGCATGGCTGGTGTCGATGAGGATGAAGCGGGTTCGCATGGTGTGGAATCTGTCGCGAGACAAAGGGCAAGGGGCCGGTAAAATGCCGGGTATTGTCGCCGCCCGCATCGCCGGGCCTCCGGCATCCCGCTCTTGCCCCTCTGCCCATGGCCACATCCGGCCCAGCCCAGGAACACAATTCATGTCGTCCAACCTCCACCCCATGCTCAACGTGGCCATCAAGGCCGCCCGCGCCGCTGGCGCCATCATCAACCGCGCGGCGCTCGACGTCGAAACCGTGCGCGTGTCGGCCAAACAGACCAACGACTTCGTCACCGAAGTCGACCATGCGGCGGAGGCGGTGATCATCGAAACCCTGCTGACGGCCTACCCCGACCACGGCATCTGGGCCGAAGAATCCGGACGACGCGAAGGCAAAGGCCCCGGCAAGAACCACGTCTGGATCATCGATCCGCTGGACGGCACCACCAACTTCATCCACGGCTTCCCGGTCTACTGCGTGAGCATCGCGCTCATGGTGGGCGACCGCATCGAGCAGGCCGTGGTCTACGACCCCACCCGCAACGACCTGTACTGCGCCACCCGTGGCCGCGGCGCCTACCTCAACGACCGCCGCATCCGCGTGGCCAAGCGCATCGCGCTGCGCGACTGCCTGCTGTCCACCGGTTTCCCGTTCCGCCCGGGCGACGCCATGCAGACCTACCTGCAGCTGCTGGGCGATGTCATGCCCAAGTGCACCGGCGTGCGCCGTCCCGGCTCGGCCGCGCTCGATCTGGCCTATGTGGCGGCCGGTTTCTCCGACGGTTTCTTCGAGACCGGCCTGTCGGCCTGGGACGTGGCCGCGGGCTCGCTGCTGGTGACCGAAGCCGGTGGCCTGGTGGGCAACTTCACCGGTGAAGCCAACTTCCTGGAACAGCGGGAATGCCTGGCGGCCAACCCGAAGATCTATGGCCAGCTGGTGGGCCTGACGGGCAAATACAGCAAGTTCGCCAGCGCGGGCGACAAAGCCGCCCTGCGCCAGGGCCTGCCCACGGCCGGAGAAGCCGCCGCTGCAGCCGCTGCGCCGGCCCCGCAGGAACCGCCGCACGACGACTTCCCGCCCACGGTGCACGTCGCACCGTTCTGACGGTCAGGCACCCCGCGCAGCGGCGGAACGCGGGGGCCAAGGTTTCAGGCGCCGGGCCGTCCCAAGCCTGAAACGAGCCCCCTCGGGGGGCAGCGACCCGCGCCAGCGGCGGAGCGTGGGGGCCAATGGCCGCAGCGCAGGGCCACCCCAAGCAAGGCCGGGCCCCCTCGGGGGGCAGCGACCCGCGGCAGCGGTGGAGCGTGGGGGCCTTACTTCTGCGGCAGGGTCCACCAGAACGTGGTGCCCACGTCCGGCAGGGACTCGGCCCAGATGCGGCCACCGTGGCGCTCGATGATGCGCGCCACGATGGCCAGGCCCACGCCGGTGCCCGGCACGTCGGAGCCGGCGTGCAGGCGCTGGAACAGGCCGAACAGCTTTTCGGCCCGCGCCATGTCAAAGCCCATGCCGTTGTCGCGCAGGTAAAAGGCGCCCTTGAGCGCATCGTGGCCCAGCACCAGCTCGGGCCGCTCGCGGTGGCGCGAATACTTCAGCGCGTTGTCCAGCAGGTTGACCAGCACCTGCCGCAGCAAGGTGGCGTCGCCCATCACCTGCGGCAGCGGCAGCACCTTCACCTGGGCCTGCGACTGGTCCGAGGCCAGGCTCTCGATCACCGAATGCGCCAGCGCCCCCATGTCCACCGGCGCCGGCTCCAGCGCCACGCGCACCACACGCAACAGCTCCAGCATGTCGGTGATCATCTGGCCCATGTTGCGCGACGAGCGCGCGATGCGCTGGAACATCTCGCGCGCCGACGGACTGAGCTTGTCCCCCTCCTCGTCGGCGATCAGCGCGGCAAAGCCGTTGACCGAACGCAGCGGCGCCCGCAGGTCGTGGGCAATGGAGTAGGAGATCGCCTCCATGTCCTTCATCGACCGTTCCAGCTCGGCCGTGCGCTCGGCCACGCGGCGCTCCAGGCTCGCGTTGAGCGCGCGCACCTGTTCCTGGGCGACCACGCGTTCGTGGATGTCCAGGTGCGTGCCCGACATGAACAGCGCCTGCCCATCCGGGCCGCGCCGGTGCACGCGTCCGCGGTCGTTGATCCAGACCCAGTGGCCCTCCTTGTGGCGCATGCGGATGTCGCACTCGTAGTACGGCAGTTCGCCGCTCCAATGCCACTGCAGCACGCGATCGGCCCGCTCCAGATCCTGCGGGTGCACCAGCTGGCGCCAGGTCTCGAAGGTGGTCGGCATGAGCTCGGCCACCGTGTAGCCCAGCATCTCGGCCCAGCGTTCGTTGATGACCATGGCGCCGGTCTCGATGTTGGTCTCCCAGATGCCCGGGCGGGTGGCTTCGAGCACCCACTGCAGGCGCTGGCGCTCTTCGCGCAGCGCATCTTCGGCCCGCACATACGAGGTGACATCCGAATAGGTCCGCACGAAGCCCCCTTCGGGCATGTTGCGGGTGTGGACCTCGAGCACGCGACCGTCCCGCGTGGGCCGGATGTACCGCTCGGCCGGTTGCGTGGTCGACGGGTCGTTCAGCCGCTCACGCAGGTCCGGATCGACCGCCCCCGACAGTCCGTCGAAGTCGCCGCGCTGGCGCTGAAACGCGACCACCTCGGCCCCCGTCGGCTGAGACGCCAGCAAGGCCTCCGGCAGGTCCAGCAGCTCCAGCATGCGCTGGTTGTAGAACCGCACACGCCCTTGCGCGTCCACCTGCGTCAGCCCCTGGCTGATGCTGTCAAAGGTCATCTGCAGGGCGGCGCTCTTTTCGGCCAGCAAGGCACTGGTGGCCTGGAACTGCAAGCGCGCGCGCCGGCGTTCGTGGTGACCGCGCCAGGCGATCACCAGCTGGCGCACCGCGCCCAGCAGGGGCTGAAGAAAGTCCACGTCGGCCTGGCTGTAGCCGCCGGGCTGGTTGGACAACCCGACCATGGCCACCAGCCGGTCGCCCACCGCCAGCGGCACGCCCAGAAACGCGTTCAGCGGAGGGTGTCCGGGCGGCAGGCCCCTGGCGCGCGGGTCGTTGGCCGGGTCGTTGGCAATGACCGTCTCACCGGTGCACAGGGCATGCCCGAACAGGGTCTGCAGGTTGCGGAACACCATGCCCGCCTCCAGCTGCTCGCCGTGCTGGCGCTGCGATGCTTCGTCCCAGGCGATGTTGGAGATCGCATGCATCTTGATGTAGGGCTGCTCGCGCATGTCGAACAGCACCTCGCCCACAAAACCGTACTCGCTGCCGGTGACGGTCAGCAAGGTCTCCAGCAGCCCGGAAAAGGCCGAGCGTTTGTCGTCCGATTCGATGAACGCCGCCTGCGCCTGCTGCACCGCTTCGAGCATGCGGTGCTGCCGCGCCAGCGCCTGCTCGGCCTGGCGCGTCTCGGTCACATCGTTGGTGAAGCCGTGCCAGAGCGTGGAGCCATCGGGTTCGCGCTGCGGCAGCGCGTCCACGCTGTACCAGCGCACGCCCCCCCGGGGCAGCAGCACCCGATACACCTGGTGCCAGAGGCTCAGGTCGCGGGCCGATTGCGTGAGCGTGGCCAGCATGGGTGCCTTGTCGTCCGGGTGCACCCGCGTGAACAGCAGATTGCCGTCGCGCTGCAGGTCCTTCGGATCCAGCTCCAGCATGACGGCCGCCGCTTCGCTGAGGTAGGGAAAGTGGCTGCTGCCGTCGGGCCGTTGCCGGGCCAGGAACAGGGTGCCCGGCACGCGGGCGGTGATGTTGCGGATGAACGCGAGCTGCTCGGCCTGGGCCAGCGTGGCCTGCTTTTCGGTGGTGATGTCCTGCAACACGCCGAAATCGGTCTGGGGATTGCCCGCCACGGTGGTGCGTCCCATGCGCGTGCGCAGCCAGAGCTCGCACCCATTGTCCGGGCGCCGCCAGCGGAATTCGACGGTGCGCCCGTCCATGACCTCGCGTGCGGCCTGCCATGCGGCCAGGTCGTCGGGGTGGATGCCGCCGCGCCCGGCATGCCGGGGCAGGGATTCCTGTGGAGCGAAGCCCGCCAGTTCGTGGAGGCCGGCCGACCAGACGATCCGGTCGTCGTCGTCCGCATTGGTCCAGTGGCCCACCCGGGCCAGCTTTTCGATCGCCCCGTACAGCTCCACCTGCCGCTGCAGATCGAGGTTCATGGCCTGCAGGGCGTGCTCGGCCTCGAATTCGCGGGATATCTCGTGCAGGAACACCAGCAACAGGGGCTCAGGCGCCATCTCCAGCCGGCGGGTCAGCAGGCGCACCCTGAGGCCCCGCTCCCCGTCCAGGCAGAGGATGCGCTCGCTCGGTCCCGTTGACAAGGTGCTCAGATAGGCCTGGCGCTCCGCATCGCTGGGCCAGTGCCCCAGCTCCACCGTGGTGCGGCCCAGTGCCGCCTCGCGCGTCAGGCCGGTCGCGGCCAGCCAGGCGTCGTTGACCGCCAGCAACCGGCCGTCGGATTCCCGGCTCAGAGACGCGGGCACCGGGGCCGCCATGAACATGGCTTCGTAGGGCAGACCGGAGGAGTCGGGAGCAGCGGGAGGCATGGGCCTGAAAACGGTGCGATCAAGGAAGGTTGCACCCATTGTGGCTCAAGCATGGCGCGGGACCGAACTGCTACAGTTGCCGCCCATATTGGACCGACCGCCCGAGCCTGCCTTGACCGCCCCGCTGGACCACCACACCCCCATGATGCAGCAGTACCTGGCCCTCAAGGCCGGGTATCCCGACACCCTGCTGTTCTACCGCATGGGCGACTTCTACGAGATGTTCTACGCCGACGCCGAAAAGGCGGCGCGGCTGCTGGACATCACCCTCACCCAGCGCGGCCAGTCGGGCGGGCAGCCGGTGGTCATGGCCGGCGTGCCCTTCCATTCGGTCGACAACTACCTGGCGCGCCTGATCAAGCTGGGCGAGTCGGTCGCCATCGCCGAGCAGGTGGGCGACGTGGCCACCGCCAAAGGCCCGGTGGAACGCAAGGTGGTGCGGGTGGTCACACCCGGCACCCTGACCGACACCGAACTGCTGTCCGACAAGACCGAGGCGCTGCTGATGGCGGTGCACCCCGGCGCGCGCACCGGCGCCGGCCTGGCCTGGCTGTCGGTGACGCAGGGCATCGTGTTCATGGCCCAGTGCGCCAGCGACGAACTGGCCGACTGGATCGCCCGCGTCGGGCCTGGCGAGCTGCTCTACAGCGCCGAGGTCACGCCCGCGTTTGAAAAGTCGCTGCAGCAGATCAGCGCACAACCCTTGCCCAGCGGCCAGCCCTGCGTGGCCGTGGTGCGGCCGGCCTGGGCGTTTGACGCCGGGCTGGGCGAACGCAAGCTGCTGGAGCAGTTGCAGGCCGCCAGCCTGGCCGCCTGGGACGCGCAGGACCTGAAAGACGCGCACGCCGCCGCCGCCGCGCTGCTGGCCTATGCCGAACACACGCAGGGCCGCGCGCTCACCCACGTCAAGAGCCTGCAGGTGGCGCGCAGCGGCGAGCTGATCGACCTGCCCGCGGGCACCCGCCGCAACCTCGAACTCACCCACACCCTGCGCGGCGACACCAGCCCCACGCTGTTTTCGCTGCTCGACACCTGCCACACCGGCATGGGCAGCCGCGCGCTGCGCAGCTGGCTGCTGGAGCCGCGCCGCGAGCGCACCCAGGCGCGCGAACGGCTGGCCGCCATCGGCCTGCTGCGCGGCGGGCTGTGGCAGGGCCTGCGCGCCGAACTCAAGGGATCGAGCGACGTCGAGCGCATCACCGCCCGCACCGCGCTGCGCCAGGTGCGCCCGCGCGAACTGGTCGGCCTGACGGCGACGCTGGCGCGTTCCGCACAGCTGGCGCGTGCGCTGGCCGCCGGCCTCGGCGCCACACCGCCCGCACTGCTGCAGCGCATCGCCGCCGACCTGACGCCGCCGCCGGGCTGCGCCGAGCTGCTGGCCCAGGCCATCGCCCCCGAACCGGCCGCGCTGGTGCGCGACGGCGGCGTGATCGCCGACGGCTTCGACGCCGAGCTGGACGAGCTGCGCGGCATCCAGACCAACTGCGACGGTTTCCTGATCGACCTGGAAACCCGCGAACGCGCGCGCACCGGCATCGCCAACCTGCGCGTGCAGTTCAACAAGGTGCACGGCTTCTACATCGAGGTCACGCAGGGCCAGATCGACAAGGTGCCCGACGACTACCGCCGCCGCCAGACGCTGAAAAACGCCGAGCGCTTCATCACGCCCGAGCTCAAGGCCTTCGAGGACAAGGCGCTCTCGGCGCAGGACCGGGCGCTGGCGCGCGAGAAATACCTCTACGAACTGCTGCTCGACGAGCTGCAGGCCTGGATCGCCCCGCTGACCCGGCTGGCCCGCGCCATGGCCGCGCTGGACGCGCTGTGCGCCCTGACCGAACGCTCATTGACGCTGAACTGGACCGAGCCGAGCTTCGCGCCCGAGCCCTGTATCGAGATCCGCGGCGGCCGCCATCCCGTCGTCGAAGCGCGGCTGAACGAAACCACCGGCGGCAGCTTCATCGCCAACGACACGGTGCTGGGCGGCAAGCAGCGCATGCAGGTCATCACCGGCCCCAACATGGGCGGCAAATCCACCTACATGCGCCAGGTGGCCGTCATCGTGCTGCTGGCCAGCATGGGCAGCTACGTGCCCGCCGCCGGCTGCCGCCTCGGCCCGATCGACGCCATCCACACCCGCATCGGCGCGGCCGACGACCTGGCCAACGCGCAGTCGACCTTCATGGTCGAGATGACCGAGGCCGCGCAGATCCTGCACGCCGCCACGCCCCAGAGCCTGGTGCTGATGGACGAGATCGGCCGCGGCACCTCCACCTTCGACGGCCTGGCG